>CAYYQW010000183.1:0-1633 GCA_964472505.1 uncultured Bacteroidaceae bacterium | reverse complement strand
TTTAACCGGTTTCCGGAAAAAACTAATAATACTAACATCAAGAATATTATCTTCATCGGCATAATTTTTTGCCCGACAATTTATAGTGCCGGAATGTAAAAGCCTTCCCTTTTTTTCATTTTGAAGCCGGGGGACATGGTTTTTTTTCAAAAATACATATTATTTCCGGTTCGTCAGCCTATCCGGGCAAAGCCTTGGAAATAAAACGACGGCGGCAGAGCCGACCGCCAAACTTGGTTATTTATTTTGATTACTGCCTCGGCTGAACAGAGGTAATAAACAGCTTCAAAGAGCTTTTATACATTTAAAGCCATCTTTTAATTCATGGCACACCGCATTCGAGCGGTTACTCTTTTTTCTTTTAATTGAGTTTTAAATGGACAAAGGATTACTTTTTTAAAAATTTGCTTATATTTGTATTAAACAAAGCGTTGTTCTTGTTTATCTGCCTATAAAGTAGCGCTGTAATTCAATAAAATCATTGATTTACAGCACAAAAAGCAAACATGAATACGCATTTTAATCATAGCACTATGCAATTAACAATCAATATAGATCCCACAAATGCAAAAGCCTTGGCTTTGCTCAATTATATCAAAACGCTTGACTTTATTACTTTTGAAGAAACCCAAGATTTAACAGATGCACAAAAAAGTGCTATTGATAAGGGGCTTGAAGCTTTGGAGCAAGGCAAAAGTTTCACTCACTCAGAAGTAATGAGAGAAACAAAGGAACGCTATCCAAATTTGTTTAAATAATGTATAATATTATTTGGTCTGCGCCGGCAAGGGATGACTACCTGCAAAATATTGATTATCTGCTTGAAAATTGGACGGAAAAACAAGCAGAAAGTTTTATTGATGCGGTATTTCACACAATAGATATAATAAGCAAAAATCCAAAAACTTTTGCATTAACTGAGTATAGGAATACTCGCTCTGCGCTGATAGTAAAACAAATAACGCTGTATTACAGGATAGAAGATCAAAATACCGTTGAGTTGATTTATTTTTGGAACAACCATCAAAACCCGGATAAACTGAAAGATAAATTGTAAATTAAAAAAGCGTCGTAAAATTCTATGCTTAGCTTTTCTGATTTATATTAATGAGTTACATCCTTCAATGGTTCGGAGAATAATTGGTGCTGCAAATTACCGGTTTCATATAGGTAACGGGCGGCATAATAAAACCCCATAAATCCCCCAAGGGGGACTTGGCCTGCCGTGTGGGCGATGCTTTTGGCTTGGGTACAAACTTCACTTATCGGGCGTAAGTGCCTAATCCTTAATGACAATAATCTCTTCTATATTTAACTCTTTATTTATCTTTAGTTTATTGGGGATTTTCACTAAATATGTGTTAATTCCATATTTAGCTATCCTAAGACTATCATTTGTATTTTTTAGAAGAATGCTTTCGCTTTTCGGCTTCTTTTTAGATTTAATGTTTTGTCTTATAAAACGAGCTTCAATTTCTGAAAAACTATTGATGTATTTGTAGTCAACACCAGAAGAGTAGTATAAAGTCTCTAAAGGGATTGTATAATATATGTATATATTAGAATCGTCTTGTTTTATTTCAAAAATATTAACTTTTTTTGAAGGATATATTGATTGTTCGTTCATACAACT
>CAYYQW010000182.1:0-1920 GCA_964472505.1 uncultured Bacteroidaceae bacterium | reverse complement strand
CGTTAAAAGCTAAAACAGCCGTGAATTTTATATTTTTACAAACTTAATACTCAAAAAAATGTTGCAATGGTTAAAAAGAATATAATCGAACGCATTGAGGCACTCGAAAAAGAAAGTTTAAAATTAGAACCCGATTTTGAAACCCGCAAGCAGTGGAATACGCAAGTAATTGCTTATGCCGACGGTTTTCTGGATTCAATACACGAGCGCAAAGCCTTTGAACCTTATACGGAAAAAGAAATATCGGAAAAAAGCTTTGATATTCCGGACGAGCCTTCGGAAATGCATGAAATTTTGCAACAAATGGATCGCGATGTGGATCGACCCGGGCTGAATCCGGCTTCGGGCGGGCATTTGGCCTATATACCCGGCGGCGGTATTTATCCTTCGGCTTTGGCCGATTATTTGGCGGCCGTATTTAATAAGTATGCCGGAATTTATTATGCCGGCCCGGGCGCCGTTAAGTTGGAAAATACCATGATACGAAAAATGTGCGAATGGATAGGTTTCCCGAAAACAGCCCTCGGAAATTTAACTTCCGGCGGCTCGGTGGCTACATTGATTGCCGTGGCCACAGCACGCGACAAGAAAAATATCACACCGGATAAAATTGAAAAATCCGTTATTTACCTCACCGAGCAAGTGCATCACTCGGCCGACAAAGCCATACGCATTGCCGGCTTGGGAAGCTGCATTATACGAAAAATACCGATTACCGAAAATTTCAGGATGGATGCCGAAGCGCTGAAAAAACAAACGGAGTTGGATCGTAAAAACGGCTTACTGCCTTTCTTGGTAATTGCCTCGGCCGGAACAACTGATACCGGCGCTCTTGATCCTCTATATAAAATTGCCGACATTGCCCGCGATTACAATCTTTGGTTGCATACCGATGCGGCTTACGGCGGGTTTTTTATGTTTTCGGAACTATTGCGCCCGCGATTTAAAGGCATTGAACGCTCCGATTCCGTTACCATTGATCCGCACAAAGGATTGTTTCTTCCCTACGGCGTGGGAGCCGTTCTGATTAAAGATGTGGAAGCTTTGAGCCAAACCCATTTTTATACGGCCAATTACATGCAAGATAAGACAGAAACTCCTGCCGAACCTTCACCTGCCGATTTATCGGCCGAACTTACCAAGCATTTCCGCGGGCTGCGTATGTGGCTGCCGCTCAAACTTTTTGGTTTGAATACCTTTAAAGCTGCTGCCGAAGAAAAATACCTCTTGACTTTGTATTTTTATGAGAAAATAAAAACTTTGGGCTTTGAAACCGGCCCGGAGCCGGATTTATCCGTCGCAATTTACCGCTATAATCCGGAAAATACCAATGCCAATGCATTTAATCGAAAGCTGATAGAATTGGTAAAACAGGACGGCCGCGTATTTTTGTCTTCCACCATGATAGACGACAAAGTATGGCTGCGCATGGTAGTTCTGAGTTTCAGAACCCATAAAAATACCATTGATACGGCTCTGGAAGTGCTTGAAAAATCGGTGAAGCAGCTTTTGAATTAAAACTGAGGTTTAGCAGCATGATTTTCTTTACTTGAATTTAGGAGATGTGAATATTTAGATATAAGGTATAAGATATAAGATATAAGTATTTAGATATAAGATTGTTGATGCCTGAATAAGCTTGACCGTTGTTAATATTGTGTTGTTACATTTTCCGGTAATAATTCCGAAAAAAATACTTATCAAAATTGAAGAAGGCCGAATGAGGTATTCGGCCTTCTGTAAATTGGGTATATGTGTGTGTGTATGAAAAAAGATGATTAATTGACAAATTGGCTTTTGGTGCGGCTTCTTGAGGTTTTGATTCGGGAGTTAAAATATCGTGTGTTCATGGTTTAAAATTTTTTAATGTTTATTATTTGTGTTTCTTTACTCTTAAAACGAACAGGCACAAATAAAAGT
>CAYYQW010000181.1:0-1985 GCA_964472505.1 uncultured Bacteroidaceae bacterium | reverse complement strand
GCCAAATTTGTAATTGTTTTATTTACAACGGCATGAATGCCGTTGCTAATTATTTTATAAAAATATTCATTTAAAATTCAAACAAAATAAACACACCAGCTCTGAACTCCACAAGGCGATTTCAAATCATACTGCTAAATTTCAGTTATTATTCCATAAAAATAACTTTTTGCAGCATTTGGCACAAATAATTATTACTTTTGGTATTGATTTATTTATTTTTTAAAACCCTTTTGTTATGAAACCCTTGTATTTATATCTTATCTTTGTCGCAGTATTCCTTTTGAACGCCTGCGATGATCAAGCCGATGAGCTTGAGAAAGCCAAAAAAAGTATTAACGAGTCTGATATTACCGAATACGTAAAAACCATCGGTTCGGATGAATTTATGGGCCGAAGACCCTTTACCGAAGGCGAAGAAATTGCCGTAAATTATCTGAAAAAAGAATTTGAAGCCATTGGTTTGGACCCCGTTAAAGGTTCTTATTTCCAGGAAGTTCCCATGGTGGAAGTGAGCATAAAGCCCGATGAAGAAATGCGGCTTAAAACCGCCGGAGAAGAATACCGGCTGACCAACGGATCGGAATTTGTTGCACAGTCGCGGCGCCTGCAGGATGAATTAGTTTTAGAAAATTCGCCGCTGGTATTTGCCGGATACGGCATTGTAGCTCCGGAGTATGATTGGAACGATTATGAAAACATAGACGTAAAAGGAAAAACCGTAGTAGTTTTAGTGAACGACCCCGGATTTGCCACCGAGGACAGCAGCTTTTTTAAAGGCCGCAGCATGACTTATTACGGACGCTGGACCTATAAATACGAAGAAGCGGCGCGACAAGGTGCCGAAGGTTTGTTAATCATTCACCAAACCGAACCTGCCGGTTATCCGTGGAATGTGGTGGAAAACGGTGCTTCCGTTCCGGATTTATACTTGGTTCCGGAAGACGATTACCAAACGCGTTGCAAATTAGAAGGTTGGCTTACACTTGATGCGGCTAAAGAAGTTTTTGATAAAGCAGGAGTCGATTTTTCGGTCATTCATGAAGCTTCAAAGCCGGATTTTGAACCGATTGATCTCAATACCGCAATTTCATTTAACATGAAAAGCCGACAAAGCTATAAAACATCAAAAAACGTAATGGGCTATATAAAAGGCAGCAAACGCCCGGACGAAGTCATTATATACTCGGCGCATTGGGACCATTTCGGTATCGGTAAAAAAATTGACGGCGACTCCATTTATAACGGAGCCGTGGATAACGGCACTTCGTTGGCTTGGATGCTTTCCATAGGCAAAGCTTTTAAATCTTTGGACACACCGCCGGAACGCTCCGTGATGTTTTTTGCTCCCACGGCCGAAGAAACCGGCTTGTTGGGCTCGGCCTATTATGTGGCCAATCCTTTGTTTGAAATTGAAAAAACCGTAGCCAACATCAACAACGATTTGATGCTGCCTTACGGAGCCACAAAAGACGTAATGGTTACCGGCTACGGGCAATCAGAATTGGATGATTATGTAGCACGAGCAGCCAAAAAGCAAGAACGATACCTCCTACCCGACCCGAATGCACATACCGGTATGTATTTCCGCTCCGATCATTTCAGCTTTGCCAAACAGGGCGTGCCGTCTTTATTTGTACGCGGCAATTGCGACCATGCCGAACACGGCAAAGCGTGGATGCAGGAAAAAGAAAACGAATGGTTGCGCGATTATTACCACAAACCAGCCGATGAATACGAAGATTGGTGGGATTTGCAAGGCATTGTAAACGATGCCCGACTGCTGTTTGAAGTCGGATACGAACTGGCCAACGAAACCGGATTTCCGCAATGGAGTGAAAATTCGGAATTTAAGGATAAACGTTAAGAAGATATAAGATGTAAGTATTAAGATTTAAGACGATATTTGTTGATGCCTGAATAAGGTTGACCGTTGTTAATATTGTGTTACTACATTTTCCGGTCTTAATTTCGGAGCGATATTT
>CAYYQW010000180.1:0-2016 GCA_964472505.1 uncultured Bacteroidaceae bacterium | reverse complement strand
GGAATAGATTTTGATGCCGAAAACAAAAAATTGGCCGGTTACGATATTCAGGAAGCTTAAAAAAGAAGAGATTTGCAGTATGGGAATGATTGATCAACATACGGTTCAAAAAATATATGATGCCGTTGATATTGTGGATATTATCAGCGATTACGTTTCGTTAAAGCGTGCCGGCTCCAATTACAAAGGATTATGTCCTTTTCATAATGAGAAAACCCCGTCCTTTATGGTTTCGCCGGCTAAGGGCATTTATAAATGTTTTGGTTGCGGTGCGTCCGGACAGGCTGTTAAATTTGTTATGGAACATGACGGGCTATCGTATCCGGAGGCGCTTCGGCATCTGGCCAAACGTTATAATATTGAGATTGTTGAGGAAGAAGTTTCCGAAGAAGCCATTGAAGCCCGAAAGGAAAAGGAAAGCTTGCAGGTAGTAAGCGAGTTTGCCGAGAAATACTTTGTACACAGCTTGTTTAATACCGAAGAGGGCAAAAACATTGCATTAAGTTACTTTAAAGAACGCGGTATTTCGGAAGCTTCCATAAGGAAATTTCGCTTAGGCTGGAGTCCTGAAAAACGCGATGCTTTTACAAATTATGCCCTCAAAAGCGGGTATAAACTTGAGATACTTTCCAAGTCCGGCCTTACTATAGATAAAGGCGATTATCGTTTTGACCGTTTTGCTTCGCGCGTAATATTTCCCATTCATTCCATTTCCGGAAGGGTATTGGGTTTTGGCGGCAGAACCCTTAAGCAAGATAAAAAAGTTGCAAAATATTTAAACTCTCCCGAGTCGGATATTTATCATAAATCAAAAGTGCTTTATGGTATTTTTCAAGCCAAAAATGCCATTATAAAGCATAAGAAATGTTACCTTACCGAAGGTTATACGGATGTTATTTCCTTATCTCAAGCCGGAATTGAAAACGTTGCCGCATCCTCGGGCACGGCTCTTACAAGTGAGCAGATTAAGCTGATACGTCGCTTTACCGAAAATATCACTTTAATATTCGACGGAGATCCGGCCGGTTTAAAAGCCTCTTTGCGCGGAATTGATTTAATTTTGCAGGAAGAAATGAATGTGAAAATTGTGGTCTTGCCCGAAGGCGAAGATCCGGATTCTTTTGCTCAAAAGCACGGTGGTTCTGCCACTTTGGAGCATTTCAATACGCATGAACAGGATTTTATTGCATTTAAAATTTCTTTACTTAAAGAAGAAAGCAAAAACGACCCGGTAGAGCGGGCAAGGAGCATTTCAAGCATTGTACAAACCATTTCGGTAATTCCCAATTCGGTTTTACGCCATGAATACATGAAAAAATGCAGTCAAGAGCTTGGGGTAAAAGATGAGGTGCTTTATGACGAGCTCGGTAAAAAATTGCATAAAAAAATTGTAAACCATAAAAAAGAAGTTTTCCGCGAAAAACAAAAAGCGCAAACCCCGCCGCTATCAGAAGCAGTCTCGGGTGTTTATTCCGAATCGAGTGAGACAGAGATTATTCGCTACTTGCTTTTGCACGGACAAGAGAGTTTGGCTTTTGATGAAGAAGCCGACTCGGAGTTGGCAGCCGTTTTTATTATACGTGAAATGAAAAATTCCAATTTGGAATTCAGAAACTTGGTGTATAAAGACATTTTTGCCGATTACGAAGCTATTCTGGAGGATGGTTTACATCCGGATACTCAATATTTTTTGCGGCATGAAGACGAAAAAGTCAGAAATATTGCTGCAGAAATTTATGCACCTCAAAAAGAGCTGAGTGCCTTGTGGGAGAAAAAAGGCGAAAAGCAAATAACGACCAAAAAGGAATTGGCTCAGAATATTATACACGCAGTAGAAAAATATAAGCTTAAAATTGTTCAATTGCAGCTCGAAACGGTTGATAAAATGATTATGGAACTGCCTCCGGATGTTTCGGAAGAAGAGCTTTTTAATTTATTGGATCAAAAAAAGAAATTGGATAATTTTAAAACCGGATTAACCGAATTGACCGATAAATCTGCTTTGCTTTAAAGCCC
>CAYYQW010000179.1:0-2027 GCA_964472505.1 uncultured Bacteroidaceae bacterium | reverse complement strand
TATATATCAGTGATTTCAAAGAACTTTTTTTATTTTTCTTGGGACACTAGTGATTCTAAGCCGGAATTTACTATATTCTGAACTCCCTAAAAATGTTATTTTTTTTAAAACCATCGCAAATTATTGTTTAATTATTTCATTATAATTGTTAAATTGCTTCCATATAACAATTTAACAATTTAGCAATTCAACAATTGTGTATTAATGTTTAGCCTTTTATTTGTGATTTGCAGTTCAAAAATAGTACTATTTACTGAGCTCTGATATTTGAAGCCATGAATATAAAAAATGCATATAACAATTGGGCATCGCAATACGACACCAACAAGAACAAAACCCGCGATTTGGACGCACGAGCCACTCGGCAGGTTCTTAACGATTACAGTTTCTCCGATGTCATAGAGCTTGGATGCGGAACCGGAAAAAACACACAATTCCTTTTAAAGAAAGCCGAAAAAATAATTGCGCTTGATTTTTCCGAGTCCATGCTTGCAAAAGCACGCGAAAAAATTAAGAATCCGAAAGTGATTTTTAAACAAGCCGATATTACCCAGTCATGGAATATTCCCGATGAATTTGCCGATTTAGTAAGCATAAATTTGGTTTTGGAGCATATAAGCGACATGGATGCAGTGTTTGCCCAAGCATACAGTAAGTTAAAACCGGGCGGCATTTTTTTTATATCTGAGCTTCACCCATTCAAACAATATTCGGGCACAAAAGCAAGATATCCCACAGAATACGGCGTACAAGAATTAGAAACCTATGTGCATCATCTGTCGGAATACTTTAGGGCAGGCCAAAAACAAGGTTTTAAGGCAGAGCGCACAGACGAATGGTTCGATGATGAAACCGAAGATTCAATAATCCCGCGCTTGATTGCTTTCGTATTTAGGAAATAAGTTCTTTATATTCTTGCCAAAGCTAAAAACACCGTATGAATACCAACGGTAATAAACAAATATAGATTTCGGGATGCTTCGGGGCTGAGACTTAAGAATTTATATTTTATGGAACCGGCATGGCAGGATGTTACGCAATCGCCGCAAAGTGTGCAGGAAGTGCCCGGCTTTTTATTTGCTATATCTTCCGGTCTTAGTGCATCATACAGGCAGTAGCGCGTACACAAATTGCAGGAAGTACAATTGTTATCAATATACATTCGGAACGGGTTTATGCGACCCAAATAATTAATCACCGTTCCTACGGGGCAATAAGCGGTGCAATGAACCATCATGCGTTGTTTTCTGCTTAAGCTGAGAATTATGCCAATACCGATAATCCCAAAAATCCCGCCGGCTATGGCCGCCGTTTCGGCCGAAGTTCCGAGAAAACACATCAGCAAAGCTCCCGCCACAACTATGCTTAAAGTTGTGATGCTAAATGCTTTTCTGAGTTTAAAAGAACGCGGTTTTTTAGATTGGGCAGCCGCCAAATTATCCAAAGCTCCAAAATAGCAGAAGTGGCTGCACCACGCCGGACCCGACAGTATAATGGTGGTTAAAAACAAAATGGTCATAAATCCGATTTCAAAACGATATACCGGACCGGCTACAATCATGGCAGGCACCGGCAAGTGCAAATCCCCGGTCATAAGAAATGTTTCAAAACCTGAAATACCCAAAATTAATTGTCCGAAAAATACTACGGAAAACAAAGTCCAACTCCACTTCCGCCATTTATTAACATTAGCCGGATTGTGCATTTTATAAAACAAGAGAGCACCGTATAAGCCCATCAAAAAAATTTGAAACCACCCTACCCCGGGCCAAAATCTTTCCGTTATCAGCATGGGTCGTTCCACCATAAGCTGCACCGGAAACAGAATGGCTGCAACAAAAACAAAAACACCGATTGATATATATATTTTTGGTTTATTCATAATCTGTGATTTCAATTAAATACTACAAAGATATAGTATTTAATTAAAAAACCCCATATATTACACAACACTTTACAGCTTTAGAAGTCTTGAGCCGTGAATTGATTATTAGCAACTTATAAGCCTGCGCCCGTGTGGTGTTTTC
>CAYYQW010000178.1:0-2207 GCA_964472505.1 uncultured Bacteroidaceae bacterium | reverse complement strand
AGAGAAACCAATTAATTTATATTTACTCTTAATAATGCGTTGCCCGACTTTTGAACGTCCGGAGGACTTCAAAACGTCTTTGTTTGTTTGTTCTTTTGGGTTCCCCTGCACACGTTCAAAAGTCCTGTCGGACGTTTTGAAGTGTGCGGCGATTTTGAAGCATGCAGCAATATCTGTTTTTTACACAATAATCTCTATATTCGCAAAAAAGAAAATACGTGTCAGAAATATCACAAACAACTTAAATTATCATGCTCAACAATTTAAAAATCCTTACAAAAAGCTATGGAATGCTCAAGGGACTGCGGGTATATTGTTCTTTGAAATTTGGCAAGTCAGGGGCTTTGAAAATACCGCGTATAAAAAAGCCTGTATATTTCAGGAAAAATACCATAGATGAATATACAATAATAGAGATTTTTGGCCTTAATTCTTATGATTTTTCAATTCCTTACAAGCCAAGATTGATAATTGATGCCGGGGCAAACATTGGATTATCGGCGGTTTATTTTTCATCAAAATATCCGCAATCAAAAATCATAGCCATTGAGCCTGAATACAATAACTTTGAACTGCTGAAAAGAAATGCCGATAATTATAAAAACATCATTCCGCTGCAAAAAGCAGTTTGGAACAAAAAAACTCTTGTAGAAATTAAAGACAAAGGCTATGGCATTCGAGGCTTTACGGTTGAAGAGACAACAATAAAATCCGAAAATGCAACAGAAACCGTTACGATTGAAGAATTAATGGGAGAACATGCGTATGTGGATATTCTGAAAATTGACATTGAGGGAAGCGAGAAAAATCTTTTCGAAAAAAATTACACAAAATGGTTGCCGCAGGTAAAATGTATAGTCATAGAATTTCATGATTTTATGATACCGGACTGCAAAAGCACCGTGTATAAAGCCATTGAAGAATATAATTTTTCGGAGTTTCAGATAGGCGAAAACACGGTATTTATGAATCAAGATTTAATTTAAAAGAAAAACGCTTAATAAAAAAGCAAAGTCAATTCTGTTGCGATTTTTAGATTAAAGTTGTTTTCCGTAAACTAAGTGCCCGCTTCGCTTTCCGCGCAAATTGGCAATATCCGGAAAGAAGCCCCATTTCTGAAAACCAAAACGTTTTAAAATTCCGGCACTCGCATGATTTACCTCCAATAAAAAAGCTAATAAGTAATTAATTTTCAAACGCTTGCAATCACTCACCATATAAGTTATCAGTGCTTTTCCGTAACCGTTTCCGTGATATCCGTAATCAATATAATAGGTGATTTCGGCCGCTTCATCCAAAGCTCTTCGTCCGGGCCGGTAAGGCTTTAATGAGCCCCAGCCGACAATTTTATTTTCAGTTTCTAAAACATAAATCGGGTATTTGTCGGGCTTGCTGTTCCGAAAGCGTTTTCGGCCTTGTTCCGGGCTCAACATATCCAAATCGGCCGTGGCATTTCCGGCTTGTATGGCTCGGTTGTAAATGGCTGTAATCTGCTCAATGTCTTTATCTTCTGATAACCTGATATTCATCGTGTTTTTTTAATGTTTAGGATAAATTCCAAAATTAAAGCATATTGACAAAAGATCCTTAAAAATTCAAATGCAAAAGTTCAAAGCCGGCATTTCAATCTGCCAAAACTTTTCCCTTGTATTAAAAAAACTATATTTGCAAGCTAATAATACCCATATCAAGCAAGCATGAAATATCCAATTCTTTTTCAAACACTTATTCTGTTTTTTCTGCAAACAACTCAGGCTCAAATTTTAAGCATTACACCCGAAGATGCCGATACCGACTCAAACGTAAGTATTCGATTCAACGCTGCTTTGGGAAATGCCGAGCTTGCCGGATATTCCGGCGATGTATATGCTTACACCGGTGTAATTACCGAAGACAGTAATGATAACCGCGACTGGCAACATGTCAGAAATAATTGGCATGAAATAAACCCAAATACTTTGATGACCGCTTTAGGAAATGACAGGTATGAAATTTCCTTTAACATTCGTGATTTTTATGAGATACAAGCCGATGAAAAGCTTTTAAAATTAGCGTTTTTATTTCATAATGAGGATTATTCCTTGGTAGGAAGAACAGCCGAAGGCGGCGATATTTTTATCACAGTCAATAAAGAATTACCCGGCAATTATCTCTCCCATGATTTACAAAGCGAGAAACTCACGATTGAATCTGAAAACGGCCGTTTT
>CAYYQW010000177.1:0-2230 GCA_964472505.1 uncultured Bacteroidaceae bacterium | reverse complement strand
TATATAGTAAAATTCAACGGCTACAAAGAGTTTGAATTAAACTTTGTATTTGAAGAAAAAGAACGAAAAATACAATTTGATGAAGATTTAAGCTATTTTGATTCGGAAGAATATAGCGACAGCGACACAGAGGAACCTACCGACGCTGAAACAGATACAGAAGAGGAGGATATTGATATCAATGTACAACCGTTGCGACAAATAAACGTAAAAGGCGAAATCCGAGATGAAAAAACCATGAATCCGGTTCATGCGCGTATCAGCATTGTGAACCAAAACAACAATGTCCCCATTACCGAAACGGTTTCCAGCCAACGAACCGGTATATATGCAGCATCAATGATTTCATCCGAGCCTCTTTATATTAATGTTAAAGCCAAAGGCTATTGGACTCATAAAGAGAATTTAAGAACCGGAAAAATTACAACTTTCGATAATATCAACAAAGATATACGCCTAAGCCCGATAGCCGTAGGTCAAAAAATGGAAACACCGGAGCTTACATTTGAACAGAATCAAAGTTCATTATCGCCTCGTGCACAGGTTGAACTGGAGAACCTCTTAGGCATTCTGCACGAAAACTCCCACGTGACCATTAACATAGAAGGGCACAGCGACGGCATGGAAGCCCTTGATGAAGCCGACAGCAATATCTCTCTTAAGCGCGCACAAGCCGTAGCAGAATACTTAAAAAGAGGCGGCATAAGGCCGGAACGCATTACCAATGTAGTGGGCAAATCGGATAAATCGCCAAAAATCACGGAAGTTGACGAGCAAACAAGAACAGCTAACCGCAGAGTAGAAATAATTATTAGCGGCTTTTAAAGAAATTTCATATAAATTATTAAAGTTTTAGCTTTTTTTTTATACATTTGAACTGTATTTCTTAAAGAAACCAAAAACCGATGAATAAACTATATCATAAACAGACAAAGAATACACCTTTTATCCATTTAGATGCGCAAAACCGCATATTTGAAATTTCGGGAGTTTCCTTTTCCGAAGATATTGCAGAGGTATATAAACCGGTGCTCGAATGGGTAGATACCAATATCCCAAGACTGGAGGGCGAGCTGTTGTGTAAGTTTCATTTTGACGTTTTAAACAGTTTCTCACATAAAAAAATTTTCAACCTGCTTATAAAGCTCAACAATTACGCCCAAACGGGAAAAAAAATCAGCATTGAGTGGGCGCATGATGAAGATGATGAAGACATCATGGAAATGGGTGAAGACTTGGATGAACTGATTGACCTGCCTTTTACAATAAAAAGTGTAAACGTTTAGATACTTGTTAACGAATCAGTGTAAAGCAGCTGCTAACAACCGACGGGTTAACCCGTCGGTTGTTGGAATATAATATCGAACATCATCTGTTTTGTTTTCCTCTTACTAAATGCCGGAAACTGCCCAATTCCCCTCTTGGGAGGGCTTAGGGGTGAGTTTAGTTTTCACTGAATTTTCAAGTCATAATTATTGATAAATACCGGCTTCAGCCAAAAATATATGATTAATATTCAGAACTCCTGCCCCCTGAACAGATTCAGAACTCCTGATCCCACGGAAACAAAGCTGTCGCAATTTATTTATTTTTTGATAAAATCAGGCTTCCTACCCCACCGTAATAAATTATGTAAGGTCTGAAATCCGCAAGATGAAAGCGTGCCCGTGCTACTGCTCCAAGCAGCCCACACGTTTTGAAGTCCTTCCTTCGACTGATGCTCAGGAACCGCCGGACGTTCAAAAGTGTTTCAATCATCGTCAGCCACAAGCCAAAACCCGCGACCGGACTTTCGGCCAAGTCCCCCCGCGGGGGATTTAGGGGGCATTCCGGCAGATAAGAAAACGAGCTATTTATCAGCTTGTAGGCAATTGCAGTAAAAAACGACAATTTTAGTTTACTGATATATGCTCATAAATTGCTGATAATCAATTTATGGATCAGGAATTCTGAATATTTCACGCTATATCTAATCCACGGCATAAATGCCGTGTCTAATTATATTCCATTAACGTAATAGCATTGAACCTTCCCGAAAGGAAATCGCTGCATTGTTATAAAACCGACGGGCTAAACCGTCGGTTTTGGAATATAATATCGAACATCATCTGTTTTGTTTTCCTCTTACTAAATGCCGGAAACTGCCCAATTCCCCTCTTGGGAGGGCTTAGGGGTCTACTCTCTATACACAAATATATTTGGATAAAAATAATATATTTGCCATGAATTA
>CAYYQW010000176.1:0-2271 GCA_964472505.1 uncultured Bacteroidaceae bacterium | reverse complement strand
AACCGGTACAGGAAACAGGAATCGACAATTTATCCGAAAGACCTTCCGGCATCCGCAAGATCCGGAAGCGTCTATATTTGAGAGACCTTCCGGCATCCGAAGGATCCGGAAGCGTCTTTATTTCGACTCGCAAGAAACAGACGCTGCCGGGTCAAAAGACGCCGGCAGGTCAGGTTCATTCAAAAAAAAGCCTGTGAAGCATTTTATACGCAGAGACAAGCTACTTAGCCAACACCATTATTTTGTTCTTCAAAACCTCAATAACGCCGCCTTTTACGGTAATATTCTTCTCGCTTCCGCCGGTTTCTTTAATAAAAATATCTCCGGCAGCCAAAGTTGCTATCATGGGAGCATGATTTTTCAAAATTCCAAAGCTTCCTTTACTTCCGGGCATTTGAACATAATCAATTTCTCCGCTGTATAATTCCCGGTCCGGGCTTACAATTTCTATATGCATGATTTAAGAATTTATTCTTCCTCTTTTAATAAACGTTCGCCTTTTTCAATGGCATCTTCAATAGTCCCTACAAGGTTAAAAGCTGCTTCGGGATATTTATCAACCTCGCCGTCCATAATCATGTTAAAGCCTTTTATGGTGTCTTCGATGGAAACCATAACGCCTTCGAGGCCGGTAAATTGTGAAGCTACAAAGAAGGGTTGCGACAAGAAGCGTTGCACACGTCGGGCACGTTTTACAACCAATTTATCTTCTTCCGATAATTCGTCCATACCCAAAATAGCGATAATATCCTGCAACTCTTTATAGCGCTGCAATATGTTAATAACGCGCTGAGCGGTATTATAATGTTCCTCGCCAACAATATCGGGTGTTAAAATACGCGATGAAGAGTCCAACGGGTCAACAGCCGGGTAAATTCCCAATTCCGATAATTTACGGCTCAATACGGTAGTGGCATCCAAGTGAGAAAAAGTGGTTGCAGGAGCCGGGTCGGTCAAGTCATCAGCCGGCACATAAACGGCTTGTACCGAAGTAATGGAGCCGTTGGTAGTGGAAGTAATCCGCTCTTGCAGCTCGCCCATTTCGCTGGCCAATGTGGGTTGGTAACCTACGGCCGAAGGCATACGCCCCAAAAGTGCCGATACCTCTGAACCGGCTTGTGTAAAACGGAAAATATTATCCACAAAAAACAGTATATCGTTACCTTTTCCTTCGCCTTCTCCGTCGCGAAATTTTTCTGCCACGGAAAGCCCGGATAAAGCAACCCTTGCACGTGCTCCGGGAGGCTCATTCATTTGGCCGAACACCATTGAGATATTGGATTCTTCCAATTTTTTCATATCTACTTTAGATAAATCCCATCCGCCTTCTTCCATAGATTTTATAAATTCGTCGCCATAATTTACAATTCCGGCTTCAATCATTTCTCTGAGCAGGTCATTACCTTCGCGGGTTCTCTCACCTACTCCGGCAAATACCGAAAGGCCTTCATAACCTTTGGCAATATTATTAATAAGCTCTTGGATCAGTACGGTTTTTCCTACACCGGCGCCGCCAAATAATCCGATTTTTCCGCCTTTTGCGTAAGGTTCAATCAGATCAATGACCTTAATTCCGGTATATAAAACCTCAGATGCTGTTGAAAGGTTTTTAAATTTGGGCGGATCGCTGTGAATGGGATAACCGCCTTCTTTACTTAAGGCTTCCAAGCCGTCGATGGTTTCTCCGGTAACATTCATCAGTCGGCCGCGTGCTTTTATGCCAACGGGCATTTTGATGGGTTCTCCGTTGGCAACGGCTTTCATACCTCTTTGCAGGCCGTCGGTAGAATCCATGGACACGGTTCGTACGGTATGCTCCCCAATGTGTTGCTGTATTTCAACAATGAGCTTCTCGCCGTTTTCTTTCTCAATTTCTAATGCTTCGTATATTTCGGGAAGTTCTCCGCCGGCTTTTTCAAAGCTGACATCCACAACCGGCCCGATAACCTGAGATATTTCACCAATCTTTTGAGCCATTATGTTTTAATTTTATATTTAAAAATGAATGCTCAAAGATATAACAGACCGTAATCAGATACAAATATTTTATGCAAGAAATAGTATAAGGGTTTTAAAACATACTTGCCGGCTTTGCAGAATTACATTATGAAAAGGATTAAAATTGCCACTAAGGCTCTAAGGCACTAAGAAAAGCGGATGCTTAACAAAATTAGAATCCGATTGGAAAAATTGCCACGAAGACTCTAAGAAAAACGGATGTTTTACGGAAAAAAACTTCATAGGTCAGCTTTTTATAAGCCAAGCTATAAG
>CAYYQW010000175.1:0-2424 GCA_964472505.1 uncultured Bacteroidaceae bacterium | reverse complement strand
AGTGCCCAGCGAGTATTCCCGGTTGAACTACATCCCTGTAGCACTGAATTTAAGCCTATGCACTTATTGGCGTTTTTTCGTGGTTTTTGGTAAACTTTCCGGTTCGAATAAGCAGTATCAATAACAAAATTAGAGTTCGTTTTTTTGCTTTTTAGACCTAATCATTTTTTTACAAGCTTGAATATGTTATTATATTTAAAATAGGGCAATACAAATCCGTTTCGTGCAAAAACACGAAAAATAATAGATATAAATTTACAAACAAGACCTAAGCAGCAAAGTCGGAAGATGATTATCAGGAGAACGAATACGCGGTAATTCACTTTTAATTACCATTCTTCCTTTTTTGCAGTAAGGACACAAACAAATATCAAAGCCGGTTAATCGCTTAATGCGCTCTGTTTTAGATTCTTTAGCTCTTTTAAGCTTTTCAAGACTTGATTTTTCATCTGCGGAAAATTGTAAATCTAAGTTCCGCTTTGTAGAGTGATGATAAATTCCGTACCGACGAATACGCACAAAGCGCTTAGGTAGCACATGCAGTGAAAAACGGCGTAAAAATTCTTCGCCTTTAAGCGAAACAGGTTTTTTTTGAGCACGATCGCGATAATCTTTGGCAATAAACTTCACATGCGTATCAGAAATATCTAAAATACGCTGATTAGAGATAGCAATTCTGTGGGTATATTGCCCTAAATACTTAATCACATGATCGGCTTTAGCCAATGCCGGTTCAATATGAACAACCCATGGCTTGTTGTAAGCCTCGTTTATGTGAGAAACAAAAGCATTTTGATGATTCAACTTCCGGAGTTTACGCTTCAAGCTGTCAAGGAACTTACCCTTAAAAGTGGAACTTAATTGGCCGACAGGGTATAAATATCGACCATTTTTACCAATATTTTCCCACTGTCCTTTAAGCGAATATCCGGCAGCAGGCACCAAACAATGCAGGTGAGGATGCAAGCTGAGGTTTTGCCCCCATGTGTGCAAAACTGCAACAGCACCGGTTTCAACACCATAACTTGTGTAACCAAATGTGCGCAAAGTATCCCAAGCCGCTGCAAAAAGCAAATTATAATATAGCTTTGCATTCCAAATACAAACTTCATTTAAGCAATGCGGAACAGTAAAAATAATATGGTAATGCCTAACAGCAAGCGTTTTGTTAATCAACTCTTCCACCCAAACAGCCTGTTTGGTATTTTGACATTTAGGGCAATGTCTGTCGCCACAGCTGTTATAACTATACCGCTTTTTTCCGCAACAATCACACTGCTCTTCATGACCACCCAAAGCAGAAGTACGGCATTGAGAGATATTGTAAAAAGCTTTGATTTGCCCGGCAGAAAGCTTTTTCTGATCTATCAGAGGCTTTACAAAGCGTCGAACCACGTCAGCCAACTCATTCTTTTGCCGATTCATAACCGTAAAGTGTATCGAATGGACTGTGTGGCTTGATATGTCGACATTGAGCCACATGCAGATAAATCATTGTGGTGGTTATATCAGCATGGCCAAGAAGATTTTTAACAGTAACAATATCAACACCTTCTTCAAGCAAATGAGTGGCATAAGAATGTCGCAGCGAATGCAGATTAACTTCTTTTGTGACAGAGGTTTTTTTAAGATTTTCGCGCATAACCCACGAAAGTCCTTTCACGCTGTATCGTCCGGAAGCATCTTTGCCGTTAAAGAGCCAAATGTGAGGATTTTCCGCCTTTAAGTATTTTTTTAAACCCTTAGCCATAGTAAAAGATAATGGGACAATGCGGTCTTTTTTGTATTTTGATTGCCTGATATGAATGGTCATACGCTCGAAATCAATATCAGAAATTTTCAGGTTAATCACTTCCTGACCGCGTAAACCGGCAGAGTAAATTAATGACAAAACTACTCTCTGCTTTAGAAGTTTAGGTGCTTTAAAAAGTTCTTTTAATTCCGAGCGATTAAGAATCACAGGAAGTTTAGTCTCCTTCTTCAGGGATGGCAGAGCGATGGCTTTTTTATTCATACCAAGCAAGCGGTAATAGTAGCGCAGTCCATACACCATATGTTTAAAACTGCTTCTTGAAGGCGATTTAGGATCACGTGCCAAGGCAACAAGGTATTCATTAATTTCATCTTCACTAACTTGCTCAGGAAGTCGGTTAAAATGAATAACTAACAAAGCAAGCCGTCGAGTATAATTTTTAAGCGTGCTTTCACTTTGGCCACGCAAAGTAACCTGATGAGATAATTTATCCATAACTTTTTCAAATTCAGGAACAGCCATTTTAGCACGTTCAAGAATAGTTGGAGATGTTTTTGTTCGCATATCTAAAAAATTTAAAGGTTAAATAATTCAGATATACGACTTTAGTATTAAAAAGATTAATATTTTTGTAAAAGAAGCTATCCCGCTTTGCGGGATTTAGTTCAACA
>CAYYQW010000174.1:0-2534 GCA_964472505.1 uncultured Bacteroidaceae bacterium | reverse complement strand
TTTATCAAAAAATAAATAAATTGCGACAGCTTTGTTTCCGTGGGATTAGGAGTTCAGAAATTAGCTCTGAAAGAGCGTAATATATCAGCATCGGGCAGCGCCCGATGTAATGAAACCGCTCGTGCTCGTGTTCGAAGCCCTGAAAGGGCGAAACATTTCTTTAGCGCAGCTTACTTTTATTCACAGACATTTTTCGGGGCTCGTTTGTTTCTGAGTGGCCTTCTTCTTCGTTTATAAAAATATACCAATAACGAAACACCGATTATGATTAGTCCACCCAAGATACTCATCCAATCCGGCACTTCCTCAAAAATAAAAAAGCCTAATATGCCGGCAAACAAAATTCCGGAATAGCTGTAAATGCTGATTTCGGCGGCAAGCCAGCAGCGGTATGCGTAAGTTAAGCCCAATTGCCCGATAACGGCCATAACACCTATGCCGAGCAGATAAAGCCATTCAATGCCTTGAGGTGTTTTGAAATTCAAAATCGTAATGGGCAGCAGGATGAGTGTAGTAACTAAGGAGAAATAAAAAATAATGGTGGCCGGCGCTTCTTTGCTTTTCAGAGCACGCAACATGGTATGTCCGCCGGCCGAAAAAGCCGCACCGCCCAAAAGCGCCAAGTAGGGCAGCATTTCTATATCCCATTTGGGTTTGATGATGAGTGCTGCTGCTCCGAAAGCCAGTATTAAGGCCGGTATTTGTATTTTTGAGAGTTTTTCTTTCAGAAAAATAAAAGCAAACAGCGTTACGAAGAAGGGGTTTAGTTTTCCTATCATGGCGCCGTCGGCCAAGTGTACATGCGGTATGCCGTAAAAAAACATAATCATGGCCGTAGTTCCCAAAAGTGAGCGAAACAGTAAGGCTTTTTGATGTTTGCGTTTTCCGAAAAATTTTAATTTGTTGCGTTTTACCAAAAAAGCTAATACCATGACCGATATAAAACTGCGAAAAAAAACTTTCTCATAAGCCGGTATCTCACTGCCGGTGATTTTTACAAAAGCCGACATAGTCGAAAAAGCCAAACTCGCCATCAGCATGTATAATATTCCCTTTAGTTTGTTGCTCATAAAATTTTAATAAACCACAAAAATAAGCCTTTATTTCGGGATGAAAATCTTTTACCGGTATTTCTTTTACCGGATTTTAAAAGCCAAAATCTAAGTTCAAACAGAGAGATTTATCTTATATTTGTAGGCATAGAATTGGTCTTGTGATTTTAAGCAGCTTTCGTAATAATTAAAATGAATTAGGCGCATGAGTACTACGAACTATTATTTTACAGCCAAGTATTTATCACCGGCTTCGACAGGCGGTTCCTGAGCAGCAGCCGAAGGGCTCAGCCTACGGAGGTGTTCGGAGGCTGAGCTTGTCGAAGCCGGTGTGTCAAAACCGAGTGTGATTCCGATTGCCGAAACCGTCATCACTAAATATGCGGCACTTGGGTCAGAAGAAGTTACAAGTATCAATTATCCGTCTAATTCAATAATTAAAATACCCTTTACACATGAAACAAGCAATTATCTTTTTAGTTATTTCCGTATTTTTGACAAATTGTGCTACCAATAATCTTACCATTCGGGTAACCGAGCCGGCACCGGTGAGTGTTTCTTCTTCGGTGAAAACTGTGGGCGTAGTGAATCGTACCGATACTAAGCAGAAAAAGCTAAGTGATAAAATTGCCGATATTACCAAACTGGGATTGCTAAAAGCCGATTCCCTTGGGGCCCTGAAAGCTGTTGACGGTTTGTACGAAGGCCTGCGTAATGCGGAGCGTTTTGAGCAAACGCTCAAACTTGGGCGTTTGTATTTGAAAAATGACCTTCATGCCGCTTTTTCTCCGCCATTGAAGCAAGAGCAGGTGCAGGATATTTGCCGACGAAATAAACTGGATGCCCTTTTTGTTTTGGAATACCTTGATACCGATACGCGGGTAACTTACGACGGCATTATGGTCAAGCGCAAAATAGCCGGCGTGGAAGTAGATGTACCGGAAACTAAAGCCACGGCCGATACACGAATGCGACTCGGATGGCGCATTTATGATGCTGACGGAAAGCATATTTACGACCAATACGATGCTGCCAAAAATGTACGCTCATTCGGGCAAGGCGTAAACCCCATGAAGGCGATTAATGCCGTAGCCGGCCATTTAGCTGTGATTCAAACTGCCGCTTATGATATGGGAAAAGCATATTCCAATGATTTGTTGCCCTATTCCCACAGAGTTTCGCGCATTTACTATGTGAAAGGAACTGATAATTTTAAAGTAGGAAAACGGCTGGCACGTGCCGGCAAATGGAACGATGCCGCCGATTATTGGGAAAAAGAAACCGACAATCCCAAATCTAAAATTGCCGGAAGAGCGTATTATAACATGGCCATCATCAATGAAATTAACGGCGATTTAGGTGCTGCCGTCGATTGGGCCGAAAAATCTTACACCCTTTATAACAACAAAAAAGCATTGAACTACCTGCGCATACTCAGAAACCGGATAGCCCGTGCAGAAGAGTTAAAACGACAAACCGAAT
>CAYYQW010000173.1:0-2641 GCA_964472505.1 uncultured Bacteroidaceae bacterium | reverse complement strand
CTCCCATGATTTACAAAGCGAGAAACTCACGATTGAATCTGAAAACGGCCGTTTTGAAATTCAATTTTATACACCCGCAACCGTTAAAGCCGAATACCTTCACACCGGCTCTGCCACGCTCGACACAAGCTTTACGGTAATCAAAAAACCGGAAACCGTCAATCCGCAACTAACTGAAAATGAGGAATCTTTAAGTTTTTCATCTTCCGAGTTGGAAGTGTATATTTCCAAAAACCCTTTGCGCTTGCATTATATCAAAACCGGCGATACCATATTGTCTGAATCGGAAGGATTTACAAAGCTTGCCGAAGGCGGTTCAGTCGGCTTTAAGACGGATGCGGATGAAGCTTTTTACGGCGGCGGTTCACGCGCAATTCCGATTAACCGGCAGAGCCAAAACCTAAAAATTTACAACGAAGCGCATTACGGCTACAGCAATAACACAGCCACACTCAACATCAGCATTCCCTTCATAGTTTCGAATGAAGGCTACGGCATGTTTTTTGATAATCGATTTCCGGCACAACTGGACTTGGGTGCCAATGAAACACAAAAACTTGAATACCTTACGGAAGGCGGCCACCTGAGGTATTATTTTACGGCCGGCAACAATTCAAACGATATTTTGCAAGAATACACCGGATTAACCGGCCGCCAAAAACTTCCGCCCTTGTGGGCTTTAGGCTATATCCAATCCAAATACGGTTATGAAAATGAAACGGCAGCGCGCTCCGTTGTTAATCAAACCATAAATGATGATTTTCCTCTGGATGCATTGATTTTGGATTTGTATTGGTTTGGAACAACCAACAATATGGGAAATTTGGATTGGGATTACAGCCAATGGCCGCAACCGGTAGAAATGATGAACGATTTTTCCGAAAAAAATATTCAAACCATACTCATTACCGAACCATATTTTACACTAAATTCTGAAAATTACGATGCATTGGCCGCCAATAATTATTTAGCGTGGGAAGAAGAAACCGGCAACCCTTTTGTTTTGTGGGGTTTTTGGGCCGGCGATGCCGCTTTATTGGACATTACACAAACCAAAGCACAAGATTGGATGTGGAATTTTTACCAAGCTCGCCGTGAAGAAGGTGTCAGCGGCTGGTGGAGCGATCTGGGCGAACCCGAAACGCATCCTTTTGAAATGCAACACGAATTGGGCTCGGCAAAATCGGTTCACAATATTTATTCACTTTTATGGGCCAAAATGCTCGATGAAAAATATACCGAAAACTATCCGAACGAACGATTATTTAACCTGATTCGTTCCGGTTATGCCGGCATGCAGCATTATTCAACATTCCCCTGGTCGGGCGATATTCAGCGCAGCTTTGAAGGTTTGCGTGCCCAAATTCCGATAATGCTGGGTGCCGGCATGTCGGGCTTAGGCTACATGCATTCCGATGTGGGCGGTTTCACGGGAAACGATAACGACAATGAGCTGTTTACCCGCTGGGTGCAATTTGGTGTGTTTGCTCCCGTATTGCGTCTGCACGGCCTCGGAACTACCGAACCGATTAACTTTCCGGAACCCTACAAAAGCATTATGCGTAATTATATCAAACTGCGCTACCGGATGCTTCCTTACAATTATACCCTATCCTACGAAAACAGTATGTACGGTACACCGCTTGCCCGTCAACTTAATTATTACGAAACGCAAAACACCGGCCTGTCCGACATAAATGACAGCTACTTATGGGGCAAAGATTTTCTGATTGCACCGGTTTTGGAGCGCTCCGTTTCACAACGCTCGGTTCTTTTTCCGGAAGGCAAATGGTTGGATTATCACAGTTTAGAAGTATATGAAGGCCACGAAAATTATAATGTAAATCTGAATATTGAAAACATTCCGGTATTTGTACGCGCAGGGAGCCTGATTCCTACCGTTAATAATTTAAAAACTACTGCAGAATACACTTCAGACAGCCTTTGCATCCAATATTTTCCGGATTCGGACAAAGAAGCTTCTTACGGCTATTTGTATGCCGACAACGGTAAATCACCCGGCAATCTTGCAGAGGGAGCATTTGAATTGCTGCATTTCAATGCCACATACATCAATGACGAAATGAGCGTGAAATTCACAAAAACCGGCAACAGCTACGCCGAAGCTCCGGAAAAACGCAATATGAAGCTTCAAGTATTTAGAATAAAGGCCAATCCCGCAAGCGTAACTGCCGAAGGAAGCGAGATTCCGGAAGTAAGTGAGCCGGATGCTTTTTCAGATACAAATCCGGCCTATTATTATGACAGCAATTCGGAAATCTTATATGTAAACTTTTCATGGAGCGGAAACGACAAAACAATAAACATTACCGAAGGAACAATCAACTCAATTCCTACAAGCGACAAACAGCATGAGGAATTTCATCTACAAAATGTTTCACCCAATCCGTTCCGGGAAAGCCTAACTGTTACTGCTGATGTTATTGAACCCGGGCGATATACCTTTGAAATAAAAACCCTAACCGGCCGGACTGCAGAACGATTTCAAGCCCATTTCAGAAATAAAGGCAGGCACAGTTTAACTAAGAACTTTAGTGGTTTGAACCCGGGCATATATTTTCTGACAATGCAAGGGAAAAGCGCAAAGCAAGTTCAAAAGATAATAAAGCAATAAAAGCTT
>CAYYQW010000172.1:0-2690 GCA_964472505.1 uncultured Bacteroidaceae bacterium | reverse complement strand
GATAAAACACTATTTCAATAATCACATAAATTTTATACCATGATACAAATTCAGGATTTACACTTTTCTTACCGAAAGAAAACGACACTTTTTGACGGCTTAAACTTAGAGCCGGAAACGGGCAGAATATACGGTTTGCTGGGAAAAAACGGAGCCGGTAAAACCACACTGCTTAAATTAGTTGCCGGCCTGTTGCACCCTAAATCCGGGCAAATTAGAGTAAACGGTATTAACACCAACCGTAGGCATCCTGCGCATCTGGCAGCTTATTATATGATGCCGGAAGAGTTTATGGCGCCGGCGGTTTCCGTTAAGACTTTTCTTAAGATTAATGCGCCCTTTTATCCGGATTTTAGTCGCGAGCAGTTTTTTGATTATTTGAAACAATTTGATTTACAGGCAAAAGGAAAAATCAGCCGTCTTTCATACGGACAAAAGAAAAAGTTTTTTCTCTCTTTTGGTTTGGCCACCAATGCTCCAATTTTTATTGCCGATGAGCCTACCAATGGTCTGGATATTCCGTCCAAAAGTATTTTTAGAAAAATTGTGGCTTCGGCTCTTACCGATGAACGCCTGTTTATCATATCCACGCATCAAGTGCGTGATATTGAAGGTTTGCCCGATACACTTTCGGTGATTGATGACGGAAAAATCATTTTTAATGAAACCATCGATGATATCTCAAGAAAATTACTTTTTACCGTACTTGATGAAGATGAACTTGAACGCAGCGATGTACTATACTCTGAATCGGCTTTGGGCGGAAGCGAATGCATTGTGAAAAACACCGATGAGCGTTTCACTAAACCAAATACTGAGCTGCTTTTCAATGCTTTGATAAGTAAAGAATCCAAAGTGGCTGCACTTTTTTCATAAATCTTAAATCGAATCATTTAAACAGAAAAAAAATATATTATGACACATATACAAACATTCAGCATCCGGCGCATTTTATTGTTGATGCAAAAAGAACTTTACGAGAATTTAAAAATTGTATCGGTCGGTTATATTTCATTTTTCGGAATAGCCACGGCCGTTGTAGTTCTTAATTTTATCGGAGGCGGTGAAGCTTGGGCCGAATTTTCAAGGTTTTTTGAATTTGGTCTGTTTATAACCGGCCTTTTTATAACCGGAATGGCTTTTAAGTCGTTTCGCAGCAAAGAAGGAACCATGAGCTATTTGAGCATTCCGGCTTCGGTTTTGGAAAAGTTTATTTCCATGCTCTTGCTCACAACTATTGGTTTGACAGTCTTCTATACAGCGGCTTTCAGTCTCTTCGATTTCTTATTTACAGCAATCGGAAATTCATTAACAAATCATTCCGTGGAATATTTTCGGTTTTTCACCGATGAGTTGCCGCATTTGTTCCTAATTTATCTGATTGTACAATCTGTATTTTTGGCAGGAGCCGCTACATTTAAAAAGGTACCCTTGTTTTTTACCGTTTTTTGGTTATTCGTATTTCTGCTTGGTATAGGCTTGTATTCTGCGGGTTTGGCATATCTTTTTCGTGATACCTTTGAATCAACTGCACACCAATTAGACAGAGGCGTAAACCTTAACCTGATGGATATGAAAGATACCGGCTTGTGGATTTCTGAGGCACCGGAGTTTATATTTTATTACCTGACTGCACCGGTATTTTGGGCCATTACGTATTTCAAAATTAAAGAAAAGGAGGCATAACATGAGATTTCACGACAAAAAAACCATATACCTGCAAATAGCCGATTATTTTCTTGAGAAAATACTGAAAGGTAATTTGCCTGAGAACGAGCGCGTTCTCTCCGTGCGCGAAATGGCGACGGAAGTAGAAGTAAACCCCAACACGGTGATGCGTACATACAGCTTTCTCCAGGACTTGGATATTCTGTACAACAAACGCGGCATAGGTTATTTTATAGCTGAAGGTGCCCGTGAGAAAGCGAAAAAAATTAAAAAAGAAGAGTTTATGAAAGAAGAATTGCCTATGCTTTTCAAAACCATGGATTTGCTGGGTATAAAGCCTTCCGACTTAAACGACTTGTATGCGGAAACCAAAAAATCTAATGTTTAATATTTAAAAACTGATAAGAAATGAAGACATCAAACATCATACTCACAGCTTTTGCAGCACTTATTATTGCGCTTATTACGGTTGCTTTGTTTACCACAAAAAATGCAGTAGAAACCATTGTGGAGGTGGCCAATGAAAAAGCTGTTTCAATTGAAAACGCTAAAGATTCGCTAATGCTTGAGGATTTCAATGCGCTGCTGGCCCAAGGCGACGGGCGAATTGAGCTTAAACAAACGGATAGTAACCCCATGATTTATGGAAATGACTTTGAATATTCTGTGGAAAATAATGTTTTGAGTATCAATCCAAAGGGCGGCTCGCTTATTTTGGAATTCAAAAATCTGCGAAGCATTCGTGCGGAAGGCGACATTCGTATAGGTGCCGAAACTGTTTTACTCGACAGCCTCAATATACACATGGACGACGATGCCCGTTTGGATGCCAAATATTTTACGCTAAATTATGCCGGTGTGCTTGCCAATGATGATGCTCGCTTAAATTTTGAGGAATCGGAAATGGAAAGTGCCGAAATCATCTTAAACAATGATGCCGATGTATATTTGGTAAATACGATTTGCAAAGATTTGAATTTCGAACAAAATGACGACTCGGATTTAAGTTTCAAAGGAAAAAC
>CAYYQW010000171.1:0-2725 GCA_964472505.1 uncultured Bacteroidaceae bacterium | reverse complement strand
GTATATGTAACACTTATATGCCCGGGAATTTTACTTGTAGAAAACTCAAGTTAAAAAAGGCCAATCTTAGTACAGAAATTAAACCTATTCGTTTTTCGGAATCAAAAATTTCGGTATTTATTTGAAAAGCATTAAATTAGTAAGGTGGGAGCATAATTATATTTCACCCTAACAGTGACGAAAACAGCCATAGCTATAAGTATTTAACAGAATCTTAACTTCTTACAAAATAATTATGAAGTCAAAATATATCATCTTAATTTGGGTATTATTCCTTACCACTTACTCTTCAACGGCACAGTCCTACAGTGAATATAGGTATTTTTCATTTTCAGGAGGAATGACTCACGCTCAGAGTAGTTTCTAAAAATAAAAACAAAACTAAAGGCTCGGCGTAGTTTAGCGGCAGCGTAACTACGTCGGACAATTACCGGCAGTTTGTAACTGCCAAAATGCGCCGGCAATTTATAAAGCAGATAGAGTAAATATAATTGGCTGAAAAATATACGAATTGCAAGCAGTATACCAAAATTATTAGTATTTTACAATGCAATATGAGATTAAAAACAGAGATGATAGCGGGCTGCACAAAAGAGCGAAGTTACAAAGTCAAGTAGGCAAGCGGAGTTTCACCGCAAGCCTCTCACAGAACCGTGCGTGAAAGTCTCCCCTCACACGGCTCTTCTTATTCAATCATACATCATAACCCGCTTTCCAATACGCAAACAAATTGGGCTGAGACTTACAAATAATTCGCAATAAAATGTAAGCTTTCTTTAAACTTCTTTTCAAACGCTTGTATTTGTTGAGTAACCATTTGGCTATTCGCCAATTTAACCGTCTGAATGTTTGGTTTAATTCGCGTCTGCAAAACTGTCCGTAATAGTTTATCCAGCCTCTTATTTTCGGATTAAGCAAGTTTGCTATATCCTCAATTTTAGCTGTTGTCCACCTGTTGAACTTTGTCTTGCTGATGCTAGATACAATTTTCTTACGAGAGTCTCTGCTGATTGTCATACCGTACCCTAAAAATCGTCCTTCATTTCTTTTGGATGCCAGACTTTTAGGATGAAAGCTAAAACCGAGAAAATCAAATTTTACATTGCCGAAATTGTCTCTGCGTCTGTAATCTTTGCAATAAGCAATTTTCGTTTTGTCTTTATGCAACTGTAATTTGCATTCTAAAACTCTGTCATTTATTGCTTTTAAGACTGATTCCGCTTCTGATTGTGTTCTGCAATGTATTATGGCATCATCGGCATAACGCACAAAGCTGATTTGCGAAAATTTGATTGAAAGCCATACATCCAAAACATAATGAAGAAATAGATTAGCAAGCAAAGGACTGATTACTCCGCCCTGCGGAGTTCCCTTACCTTCTTTGTAAACTAATTCTCCTGATTTTGTTTGTACGGGCATTCCCAACCAACGGCGAATGTACATTCTTATCCATTTTTCGGATACATGCACCTCTACCGCTTTCATTAACAGCTCGTGGTCTATATTGTCAAAGAAGCCTTTGATGTCCAAATCTATCACCCAATTGTACTTTCTTGCATTTTGTTTGACTGCTTCAAGTGCTTGATGTGCACTCTTTAGCGGTCGATATCCGTAAGAATTGGGGGAGAAAATTTGCTCAAATCTACCTTCAACTAAATCTTTTATGACCATTTGCGCTATGCGGTCGGCCACGGTTGGAATACCGAGCTTTCGCACCTTTCCGTCTTTCTTCGGAATTTCAACTTCCTTAACGGCCGGCGGAAAGTAACTGCCTGATGCCATACGATTCCAAATTTTGTACAGGTTATCTTCAAGCTTTTGTTCAAATTTCTCTAAACTTATTCCGTCAATTCCTGCACTTCCTCTGTTTGCTTTAACTTTCTTGTAAGCATACCAAACCATGAGTTTGCTTACGGGTAATGATTTTGATTTTGTTTCTTTCATTTTAATCCTTCCTAATTTAGGTTGTTAAAATTCTAAAACTGAATAAGCTAAGCCCTTCGCTCCACTTTCATTACAAAAGCTTCTGCACTACTACGACTTAGTCCGCCACTGAATATTGCATTGATACTGTAAGCCTTGTGCTGTTACACTTGCGCCGTTCTCTTTGTTTGCCCTGCGTATCTTTTTAGTAGCTTTTATGTAAGCAAACTGTCATCAATATTCAGCTTCCCACGTTCCGTTTATGAGCCTGAGTAAAGTTCATGCCGCCTTAATATCGTCTGTCATGCAACCAATAAACAGGTAATTGTTACACTCATCACAAAGTGCGAAGATACTTTGCTTTTGACAGAATGTTTCGCTGTCTCGACACTTCATCGGTCGGTTCACTCTCGTTCATCTCCTTTACTCTCACCTAATTCCGTCATGCGGAACTGTTTCTTTGCACGCTCAATACCTTCCGATTATATCGGAAAGCACCTGCAAAGTAGTTTGAAGCCTGCTCCTGTAAGCTGACTTCGGAAGGCCGTTCCGAATTGCTTCGGAATTCTTCCATCTCATAAACAGCATTTCAAAGAACTTTTTATATATTTAAAGCCACTTTTGAATTCGTGGCACACCTTCGCTCAGCGAGGTAATATTTCATCAAATAAATTTAACAAATAAAAAAGCGATATGTTATATAGATTTATTTATCCAATACTATTAATCATATTATGTTGTGGTAGCTGCTCACCACAAGATACCAATAATAGTAAAGCAATAATTAAAGCAAACAAGGAAT
>CAYYQW010000170.1:0-2805 GCA_964472505.1 uncultured Bacteroidaceae bacterium | reverse complement strand
ACAAAAGTTCTGAAAAAGCCTTATTTATAAATATTTAGGTGATTTCGTTTGAAGTATAAAATAATTTTCTTTATCTTTGTTTAACAAAAATTAATCTATAGTGGAAATAAGTCAATATATAAGGGATTTATTATTTACTCACGACCGAGTAATTTTATCCGATTTTGGGGCATTTATTGCGAAATACCGTGCCGCTAAAATTGATGAAAAAACAAATACAATGACACCGCCGGGCAAGGAAATTGTATTTGATCCCACAATAACGAAAGACGGCGGGTTGCTCCGAGACTACATGGTTGAACAAGAAAGCATAAGTGCAGAAGATGCCGAAAAGCAAATCATGGAGTACGTTAAAACAATAAAGTCAAAACTCAATGCCGGAAAAAAAGTTAATTTTACCGAATTAGGCAGTTTCGTTAAGCTGAAAGACGACAAAATATTTTTCACATACACGCCTTCGGAAAACCTTCTCACCGATTCATTTGGTTTAACGAATGTAAACATTCCGGAAGACAGCAGAGAAAAACTCACTATGCCGGAAACAGCAAGACCCGAAAAGAAACCGAAAGAGAACAAATCGAAAAAACAGTATCGCGGTACATTAATCTTTATCATCATTATAGCCGTAATTGTTTTGGCAATCGCAGCTGTTTATTTTTTGAAACCTCAATGGATGAATTCAGGCAAGACTTATGTTACGGAAATGTTTGAACGCAATGCCGAACCGAGCGATGAAAACAAAAAAGACCCGAAAACTACCGTAATAAAAAAAGATGAAGACAAAAATAAGCCGGAAACGGATTCTGTCCAAACAGAAGACAAAGATGCAGTAGTCCCGGAATCAACCGACGGAGCCGATGACGCAGAAAAAGATAACACACAAAAAACGGATAACAGCTCACAGACTGCCGACTATGGAGACGTAGCCATGAAAAGTCCCAAACGCGGCTATTCATATCTCATTGTTGCAAGCTTACCAAATCCGCAAGCGGCCAATAAAGAAAAGCAAAGGCTGAAAGCTAAAGGTATCAACGCGGATATTATACCGGCCGGAGGCAACAAATACCGATTAAGTGTAGGAGAATTCACAAGTTTCCAAGAAGCTACAAGATATTACGATGAATTTCATTCCAAATACAAAATGGAAACTTGGCTCTGGGAGTACTAAAATATTTTTTATCAAAAAAAATCCTCGTAACAACATGCTGCGAGGATTTTTTTAGACAAAAACAATTATTTTACTTTATGAAAGTCCAATTCGGTAAAATCAAAATCCGGATTCGGAATATCTACCCGCATTTCATCAATCTTTCCGTTTTCATCCAAAATAAAATTTACGGTACCGGGCGGCAAATTTGGCCGGTCACGCAATTCAATTTTAAAGGTATTATACTGCCAATGCGTCAAATCACCTTTAAACAACGGACCGGGAATAAAATCCAAAACCAATGCTCCGGCTTCAAGCTTCACTTCGGCAGCCCCGTACAAATCGCCGGTATAAGTTCCGGTGTATGCTTCTAAATCTAAAGAAGGTTCAGTATTTTTATTTCTTTCGGCTTCAGCCTTCTCAAGCCGCTTTTGCTCTTCTATGTGTCGGTTCATAAAAAAATTGTGGTAAAAACTGCTCCAGTCCCTCGGTTCAACTTCTGCATACATGTCCAGGATATAGTACATCAATGCGGCGGGCAGATAATTAATGCTGTTGGTAAGAATGACAAATGCAAATTCAGTTTCGGGAACCATTACGGTTTTGGAAATCATCCCGTCGGCACCGCCTCCGTGCTCTACTATTTTCATTCCCCGATAATCGAAAGTATTCCAACCTAAAGCATAGGCTTCAAAATGCTTGCCCGGCCAGAGTTTTTGCGCGTTAACACTGACCGGCTTTATGGTGTGGGGCGTTTGCATGATATGTATCTGTTCTTCGTCCAGGATTTTTTTACCTTTATAAACGCCTTTGTTTAAGTGCATCGAAAGCCAATGACGCATTTCGGAAACACTTGAATTTATGGCGCCGGCGGGAGCCATATTATCCCAATTTATATAGGGCAGCCGGACCGGTTCACTTCCCGGCACCACATGATATGGCTGCGCTATATTATCGTTTTTCTTGAATTCGGTAATGCTTGTATTACTCTTATCCATATCCAAAGGCTCCAGAAAATGATGCCGGATATAATCGTTCCAACTTGTATCAGTTACCGCCGGAATAATCTCCCCCGCAGCGATAAACATAATATTGGAGTATCCAAAATTTGTCCTGAAAGGGTATTTAGGTTTTAAAAAACGGGCGCGGCGAATAATTTCCTCACGAGTGTAACTGCTTCCGTACCAAAGCAAATCCCCGCTAAAAGTCTCAAAACCGGCACGATGGCATAACAAATCTCTGACCGTAATGGTTTCGCTCACATAGGGGTCATATAATGTAAAATAGGGTAAGTATTTTCGAACGGGATCGTCCCAAGATATTCTGCCCTGCTCTACTAATTGGGACAAAGCGGCTGAGGTGAAAGATTTGGTGTTTGAAGCCACTGCAAAAAGCGTCTGCGGTGTAACCGGCTGTTTCTTTTCTAAATTGCGCAATCCGTAGCCTTTCTCAAAAATAACTTCGCCTTTATGTATCACCGATATGGCTAATCCGGGTATTTCCCAATTGCTTCGAGCTTGTTGAATATAACTGTCCAACTGTTTAGTATCGATGCTGCTGCTCTGTGCAAACAAGCTTGTAGCGATAAAAACAGAAATTAGAATGCTAAAAATTTTATGTTTCATATAAACAGATTTATTGATTATTACTTTCTTTTC
>CAYYQW010000169.1:0-2818 GCA_964472505.1 uncultured Bacteroidaceae bacterium | reverse complement strand
CAAAGTTCTCATTTTCACAAGCTGTGCAATAAAGCTAAACTTTATATTCCTTTGTACTCTTTATGGTTAAAAAAATTGCGGTAAAATAAACAGTATGGCATCACCACTGAAAAAATTTGTAGGACAAACCGCCGTGTACGGTCTCAGCAGCATTTTGGGCCGCCTCCTGAACTATCTTCTGGTACCGCTCTATACACACCTTTTCGCTCTGTCCGAATACGGTATCGTAACGGATATGTATGCCTACGTGGGATTTCTTTTTGTTCTGCTGACCTACGGCATGGAAACCGCCTTTTTCCGATTTGCAGAAACCGAAACACACGGACGCGATAAAACTTTCTCCTCCGGTATTACGGCTCTTTCACTGACTTCCGGAATTTTCATTGTCTTCATGATTTTTTTTGCCGCTCCGGTAGCCGATTGGCTCCTGTATCCCGAACACCCGGAATACGTCATCTGGTTCGCCCTCATCATCGGCTTAGATACTTTTACGGCGCTGCCGTTTGCCAAACTGCGCAGTGAAAACAAAGCCCTTAAATTTGCCGTCTTTAAATTTATTAATATTGGCTTGAATATCGGCTTCAATCTTTTTTTCCTTTTGCTTTGCCCCTATCTGCTCAAGCAAAATCCCGACTCCTTCATTGCCGAATTTTACAATCCGGAAATAGGCATCGGATACATATTTATTTCCAATCTCATAGCAAGCATTGCAACGGTATTGCTGTTCATACCTGACTTTTTTCGAATTAATTATCACTTTTCTGCCCGACTGCTAAAACAAATGTTGCTATACGGCAGTCCGCTGCTTTTTGCCGGACTGGCCGGCATGGTCAATGAAGTAATCGACCGGATTTTACTTAAATATCTGACCGTAGTTCCCGAAGGCATTGAAAACTCAAAAGATTACATACTGGCCCAAATCGGTATATACGGCGCCAACTATAAACTATCCATACTAATGACGCTTTTCATACAAGCATTCCGGTATGCCGCCGAACCTTTTTTCTTTGCTCACAAAACCGAGAAAAATGCCAAAGATATTTATGCCAATGTAATGAAGTATTTCATCATCTTTGGTTTACTCATCTTTCTGGGAATTATGTTGTATATTGATATAGCCAAATATTTCATCAATTCTCGTTATTGGGAAGGCCTGAAGATAGTACCCATTCTGCTGGCAGCTAATTTATTTTTGGGCATTGTTTATAATCTTTCGGTATGGTACAAACTTACCGACCGCACTCAATACGGAGCCTTTATTGCCGGCGGCGGAGCAATCATCACCCTTACGCTCAACTTTATTCTGATACCCGAAATGGGTTACATGGGTTCGGCATGGGCTACTTTCGCCTGTTATTTTGCCATGATGAGCGGCTCCTTTCTGCTGAGCAGAAAACATTACCCGATTAACTACGAGCTAAAAACCATCGGGCTCTACGCCTTAACTGCCGCAGCCATTTGGTATGCAAGTCAATATACTGATTTCAACATCTATGCAAAATACGGCTTAAACACTCTTTTGCTCGCAGCTTTTATCGGCTTGGTGGCTTATAAGGAAAATATTCCCAAAATGATTAAGAGTTTTAGAACGAAATAAAAAAAATGTGGAGTTGTGAAGTTGTGGAGGTGTGAAGTTGTGGAGTTGTGAAGTTGTGGAGTTGTGAAGTTGTGGAGGTGCAGAGTCGCACGGCTGCGCAGTCGGAAAAAACAAATCAACGACTCCGCGACTCTACAAATAAACAAAAACAACGACTCCACAACTTGGCGACTCCACGACTCCATAAAGAAAACAGGCTTTTGCAGTTAATAACTTGCAAGCCGATAATAAGCAAGAACTATACAACTCCGCAACTATGCAACTCCACGACTCAACAAAAATTAACAAAAAACTAAAATCATGTACACTTACAATTTTGAAAAACTTGAAGTATGGCAACTCGCACGAGAATTAACTAAGGAAATCTACCTAATAACAAAAAAGTTTCCCGGCGAAGAAAAATTCGGACTAAGTAATCAAATCAGAAGAGCCGGAGTTTCGGTCTGTTCCAATATTGCAGAAGGCACGTCAAGAAGAACAAATAAAGATAAAGCACGATTTATGCGAATGGCATACGGAAGTGCTTTAGAAATCCTCAATCAATTTATTATTTCAAAAGATTTAAACTATATTTCGGAAAAAGAATATTTAAACATGCGCACAAAAATTGAAGAAGTTACCAACAAGCTAAATGCGCTTCATAACACACTGTCGTAGAAAATGTTGAGTCGTGGAGTTGTGGAGTTGTGGAGTTGTGGAGTTGTGGAGTTGTGGAGTTGTGAAGTCGTTTATTTGTGGAGTCGCACAGTCGTTAAGTCGTAAAAACCAAGCAACAAACAACTATACAACTCCACAAATATGCAACTCCACAAATAAACGACTCCACAAAAAAAACAGGCTTTTGCAGTTAATAACTTGCAAGCCGATAATAAGCAGCAACTATACAGCTCCACAACTATGCAACTCCACAACTCCACAAAAAAACAACTCCCAATAAAAAATCATCAAATTTTTGTATCTTTGTTACAAATAAAACAATCAATAATGCAACACTCAAAGGAAATAGAATTATTCAAGAAAAACCCCAAATTATTTCTTTCTCGGCTGCCGAATGAAGCAAAAGAAGAAATATTGGAGTTTCTGCAATTTGTAATTTATAAATACGGACAAAAACCATCAGACGAAAACAAAAAAAAGTCGTTTATAGAAAAGATTGAAAAACATCGGTACTCATTACCGAGCGATTATAAATTTGACAGAGACTCCGTAAATGAACGATAA
>CAYYQW010000168.1:0-2887 GCA_964472505.1 uncultured Bacteroidaceae bacterium | reverse complement strand
GTGAAGCACGAAAAAGAAAACGTATTTACCAAATACCCGGACTTAAACGATATTCTATTCGTAAATTCTCATGACAAAAAAGATATTGACTAACAATCACTTAAGCTTTTGTAAAGGTAAATCAACGGGCTTCATCAACCTTGCTACCGGATAACGCAAATAAGTTTTTTCATCATAAGGCGAATTAGTATAAATAAACCATAGCTGTGCGTAATGGTCGCCGGCAAATTTCGGCTCATTGCGTTTTTTCTCTTCCAATTTGCTGCGCAAACCGGGATTTTCTTCCAAATATTTCGCAGCAGTTTCTTCAAATCCGCTTGGAATCATATATTCTCGGCGTTCCAATATAGGATCGAAGAAATTCCATCTGAAAAACGATGCCGCACCGTTGGGTTCAAGCATTTCCACAATATAATTGTTCTGCGCCTGATTCACCGGCACCAAATAATCACCTTTGTAATATTGAATTTCCTGCACATCGGTACACAAATCAAAATCCACATTCGCAATATGCCCGTTATACTGTCTTTCGGCTTTTTTGTTATTATTGATGTAGTAAAGCTCTGCTTCAAGTTTCGCATCCTCGGCAAGACGATACATATTAACTTCATTACGTTTCAGAGCATCCACGACTTCGCGCCAAGCTTGCGGCACAATATACATTTGGGGTTTCTTAACCGTATATTTTGGCTTATAATAACGATAAAACGGAATATCGGCGGTAAAAACCGAGTCGCGATTATAGGCCTTCCGCATCAAACCGGTAAGCGGACTTTCCGACATAAGATATTTATAACCGGTATATTCAAAACTGTCGTGGCGGGTGGTATCCAATTTCCACTCAATAACAAATTCATCCTGCGCTTTAACAGCTTTTTCAGCTTCTTTGCGCAGTTTCTTTATGGTCTCGGCATATTTCCGGGAAGTTTCCAATAAACTCAATTCAAATTCATAAACAGACAGTACCCGGTCTTTAAAAGCTTTATAAACGTGATTCTCGGTCATAAAACTTATGGTATTAAACATGGAAGTGTATCCGGTAGAAAAATTTCCGTTGGTAAAATATTCAATAACGCCCGCTTGCGGGTCGGCATGCATCCACGAAATATAAGGAATCATTTCATAATCCGTTTCTTTCATGTCGGAATACAGTTGTTTCTCGAAGGTGTTTTTCACAAAATCGCCTAAAGCTTCGGTTGAAAAACGATTTTTGTTGGAAGATATTAATGTAATAACATGCTTATGGTCGGAACCGTTGGTTGTATGGGTATCAAGAAATACATCCGGTTGCCACTTGTGGTAAATTTCCGAAAAAGATTGAGCATTTCGGGTGTCTTGTTTCACAAAATCCCGGTTCAAATCCAAATTCCGGGCATTCCCTCTGAAACCCAATTCTTTGGGCCCGGGCTGTTGGGGTCGCCAATATTCATTTCTATTCAATGCCCCGCCAATACTGTAAACCGGAATTATGGCAACAACCACTTTATCCAATAATTTTTTGTATTTTTTCTCAGATAAAACCTTATGAGCAAACTTGATACTTGCATCAATCCCGCAAGGCTCTCCCGGGTGTATGCCGTTATTAATCAGAAGAATAACTTTTCCTTTTTTGTGAAGCGATTCCGGATTAAAATCTTCATCGACGGATATCACAAAAAGATGAAGCGGCTTTCCGACATCGGTCAAACCTTCGGTAAACAAATGAGCTTCATCGTATTTTTCAGATAATGAAGCATAAGCATCAACGGCCTCGGCATAAGTTAAGGAAATATTTTCCTCATAACGCAACTCGGGCTGTGCGTATGCATAATAAGAAGCAAGCAAAAAGATAAAAATTGAAATTGTTTTCATGAGAAAAATTTACAAAGTTTTCTCAAAAATAAACATTTCCGGTGAAGATATGATTTTCTTTAGGCCCCAAAAAAGCACTTTTCAATAAAAGCAGCCCGGCGTTTACCAAATTAAATCAAAAAAGACCCAAATAAGCTTCTATCTGTATGCATATTTCTCTTTGTAATTTTCAAAAGCTCCATCCACTGCTTTCTCAACCGCCTCTTTATCTGTTTGCTTAACCAAAGCTTTTGTCAAAATCCCTTTTAAATTATTGAACATGGCTGCCATCTGCTTAATACGAACTTCAGGCTTTGCTGTTACCAAATCGCCCAAGGCCATATTTTCGGCAGATTGCCATTGTTTTATGGCTCTAAGCATAAATCCCTTGAGAGCCAAAGAATTAATTTCCATATGCGGCTCAATTATTTTAGCCGTATCATCCAAAATTTTACTCTGGTCCGCTTCTAATTTCACGCGGTTAAAATCGGATTTTGCTTGATCTAAACTGTTGGTTGAAAATATTGCTGCCATAACACGAATTTTTGTTAAATTTACAAATAATATTCCAAAAACACACACGAAAACCTCAGGCACAGCATTGCCTGAGTTTGCAAACCCATACTTGATGATTGATTATCAACTAATTAAAGTATTGTATTTGAAAATTATAAATATTGAGTCTCCTCCGAAAAGCACTAAAAACAGTTTGTCCGATATCTAAAAGTCTCAAAACCTGAATGTTGTCTAACCGACGGGTTAACCCGTCGGTTGCTGACAACCGGACAGCTATCATTTTTGTTTCCAAAAATCAGTCTTTTCGGAGTAGGCTCAATATTGCCTATTTGAGTAAATTTCGATGAAACCACAGCCAATACAAGATGTAACTCCGTTCGCTAAAGTCTGTGGTGCGGTCAACTCTGCCGCCGAACTTGGTCATTTATTTTGATTACAGCCTCGGCTCAACAGAGCATCTAATGCAAATACTTTAATAGCTAATTATTTCATTATCATCTAAATAAATGCAAAAAACCGTTTTTAGTTTCTGTCTTTCCAT
>CAYYQW010000167.1:0-2978 GCA_964472505.1 uncultured Bacteroidaceae bacterium | reverse complement strand
CTGATACTGAGCATCAGACCTTGTTTCAAAAGATGTTTTTGATTTTCGTATATTAAATCAAGACCATCAAATTCTTTCGCCTAACAATGTATCGCTCAGCCTACATATATGCTTTCGGAGGCTGAGCTTGCCGAAGCCGATGATAATTGTTTGAAAAAAATCAATATTAATTAAATGCCAAATTCAAAAGCTTGTTTTATAATTCTACTTTACGGAGTTATATTAAATTGATTATTAGCCTGAAAGGCTTAAAAATATTAGCGTAGGGCAACGCCCTACGAAACTGTTGCGCACCGGTTAAAGCCCTGAAGGGGCGGAATATTTCGCCCTTTTAGGGCTTTAGGTCCGGGTGGTTACATTTACATCGGGCGTTGCCCAATGCTGATATATTACGCTCTTTCAGAGCTTGTTTTTGTTTTAACATCGTAAAGTAGAAATAAGGGTTTCAATAAATTACAAGCGCGAAACCTTATTTATGTCATAAACAAAATCAGCAAGGGAATAATAATTCCGGCAATCACATAAATGCCTCCGCGCCCTTTAATGCCTTTTTTACCGCGTACCATAACCAGTGCCGTTAAAGCAAACAGTATGAGAGCCGCAGCATAAATATCCGAAAACCATTTCCACCAAGCATTGGGGTTGTAGTGTAAGTAATTGGTTTCGTAGAATACCGGGCGTTTTGAAACCAGCTCCACATTTGCAGTCTTATCGGATGTATTGATAAGCATGGAAGAACGGCCGTCCAAAAAAACTTTTATTATGTCGGCACGCGGGAAATAATGATTTACGTATTGGCTCTCCAAACCGTGGCGACTTAACTCTTCCAATAAAATTTCTTTACTGAAATTTTCATCTGATAAATCGGCGCTAATCTCCACATTTTCATTCTCAATAATATAATTCGGATCCCAATCTTTCATGTGATTAAGGGCAATGCCCGATATAGCATAAATCAAAGTTGTGCCTACAAAGAAAAAGCCAAAATCTCGGTGTAAGATTCGGCTCCATTTTCTCAATTTTTTCATAACTGCTTGAATCAAAAAAAGACACTCTCCCAAAACAACCGATTATCGGATGAAAAAAAAGGAAGAGTGCCGATAAATATTTGTATTTTAATTTAATTAATCTTTAGCATCCGCCTTGCACCGGAGTTTTTTCTTTGGTTTTCTCATTCTCTTCGCCATCGCCATCATGATCTTTGGTTTCTGTCTCCTCACCCTTGTGGCCGTCGGTGCTTTTGAAATCCACAAACTCCATGTAATAATTTGACACATAACCCTTTTCGGTACCGGCAATTGAGTCTTTCATAGCTTCAATTTTGTCGAGCGTACCAACGCCTTCAACATCATCGTCTTTGTGCGTTTCTCTAACCTCAGCTTCCCATTCGGCCAAGTAATCGCTGTCGATGCGTTCTTCTTTGAAAACGGCTTTTACCAGAATTTCTTTCCCGATAATATCCTCATCAAAACGCTCGGTTCCGTGAATACGAATACTTTCGTCATCCTGTACAACAAATAATCGTTTTCCGCTGTGTTTGCAAACATGATCAACCGTAGCTTTTACATAAACTTCTTTATCAATATACTCTCCCGGATTGGCATAAAGCATTTTCAAATCTACTGTTGGGGTCTCATCAACTGCTGTTGAATCCTGTTTGTTTTCATTATCCTTATCGTTTTTGGCTTCATCGTTACATCCGAAAGCCACAAAACCTAATACTATAGCTGTGAAAAATAGTTTCTTAATCATATTTGAAATGTTTTAAAATTTCTGCGAATATAAAAAGATAAAAACATCCGGAAAAGAATAATTGTTAAATAATTTTTATAATTGATATTTATCAACAAAATTTCCGCCAAGAACATAGATAACAAATGGTTTGAAAACAAGTGATTTTTTTTCGACTCAAATTTGTATTCTAATTTCATTATCTCCGGATAAATAGATTTGTCGGTTTATATATTTGTTTCTATTTTCGACCGACCGTAAAATTCAAAAAAAAACATTATGTTTCAAACAAAAATTACCGGAGTAGGTCATTACGTTCCCGAAAAAATAGTGAGCAATCACGATCTTGAAAAACTAATGGATACTTCCGACCAATGGATACAGGAACGCACCGGAATAAAAGAAAGACGCTTTAGTGAAGTAAAAGAAAAATCAACGGCTTTGATGGGTGTGAAAGCAGCCAAATTGGCCATTGAGCGAGCCGGTATCGATCCCAAATCAATTGATGCCATTGTTTTTTCAACTTTAAGCTCAGATTATTTTTTCCCGGGCAGTGGTGTTGTACTGCAGCACGAACTGGACTTGGCTCCCGTGCCTGCTTTGGATATTCGCGCACAATGCTCCGGATTTATATACGGGCTTTCGGTTGCCGATCAATTCATAAAAACCGGTATGTATAAAAATATTTTACTGGTGGCTTCTGAGACACAAAGCGTTGCTTTAGACCTGACTACGCGCGGCAGAAACATGGGCGTACTGTTTGGCGACGGAGCCGGCGCAGTTGTTTTGCAAAGAAGCGAAGAAGAAAATAAAGGCGTGCTTTCCACACACCTGCATGCCGACGGCGAATTTGCACGAATACTGTCCATAAAAGAACCCGGCACGGGCCACAAAGAAATGATATATCCCAAGATGCATGAAAACTTTATGGCCATTCACCCGCAAATGGACGGGAAATTTGTTTTCAAAAATGCCATCAAGCGTATGCCGGAAGTGGTTATGGAAGCTCTGCAAGCGAATAATCTGACCGTAGCCGATATTGATATGCTCTTGCCGCACCAAGCCAACCTGAGAATATCGCAAATGGTTCAAAAATTATTAAAATTGCCCGACGATCGTATTTATAACAACATTCAATCGTACGGGAATACCACTTCTGCTACCATTCCCATTATGATGAGCGAGCTTTGGGAACAAAAACGAATAAAAGACGGCCAATTATACGCCCTGACCGCTTTCGGAAGCGG
>CAYYQW010000166.1:0-3003 GCA_964472505.1 uncultured Bacteroidaceae bacterium | reverse complement strand
GCTACGCACCACGGAGCTTTTGATTTGGCTTACATGCGCTCCGTTCCCAATATAACACTGGCTGCACCCATGGACGAAGAAGATCTTCGTAACTTAATGTACACCGCTCAACTTCCCGATAAAGGCCCTTTCGTAATCCGCTACCCGCGCGGCAGAGGTATTATGCCGAATTGGAAAACGCCTTTTCGTGAAATTCAGGTAGGAAAAGGACGTCAACTGCGCAAAGGCAAAGACATTGCTTTGCTTACCGCAGGAAAAACCGGCGTAATTGCAGCAGAAGCCTGCAATATGCTCGCCGAAAAATCTATTGAAGCCGCTCATTATGACATGCGCTTTATTAAACCCTTAGACACACAAATTCTGCATAAAGTATTTAAGAATTATGATTCAATTATAACCGTAGAAGACGGCACCATAACCGGCGGTTTTGGTTCCGGTGTAATTGAATTTATGGCAGATAACAGCTATTCGGCCAAGGTGGTTCGATTAGGCATTCCGGATGAATTTATTGAACACGGAACGCAGGAAGAACTCTATAAAATTTGCGGTTACGATGCGGAAAGCATTGTGAAAACCGCAATAAAACTTCAAAAAAAAAGCAAAGCTAAATTAAGCGGCCTGAATATTGTAAAAAAGCATTTTTTATAATATTAAACTAAAACTTCAAACAGAAATATGGACACCCATAGAGAACAACCGAAAGATAAAATATCTGAAAAACAGCAGCTTCTGGATCAACGCTATTTGCGAATGGCTAAAATTTGGGCTGAAAACTCCTACTGCCGACGCCGACAAGTAGGCGCACTTCTGGTTAAAGATAAAATGATTATATCCGACGGATACAACGGAACGCCTTCAGGCTTTGAAAACATCTGCGAAGATGAAGAAGGCAACACAAAAGCCTACGTTCTTCACGCTGAAGCAAATGCCATAAGCAAAGTAGCCAAATCGGGAAATAACAGTTTGGGCGCTACGCTTTATGTTACCACATCGCCTTGTATGGAGTGTTCCAAATTGATTATACAGGCCGGTATTAAACGCGTGGTTTTTTCCGAAAAATATCGAATTACCCACGGTCTAAACCTTCTGGAACGCTCGGGTGTTGAACTTGTTTTTTCAAGTTTGGATAAATAACAAAATAATTCTCTAATTCTTATACTATAATCATAAAAAAGTAATCAAATCATCATGCAAAATAACACCATCAGAAATATATTAGCTCCCATTGTTCTTGCTTTGGTTTTGGCAGGCGGTATTTACATCGGGGCACGGGTATTGCCCGGGCAGCAAACGCAACAAAGTGCCTCCAATACACAAAGCTCTAAAGTACAAGCATTGTTTAATTTAATTCAGGAAAATTATGTAGATGCGGTATCCACCGACAGCTTAGAACGCATAGCCGTACCGGTTATTCTGGAAGAGCTTGACCCCCACTCGGTTTATATATCGCCCGAGCAAATGAAAAGCGTAAACGAAGAAATGACCGGACAATTTGAAGGCATCGGTGTTCAGTTTAATATGAGTAAAGATACGGTTCTGGTGGTAAGTACCATTTCCGGCGGGCCTTCCGAAAAAGTCGGTATTCTGCCCGGCGACCGAATTGTAACAATTAACGACTCGGTATTTGCCGGAAAAAATATTTCTACCGATGAGATTATGAAAAACCTTAAAGGCCCAAAAGGTACCATCGTAAAAGTAGGAATAAAACGCAACGGCATACCGGAACTCATACATTTTGAAATCACGCGAGATAAAATTCCGCTCTACAGCGTAGATGTTTCTTACATGATAGAAGATAAAATCGGCTATATCAAAATCAACCGTTTTTCGGAAACTACTTATGATGAATTTAGAGAAGCTGCCGCGAAGCTTTTAGACCAAGGCATGGAAAAAATGATACTTGACCTGCGCCAAAACGGAGGCGGACTCTTGGGGCCGGCCGTTCATATTGCCGATGAGTTTCTGCAAAAAGGCAAAATGATTGTTTATATTGAAGGACAAGCACGCAAACGCCAAAACTATATAGCCAAAATAAGCGGTATTTGTGAAAATACGGAACTTGCCGTAATGATTGACACTTGGTCGGCATCGGCCAGTGAAATTGTGGCGGGAGCCGTACAAGATAATGACCGAGGTATCATTGTAGGCAGACGTTCCTTTGGAAAAGGCTTAGTACAAGAACCTTTCACATTCAGAAACGGCGGTGTCATTCGCCTCACAACTGCTCGCTATTATACGCCGGTAGGCAGAAGTATTCAAAAACCCTACGACAAAGGATTGGACGAATACATGCACGATATCGGTAACCGAATGAGAAGCGGCGAGCTCACTGATGAAGATAAAACAAATTTCCCGGACTCACTAAAATACACCACCAAAGGCGGAAAAACCGTGTACGGAGGCGGCGGTATTATGCCGGATATTTTTGTTCCTATTGACACCACCCACTATTCAAATTATTATCATAAGCTTACCAACAGCGGCCATATTTATCAATTTGCTCTGAATTATGCCGACAAAAACAGAGCCACCCTTAACGCAATTGAAGATGCCGAAAGCATTAGTCAATATCTGAGAAAGCAAAATGTACTGAAAAAATTTACCGATTTTGCTTCTGAAAAAGGTATTAAATATGATGCAGAAGGTTTTAAACAATCGGAATTTCAGCTCAGGGTATTTTTACATGCACTAATTGCACGAAATATTCTGGACAGCGAAGGCTTTTATCCCCTGATATCAAAAACGGATGAAGAATTGCAGCGTGCTTTGGAAGAATTAAGGTAACGCTTTAGCTGAAAAAATAAAGTTCGGAACTCCGAATCTCAGGCAAATAGAACTGTCGGATTTTGCAATTTTTTGACTTACAAATACGGAAACAACGAATTTCTGCCGTGTTCAATTATTTGGCTCAACGAAAAAAACGCCCCACGGCTTGATTTGTTGGACAGGGTTAAGTGTTTTTTATCTTATATTATCATAATAATCTTAACAAATCAGTGTCCC
>CAYYQW010000165.1:0-3014 GCA_964472505.1 uncultured Bacteroidaceae bacterium | reverse complement strand
TTTTAGCATAATATTTTATAATTTGAAGGCTCATTTAAAAAACAATGCATTATGAAATACAGATTTTTAGGAAATACGGGATTGAAAGTATCAGCTTTGTCTTATGGCTCATGGGTTACCTTTCATACACAGGCCGATGAAGATAAAGCTTACGAATTGATGACAAGTGCTTACGAGCACGGCGTGAATTTTTTTGATAATGCAGAAGCCTACGCCGGCGGGCAATCGGAAATTATAATGGGTAAAGTTTTGAAGAAAGCCGGTTGGAAACGCAGCGACTTGGTAATCTCCACCAAAATATTTTGGGGCGGCGAAGGGGTGAACGACCGCGGCTTATCGCACAAACACATCATGGAAGGCACCCATGCGGCCCTTAAGCGCATGCAATTGGATTATGTGGATTTGATTTTCTGCCATCGGCCGGATTTGCATACGCCTATGGAAGAGGTAGTAAGGGCCATGAATATTATTATTCAACAGGGAAAAGCTTTTTATTGGGAACCGGCGAATGGAGCGCAACCCAACTGATGGAAGCACATCTGGTGGCTCAAAGAGAAAATCTTATTCCGCCGGTAATGGAGCAGCCGCAGTACAATTTATTTCACAGAGACAAAGTGGAAGTTGAATTTGCGCCTTTATACGAAAAATACGGACTGGGTACAACAACTTGGAGCCCTCCGGCCGGTGGCTTATTAACCGGCAAATATAATGACGGCATACCGGAAGACAGCCGTTTGAATTTGGATGATTACAGTTGGCTGAAAGAGCTTTTTGAGAAGGAGGGCATGGATGAAAAAATTCAAAAAGTAAGGAAACTGCAATCCGTGGCTGATCGTATCGGGGCGAGTTTGCCGCAGCTGTCTTTGGCTTGGTGCCTGCAAAACCCGAACGTAAGTACGGTGATTACCGGAGCATCTAAAGTGAGCCAAATTGATGATAATATGAAGGCTTTGGAGGTTTCCGAGAAAATGGACGATGAGCTTATGAATGAAATTGAAAAAATTGTTGATAATAAGCCGAAACCGGAACCGGATTTGCGTCATAATTAGACGAAAAATTGCTTGTATATATAAAAAACCTTCCGGCTCATTATTGAGGCCGGAAGGTTTTTTTTAGGTTCTGCTCAGGCGCTGAGCAGATTGGCTTTTGTGAAATATAGCCCTTTTATTACTCGGAAGTTGTAACGGGCTCGGGTTTTTCAAACTTTTTTCTTCTTTTGAGGAAATACCAAAACAGATAAGGTATATGGAGTACAAGATTAATTAAACCCCAATAGTAAACTGCGGTATCGCTTGCAAATGCCGATGAATCCATTATGGGTGTAAAAATATCGTAGGTAGCGCGTATTAAAATATGTATGGCTAATGTGTATGCACGAGCCTGAACATATAATTCCGGCCGTTTCTTGATGTGCGGATAAATTTCCGCAGCCAATAAAATACACAGAGAGCTTGCGGCAAAACCCGGATTTTCGGCAAAAACGAAAGCAATGTTCCAGGTGGTGTATAGAAAATTCCAGATGGGATCGGTATATACAAGTAAATCACCCGGTTTTTCTTTAGAGAATTTCCAGCCTTTTTTTCTTCCTTTTGATTTAAAGAGCGGAATGGTTACAATGAGAATCAGGCCGCTGATTGCGTTAAAATAATTGCCCAAGGCTAAGTCCTTTAGAGAGGCTTCTAAAATGTTAAGCCCCAATACTCCGTACAGGCCCCAAAGCACCCAGTCTTTCCGAAAGGCTTTCCACCAGCCGCTGCGTTGTTCGTAGACGGCAACACGCCCCAAACTTAAGAGCAATGCGGTAGGTATAAGTACCGAGAATGTTTTGACCCAACGAAACCATCCGTCTAATTCGTTGAACCACAGCGGAAACGTGAATAAGGCAAGAATCCAGAAAACAGCGGAAATTCGGTGATTTTTTCGCATGAATTCTACCAGAAGCATAAGAATGATTATATACAAAGGCATTGAAACGGCGTATTGCCAAATTGGTATGTTCATAACTGAAAATTTTAAAGTGAATATTTATTCATTTATTAGATAAAAAAATTATTTCTTAATCATATCCCAGCTTAGTTGAAATGCTTTTTCTATGCGTTCCCGGTTGAGTATGTAAACTTGAGTAACATGCTCGTCTGCCAATTCCCTTATGAATCCTATCATGGCAAGGAAAAGCATTTCGTCATCCGCATCATCTTTTACCAGCAATTCTTTTTTTCCGCGCCGAATTAATTCGTGTACCGGTTGTTTCATGGCTTCGGCTGCTTTGTGCTGTTCTTCCGTAATGTATGGCGAACGATAATATTGTTCAAGAAAAACACTTTCTTTATGATGCTCAATGCGGTGTGTCAAATAATTTAGCCAGACTTTTTTTAGCCCGACTTTAAAGGCCTCAGTTTTTTTGTAGCCTTTCATAAATCGGATTTGTGATTTTTCTCGCAGATGCGTATTTAGCTTTTGCAGGAGTTCTTCTTTATTTTTGAAATAAATGTATAGTGTGCCGGTTGCCATGTCGGCTTTTTTTGCAATTTTGGCCATGGTAAGCCCGGCAATTCCTTCGGTGAGTGTGAGCTCAAGGCTTGCTTTATATATACGATCTGTTTTATTGTAATCTTTTGCTCGCATGGAGCAAATATAATGAATATTTATTCATTTATAATGCTTAATGTTGCATAGCATGGGGATGAGATGTCAGATGTCAGATATGAGATTTCAGATCTTAGACAAAAGGGATACCGTTATTTTTCAGGCTTAATTGTTTGTTTGTCAGTAATATGTCTTGTGTCGGCTTTTTTAAAAATCAATGTATTTTTCGGGTGTGAAATATTTGGATTTTGCCTGAATGCTTCACGGTTTATTAGGCATTGAGCTCTGATATCTGACTTCCGGCTTCTGAAATCTGTAAAGTTTCAATTCCTTTCCGGTTCGATTTTTTTTAGATATAAGATTTCAGATGTAAGATGTAAGACAAAAAGGATATAATTATTTTTCAGGCTTAATTGTTTGTTTGTCAG
>CAYYQW010000164.1:0-3031 GCA_964472505.1 uncultured Bacteroidaceae bacterium | reverse complement strand
CATATTATGCTATCGTTATTCGACTTCTGTGAAGTCTGTAAAATTTAATCGGACATTAGTGATTCTAAATAAACAAATTGCCTAATAAATTTTTAAAGAAAATTGAAATAAGCTTTAAAATTAGTTTTCCGCATTTTTTTAACAAAAGGGGTTGTATTTATGTAAAATAGTTCTATTTTTGCACACTCAAAATTGACGAAGGTCAATAAACTAATTTATTAATTTAAAAGCTAATAACAGTGGACACATTAAGTTACAGAACTGTTTCCGGCAATAAGGAAACAGCAAAGAAAGAATGGCTTTTGGTTGACGCTGAAGGAGAAACTACCGGACGTTTGGCCTCGAAAGTAGCTATGCTGCTCAGAGGAAAACACAAAGCAGATTTTACGCCGCACGCCGATATGGGCGATTACGTGGTTGTAATTAATGCTGAAAAAGTAGTTTTTACGGGAAATAAAATGACGGACAAACAGTACGTTACTTATTCCGGCCTTCCGGGTGGTCAGAAAAAAACAACTCCAAAAGAAGTTTTATCAAAAAAACCGACGGCAGTCTTTGAAAGTGCCGTAAGAGGAATGCTCCCAAAAACACGTTTGGGTCGACAAATTTTTAATAACATGCATGTCTTTGCCGGTTCGGAACACGGACACGAAGCCCAAAAACCCAGAGCAATTGATTTAGATAACATTAAATAATTATTTATGGAAGGAAATTACATTAATGCAATAGGAAGAAGAAAAACTGCCGTTGCTCGAATTTACATGAAAGAAGGATCCGGAGTTATTACCGCAAACGGAAAAGATGTTAACGAATATTTTACCGTACCGGAATTCCGTTTAAAAGTAAGACAACCGTTGGTTGAATTAAATTTGGAAGCTAACTATGATATCAAAGCCGTAATGAGCGGCGGCGGTATCAAAGGTCAAGCTGAAGCCCTGCGTTTGGCTATTGCCAGAGCATTGGTAAAAATAGATCCGGAATGCAAAACCGCGCTCAAAAAACAAGGTTTCTTAGTTAGAGATCCGCGTAAAGTTGAACGTAAAAAACCGGGACAACCCAAAGCAAGGAAGAAATTCCAATTCAGCAAGCGTTAAGATTATTTTTATTTCCACTTTCAATATAATGCAGTTTAGAATCTAAATTGTTGAGATCGATTGGAAGCAAACAACGCTACTCAATAATTGTTAATACAGAAAGTAAACTTTAATATTCAAACAATGTCAAGAACAAATTTTGATGAGTTATTAGAAGCAGGTGTACATTTTGGACACCTGAAAAGAAAATGGAATCCCAAGATGGCTCCTTACATATTTATGGAGCGAAACGGAATTCACATAATAGACCTTAATAAAACCATTGTAAAACTTGATGAAGCTGCTGCAGCAATCAAGCAAATTGCAAAGGCCGGAAAGCAAATTTTATTTGTTGCTACCAAAAAGCAAGCAAAAACCATTATCGAAGAAAAAGTTGAGCCCACAGGAATGCCGTATATTACCGAGCGGTGGACCGGCGGTATGTTAACCAACTTCAGAACCGTTAAGAAAGCCATTAATAAAATGAAGGAATTTGATAAAATGGCTACTGACGGTACTTTTGAACAGATTTCAAAAAGAGAACGTCTTCAAATTGACCGCGAAAAAGCTAAGTTAGAAAAAAACCTTGGCAGCATCGCACACATGAAACGTTTACCTTCAGCTCTTTTTGTAGTGGACGTTTTTAAAGAAAAAATTGCCGTTAGAGAAGCTCACAAATTAAATATTCCCGTTTTTGGAATGGTAGATACCAATTCCAATCCCGAGATTAATTTCCCGATTCCTTCAAACGATGATGCTTCAAAATCAATCGATTTGATTACCGATATTGTTATCAATGCGATGAAAGAAGGTATTGAAGAACGCAAAGCACAAAGTAAAGATAAAGATACATCAGAAACAGAAGGAAAAGCGCCTGCAAGGAAAAAGACCCGAGCGCGAAAATCAACTCGTAAAGACGACAAATAACTCATTTATAATCAGAAAAATATAACAGAAATGGCTAAAATAAGTGCAGCAGATGTTGCAAAACTACGTAAAATGACCGGCGCCGGAATGATGGACTGTAAAAAAGTATTGCAGGAATCTGACGGAGATTTTGATAAAGCGATTGAATTGCTCCGAAAAAAAGGCCAAAAAGTTGCCGGTAAACGTGCCGACCGTGAAGCTACGGAAGGAGCCGTAATTGCTAAAACCTCATCCGATAAAAAGAACGGTGTTATTCTTACATTAAATTGTGAAACCGACTTTGTAGCAAAAAATGATGATTTTGTCAAATTGGCTCACAAAATTGCCGATGTGGCCGTTGAAAATACTCCGCCTTCCATTGATGAACTGAAAGCTCTGAAAATGGGCGATGTTACCGTGGAAGAAGAAATTGTGAACCAAATTGGAGTAATTGGTGAAAAATTAGAGCTCTCTCAGTACGCGCTTATTTCTGCCGCTCAAGTAGAAGCTTACATCCACATGGGAAATAAATTAGCAGCTTTGGTTGGTTTCAGTGTAGAAACTGATGAAGAAACAGCCTCTGAAGTAGCTATGCAAATTGCTGCCATGAAACCGGTTGCTATTGATAAAGATAATGTTTCGCAAGAAATTATCGATCAGGAATTGGAGATTGGTAAAGCATTGGCTATAAAAGAAGGAAAACCCGAAGAACTTGCAAGTAAAATTGCACAGGGACGATTGGGCAAATTCTTCAAAGAGAATACTCTGCTGAATCAAGACTATGTGAAAGATACCAAAAAATCCGTAAAAGATTTTCTTAAAGAGCAAAATAAAGACCTTACGGTTGTTGCTTTTGAGCGTTTTGCTTTGGAAGACTAAGTTCGGATTATTCAAACAAAAAAAAGCTTATCGGTTTCGATAAGCTTTTTTTTTGGTATATGCCCCAAGCTTTATTCTTAATGATTATCCGCATGTTCCCCAAGATTATAATCACCGACTTCGACAAGCTCAGTCTCCTTCGGTATTTTCGGAGGCTGAGCCTGTCGAAGCCG
>CAYYQW010000163.1:0-3055 GCA_964472505.1 uncultured Bacteroidaceae bacterium | reverse complement strand
TTAAAGGTTAAATAATTCAGATATACGACTTTAGTGATAAAAAATATTAATAGTTTTGTAAAAGAAGCTGTCCTGCTTTCCGGGATTTAGTTCAACAAATAGTCAAACGACATGCGGGTGATAAATAAATTTGAAAGCTTCGAACTTTTATTTAAATTGGCAGAAACTGATAATGAGTCATTTAAAAGCATCGCACTGCGCATACCGCCAACCGTTTTAGGCAATGCAAAGCAAGCTAATACGTATCTCAAATAAAAATATTATGAAAATAAAAATAGTTTATAGAGTTTTAATGTTCACTGCAATGCTTTTCATTCTAAGCTGTGAAAAAGAAGATGTTTCTCAAAGACCTATGAATCAATCAGAAATTTGGGATTGTTATAATGACTCGGAATGGTCCGAACTAAAAGTTAGAAATGAATTAATCGGAAAATGGAAATGGATTTATAGTGAAAGCTTTTGGGCACCGGATAAAGGGTGGAATACGGAAAATGAAAACACTCTAATCGAATTTACGAATGACTCAACTCTAAACATTAGTGTAAACGGAAATTCTGAGAAAACAACTATGTGGATCGTTACTCCGAAAGACGGTGAATTATATGGGTTAGAATTGGATTCGGCCATAAGCACTTTAGTATATGGACGAATTTTAATTTGCGGAGACATTTTAGAATTTAATAATAGCTACATTGACGGAATTGACAACTATTTTAAAAGAATTGAATAAAGCACGGGCAATAATATCCAATCATCAGCCATACAGGAGCTTGGTGATTTGCTGAAAAAATATTATCTTAGTAAAGTCATTCAACGGGGGACAATAAAACAGGCGGGCTTACTGTTTCTATGCCGGAAGCCTTGTGGCCAATATTAAAAAAGACACCGGATATATCACAGCTATGAAAACATATATTAAAAGCAATAAACCAAAGATTTCATTGATTCTGATTTCAGTACTTTTTATTTCTGCCATTTTAACCTTATTTATTCCAAAACTTGATGATGTAATTTTATTATATCCCTCAAATTTATATGAGCCATGGAATTGGTACAGATTTATAACATATCCTCTTCATGTGGGTGGCTTATTGGCATGGGTTCATAATTCACTTATTATCGTATTAACCGGATTTATCATTGAAAATAAACTTAAAAAGCAAGACTTAATTGGAATGATTTTATTGTCTTCCATAATCGGCGGATTGGTTTTTGTAATTATCAATTTTGGCGATACATACAATACACCAATTGCTACACCGTCAATGATTTCTTGGGGCTATTGGAGTGCAACTATAGTTATCGGATTAAAATATTGGCGAACATTAAATCTGTTTGAAAAAATTGTGATGATTTTGTGCTTTCTAAGTATATTAAGCATTTGGAATGATAATTTTGGATTTTTGCTTGGACAATTATCTGTGATCATAACAATTGCAATATTGACCATGATAAAATACGGAAAACAATGAAAGCAAATGTATTTACTTATTTTATAATCATCTTGATGATATGGACCTCTTGCAATGAGAAAGAGACTGCATCAGAAATAATACAAAAGACAATAAATACCATTGACACCATTGAAACGATTTATTATAAGCAAGATATGGCGAGAACAAATCCTCAAAATGTTAATGATACAATCTTTCGATATCGTGAAATGTATTTAAAACGACTGATTTCTGATTCAATCGTTGGAGTAAAAGGACATTGGTATATGTATGTAAACGATAAGAAGAAGGTATTTTACGAAGATATTTACGATGGCAACAGACTGATTCGAAAAAACAATGAAGACAGCATTGTTCGAATTTACGATTTAGATAAATATCCGGATTTTAAAAGAAACCATTTTTGGAGTCATAATACATTATTCGCAATGCAATTTGAATTTGAATTTATGCAGAAAAATTCGGATTCTTACTCGTATGAAAGATTAAATGATACCATTATTAATAATAAAACCTGTTATCAAATTTTAGCGGTACTGATGAATAAAATGACCATGCCCGGATTTGCCGCGAAACTTGAAGAGAATCAAGGAAGCATCTCTAAAACAATATACTTTATTGACAAGCAGACAAATTATCCGGTAGGCATGAAAGGCGAATTCTATTCTGCCGACAATCCTGAGCAAAAGACATTTATTGACCAAAACTATTATGATATTAAATTCAATCTAAAGATAAATGAAGATGAACGCTTTAATACGACTATTGAGTCAATTGAAGGATATGAAATAATAGAAATGAAACCGGATAACCATTCACAAATTGAATCAGAAGCCAAGGCAGAAGCAAAGAAATTAGCTAAAGTAAACGAATTAAAAGATGACGACTTAAATGATTCTCTGTTTGAAATTAACCCTGCCGGATTTGTTATAGGTCATTCAGAAAATCCTTCATGGGATGTAGCTTATATACTTTTTGAAAACGGTAATCTTATTTATACGACATACCCTCCGAGAGAGAAAGATTATTACAAGCTTGGAACCTGGGAACTTAAAAATGATTCCTTAAAATTTAAAATGACAAAATTTGTTTCCTCTCAAGGTACCGGTAAAAAAATCAAAGTACATCCCTCAGTAAATCATCAAAGCGGACAATCATATCAAAGTTACGAAACAAAAGTAGTTGACACTTTAATAATTGAAAGTTTCGATTGGAATGAATTAAAAGCATTAATAAAAAGTAAAGACTATTGGCAATGGAGAATAGAAGATACGAAGGCTGCGGATTATTTATTCGATGAGTTTGACAAATAAAATACAGCGATACGGCCCGAGACCTTCAGCGATGAGCAGAATACTGCAAAATCTCTCCCTGCGCCTGTCAGGTGTTTTCACCTGACGGGAATCCGGCCGGCTTTAAAATCCTGTGTGGTGAAAACACCACACAGGCGCAGGGAAATTCATTAAAAAAGCCCCGGCATTAACGCCATCCGAATATATAGCCCAACAAAACGAACATAATTATTGAAACGACCACAATTAAAGTCTTAATCCCTAACTCTTCACTTTTACGTAATAGGAAGCTTTATTTTTTCAAATATA
>CAYYQW010000162.1:0-3063 GCA_964472505.1 uncultured Bacteroidaceae bacterium | reverse complement strand
CCATTCCGCCGGACATAACCAGCAGCATTTCCGATTTATTCATTTTTTCCAGATACGCTTTAATCATCAAAGGTGATTCTGTTTGACCTAAGAAAATGTTTCCGGCTACCGATAAACTTTCTGCCCCGGAAAGGCGCAACAGCTTAGTCATCACCCATGCCAGTCCATAAACTATTTTTTGTATAATGCCGTAATAAAACAAAATACTGGTAAGTGCCGAGAAGAATATGATTGTAGGTAATATTTTGACTATAAAAGTGTTAAGTGCTTCATGAATGGTTCCCGTTCCCATTTGGTCGAAAAGGAATTTAGTGCCGGCATCGGTAAAGTCTAATATCTTTACAAATATTTTCCCAACAAATTCAAAAGCCATTTGTACCGGCGGAAAATATAGTACACTCACGGCCAGCAAAATTTGTATGCCTAAGCCGGTAAGAACAATTCGCCAAGAAATGGCGCGGCGGTTGGTGCTGAATATGAAAGCTATTAAAAGCAGGGACACCATACCGATTAGGCCGCGTAAAAGGCTGTTTAGCGAAAAACCGGCTGTATCATAAGATAATACGGCCTTATTTTCATCAGCCAGTGTTAGTGTGCTGACAAAATCCAGTGTTTGTCCGTCTTTGGACAGGCTCATCTGTTTTTTTGTAAGATTTTCTATTAGCAGGCTGTCGCTGCTTCTTTGAATTTGAACTCCGTCATCTTTTACGGATGCGATTTTTTTATTGTTCCCGAAAAACTCTACTTCGGCTTGGTTGTCATTTACAGAAATCACCGTGGAGTCAGCATGGATTTTTGAATCTTCCGCAGCGTATGTAAGAATAAGTTTTTCGGCGGTTTTTTTCCAATTTCCTTTAGTACCGACCGAAAAAAGAACGGCTTCAAAGCTGCCGTCATTTTTTATCAGTAGGTAATCATCTCCGTCAAGTATTTTATTGGTTTCTGCCGGAATCCAGTGGTTTATGATTGGGGGATTGTCGGTCTGTGCGGTTGAAACAGTTATTGAAAACAGCGTAAAGAACAGCGTCCAAATCAAAGTTTTTTTCATTATGGTATCTTTCTGTTTGTTTGATGTGGTATAAAAATGTTATTAACGTTTGAAATTATTATTCTTCTTCCGGTGGGTTCTCTTGCCCCGGCTCATCGCCTTCCTGAGCTTGTCTTTTCTCAATAAAGGCTTTTATTTTAGCAGCAAATTCATAATCTTCCTTTTCGGCGGCTTCTTGCATTTTGAATTTAAGCTCACTGATGCTCAGTTTCTTAAAAAGATCTTCCGGTTTGTCGGATAGCTTTTCGTTTTCGTCGTCTTCTTCTTGCTCAATCGGGTCAGCATCGGTATTTATGGCTGCTTCATCCATAATATCGCTGTTGCAGAATACCGGGCGTTTAAAGCGCAAAGCAATGGCAATGGCATCCGACGGGCGTGCATCTATATTTATGACGGCATCACCGCGTTTGAGCGTAATTTCGGCATAAAAAATACCTCTGTCCAATTTCACGATGCTTACTTTCTCCATTTCAATATCAAAGCTTTGAAGTAAGCTTATGAACAAGTCATGAGTAATGGGCCGCTCAGATTTTATGTTTTCCAAACTGAAAGCAATGGCTCTCGCTTCGGGAGCTCCGATAACGATTGGTAATTTTTTAGTATTTTCAATATTTGCCATTAAAACGACATAAGCGTTGGGTCGTATTTCACGTATAGCCGTTATTTTTAGCAGAACCGGTTTGTTTTTCATTGAAAAAGGTGGATTTTGTCAATTTTAAACAAATTAAAACAAAACCGGCTAATAAAACAAGTTTTAGCTTTGAAAAGAAACAAGTCGGTGAATCTTTATTTTTAGCCGGTATGGTGACGAATATTTAATGGTTTGATTTATAGTTTTTTATGTTTTATTTGTGAAACTTAATTCGAATTGGGCGTTGATTTGTTATTTAACAGTTTTCGGGAAGCAGAGGAGCCGGTATTTTTTAGCTGCTTTTTTATTATTTGGCAGAAAACCTTGCGCCCGAGTGGTGTTTTCACCGCAGGGGGTTTAAAAGCTGTCTTTGCGCAGTGAATTAATTTTGTAGCTTTCTGCCACACTATTTAGTATCAGCTTTTTCTTTCCCTTTTTTGTTTTTATATTGTCATTCGATAATAATAAACTGAAGCTTCGCAGCTTAATTTGTTTTGCCGGTGCTTTGACTAATAAAGGGTCAGAAGTCAGATAAGACAAACTCATAATCCGGCTGCAAGACAGCTTGGTAATATTTTTAGTGTTAACGTTTAAAATCAATAGTTTGTTTATTAGCCTGTTAAGTATAGCGATTTTTATTTCGGGTGTTTTGGCCATTCTGTTCAGGACACGCTCCAATTTGAAACTGTATGCTGTCTTTAAACCTTTGACAACTATTCTGATTATTGCCCTTGCTTTATTCACTTATTTGAATTTACCCGGCAGTTATCAGCTTTTTGTGCTTATTGCTTTGGAGTTTGCTTTAATCGGCGATATTTTCCTGTTAAGAAAAAAATGGTTTCTGTACGGTATCATTGCTTTTTCAGTGGCACATTTATCTTTCACGGCTGCTTTTGTGAGTTTGTTCGGTTTTAGTTTGAGTCTTTTACCTTTGATTATTCTTCTGATTTTCGGGCTTATGGTTTATTTTTTTTTGAAGAATGATTTGCATAAATATGCCGTACCCGTAGCGTTTTATATTTTGATTATTATACTTATGGTTTGGCAGGCTGTGGGTTTGTTGTATCAAAGTGAAGCCCCGGTGATTTGGGCTTTGGCCGGAGCCGCAATCCTATTTGCATTTTCCGATTTTGTTATTGCTTACAATAAATTCAAACAATCTTTTGAAGCTGCCGAGCCGCTTATTCTCAGTACCTATTGGACGGCTGTATATATTTTTGCCCTTGTCGGAGAGCATATTAGTTAGGATTTTACATGTAGAAAATTATACAGTCAAGATGAAGTGCTTTTTGTGCATGCAAGTTAGTTTTTCAGACTTTACTTTACGAACGGCTAACCGATATAATATTTTCGGGCTCAATAATTTGGCGATTTTGGTAGCGCA
>CAYYQW010000161.1:0-3178 GCA_964472505.1 uncultured Bacteroidaceae bacterium | reverse complement strand
GTCAAGCAGCCATACCATGGGACCGGCAAGCGCCGTTAAGATATTTCTTTAGAAAAATCCCGGACGAAATTGTAATTACCGTCCGGGATATAAGCGTTTTAGATAAACCGACTACTTTTTTACATCGAAAGTAAAATTAATACTCTAAAAAAAACCGGTTGTATTATTTCACCTCAAATTCAACTCCGGTGAGCGACTCGGAAACTTCCCATAATTTTTTGGCTGATTCTTTATCGTGAGAGGCTTCATTGGAATCTACTTTTACGGGATTTCCTTTAAGCTCCATCCAACCGTCGGGGCCTATATAGTCGGCGGTTTCGATATCCGGGCTTACCGAGGCATAAAGCAAGGGCAAAGCACCTTTGGCGGAACTTTGACTCATTAAATTCATCAAAAATTTAAGCGCGCCGATATAACGCATAAGATTGGTTTGGGAAACACCCGGATGTGCAGCAACCACTTTCACAGGTATTCCGGCTGCTTCGGCTCGGCGAGATAATTCGTAAGTAAACAGCAAATTGGCCAGTTTACTTTGTCCGTATGCTTTGACCTTATTATACGATTTCTCCCACTGTAAATCATCAAAATTAATTTTGCCGCGCTTATGCGCCATACTGCTCACATTTACAATGCGCGAACCGGGCGTATTTTTCAGTACCTCAAATATTTGTGCCGTAAGCGCAAAATGCCCCAGATGGTTAACGCCAAATTGCAGCTCAAAATCATCCTTGGTTTTTGTGTAAGGCGGCACCATAACGCCGGCATTATTCAGCAGCACGTCTAATTTGGAAAAACGTTTTTTAAACGCATCGGCAAAAGATTTTACGGATTCTAAATCGCTTAAATCCAAAACCATAAGAACGATTTTAGCTTCGGGGTCTATGGCCTTCAATTCGCGGCGTGCTTCTTCTCCTTTTTCAAGATTCCGAACGGCCATAATTACTTCGGCACCTTTTCGGCTCAGTTCTTTGGCCGATTCAAATCCAATACCGGAATTTGCTCCGGTAATAAGTATGGTGCGGCCTCCCTGAGGCAGCATATCTTCGGGTGTCCAATGTGTCTTTTCCATATTGTATATTTTTTTAGTATTTTCCCAAAAATACAAAAAATTCTCCCTTTCACGGACTTTTAATTGTACTTAGTCCAAGTATGAGCTTGGCTCAATTCAAACAAAAACACTTTAAGGCCGCATATAAATAGAAGGGTCGCAGGGATTGCAGCGGAGTCGAAAGCGCAGCTCAATACCGGAAGTGTCAGTTCTTACATGAAGGGTACCGTAAGGCACTCCGTAGAATTTATCGCATTCGCGAGGAAATTCCATACCGGCTTCCTTATTGTACTCATAAAAATCTTCTGCCATGGAATATTCCCATTTGCCGGAGGGCAGATTAGCCGTGAAATTTCCGAGAGAATCGGTTTTGGCAAATTTTCTCATTTCGGAATCCGAACCGGACTTTCTGAAAAGCAAGCTTGTTTTTATTAGGGGGCGCGGCGTGGCATGCATTCGCTCAATTTCGGGAGTAGGACGTGCGCCCCCGCAATAAACGGTGGTATATAATGCCTCGCCCGAGACTTCAAAGCTCGGATTGTTTTGAGAATCCTCAATCTTTGGTTCAGAGCTTTCATGCTTCATACTGCCGCAGGAAAAAAGCGTGAACAAGGCCAAAAGTATTAAACCGTAATTCAATCGGGTTTTATTAGCTTTCTTCATCATAATATAATTTATAAAATTTTTGGTTGCGCTCTTCATCATAACCTTTCTCAATGTTATTCCGATTTCCGTGCACATATACATGGAAATTTTTATCTAATTTCAAAACACTTTTATACTTATTCTTCGCTTTCTTAACGGCTCCGGCTGCGATTTCAAAATCATCGGAAAGGGTCAGTTCATGGTTTTCGGCATAGCTTGCTTTGTAATCTCTAAAACGCTCACCGATTTCCTCATTGGCAATAACTTCCTCTTCATAGCTTTCGGCGGAAAAGCTGTCGTTTTCTTTAAAATACTGCAAAGTTTCGTTTTTCAGCGCTATGCGGTCTTCTTTTTCGATGTCGGAAAGCGCTTCATCAGCAAAATTCTTACATATCTTTAAATAGGTATCTGTATGGTAATAGTTATCTTCCCGCGCTTTAATATTTAAAAATTCATCTTTCCAGTAATGGGCCTCTTTCCCTTTGTTGATATTATCAACCATTTTCAGCAAATACCCGTTATTTTTATCGGTATTGAAAATTAAGGCACCTTTATCCAATTTTTTAATATTGATTCCTTTTTCGTGTTCCGGCTGAAAGTGGCTGTCTTTTTCTTTTATTTTAAGATAAGTATCTTTATTTTCAGTTTTATACAGTCCTATGGCATCGGTTAATTCGTCTTCTATCAGACAATCTTTAATAATCACGGTGTAAAATTCGCCGTTTCGGATATTCGGATGATCGGACTGTTCGTATAAATGGCCGGCTATTTTTTTTGATTGGTCAACGAATGTATTTTTATCGGCAAATAATGCTGCTGCGTATGAATAGACTTCGTTAAGAGCAATATCACTTTGGTGACGAAAAGCCCAGAAAATATCCTCTTTGAAAGCCGAAACAAAAAAAGTAAGCAGCAATTCTTTTGTAATTTCATCATCCAAACTAACCGCTCGCTCGGAGTATTCAATCCCTTCGTCGTCGCTGCGATTGCCTATTTTATGAATAATGAGTCGGTCAATGTACGCTTGGCTGAAGTCTAACATAATATTGTATCCCTTGTTTTTCGCAAAATTAAGAAAAGCCTTTCAAAAAGCGCTAAAAATGTTTATTTGCATACAAAAAAAGCGGCTAAATATTATTTTGAGGTGCTAAAGTTTCTTCTTTTGATGCAGAAACAAATTATGAGACCGCTCACTTGAATTGTTCGGCGTCAGGTCTTTTCAGGAAATAAGATAATAAGGTAAAATTAGTAGTTATACCGGTTTCTGCTGAGCTTAAGTCCAATGAATAAAGTCTTTTAAAAACCTTATTTTCAGATATTTAACCTCAACAGAAAGATAACACAATGATAAACAACCTTATATCATTGAATTTTAGGATAATATTTTTTCGTGAAACTATTTCTACTTTACGGAGTTAGATTGAGTTGATTATTAGCCTGAAAGGCTTAAAAATATCAGCGAAATATTTCGCCCTTACAGGGCTT
>CAYYQW010000160.1:0-3227 GCA_964472505.1 uncultured Bacteroidaceae bacterium | reverse complement strand
AAGACGCCGGCAGGTCTGTTTTTATCTAAACTGCCTTAAAAAACGCAAATCATTTTCAAAATACAGACGCAAATCATTGATGCCGTATTTGAGCATGGCTATGCGCTCCAAACCCATTCCGAATGCAAATCCGGTGTATTTTTCGCTGTCTATTCCGTTGCTTTCCAGTACATTGGGATCGACCATGCCGCAACCCAAAATTTCTAACCAGCCGGTATGTTTGCATACATTGCAGCCTTTTCCTCCGCAAAGTAAACAGGACACATCCATTTCGGCCGATGGCTCGGTAAACGGAAAATAAGAAGGTCGCAGACGTATTTGGGTTTCTTCGCCGAACATTTCTTTGGCAAAATAGAGCAGCGTTTGTTTTAAATCGGCAAACGACACATTCCGGTCAATATACAAACCTTCGGTCTGGTGGAAAATGCAATGCGCACGGGCTGATATGGCTTCATTACGAAATACGCGGCCGGGCGAAATGGTTCGAATCGGCGGTTGTTCGTTTTCCATAACCCGCACCTGCACCGATGACGTATGGGTACGCAAAAGAATATCGGGATTACTTTCAATAAAAAAAGTATCCTGCATATCTCTGGCCGGATGTTCCGGCGGAAAATTCAGTTTAGTAAATACATGGTCATCATCCTCTATTTCCGGGCCTTCGGATATGGTAAAACCGAGGCGTGAAAATATTTCATTAATCTCATTTCTGATTAAAGAAATGGGATGTCGGCTGCCTACGGCTTTTCGCATATAGGGCAAACTTAAATCAATATCGGCGCCGGTGTCACTTTTTGCTTTTATCTGCTGCTGCAAATAATCAACTTTATCGGTAACGGTATCTTTTAACTCATTGAGAACCAAACCAAATTCTTTTTTATCTTCCGGCGCAACCGTTTTGAATTGTTTGAACAGATCGGTTAATAATCCGGATTTTTTTGATAAATATTTCACCCGAAAAGCTTCAATTTCCTCAGCTTGATCGGATGTAAAATTCTTAGCTTCTTCAAGATACGCTTTTGCTTTTTCTAACATGATATATTAGCTAAATTAATACTATCGAATTTGTGTAATTTTCATTTTAACGTCGTACAAGGGCCGGTCATTCTCATCGGTGGGCAATTTCGAAATTTTTTCTGCCACATCCATACCTTCCGTAACTTCACCGAAAACTGTGTATTCATCGTCCAAAGTAGGAGCTCCGCCAATGCTTGTATAAATTTTTCGGCGCTCCGGCGATATTTTAAATTCCTTAAGGCCGATGCTGTCGTTTTTTATCTCATTGCTTATGGCTCTCAAAACAGAATCCATGGCCGAAAAATTTCGATTTTCCTGATACTCATTCAATTTTTCACGCAAACCGCTACGCTCGTCAATATACATATTAATAATTTGACTCCGGCGATCGGTATTAATCTGTTTTTCCAAAGCATCCAACTCCTTATTGGTATAAACTCTACCGGTTACTATATAAAACTGAGAGCCGGAAGATCTCCGTTCCGGATTTACCGAGTTGGGTTTTCGTGCTGCAGCCAGTGCGCCGCGCTTATGAATATTCTCGGGACGTATTTCGGCTTTTACGGTATAATCGGGTCCGCCGCTTCCCAAGCGTTCGTCCGAACCGGCATCTTCAGATAAAGGATCGCCGCCCTGAACCATAAAGTTTTCTATTACTCTGTGAAATAACAAACCGTCATAAAATCCTTTATTTACCAAAACCATAAAATTGGATTTATGCTTGGGGGTGTTTTCGTAGAGCTTAAGCTTTATGTTTCCGTACTTAGTTTCGATGAGAAAACGTTCGGATTTCCTTGTGTTTTCACAGGCAGAAAACAATAATACTATGATTATTAGATAACTTATATACTTCACGTTTATGATGTTTTAAAAACGCAAATTTATAATTTTTATACGGCATAAAGTAAATTTTTAAGCAAAACTTCAGTTTAGTCGGCTTTCTTCATAAAGTTCTTTGTATTTTTGTTATCTGATGTGAAATTTTCACTATTCTGCATCTTATATGATGAAACTAAAAAATAATATCATGAACAAAATCTTCACATATTGGACAATTCTCTTAATTTTCAGTACAGCAAACATTATGGCACAAAACCAAACCGACAATTCCGACAATCAATTTGCCCTTGAGTTTTACGAGCAAATAGCAGATTCGGAAAAAAACTTTTTTTTCTCACCTTACAGTATTTCACTGGCGCTGGCCATGACCTATGAAGGTGCACGCGGCGAAACAGCCGAAGAAATGCGTAATGTTTTACATTTTCCCGAATCAAGAGAAGAAATGCGCGAAACCTATGGCTCGGAAAAAATGAAAATGACTCAAAGCCACGATGAGGAGAAATACATTTTTAAAATAGCCAATGCCGTTTGGGCTGCCGATCACATCAAATTTAAAAAAGAATATTTTGAGCATATTAAATCCGGCTACGGAGCTCCGGTAAATACGGTAGATTTCAGAGATAAAAAAGCTCGAAAAAATGCCGGAGAAGACATGAACCGTTGGACAGAAAAAAATACGGAAGGTAAAATTAAAGATTTAATTAAACCAAATGACCTGTCGATTGAAACCATTATGGTACTGATAAATGCCGTTTATTTTAAAGCCCAATGGGTCAACACATTTAAAGAAAACAGAACTAAAGACGATACCTTTTACGCATTTGATGAAAATATCACGACTGCTTTTATGCACCAAACAAAACGCATGAAGTATTACAAAGATAATCTGATTTCGGCAGTTGAAATCCCATACTCCGACAACAAAGCTTCCATGCACATTTTGCTGCCGCATAACTCTAAAGACTTTTATGAGCTTCAGAAAAAATTGGATATCGAATATTTTAATACTATCCGGGAAAAAACTGAATTTAGTTCAATTCAGCTTAAGCTCCCGAAATTCAGAACAGAAAACCGAATATACTTGGAAGAAGCTTTTCAAAAAGTCGGTATGAAAAAACCGTTTGAAGGTAGGGCTGATTTTTCAGGCATGAGTAATGCCGGCTATATCAGTATCGATAAAATCATACACCAAAGCTATATTGACCTCAATGAAGACGGCACAGAAGCTGCTGCAGCCACCGCTGTTATAGTGAAACGTACAACGGCCGTTACGCCGGAAAAATCAATTCCTTTTTCGGCTGACAAACCTTTTATTTACCTTATCACACATAATGAAACGGGGAAAATCATGTTTATAGGACATCTTGTAA
>CAYYQW010000159.1:0-3534 GCA_964472505.1 uncultured Bacteroidaceae bacterium | reverse complement strand
AATTTATAGCTTAATATAAATTTATATCGCGGATAATATAAGTTTCTTTGCTCATCCATTTTATTTTTTAGGATTGTAATTTTTGGGTAGTTTCACATTTCGACTTCTTGCCATTATATAAAAAGGAGGCATGCCCATTTCGGCTCTTCGTTTATCCAAATTCTCAATATCTTTTATTGGACAGGTAAGATTTTTGGGTGCTTTTTGCCGTTCTTCATTTGTCATCCGGTATGTTGGTTCTTCCGCCATATAGATCATTCCGTACAATTGGTAAGCATCATAACACTCATGAAAACGATCATCCAAACCTGCAATAAAACTGTAAGATACTTCTCCGACTTCGGCTTGTTCAATCAAAATTGGTCTGTAATAACCATACCAATTCTCTTTTGTGCTTTTGTTGGTAATAATGTGCATTATTAGAAGCTGCGGAACATAATGGTATTTTCCAAGCCGTGATTCGCCGGGATAGCCGTTTTCTTCAATATATTCTTTAAGTCGAGCGTGATTTAAAGAATCTATTTCAAACAGGTATTTTTCCATACATTCTTTGTCTCTGAATAAGCGTTTTCTTACAAATTGTTCCGCGCCGATATATTCCGAAAAATCAATTATAAAATTATAATCTATATCGGGTACTTCTTTCATAGATTTTAATTTATCTTTCAATTCATCTCGAATATTAATTTTTCGGTTGCTTCCAAAAACATCTTCGTAAGCATAACCTTTTCGAAGCAAATAGCTATATAGTTCAATAATGCCTTTTTCATTACCCTTTTCGGCATAGCTTTTTATCCAATAAAAACGATTATTCAGAAGTGGTTTTTCAACAAAACTCATGGCCTTGTCTCGGTAATATTTTGCAGAGTCATCATTATTTTGATAATACGACAGCGTGTTGTAATATGCATACATTTTATAATCTTGCGACTTTAGGTAATGTGCTGAAAACACAAAGATTAATACCGACAGCAGAATCCTGAAATGCTTTAACTTGAATTGTTTCATATTTTTAGGGTTTATTTTATAATTTTCACTTCCACTCTTCGATTTTTCGATTTGCCTTCCTCTGTTTCATTTGAACTAATCGGTTTTTCCTCTCCGTAGCCTTTTGCCGACAATCGTTTTTCTTCGACACCATTGCCAACCAAATACTTGACAACCGCCTCCGCCCTTTTTTGTGAAAGCGTTCGGTTATTTTCTTCTTTGCCTGTATTATCAGTATGCCCGGAGATTCCAATTTTTACATCCGGGTTCTTTTTCAGATAAGCCGTTAATTTATCAAGCTCCGGATAGGATGCGGGTAATAAATCTGAACTGCCGGAAGAAAAAACTATATTTTTCAAAACAAGTGGTTTGTCCGGCTCTATTATCAAAGTATCCTTTAACTCTTCAACTAAAACATCATCAATAAAAAAGTGGATTTCACCTTTTCCTTTTGTATTCTTTTCGGAATCGGGCGAAGAACATATAGCAATATATTTTTCTCCGCCGGCGGCATAGAAGGTTCCTGAAATCTTTTTCCAATTTTTATCGTCTGCTATATAATTGTCTGTGGGATTTGAATAGTATTTTTTAAATTTTTCAAAATCACAATTAAATATTGTATCTGAAAAAGATATCCACAATGAGCCGGTTATCGTAGGATAGTTATCCGCTTTGCTCACATAAAATTCCGTGTAATATAGATGACCTCTTTTTAAAGGCTCCGTTAACTTGCCGAATACTCCTACTGAAAAACTTCCGGTTTCGTTCAATCCTCCAAATTGTATATATGCATCTCCTGTTCTGGGATATTGTTTCCCAAACATGTTGTAAGGAACATTATAGCCTAATTTTGCGGCTCTTTTTTCATAATGTAACGGGCCATAATAGCCATCATCTCTGAAAGTTTTTTTGAAATGAAAAGAAACATGACAGACAGGAAACCAATCCTTTGTACTTTGCAACCAAAAACTTTTTTTTGTAGAGTTAATGTCAACCTCTTCAAAACTCGGATTTTGAACCAGATTTTGAAAAAATACCGAATAGATAACAAATGTACAGAATATGAACATAAGTGTTTTTTGAAACATGGGATTTTATTTTTTAGGACTGTAATTTTTGGGTAGTTTCACATTTTGACTTTTTGCCATTATATAAAAAGGAGGCATGCCCATTTCGGCTCTTCGTTTATCCAAATTCTCAATATCTTTTATTGGACAGGTAAGATTTTTGGGTGCTTTTTGCCGTTCTTCATTTGTCATCCGGTATGTTGGTTCTTCCGCCATATAGATCATTCCGTACAATTGGTAAGCATCATAACACTCATGAAAACGATCATCCAAACCTGCAATAAAACTGTAAGATACTTCTCCGACTTCGGCTTGTTTAATCAAAATTGGTCTGTAATAACCATACCAATTCTCTTTTGTGCTTTCGTTGGTAATAAAATGGGTAATTAACATTAGAGGAATATATTTGTACTTGCCGATTCTTGTTTCACCGGGAAAACCATTCTCATCAATATATTCTTTAAGTCGAGCGTGATTTAAAGAATCTATTTCAGACAGGTATTTCTCCATGCATTCTTTGTCTCTGAATAAGCGTTTTCTTACAAATTGTTCTGCGCCTTGGTATTCGGAAAAAATGAAAATAAAATCGAAATCCAAATCAGAAAGCGGTACTCTTTCGGTTTTTAGTTTTTTTTCTGATTTCTCCGATAATTCGATACCTTGCGATGTAAAAACATCATCGAAACCGTAGCCCATTGGCTGAAGTTGCCTATATATATATTCCGTTTTTTTATAGTTATCGGCATCGGCGTATAGCCCGGCCGCATATAAAAGATAATCATTCAAGGGGCGTTCACAATAAGAAAGCGACTTTTCAAAATAGAATATGGCCGAATCCGGATTTGCAAAGCGATGGTACATCATTTGGCTCGTATAATAATTATATTTTATATAATCTGCTTGTGCATGGCCAATATCTTGTATAAGTATAAAAATGATGAATAATGTTATTGATCTCATAAGTCAAGAATTAAATTTTTAGAAATATTGGTTTGTAATAAAAAGTAGTGTCTTTAATAGGAACTTGCCCCCTCCGAAAACATTTTTCAAAACATCTCTGCACAAAGAAGAGTTTTCTTTGTGAAATTCTTTTATGCCTTGCATTTTGTTTACGTTTTAAAATTAATAAATAAAGTTTATTTTGAAAATTTCGCGCAGCATTTTTGTCGGACAAATGTGCAAAAAAAAAAAACGATTTTTGCAAAAAAATATCATCTTTTTGAGCACGAGACATTAATTTATATTAATTCTTAATAAGAGACTACCGGACTTTTGAACGTCCGGAGGACTTCAAAACGTCTTTGTTTGTTCGTTCATTTTGGTTCCCCACCCACGTTCAAAAGTCCTCTCCTTCGACTGTGGCTCAGGAACCTCGGACGTTTTGAAGTGCTTGGGGTTTGTTGCGCGGCGAACATTTACAACAGCTTTTTTACGGGTACTTGTTTTTCGAAAACTGAGTCCTTGCGTTGGAGTTTTAATT
>CAYYQW010000158.1:0-3626 GCA_964472505.1 uncultured Bacteroidaceae bacterium | reverse complement strand
AAAAAACTGCCGAATGAGAACATCCGGCAGTCGCGCTGTCAGGTACAAACCGAAAACCTGAACAATTACTTTTAGAAGTCAAGCAGTCTTAAGCCTATGGTAACGGGGAACAATTCCGGGCCGCGGTCGGCTTTGAATAAAGATGCCAGCTCATAATTTACGAATAATCCGATGGGACCGTATCCGGCGCGGAAAGTAAGTCCGTATCTGAAAGGGCTTAATTGAAAATCATCGCTTACTTTATCTTTGTATTTATTACCGTCAATGATATATTTTTGTTTGTGTTTAGACCACAAGCGCATGCTTCCGGTAGCTCCTCCGGCCAGATACAATTTTTCTTTTCCGGCTGAAAATTGTATTTCGGCAATCAAAGGAATGGTTAAATAAGCCATGTTTAAATTATTGCGTTTATACTCTCGTAAATTTGGGTCAACCGGTTGTGCCTGAATTACACCGGATTCATCTTCATATAAATCAACATTCTGTGCCAGGTTAAAATGGTTCCATTTGATGCCCATTCCGGTAGCAAAGCCAAAGTTATTGCGTATTACGGGCAGATTAAACTCCATAAAGTTTAGTGCAAATCCAAAAGATTTTTCGGGGTTTAGTGCCATGAAACCGGCATTGGCTTCGGAAGTAAAAGCAATTTCCTTGTCCATAAAGTTGCTCAATCCAAATTCTACTCCGGCCCAATGCGCATTGAATTTGCTTCTTTTTTTGGATTTTTTGCTTTTCGTGTGTTTATCATCATGCTCATAAGGATTAAAATCTTCAAACTCTTTTCCGAGAGCTTCCATCTCTTCTTTTAAATCAGCCATAGCTTCATCCATATCCTCCATCCCTTCTTCAAAAGCTTCTATGCGTTTTTCATTCTCTCTAATTATAATCTCTTGTTTTTTCTTTTCCGCATTTAAAACTTTTTCTCTTTCTACATCGGCAGAATCCAACTCTGCTTCGAGCGCTTCAATTTCTTTTTCGGCTTCGGCAATGGCTTCTTCAGCTCGACGTATTTGTTTTTCAAAAGTAGATTTTCCTTTTTCAATACCGGAAATTCCTTTTTCCATCTGTTTAATTTTCTCGGTAATGATAAATTCAGTTCCGCCTATTGAAATTCGTGTCGTATCCTTTTGGGCATATAAACTTCCGGTGCCTACAAAAAGTAGAATCAGAATGGCCCAAGTTGCTGCGTTTCGTAATTTGATTGTTGGTGTTTTCATGGTGTTTAAGATTTATAATTATTATTTTCGCTTTTATTTTTTAGGACAAATTTTTCCTGATACGGCTTTACGGCCGTTTAAAAACTCTGTGATTTTAAAATTATTTTCAGAAATTTATTTATCGTAAAACGTTCTGGAAATCTCCATTCGTTTACCTTGTATGTTTAATCGTTCAATTTCTCCTTGTTCGTTGTATGAGTTAGCCATCATAATTTCGCTTGATGTCATGGTCTTCCAAATATCCACGCCCTTTTCGGCAATCAACCAGGCTTGATTTTTAGGATTTTTCTCACCGGATCGGTAATCATCGTAATAGTTTGTCGGCATGCCCTCCGGAACGGGAATATCAACTCGTTCGTTCTGCGCAAAAACGTGAGCATCGGCTCTTGGAATGTTTGTCTCTGTTTTCAGTATTTCTGCGGGGCGATAATCATCATTGAAAGTTTCTGCATTTTGCTCCGTATCCATACTATTTTCGTTATTTGCTGTATTCTGCAGATTGGAAGCGTATTGATTTTGGCTTACATAAGTATTGGCAACCGGAATTTCCTCGGGTTCAACTTCGTGATATTCATACGTTCGTATTTTATCTGAAAAATCCAAGCTTGCCATGCTTCCTACATTCAAAGCTTCTTTTGGAGTAAGCAAGCTTCCCAAAATAAAGAATACTGCTACAATTGAGGCAGCTACGGCTACCGGCGTATATGTAAACTTGTAGTGAGTCATCATAAGCCGTTGTTTAAGAGCGGATTTCTCATCATAAACAATACTTTTGTCGGCTTCTAAGCGCATTTTATCAAAAGCGGCCATTTCATCTTTTAGCTCCGGGCGTTTTTCTGTCAATGCCTCAAGCTCCTTGGATTCTTCTTCAGTAATATCACCTTCGGCAAGGGCTATGGCCAAATAATCGAATCGTTCAAGTTCTCCCGTTTCTGATTTACTAATCTCTTTGAGCTGTTCTTTGTGTGAGAACGCTATATTTTCATCGGCCTGCAAACGGGTTTTACCGTATAAAACCAAGTCATCCAATAAATTTTCGTCTTGTTCGGTTATTTTAGTCAGTTCAGATTTCTCTTTCTCGGAAATATCTCCTTCCAAATCAGCCACGCAAAGATAATCGATGTGTGCCATATCAAAATCATCCTCCTGAGCTATTGCTTTAAGCTTGTTTTTATGAGGGAATTGCACCGGTTCGTCTTCAACAGAAGTATTTGTAATACCTTCGGCTTCTTCCTTAATATCCGGATTAGCCTCCAAGAAACGTTTCATCTCGGCAGCTTGTTCTTTCGATAAATTATTATCGAAAAAATCAATCATATATATTTCGTAATTGTCTCTTGTTATTTTCATGGCTGCAAAATTATTATATTAATGTTTCAATTTTGCCGATATAATCTTTCAAAAAAACGCGGGCTCGATAAATGTAAACTTTCACCTGTGCTTCCGACAAATTCGTAATCTCGGAAATTTCTTTATATGAATACCCTTCGTAATCTCTCAGTAAAACTACCGTTCGTTGTTGGTCAGGAAGTTTTTCTACGGCTTTATGCAATTGCTCCTGAAGCCCTGTGTACTGATCATCGTAACTTTCTTCGGGCATATCCTCATCGGGCACCGGAGCCATTTTTTTGTCTCTGCGTATTCCGTCAATCATGGTACGGTACGCAAGTGTAAACAAATACGACTTAATCTTATCGGGTTCCACTTTTTTTCGATTAATCCACAATTTTTCAAAACTCTCTTGTACCAAATCCTTTGCTTTTTCTTCATTTCTTATATTCTTAAGAAGAAAACGATACAAGTTATCGGAGTACTTATCTACGCTAAGGTTAAAATCTCTGTGAGTCATATCGGTTTGTATTGATATAATTTTTTCAGTCGAAAGTTACAACTTTTTTATTGATTAATGAATAATCAGGTGTGATAATTGTGAATACGCACCGCTTACTATTGCAATATTTTTTCAAACAATTCATTTTTGAATATTCACTGTAACAGCTGTTTACAAAATCTCCCCGGTATAATAAAAACTGTGTTTTCATGGGTAATTACTTTGCTTGTGAAACTGTTAATTGTTGCATACTTAGTATTAAAAAAACCTTCTTTACGGACATTTTATCATTTCATATTGCCCTTTGTTCTTATAACGAATAAAGCCTGTAAAAAGTTACAAATTTTCTTTTTTTGGTAATATGCGTCTGGGTCTGTTTTCTCTAATTTTGGAATAAAAATAATGCGTTCTCATGGCTGTAATTTTTTATGGTTTGAATATTTTCTCTGTTCTTTACTCATAAAACGAACAGGGGTTTAAAAAAGTTACAAAAAAATTGTATTGCAAAAAGACATTTCCAATATTCAGACATCCTGACCCATTAACTGAATATCAAATTGTTATGGATAATAATTCGC
>CAYYQW010000157.1:0-3638 GCA_964472505.1 uncultured Bacteroidaceae bacterium | reverse complement strand
GGATTGATTTTAATGTCTTCTCTTTTATTCTCGCAAACAAAAAACAGAAGCGAAATAAAAATGATTTCTGATTATTCTTCAGACAATTCTGAAATAAGAGATATTCTGCAATTTGAGGGAATTGAATATTTAAAATTGAGTTTTTCGGGTAAAGAATTAGCGGATAAAAGTTATCATCTAACTGTTAAAGAAATATGGAACGGCGAGATTAAATCTGACAGCACAATTATGAATAGTGCAAAAATGCCCATTGAAAAATTCCAAAAAGTGAACGATACAGTTTTTAATCTAACAATAATATCCAAACTAACGGTTGATAATAAATTGAAAATGACTTTTAAATTCCCAAGATTTTCAACAACTCGAAAATTTGAGGCTGTTAAATCCGATGATTATAGTTTACGAAATGTTGCAGAGGCAAGCGGATTTGATATAAATTATAATGAAAAGTTTTATTTACTTGCCTACATCTTGCCATACGAAAAAGACGGAACAAAATATTGGTGCGCTGTTGAAAGTAGCGGAAAAGATATTGAGAATTGGGGGAAAGAATTTGGTATTGAACATTATCTCGTATTTGAAATGATATTTGAATAAAAAAAGCTTCACAACGTACTCCGTAAAGAACTGTTATTTAGTGTATTATATAAAAAACAAGTAAATAAATCAAAACTTAGTACTAAACCGAATAGTAAGAGCAAAAAATCGCTGCACGCACGCGTCTGCAACGCCTGCGTGAACAGCAAACAGTGTCGTAAAAAAAAATTAAATGTTAAATAATGCCGATATACGACTTTAGTATTAAAAAATATTAATATTTTTGTAAAATAAGATGTCCTGCTTTCCGGGATTTAGCTCAGCACGAAACATAGCCAATAAAAAAAACAATACAACAGTAATAATATGATAACAATTACAGATGCAAAAGTGAAGCTTCATATTAAATATATGGTTAGTCACAGATGCAAATTAAAGGTAAAGGAAGAACTTGATAAGTTGAATATTGAATATGTCGCAGTTAACTTGGGAGTGGTTGAGATATTTAAAACCATCTCTCCGGAAATGCGAGAATTGCTAAAGATCAATTTAAAAAAAACCGGATTAGAATTACTGGATGATAAGAGAAGCATAGTGATTGAGAAAATACAAAATGCAGTAGTAGATATGATTCATTACTCTGATGAATTGCCTAAAATAAAATTTTCTAACTACATAAGCGAAAAGCTGGAATTAGATTATACCTATCTTTCTAACATTTTTGCCGAAGTAAGAGGTTATACCTTGCAGAATTTTATTATTATGCATAAAATAGAAAAAGTAAAGGAATTGCTGTTTTATGACGAACTCAGTTTATCTGAAATTTCTTACCGACTTCAATATAGTAGCGTGGCACATCTGTCAGCCCAATTCAAAAAAATAACCGGACTGACTCCTTCGTTTTATAAAAAATTGAAAAAACACCGAACCATAAATCTTGAAAATATCTGATGTATCAAACTTTATGGTGAGCACAAATGCTTAATCCCGGAAACATTTGTGCATCCCAAAATTGATGTAAAAAGAATATGGCTCTTCCGGTTTTTCGAGCATAAAACCGGTTTTTTAGTCAAAATTTATATCCCTCTGAAAGTAGTGCCTATTGCAAGCAATACAAAACCAACGAGCAGTAAAATGTAATTGTATTCCGATATAAAATCTATACTGGTATAATGACCAATAATTCCGAGTACTCCGCAGATTAAACCTATAATCCATATAATTCTGTTAGGTGCTGATGGTGCTTTCATAATGTTTTTTTTTATTGATGTTAAACTAATGTTAATTGAAATCCTTATTATCTGATTTATTCGTATTTATATCCGGTTGTTAAACCGGATATTTTTAAATTATTTATGATTGATTAAGTAGAAAAGACCGAGTTCGGGTTGCAAAGCAATTTGTTTTGAAAGATGAGCGTGTCCGATAAGTCCAAGATGGAAGCCGATTTTTATGTCATTATCAAACTTGAAGCCATCACTAATGGTATATGCATTTAGACCGCCTTTAATTCCAATGTTAAAATGTTGGGCATTGGTAACACCTCCTAAAAGAAGAAAAGTCAAAACTACAATTAAAAATCGTTTCATAATTTTATAAATTATTATTAGCATTAATAAGTAACAAAGATAAGCTCAATGATGCCCGGAAGTGTTACATAAGTTCTGAAAAATGTTATATAATTCACATGTGAGGCCGGTTCAAAAAAGTCCCGGCAGGCTTATCATGCTAAAGCTACGCCTACAAATTTCTGATTATAAGTAGCTTACAGAATTCCTTCAGGGCTAAAATTATTAAAAACCGACTACTCGGAATAGGCTCATTTTATTAAGTTTTTTGTGTTTGAGTGGATACGGTAAGAAATTAAAAATCCAAATCAAACTTGGAAATTAAATTATCCGAATCAGAGGATGTCCTGCTTCATATTTTAAAACACTAAAACAGCACGTGTGATTTATATAACTATTTCATTAAACTGTGTAACACTTCACACAATTGTTCCCCTTATCTTTGTATCGTTAATTTATTCATCCTTTAAAACTAAACAAAATGAACAAAACAATTTATTACTTTGCATTCCTTCTCTTGATTACCGGGTTGCTGTTTTCATCCTGTGTATCAAGCAGGAAATTTAAATCTTCCGAAGCCAGAATATCAATCTTGCAGAATGATAGCGCTCTCACTGCCGATCTGTTAGATGATTGTAATGTCAATCGAAAAAAATTAGAAGCTGAAAAAGAATCTTTAACAAGCAAAAATAACTTGCTGACCGATGAAAATACGGCTGCATTGTTAGATTTACAGACACTTTCCGTAAAATCAAACACCACCATTGCCGAGCAGGCGGAAAGATTGAAAAACCTTAAGGATATCATTCAATCGCAGAGAGATGTTATGAATAAACTTAAAAATTCAATTTCAGAAGCATTAATCAATTATGGAGATGACGAACTCACGGTTTACGTTAAAGACGGAAACGTTTATGTTTCACTTCAGGAAAAACTGTTGTTCAAATCCGGAAGCGATGTGGTTGACCCTAAAGGAAAAGAAGCATTGAAAAAGTTGGTACAGGTACTTGCCACAACTAAAGACATCAATGTAATTATTGAAGGTCATACGGATAATATTCCAATCAAAACAGCACAGTTTAAAGATAATTGGGCCTTGAGTACCTCAAGATCAAATTCCATTTTGCGTATCATGACAACTGAATATGGTTTTAATTCGGAACAAATTAGCTCGTCGGGTAAAGGTCAATTTCACCCGGTACAAACTAACAAAACCGAAGCAGGACGTGCCGGTAACCGCAGAACTGAAATCATCTTGTCGCCGGATTTAAAAGAGATTTACACACTTTTGTATCTATAAGATTGTCATTCAATTATCATTTATTATTTCCATAATTTAACCTGTAACTTTACCTTAGTTTTGAAACTTTGGTAAAGTTTTTTTTATGAATTTATTACAATAAAAGCAGCTTAAATAAAATGATTGTTTGTTGTAATACTCGCCGCTCGCAGTGTGCAAACAGTGTCGTAAAAAAAAATTAAAGGTTAAATAATTCAGATATACGACTTTAGTGATAAAAAATATTAATAGTT
>CAYYQW010000156.1:0-3707 GCA_964472505.1 uncultured Bacteroidaceae bacterium | reverse complement strand
AGAGCTTTTCACAAGTTTTCAAAAAAAGAAAAATGAGCTTAAAAAAGATATAGATATTATAAGAAGTATTCATATCTGAGCATTAGTGACTGTGCGTTGCTTTGCTTTATTTTACCATCAAATGCACTAATCCCTTAGCAGGCTTTAGATACTGCTGTATTTCATAAAACTAAATAACTCATTTTCAGCTACCGGATAATTATGAAACTTCAGTTAATAAGAAATTCAATTAACAAACAGGCAAAAACTGCAAAGACATTTCTTTTGAAATATTTCGTATATTAGCAAGCAGATTTAATAGCTTAATAAAAGTTTGTTTCAATCTGTTGATTTAATAATCTCTGTATTATGAAAAAACTATCCTTTCTTGCGGTTCTTCTGTTGCTGACATTATTAACGGTTCAGGCAGCTTTGCCCTTGCCCGAGCTAAATTCGCGCGTTACCGATGAAACCGGTACCCTTTCCGATTATGAAATACAGCTTCTTGAAAACAAGCTCAAACTCCTTGAGGACTCCACCGGAAGCCAAATAGTGGTAGTGATGATTCCCTCTACGGGAAGTGAAAGTATAGAAGAATACAGCATACGCCTTGCCGAACAATGGAAAATTGGGCGTAAAGGGGTGGATGACGGAATCATACTGCTGATAGCAAAAAACGACCGCAAGCTGCGCATAGAAGTCGGTTACGGCTTTGAAGGCGCCCTGCCCGATGCAGTGGCTGCGCGCATTATTAATGAAATCATAACACCCGATTTTCGTAACGGTGATTTCGCCGACGGCATCCGAGCCGGCACCGATGCACTCATTCGAATTGCTTACGGCGAAAGTTTTGCCCTGCCGCCGTCCGCAAAACCATCAGGCTCCGGTATATCCGACATTCTAATTCTGATAATATTTCTAATTTCTGCCGTTGCTTTTGTTGTATTGGTAGTGAAATTCAAATTTAAAGCCATATTAAGCATAGCCGGTGTAGCTGCTGTTACGATGCTTATTTTTGCCGGTTGGGCTGCAGCTCTCGGGGCATTTTTCATGATCATGATATTCAACTCCATGGTACTGGCCGTTTTTTCCGGCGGCAGCGGCTCATCGAGCTACTCTTCGGGCAGCTCTTACAGCAGCTCGTCATCCGGTTGGTCTTCCGGCGGCAGTTCCGGCTTTAGCGGAGGCGGAGGAAGTTTTGGAGGCGGAGGTGCCTCAGGAAGTTGGTAATAAATTGTTTTTACTTTCTGCCAAAAACTTGTGTCCAATAACTTCCGCTTCTGCCAACGGCCATGTGGGTAAAACTTCCGTTCATAATGTTTCGGCAATGCCCGGCACTGTTCAGCCAACCGTTTATTACAGAGGCTTCATCGGAATAACCCATGGCAATATTCTCCCCTCCGGGAGAACCCTCGTAGTCGGTACCCTTTATTCGGTCGGCAAAAGAAGAGCCGTCAAGGCTTGTATGCGAAAAATAGCCTTCGGCATTCATATCAATGCTGTGAGCTTTTGCCGCTCGTTCCAATTCATTGTCCCACTCTAAGGGCTCAACCGGCGGCATATCTGTATCACCGCATTTGCATCCCTTGGTTCTTTGCTCATTCACAAGATCAAGCAATTGTTGCTTATCGATGAGGGTTGCCTGCGATTCTTCGGTATGCTCCAATTCGCAGGCGCTTACCGATAGAAGCATAATGAAAACTAATAATAAACGCTGTATATTTATCAAATTCATAGTTCAGTTTATTTATTGGGTATTTCAACAGATAATTTCAATTGGAAAACGACTTGAGTCAGGTAGCCATTGCTAATTTGGTAGCCTCTGTAGCTGTCTTCAAAACGTGATTTATTATAAATAAATTCTGCTCCGGTATAAAAAGCAGGGAAATTAATTGACCGGATACTCAAATTTTGCCATCGGTATGCCGTTTCCAATGCGGTAAAAAAGCCGGTTTTAAAATATTGATTTCGACGAATATCCGCACCGCTTCGGAGCATAAACAAAAATTCGGAAGGAATTGAAGAAATCCCGGCATCAAAATCAGAGCGCAAATTTAAATACAAAGGGTACGAAGCTTCACCCGTACCAATATCCGACATATAGTCCAAACCGATACCGGCAGAAGCATGTTCGGAAAAACAATAATTTAACATGATACCAAAACTGCTGCCAAATTTGGGACTTTGGCTCCCAAAATTTAAGCCTGCAACCGGTATTACCCGAATCTTTTGCGGAGCAAATTGTGCATTCGCGCTGCTTAGAAACAGCGTAAACCATATCATTAAAAAACTAAGCTTAAATGGTAAAAACTTGTTATTGTTTTTCATGTACTTAATATTATTTTCAATCGTATTATTAGCTATCCGGCAAAACAATTCATTCTAAACTCTAAAAAACCAAAACCGGCATCTAAAATAAAGTTTTTTTCCAAAATAAATAAATCAATTCAATCTGTCATTACACCGTTTGTATGAAATGCCAAAAAGCAATCCAAAAAGGCATGGCCAAAAGACAAATTAGATAAGTAACAATCATGGTTCCGGCTATTTTTTGTGTATCGCCGCCGTAGGTTCTTGCTTGCAAAATCATTGCTACCGCCGGCGCTGCCGATGCCTGAATCACCAAAAAATCAGCCAACAAAGGACGGCTTTCGGCAATATTAAACTGCAAAAGCAAAAGAATAACAACGCCGGGCAACAACACATATTTAATAAGTACCACTCTTAGATTATCCCAAAACTTGGGGAATTCGCTGAAACTTACGGCTCCTAATGTCGCTCCCAGCACAAAAGTAGCCGTAGGCACGGCTGCTTCGCCAATCAAGGCAACCGAAGCTACTAAAATACGAGGAACATCATCGGATAAACCCGCAAGCACCAATAAAACCGAGCCCAAAGATGCTATGGCCGGCGGACTCAAAAAAGAATGATAAGTCAATTTCATTTTACTGCCTGAAGCTGTTATAAGATATCTCCCCAGGGTCCATAAAACGGGATTATACCCTAATATGAACAGAAAAGTTATAATTGCAAATTCATCAAACTGCAAGGGATATAAAATTTGCCCCACCGGTAAAACCAAATAACCGGCATTTTGCATGGAAGCCACAGCCGCCAAATCGGATTTTTCTCTGAACTTAATCATAAATACAAAAGCTGATAAAAGCAAACCCAAGAAAATCATGGATGCGGCCAATAAAGGAAGCAGCCACCAAAAGGGCATGGCGGCAGGCTCAAAAGTGGTAACGGTTTTGGAAAAAATAAGCGCCGGCAACAAAACCAAAACCGTAACTTTTGATAAACTTTGTACATCCTTTTCTGAAATAATCTTGAACCTGACCAACATTCCCGCACCGATAATTACAATAAATATGCGCCCCAAAGCACTCAACATACTCACAAAACCCGAAATAAAAATATCGCTCATCATGCTTTTTTTTACAAAAGTAATAATTTAAGCCGGTCGGCTTTTATGCATTTTGCACCTTTGTTTAAAGAAAACGGTGTTTTATCGGTAGTTATAAACGTTTTGAAAAATTCCGTAATAAGAGTCTTTCTTCAACAAACTAAAACATAATCCGGCAATACATAATATAATAGTTCGTTATGCTTTTCCATCAGGCTGAAAATGAGAACTTTGCCAAAGTTTATCTATTTCACTTATAGTGTTGATTATTAGCTTCATTACAGTTTGCAAACTGCAACTTTGGCAAAGTTTAACGAACCAT
>CAYYQW010000155.1:0-3735 GCA_964472505.1 uncultured Bacteroidaceae bacterium | reverse complement strand
TGAATTTTTCAATAGTTTTTTAAGATTTTTTAAAAATTTGGTACCATAAAAAAAGTTATTTTTGCACTGAAGGATAAAACTGTGTTTCGTAATTTTTTTGGAAAAAAAATGTAACCGGGGCAAATATGCAAAGCCCAAAAGCGTTTAATAATCAATTGATAATTTTAAAAAACCAAACCACCGATGAAATTTCTAAGCTATTTTACAGTTATTGTGTTTCTGATTTTTGCAAGTGCATGCTTTGACAGTGAAAAACAAGCCGATACAGCTGAAAATGAGGATTCTGAATCCGTGGAGTCAGCCATAAAAAAAGGACTTTACGAACAAGTTATGAATATTGGCGGAGAAAGCTTACCGGAAGGCGATATAAAAACTTGGGACAAAACGAAAGATGTTATTCTGGAGATTGAAGCCCTGGAAACGAAAGACTCAAAACCTTTGGATGAGCAGAAAGAGGCTTTGACTAAAATTTTTAAGCGCCACGGCTTTAAATCTTACAGAGCAGGATATGCGCGCATAGAAGAAAGCAGCCGTATGATTAACAATATTTTAAGTATTGGCCTGCGATTAGCTTCATTGGAAACAATAGAGCTGACCAAGGGAAAAAAAGAAGCGCGCCAAGCCGAAAAGGAAATTATACAGTCATTGAAACGCGACGGATATACCCAAGCTGATGTAAAGGGCTTGGATGAGCATGAAGATATTATCGGAAAATCCGTGGGTTTGCTGCTTAAATTGCCAAAACCCGAATAGCTTTAACTTTTTTTCTTCAAGGCTGATTTGCGCAGCAGGTATATTATTCTTTTCCTGCAGCAAAATCTGCCAGATAACGGAAATGTTCTCCCAATTCTCCATTTTCGGTAATTATTGCACGGCTTATGATTCCTTCGGTGTCTTCACCGAGCAGAGCCGGCATAATTTTATCGATAAGGTTTGTCGCAAAATCTTCTGAAGCATCCCGCGGTACTTCGCCCGGCAAGTTATCCACAGCCATTACACTGATATTAAATCGATCAAAAGGATAACCTTCTTTGTGCGTTTTAGGCTCGTAACCGTAAAAGGGGTCGGCGATTTCGGAAGCTCTTATGGTAGGCGCTATCGGACCGTTTATATCGCAACTTACATCGGCAATTATACGTATCTTAAAGTCATCGGCTTCTACGTCTTCTTTAGTGATAAATTTGGGCGATTTTTCATCCCAAAAATGGCAGGCAATATACATATCGGCAACTTTGGTATAGGGTGTGAAAGCCGATTCGTAAGCTTCCGGGTTTTCAAAAAAATGTTGAAGCTCAAAGGACTTTCCGTCTTTACGCTTCACATAATCTCCGGGATCCAGTTGAGAATATACCGGATAATCATAATGTTTGCTTAAAAAATCTTTTGGCTTAACTCCTTTTATATTTAATACCGACAGAGTTTCTAAGGCACCCTGAGCAACACGGCCGCCGCCGGTTATTAATAGTTTAACGGGCGGAAGTTTCACCTTTTTTCTTAATTCGGCAAACATGGCTTCCATGCCTTGGGTTTGAATAGCTTGGGGCAGTTGAAACAGGCCTTCGCGCTTGCCAAATGCCCGCAGCCCGTTGTAGGCTCCCACCATTCCGGCCCAGCGCCCGAATGCGATGATGCGTATTCCGTTTTCGTAGGTGAGGTATTCGTAATCTATCATTTTAATTTTTTTCTCCAACAAAGTTTGCAAAAGCTTGCGGTTGTATGCTTGCTTTTTGGCCGTGTGTGAGAAAAACAGATAGGTTTTTTCGGGAATCAGCTCCGAAACCTCAACTTCTTTAATACCTATAAGGATATCGCAATGGCTGACGTCATCCGTTACTGTTAGCCCGAGTTCAGAGTATTCCTCGTCTTTAAAAGCTCTGATATCACTTGATTGGATATACAGCTCGGTATTAGGAAAATGCTGTAAAAAACGCACGGCTTGCTTGGGTGTTAAAGCAGCGCGTTTGTCGGGCGGGGTCTTGGTTTCTTTCAGTACGGCTACTTTTATTTTGTTATTCATTGATTTATGGTGTTTTTGAGGTGAATGAGTTTGCGCAAATTAGGAAGAATTTTCATTTTTTCCAAAAATGTTGTATCTTTGCAAAACATACGGGGCCGAAATGGTTTCGACAGCAAGGATAATGGATTTGTAAGCATGTCGAGCGATTCAGATAAACTCGTAAAACTGTTCTGAACATTTTTTAAAAGGCAATTCTAACGAATATGCTCTTGCGGCCTAACTGAAGTTTAGTAAGTTAGCCTAATCTTTCCGCGAGGAAAGACAAGATGTCTCGTAAGGCGGATCGCTCAATTCCGCTTTACAAAGAGATACCGGAAAGTTTGAGATCGCTTGAAATGTGCCCTGCATTTCGAGTTAAATTAAAAGGGCTAAGGAGTGAAGGCCGTTTGCATTTCGGCGTTTTGCTCCCGACAACCAACGGAATGCTAAGCATGTAGAAGGCACTTCTGTTACTTGTTTGGACGCGGGTTCAACTCCCGCCGGCTCCACAAAAAAAGCTTGAAGAAATGAAAATCATTTCTTCAAGCTTTTGTATTTTATGGCGATGAGCTTTTGCGGCAATATTCCAAGCAGTACCAACCCTCGTATGGCTTGTTTGAAAGGCAAACCGGTGAGTAATACACCAAACAAACTTACGAAAATTATTCAGAAGAGCGATAAATCAAACCCATGCCAATCCTTGAGCCGCGGATCATACCTTCAGGCATTACTCCCTTCGGTTATGAGAAGATTTCACTCAGTTCCTTTGCTGTACATTGATTCTAACTCAATGCCGACATGCGTCGGGTGCAGAACATGTTAGGACGCAACAGCTCCAAAACCTCTAAAATTTACACCAAAATCATAGAAGTAAACAGCAAAAATACCGGCAGGCCTTTGGATTTAATTTTAAAAAACCGTAATTTTAAGCACAGAAAACCGGACAAACTATTTGCACAATAAATGCCGGTTGTTTATACGAATGTTAGCGTGCATAAAAACAAAAGAGAGCCCAAACATGACAAAAAGGATTTTAACAATATTGATAATCTTGATTGGATTAAGATCATTCGGACAAAATGATAAAAACCAATTTATAGGATTAAATCTTCTTCAATTACCGACTTCCACGATTAATTTAAACTATTCGATTGATTATAAGCCATTCTTGACTCCATTAGTTGATATTGGATACGCATTTGGATATAATGATAGTTACGATTTACTTGGTTATTATTTAACTCGACATAATGATTTATATGATGGTTATACAATTAAAAAACAATCTGGTGGATACATTAAAATAGGTGGGTTCTTAAATCTTAGAAAGATCTTTGAAAAACAAAACTTTTTCCATATTGGATTATTTCTGACTAATTCCATTGTTTACGAAAGAGCATTGTATTTATCACCGATTGATTCAAGGCCTTATTCATATGCCGACAATATTGAGCATACAGTTTATTTGTTTGGATTTAGCACCTCACTTGGATACGAATTTAAGATAACAAACCGATTGAAATCTAATATTGATTTTCAATTATCATTTCCGACTGATAAGTATTCTGATTTGTATAGCTACACGAATTTTATACCAGGAATGGGGTATAGTGGTTCAGTGGATAAATGGTTTCCAATGTTGATTATGAATTTAAAATATAGGTTGTGAATAATTTACGCACGCTAATATATAGGAATATGAGCGGCACGCAGTGCCCGGCGAGTATTCCCGGTTGAAC
>CAYYQW010000154.1:0-3937 GCA_964472505.1 uncultured Bacteroidaceae bacterium | reverse complement strand
TAATAGCAATAGCTGTTTTTGCTGTTTATTCTATCTCATCTTCAATTATTTTGATGTCTTCATCGTCAAGCGGGTTTTCGAGGCCTTGGTAGTACATGGCCATCGCTTTCAAACTCATACCCATGCTTGAGAATCCGCCGTCGTGGAAAAGGTTTTGCATGGTAACTTTTTTGGTAAGGTCTGAAAATAAAGTAATGCAATAATCGGCAAATTCATCACCGGTTGCATTGCCCAAAGGCGACATGCGCTCAGTGAAATCCATCAGGCCGTCTATGCCTTTTACTCCGCTTCCTGCCGTAGTTAGTGTTGGCGACTGCGATATGGTGTTTACCCTTACTTTTTTCTCGCGCCCGTAAATATAACCAAAACTGCGGGCTATGGACTCCAACATGGCTTTGGCATCAGCCATATCATTGTATCGGTACAAAGTTCTTTGAGCCGCTACATAAGACAGTGCCAGCACTGAGCCCCACTCATTTATGGCATCTAATCTTTTGGCTGTTTGCAATACTTTATGAAATGAAACAGCCGATATATCTAAGGTCTTTTGAAGATAATTATAATTTAGCTCATCGTATTTTAATCCTTTACGCACGTTCATTGACATGGCTACGGAATGCAGAACAAAATCAATTTTCCCGTCGAAATGTTCCATGGTTTTTTGAAACAAATTCTCAATATCATCCACACTGGTAGCATCGGCAGGCACCACAATGGTATTACACTTCTCAGCCAATTTATCCACATCGCCGAAACGCATGGAAACCGGCGTATTGGTAAGTACAAATTCTGCGCCCTCTTCATAAGCGCGCTCGGCTACTTTCCAAGCCAATGATTTTTCGTTGAGTGCTCCAAAAATAATTCCTTTTTTACCTTCTAAAAGATTATACATATCTGAGTACATTATGGTTATTTTTATATGACAAAAGTAAGAAAGAATTGCCGGCAGCAAAATTTTTTAACGGACATTCTTGTCTTTAACACAACAACATCCTGATAATAAAACAGTTAAAATATGTTATAAAACAGAGCAGCAAATACCGAAGCTTTACAGCGAGTAAAACTTCGGTATATACTTAAAGCTTCACTTATTTATCTGATTTACCAAAAAACTGCCAATCAAAACCCAAAAGAAATCGGCGTCCCGGCATAATTACCGAAGCAATTTCAAGATATTCGGCATCAAAAAGATTGCTGATCTCGATATACATATCAAAGCGCCCGCTGCGATACATTAATTTGGCATCGGCCAAAAAGAAAGGCGCGTATTCTGTTTCCGGGAAACCTTCCGTTTCGTAATCGGTATAGCTGCCGGCGCGGTCTTCCCACTTGCTGTTCCAAGATAAAACAAAAGGTTTCATTTGGTAAGAAAATCCCACAATAGCCTGATGCCGCAAATAATCCAAAGTATATTTTGAAATGTATGTTTCGGTAAGCACTTCGGAATCGGTAAAACTGTATGATACATTCAAATAGCGCCAATTGGGATGCTCCCGAAAGCGAATTCGGGCACCGGCTTCGGCTCCGGCTGTTTTGAGGCGAGTAATATTTCGACTTTTCCAAATGTCTTCACCCGGAGCTTTCGCCCAATCTATGGTATTATTTCCGTAACGCATAAAGCCGTTGATATAGAATAAGTTGCTTCGGTTATGTTTTTTCAAACCCAATTCATAGGATAAGGCCGTTTCGGGCTCTAAATCGGGATTTCCAACATTGGTCGGGCCGGAATAATATAAATCGGTAAAGGAAGGTAAACGAGCCGAACGGTTAAAACTGACATACGCTTTACAGTCTTCCAAAAATCGGTAACTAAAGTCAGCACCGCCGGTAGGCAGAGCCTCAAAACCATTGCTCAACGCCAAAGCCATTCCGGCGGAAAAGGCAAATGCACGGCTTCTTACAAAATGCTCGGCAAAAATATTAATGCGTTCCCGCTTGCCCTGTTTTGTAAACCTGCCGTATTCACTGCCCGGCACCGGAAGGCTTTCGCTCATCTCCTCGCCCAAGACATTACTCCGAATATGCTCGCTGCGCAAATCGGCTCCGAAGGAGCTTCGGCCAAAACCGGTTTTCATGCGCACCGTGAGTTTTCCGCCCAAAGTATGCGTAAGATGATGATTATGCCCTTTATAATAGTAGCCTCCGCCAAAACCGGCCGTATCCGCTTCGTGTATAAAAAACCCGTTTTGACGTTGATAAATATCTTCCCGAAAAAGCTCAAAACGGTCTTGATGCCGGCGAAAATACAGGGCAGGCGAAAGCTTGATTTTGTTGCCAAAAGTAGTTTGTGCACTTGCAAAACCGGTATTTATCACTTCATATTGCCAAGGAAAAGCCGGCGTGTAGAAATCGTTGGCTCCGAATGCTTTATGCGTAAAACCGGCATTCAGCAATAATTCCGAAAAAATCATATCGGCTTTCCCAGAATAGAATAGATTAGCCGTTTGATAATCGGTATTATTTATTTCCCGCTCTTGAAGGTAGCCGTCGCTTTGGCGATATTCGCCCGAAATGCGGTGGCTGAATGTTTGCTTGCCGAAACCGGCTGATGCATTTACGCCCAAACGCCCGTAAGACCCGTAATGAGCCGACAGCCTTAACGGATCACGATGGTGGCTCCGACTGATAATATTCACTGCTCCGCTGTAGGCATTTAATCCGTAAAACCGATTGCCGGGGCCCTGCAATATTTCAATACGCTCAATATCGTTTAAGGAAAGTGGCAAATTTAGGTTATGATGGCCGGTTTGGGCATTGTTGAGTGCAATACCGTTGAGAAGCACGAGTGTTTGATCAAAATTGCCACCGCGCATGCTCAAATCGGCTTGTATGCCATCGGCGCCTCGGCTGCGGATATCTGTTGAAGCCGCTTGATTGAGCAAATCGTTCAAATTTTGGGCCGGCATAAGTTCAATTTCTTCCCGCTCCAATCTTTGCACAATCTTGGCTGTTTCCTCAATTAGCTGCGGCATGCGCGATGAACGAATTTCAATTTCTTCCAGAACTACCGTATCTAACTGAGCAGATGCAGAGGCGGTGAAAGAGAGCAATGCGCCGGCGCTGAGAAAAGCTATGGCAATGATTTTACCCAATGAGTGAAAAACGGCTGCATTATGCCGTGTCCAATGTTTGAAACGCATGAGTTTTGTGTTTGAAAATCTAAATTTTTTCATAATTAAAATTTAATTAAAGTTTAACAATTAAGCTGCCGGCTCGCACAGGACGTCCGACAACTCGTTTATATGATGCCTGTTTTGGCGGTGCAATGCTAATAAATAAAGAGAATACGGCAGCTATAAAATCAAAAATTTTGCAGGAGCCGCTTCAAACAAAAAAACTTCCGGTGTTTTTAATTATAACTCTTGTCTTTTAAAAATTAGTTGTTAAATTTGCAGCCGCTTAAATTGGGTCCCGTAGCTCAATTGGATAGAGCAACGGCCTTCTAAGCCGTAGGTTATGGGTTCGATTCCCGTCGGGATCACAAAAAAAGCCGCTGAGATTAGTTCTTAGCGGCTTTTTTATTACCTTCTGCCTTGTAAATTTCAAATAAAACACTAAAAAGCAAGCTGTGAAACCGGCCTGCTATGTCTAATTAAAAATTAATTCTTTTGCTAATTGATTTAAAAATACGCGGACAGAATTCCGAAAGCTCGTTGAATAATTCTTTTACTTTTGTTTGCTTATAATTATTGGCTATCAGCAGGTTGCTCGATTCTGTTATAATTTGCTTAAGATTCTCTGCACTAATGTCCCCTTCCATATACCGAGCGACAGTTTGATGCCAATACAATATTGGAAGGTAGCGTGCTTTGCCGATAGACTGTTTTTCTTTATCAACCAAAGCGTAACGATTGGACAGATTGATGATTTTTGCAAATTCCTCATTATGAGTCAAAGCCTTAAAGTAGGCACTAAAAAACAAATGCCAACGGTAATT
>CAYYQW010000153.1:0-3980 GCA_964472505.1 uncultured Bacteroidaceae bacterium | reverse complement strand
GCTTTTTTATCTGAATAAATTCCGCAATTTATACTTAAAACTTTTCCAAGTGGTAGGTCTCGAAAAGTTTGAAGGCGGTTGATAATTTATGATATAAGCAAGATTTACAAATACATTGGAATAACGCATTTCAAGACTTTCGTTTCCGGCATACAAAGGGTGTAAGCTCAAAAAAATTCTGGAATCGGCAATAAAATTTCTAAACTGAATTCCTCCCCCGGCGCTTAATCCAAAATCATACGGATTTAAGTCAAAGCTGTAATAAGGCTCGCCGCTGATTTCCAGCCCGTTGGAAGTAGCACTTAAATCTCTTTCGTGCTTTATGAGAAGAGCAAATTCCGGTCCAAAGTTTATAAATGCATTAATTACATCATCCCCTTGCTTAAATGTTAAAAGCACGGGAACTGTCAAATAAGTATTTGTTTCGGAAACACGATATCGGGCATCTTCAAGAAAATCAATTTCATCGGAAAATTGATATTTTTTAACCGTATAGCTAAGTTCGGTACGAACCGACATGATATATGAAAGTCTGAAATTCACAAAGCCGCCGGCATTGTATGCAAATAGTTTTTCGGGTAGTACAGGCGCTTCGGGCCCAATGAGGTAGGATGCATTCAAACCGCCTTTAAGTCCGAAAGCGGTATTTTGAGCTTGAGAAGCTATTGCTGTGATAAGAAACAGACAAAAAAAAAACTTTTGCTTAAATATGCTTTCATAAGGAGCTGTTTCTAAGTTGCTATAAATTTAAAAGGAACATGAACAGCTTGTGCAAAACTTTCTCCTTCCTCCTGCATGTCTTCATCAAAATCATCGTGATACCAAAATATAATTACATCCTTGTTATTTTGATACATATCTTCTAATTTGAGCAATATCTCAAAAAGCAATTTATTGGAAGCCGAGCTAAGTATCGTAAACTCAAACTCACAAGTCAATTTCATTAAGGTGCTGCTTACGGCATCTATCCACCGCAACACCGGCTGAAAGGTTTCATAAGCGTCTTCGGGAAACGAAGGGCCGGAAATTTTCAATAATCCGTTTTCCATATCGAGTATGATTTCCGGAGAATCTTCCGTTTCTTCTATTACTATTTTGTTTGAGTCACTCATTATAAAAAATATTTTTAACCGGGATGTATATCTTTTCGTTTGCAAAAATCATGCACAATTTTACCCGGCAAAGTATAAACATCAAAAAAGTATATTTTATTTTACTTATTTAATGACAAATTTATAAAAATAACTGAATTTTTCAATCAAGTTTTAAAGTTTTTAACTTAAAAGCTTTTCAAATAAAACCTTTTTCCAAATAATTAGTTGATGAGTCCACTTCGAAAGGTACAAATAAAAACATGCGATATATTTAAGCTATTGATAAACAACTCGTTCCATAACCGACGGGTTAACCCGTCGGTTGCTGACTACCGGACGCTTACAGTTTTGCCGTCAAAAAAATCGACTTTTCGGAGTGGACTCATTGATTATAATTTCCATTGAGCCGAAAAATAATAGCTAATTAATTATTTTTCAAGTATTATTTCAGAAAACTAATTCTATGCTTTTATATTTTTTCGTATTTTTGCAAGGCTTAAAATAAACTATTTCTATGGGATTCGTTAACAGAGTACTCAACATTTTTACTACCGGCCGATTAAAAGAAATTGATAAATTTTGCAAAGAGCCCGGTAATGTACAGCACAAAATGTATAACTACCTCATAAAGCACGGCAAAAAAACTGCTTTTGGAAAAGAATATCGGTTCAAAGACTGTGTAAACAACTACGATAAATTCAGAAAACAGGTGCCGGTTTCAAGCTATGAAGATTTAAAACCCTATATTGACAGAATTCGGAAAGGCGAAAAAAATGTGCTTTGGAATACGGAAATAAAATGGTTTGCAAAATCATCGGGTACCACGGGAGACCGAAGCAAATATATTCCCGTAAGCAAAGAAGCCCTTGAAAATTGTCATTTCAGAGGCGGAAAAGATATGATTGCGATACATTCGGCCAATTACCCCAAAAGTAATTTCTTATCCGGCAAAGGATTAGCCATTGGCGGAAGCCAACAAAAAGATAATGACAAAACAAAATACTATGGCGATGTATCCGCCGTAATTATTAACAACTTGCCGGTTTGGGCCAACCTAAAACGAACTCCGGATAAAGCCACCGCACTTATGCCGGAGTGGGAAGAAAAATTGGATAAAATGGCCGATATATCCATGAGAGAAAATGTTACCAATCTTTCCGGTGTTCCCTCCTGGACTTTAGTTTTAATGAAAAAAATTTTAGAGATTTCCGGCAAAAATAATCTTTTGGAAGTATGGCCAAACTTGGAGTTTTTTGCACACGGCGGCGTAAACTTTAGCCCATACAGAGCAGAATTCAGACGGCTGATTCCTTCCGACAAAATGAAATATATGGAAGTGTATAATGCCTCGGAAGGTTTTTTTGCCATGCAAAATGACCTGACCGTAAACGATATGCTGCTTATGCTGGACTACGGCGTATTCTACGAATTCATTCCGGTCAGCGAATCGGATAAAAAATTCCCAAATGCCGTAAGTATTGAGGATGTGGAATTAAATAAAAATTATGCACTCGTTATATCGACCAACGGCGGTCTTTGGCGTTATTTAATCGGTGATACGGTGATGTTTACTCATAAATATCCGCATAAAATAATTATTACCGGACGTACCAAACATTTTATCAATGCTTTTGGTGAAGAAGTAATTATTGATAATGCAGAAAAAGCTCTTGATAAAGCCTGCCGTGAGACAAATGCCATTATCAAAGAATACCATGCGGCTCCGGTTTATATGCAAAAAGACAGCACAGGCGCTCATGAATGGCTCATTGAATTTGAGCAAGAGCCCGACGATTTCTCGGCATTTACCAAAGCTCTGGATGATGCACTCAAAACCATCAATTCAGACTACGAGGCCAAACGTTATCACGACTACAATCTGCGCATGCCTATTGTTCATAAGGCCAAAGAAGGACTTTTTTATCAATGGTTGAAAAATAAAGGAAAACTCGGCGGGCAAAACAAAGTCCCTCGTCTGGCCAATAACAGAGAAACTATAGATGAGCTTTTAAATATTAACCAACAAATGTGAGAAAACTGCTGAGCACTTTTGTCATTCTTTTTTACTTATTTCAAAACAGTTATGCCCAGCTTCACTCCTTTGAAATAAGCAAAACAGATACGGCTAATCTTTCTGCCGATATATACGGTATGCTCTACCTGAGCTCTAAAAACAATCTTTTCAAATTCAACCCCCAAAACAAGGAATGTTTAATTTATTCAGGAAAGCAATCTCAAAATTTTTCTGCTGCGGAAGTTTCCGATCCGTTTAAAATAATCATATACGATAAAAATTTTAGAGAATTTCTGTTTTTTGATAAGCAATTGAAACTTCTCAGCAATACAAAACTACAACTGCCGAATGATTTTTTTAAAGAACCTTTATTTGTTCGCAACAACCAAGCTCTGTATATTTTCAATACCGAAAACCGCGAATTATATAAATACACTTTAAATTTTCAGTTCATAGAAAAGTATTATTTACAAGAATTGCAATCCTCTCAGACAGTAAAACTTCTTGCAGCCGATAATAATCTGTTTTTTTTAAGCGAAAACAGACAAATTTTCATCTTCAACTCAGAGGCAGTTTTTATTGGCAGCCACTCTGTTTCGGACTTTGAAACAGGCGAAGTTTCAAATCCGGTATTCATACAAATCGACAATAATACCCAAGAAATACAGCTAAGGAATCCGATTAGCAAAACATGTAAAACAGTAAAAATTCACACGCCGGCAGAGAGTATAAAGGCTGCAGCCGTGCACAAAGATTTGCTTTTTTATATTTCAAAACACAATCTTCATAAAGTAAATTTAAATTATTGAATTAGGCGCATGAGTACTACAAACTATTATTTTACATCCAAGCATTTATCACCGGCTTCGACA
>CAYYQW010000152.1:0-4228 GCA_964472505.1 uncultured Bacteroidaceae bacterium | reverse complement strand
GGATTTATCGTTTTTAATTGATTGATTAGTTCTTGTATGTAGTTTTGTTGGTGCATATTTTTATCTCATTTATGGGTTCTGCCGGAATTTGTGTGAGTAATGTCAAAGATATATTTTAGCGACATAGAAAAAAAATATTTTTAGAGTTACTTATTTTTGCCGCTTTGAAAAGTGAAATAAAATTTAATATTGTAGAAAAAAAATGATTCCTTTGTATGTGTATGCTTAAAACAATGGTTTGTTAAACTTTGCCAAAGTTGCAGTTTGCAAACTGTAATGAAGCTAATAATCAACACTATAACTGAAATAGATAAACTTTGGCAAAGTTCTCATTTTCAGTTTAATGGAAGAGCATAACGAACTATTATAAAAGTAATCTTTTAACAACTGTGTCTGATGCCTTTAATTCTGCAATGAAAAAATTTAAAAACACAACATACCGAATTTCTAAATTAGTTACGAAGCAATACAGCACTTCTTTCTTTAGCGCATCTAAGTTGTTTGACCGTGAAATTCGGAGCCACATATTTAACATATACGGCTTTGTTCGATTTGCCGATGAAATTGTAGATACTTTTCATGCCTACGACAAAGAAAAATTATTGACAAAATTTGAAGATGATTTATACGAAGCTCTGGAATCAGCTATTAGTTTAAACCCCATTCTGCACGCTTTTCAGGATACCGCCAATACCTTCAATATTCCCCATGATTACATGCGGGCATTTCTCAAAAGCATGAGATTTGATTTAAACAAAACACACTACATAAACCGGCAGGAGTTTGAAAGCTATATATACGGCTCCGCAGAAGTAGTGGGGCTTATGTGCCTGAAAATTTTCTGTAATGAAAAAGAGGCGCTGTTTGATGAGCTTAAATTTTCGGCCGTAAAACTGGGTTCGGCTTTTCAGAAAGTGAATTTTTTGCGCGATTTAAAAAATGATATTGAAAATCTGGGACGTAGTTATTTCCCCGAATCGGCTGATAAGCCGTTTGACGATGATATAAAAAAAAGCATTGTGCAAGATATTGAAAAGGATTTTGAAACGGCGGCAGAAGGCATCAAAAAACTACCGAAAAACTCTAAACTTGCCGTTTACACAGCTTTTCTATATTATACGGCATTACTGAAAAAAATAAAAAAAACAAAAGCTGATATAATTGTTTCAAAACGCATCAGAGTTTCAGATTTCAGAAAGGTTTTTTTGATGGTTGAAGCATACACAAAATATAAGCTAAAACTGATTTAAAAAAGAACGGGCAAAGCATGGAAATAGTAATTCTGACAGATAGCTTTGACAAGCAAATCGGAACCCTTGAGAAAATTGAGGCTCATCGAAAAGCATTGTTGCACAGGGCAATATCTGTTTTTATTTGCAACACCAAAGGCGAGTGGCTTTTGCAGCAAAGGGCTTTATCCAAATATCATTCCGGCGGCTTATGGACCAATGCCTGCTGCACACACCCGATACCCGACGAAACTAATATTGACGCGGCAAACCGACGCTTAAAATTTGAAATGGGCATGCGTTCCGAACTTTCCGAAATTTTCAGTTTTATCTACAAAGAACCATTGGACAATGAATTGACCGAATATGAATATGACCATGTTTTTTTGGGAATTACCGACCAAGCACCAAATATAAATACGGATGAGGCCATGGCCTGGAAATACATTTCCTACGACAGCTTGATGGAAGACATGGAAAAACAGCCGGAGAATTATACCGTTTGGTTTAAAAAAATAGTGCACAGAGTAGCTGCCGAAATTAAAAAACTAAGCATTTAAGAATGGATATAAAATTATTTGAAAAATTCGGATTATCCGAAACACGAAAACATGAGATTAAAAAATTTATTATAATTTTTTATATTGTAGGGCTTGCCGGCTTATTAATTCCCGCCACAACAGAATTTTTCAAGCTTATTACGCCTTTAGCCCTTATTCTGAACTTTGTAATTCTAACGGCATACCACCGAGGCGATTTTTCGCGAAAGCTTGTTTTTGTATTTCTCGGCATTTATATTCTCGGCTTTTTAATTGAAGTAATCGGTGTGAAAAGCTCCCTTATTTTTGGTGAATACGCCTATGGCGGTACGCTCGGGCCAAAAGTATTTGACACGCCGCTGATTATCGGGTTAAATTGGCTTTTCTTGTGTTATGTCAGTAATTCTGTTTTAGAAAAGTACAACATTCACATCAGTTTGAAAATTGTCGGCGCCTCACTTCTGATGTTAATTTATGATATTGTTTTAGAGCAAGTTGCGCCACTTTTAGATTTTTGGTATTGGGGCGATAATGCGGTGCCTTTGCAAAATTATGCGGCTTGGTTTGTGATTGCACTTGTGTTCAATTCGGCGGTTAAGTTTCTGAAAATTAGCACCAAAAATGCAATGTCGAAAATTATTTTTATCACGCAATTTCTGTTTTTTCTCTTGTTGTATGTTTTTTATGCATGGATATGATTCTAAAGGCAAAACATCATTCTTTTATTTATCCTTTTTTCCAAAAATTTACTCTTTGGAAGATGAAACTAAACTTTCACGAAGTAAAGCGTTTCGGAAGTTTTAAAGATAATGATTTGCCTTTACTGATAATTTCCAATCATACAAGTTGGTGGGACGGATTTTGGCTCATGCATTTGAATTTGAACTTGTTAAATCGGAAATTCCATTTTATGATGCTCGAAAGCCAATTACGAAAATTTTGGTTTTTCAACTACACCGGCGGATTTTCCGTAAACAAAAATTCACGAAGCATTTTGGAAACAATTAATTATACCGCCAAATTGTTGTCCGATAAACAAAATATGGTCATTGTTTTTCCGCAAGGCGAAATTAATTCAGCGCATAATCAAAACATGCGTTTTGAAAAAGGCATTGAGCGGATTATCGCCAAATGCGAAAATGAAATTTCCGTTTTGTTTGTCGTAAATCTTACGGATTATTTTTCCAATTCCAAACCAACACTTTTTCAATACATTAAGGAATACGAACTTGAGGATATAGATATTAATGCCTTCGAGAAATCATATCAACTATTTTATAATCAATCGGTTAATAGTCAAATTAATAGGACTCGTTAATGCTTTTTCTTGCTTATTTTATACTCGTTTTTCACGGAGTGCAATTTATTGTTGCTTTGCTTAATGTGATTTTCATACAAAAATTGCCAAAAAAATCGGAAAATCCCGGTGAATTGGTTTCCGTATTAATTCCGGCCAGAAACGAAGAGAAAAACATCGGCACGCTTCTGAATGATTTATTGAAACAAAGCGTTCAAAACATCGAAATCATTGTATTTAATGACCAATCCGTCGATGCAACCGAAAGAATAGTTGAGAAATATGCCCAAAAAGAAAAACGAATTAAGCTCGTAAATTCCGGCGGTTTGCCGTCCGGCTGGTTGGGCAAAAATCATGCTTGTCATTCGCTCTCAAAAATGGCTAAAGGTGATTATTTTCTATTTTTGGATGCCGATGTAAGAATTTATAAGGATATAATTTTACAAACCCTTTCGTATGCAAAAAAACATAAACTTGGCTTACTGTCGGTTTTCCCCCGACAAATTATGAAAACACTCGGCGAAAAACTAACTGTACCCGTAATGAACTACATTCTTTTAACACTCTTGCCTTTATTTTTGGTAAGAAAATTAGAGCATCCGTCATTATCGGCAGCCAACGGGCAGTTTATGTTGTTTGAGGCCGAAAGCTATAAAAAATTATTGCCGCATGAAAAAATGAAAAACACGCCGGTAGAAGACATAGCGATTTCTCGTTTTTATAAACAGAATAATATGAAAATAGCCTGTATGAGCGGCATAAAAGACATTGCGTGCCGAATGTACCACGGCTGCAATGATGCGCTTTACGGATTTTCCAGAAATGTGCGGGCTTTCTTCGGAAATTCTTTTATTGCGGCACTATTGTTCTGGTTAATCACTACTTTTGGCTTTATTCCGGTTTGGTTGTTTCTGCCTTTTGAGCTTTTTACAGTCTATCTTATCGGTTTCGTTCTTATCCGGATATTAGTTTCTTACACAAGCCGGCAAAATATTTTTGAGAATATAATTTTATCAATCCCGCAGCAATTTGCATTGGGAATTATACTCTTTCGAACCATTATTAACCGCCGAAAAAACAAACTGATATGGAAAGGTCGAAACATCATTAGATAAGGGCAGCGGAGGCGCAATGAATCTTATTTAATAGTTCGTTATGCTTTT
>CAYYQW010000151.1:0-4327 GCA_964472505.1 uncultured Bacteroidaceae bacterium | reverse complement strand
TGGGGTAGGAAGCCTGATTTTATCAAAAAATAAATAAATTGCGACAGCTTTGTTTACGTGGGATCAGGAGTTCTGAATATTAACAATGGTCAAGCTTATTCAGGCATCAACAATCAACTTCTGATATCTAAGAAAATTAGGCTGCGAAAGCTAATTATTTTAAGAATTTACTGATTCGTAAACGCTTAGCCAGTTTTGAGAAAAAATCGATATAGGCTTCTTTATTCATGATTGCCGAATCTTTAGTAGCTTTATAGGTAACAAAAACTCCCAGAGGAAACAGAACGGCTGAAGAAAGCCAACTTCCCACAAAAACAGGGAGGACTTCTTCGCGTGCGAATTTTTCACCCATAATGGAAATTACATAATAAAACATAAATAAAATAATAGAAACCAAAAACGGCATACCAAAGCCGCCCTTACGAATGATGGCTCCGAGCGGAGCACCGATAAAAAAGAAAATTAAGCAGGCAAATGATAAAGAAAACTTCCGGTACCATTCTATCTGGTGTTTTCTAATCCACTGCAGCCGATCGCCCATGCTTTTATTTGTACTTTCAATGGAGTTTTGCAAACGAACGGATTCTTCCAAAGCAATTTGTATGGCTTGCTTTTTCTCTTTTGCCGTGAGGGTAACAAAAATACTGTCGGTATCAATGTTCGGCTGTAATTTTTGCGGCGGGGCATATTTCCGAACGGAATCTTCTACGGCCTTCAAGGAGTCTCTTGTACTAACTACTTTAGGTTCTATCTTAAAATAATTAAACTTTTTTAGGCGTTTCGGGTAATCACTTTGTCGGCTTTTGTATGCCTGCATCAAAGAGTCAATGGTTCCGGAGAGTTGGTCTAAATTCATCATTTGGTAATTTGAACGAAAAAGACTTTCTCTGCTCTCTTTAAAATCGAAGCCGGTAAGTTCAAAAATAATGGTTTGTTTGTCGAATATATCCGTGCGATGGGGCAAGTCACTCTTGGAGCGCGCATTATCTTCCTGCATCTCAACATAAGTTCGGCCGTTAAATAAGGTGGCTACCATATATTTTTTATCACCGGTTATGCGCAAAAAGCCGGAGTCGGCAAGCGTTACTTCCTGATTTCCCAAATGCTTACTGTGGTCATAAATCATAAAATCGTACATCATTAAGGTATTACGATTTTTTTCTTTGACTCGTATGCTGTAACCCTCTATATCGTTATTAAACACACCGGTGCGTATGTTTAACTCCGGACGTTTTCGATTGACATCGAACAATAAGCGGGCAATTTTAAGGTTGGTATAGGGCAAAACATTATTAGAAAAAAAGAAAGCGCCCATACTAATAAAAATGGTAAGTATTATCAGCGGTTTCATAACCTGCAACAGGGAAATTCCGGAGGCTTTTGCAGCAGTGAGTTCATAGTATTCACCCATATTTCCGAAAGTCATTACCGAAGCCAAAAGAACGGCAAGCGGTAAAGCCATAGGCACCAAACCGGCTGAAGCATAAAACAGTATTTCTCCGATGATGGTCCAATCTAAACCTTTGCCTACAAAGTCCTCAACCCATTTCCAAAGAAACTGCATAAGCAGCACAAACAAGGAAATGAGAAAAGTAAAAACCAAAGGCCCTATAAAAGAGCGCAGAACTAATGAATGAATTTTTTTCACGAGCCGAATTTACGCACAAATCTAAAAAAAATGCTTGTCTATTTAAAATTAATTTCAGTTTCCTAATGTTAAGACACTCGATGGTGCAAAGCACGCTTTGGGCTCAAGATTTCTGTATGCCGTTTCAGCTGAATTTAAAGCTTTTGTAAACGGAAACTCAGTATAACAACGGCAATCAGAAGTGCCGCAAAAAATAATAATTGCCCGCTCAGCCCAAACCATTCGGCTATAAAACTAAAACCGGCTGCCACAATGGTAAAAATACCGATAAACGTATTCGCTACCGAAACATAAGTCGGGCGATCATCATCCGGGGCATAATCCACTAAATAGGTTTTACGACTCAAGCGTGCTCCGGCATAGGCTACTCCGTTAATGAAAAATACCGGAAGAAAAGCATAAAAAGATTGGAAGCTATCATCAAACACAACAAATGCCAAGGCATACATAGCGCCGAAAAGTGCCATTAATGCCGAAACACGCATGAGCTTTGTAGCATTTTCGTCGGCAAATCGCCCCCAAAACGGGCTGCTGACAACCTGTGCCAAACCGCTGATTATTATCAGAAAAGCTATGGCATTCCAGCTTCCGCTGTTCAAGTCTTTACTGATAATCACATAAAAAGGCTGTAACAGCGGAACAGCCATAAGCAGAGCGCGTGTTATAAGAAAATTACGAAAATTTGTATCCTTTCCGATAATTTCTGCGCCTTTTTTAAATTCCCGAACAGGTGTTCGTCCGCCTTGTACCGAGCCTTTTTCCTCTTTAATTAAGAAAAAAATTACCGAAGCTGCGAGCCACAACATGGCAGTAAGCAGAAACATTCCGGTATAAACCAAACGGTCGGTATCATCCTGCAAAACAAAAATTAAAATAATACCGGCTGCCAAAGCTAATAATCCGCCGAAAGTAGCACGATAACTCAGCATACGGCCGCGCTCGCCTTTGGGAATGGTTTTGCCGGTAACATCTTTAAAACTGACGGAAGCTACCCCGCTTGCAATGCTAAACAGTGCCAATAAACCTACCAATGCCCAACTGACCCAATGCTCGTCAAAAAAATATACCAACACAGCACTTACGGCCATGGCAATGGCTTGTACCAAAGCTGCTCCCGACCAATAATGTTTACGAATGGGTTTAGAACGAATTCTTCCCGAAACCAACAACTGCGGCAGCAAAGAGCCGGCATCTTTCACCGGCACAAGCATTCCTATTAAATAGGCAGGCGCTCCCAAAAAACTAAGAATCCAGGGTAAAGTTAAATTTGGGCTGATAATTCTTTCAGCCAATTTGGTTAAGCTCCCGTTGGTAATATTTAAAATAAAGTTACGTGGCACATTTGTGCAATCCGAATCCGGAATACTTTCGCATGATCTTAATTCGTCATCCCCGGAGAGGAAATCGTAAAATTTATATGTTAGTTTTGGCATATTTATAGTATTTTTTTGCAAAAATATAAAGCCTAACAAAGATAAAAAAAATGAAAGTTTTCGTCCGTATTTTATTTGTCATCATATTACAACAAGCTACAAACCTATGCCAAGCGCAAAGTCCGGAACGTGATTATTTGCTGACGGAGCCCATATATAACGATACCTTTGCAGTGATAAACAGCAAAACTGAAGACTCAATCAGCAGCCGACTAATGGGAAAGTCTCTAAACGTCTGGTTGGCCGACAGTTTCTTAACCCGTTATGATATGCGTGATTTTACTTTGCCGCTTGGTGTTTTCAAACAGGAAGATTCCGTAAATTATACCCGCGGAATGCTGCAACTTTGGAAAGCCAAAGCATATTTTATTAAAAGCCGTTCGGCGCAAATGCAAACGGATATATTTTTGCTTGGCATGCAGGCGTGCGAAGCTAATCTGATTCCCAAAAACACAATGAGCTTACAAGAATACCGACAGAACATCGTCGTACCTGCACATAAAGAACTTCAAAAGATGCATGAGGAAATTGAGCCGCTTTACAGCAATGAACGCGCCTTGTTTATGAAGCTGATTATGAAGAACCTTACTCCCAATGTTCTCATCGGATACAGCATTCAGGAATTACTTCCGCCTACTCACATGCTTGCCGACGGAACCATCAAAGCCATTAATCCCTTATTTAAAATCTGTTACTTTGACCGTTTGGTTCGCGAAGCCGGAACTGAATTCCTACGCTACTATCCTTCCCGATTCGACGGCCTGTTAAGTTACGGCCCCTATCAACTTACGCCAATTGCTTTTGAAGATATTCAGGCGAACCATCGCTTAACTAAGGCTTTTAAAAAATATGAGAATTTTGATGCCCTGAAAAACATCAAAGACCATGTTGCTGTTTCAGCCATATTTGCATACAATAATTGGGAACGACTCTCTTATCTTCTGCAATCGGACAGCACCATTCATAAACTTAACGAATATTTCACGGACAGTTCCGGTGATGCTGAAAAAAACCGCAAACTGCAAATATTCACAGCCGGCATAACGGCCTGCATGCATCATCATCCGCCTAAAACAAATGCCATGGTAAGAGCATACTTAAACAAAACGGATGATTTAAGCAACATTCACTATGATTGTATTGAAACGGAAGGCAGTCGGCAATTACAAAAATACTATCGCAGTTCGGCGGAAGCCTTTCTGCTTATGAAAGTTTATCATCTGCTAATCGAAAGCTTTGAGTCTGA
>CAYYQW010000150.1:0-4455 GCA_964472505.1 uncultured Bacteroidaceae bacterium | reverse complement strand
CTTATCCATTCTTGCTAATTTTATGCAGGATGTTCTTTTAGCATGACGCACAACGAAATGCTTGCCCCTATTATTTCTTTATATCATAAAACGCCTATTGTTTCAATCCTTATTATAGCGGAACAAAAATTTGCTCTGAAATGCCCGGTTTAACAGCAAACAGACAGATTATCTATTTATTGTTATTGAATACTTCATTAGGGCGGGGCTTTTATTTTTTTATCGTTTATTATCCAAAGGTGTTTAAATTTCTGTCGTAAGTTCTCATGATTTCACGGCAGATTTTCGCAAGTAAAGCTAAAAGAATTTTTGGGAATCTCAAAAAAACAGATCCGGAAAAACTCCCCGGTCGGCTTATTAATATAGCCGTCTTATAAGTGCACTTCAAGAACGAACTTGCGGGTTTCGCTCAGCGGGGCTTAAATATTTTTGTGCCGGCAAAAATTGAATTTTCGTTTTTCGTAATAATTCTCATCTTTGCACTTCTTAAAAAAAACAATTATGAATTTCTTAATAAACAATCCAATTTTTACTTAATTAAAATGTATCAATTATGACTTTAAAAAATGACATTTATGAGATTAACGGTGTGTCATTGGAATCCGTAGCTAAAGAATTCGGCACGCCGGTGTATGTTTACGACGCAGACAAAATGGAAAAACAATACAAGAAATTGGCGTCGGCCATAAATGTCAAGAAGTCTAAGATAAATTTTGCATGTAAAGCACTGAGTAATATCAATATTCTGAAGATTTTCAAAAATTTAGGCGCCGGACTTGATGCCGTTTCCATTCAAGAAGCCGAACTTGGCCTCAGAGCCGGCTTTGCACCTTCCGACATCGTTTATACGCCCAATTCCGTTTCAATCGACGAAATTGAAAAAGCCATTCATTACGGCCTTAAGGTAAATATCGACAACATTGATACCCTGGAAACTTTAGGCCATAAATATCCGGAACAGGCTTTCTGCATCCGCATAAATCCGCACATTATGGCGGGCGGAAACAGTAATATTTCCGTAGGCCATATCGACTCCAAATTCGGAATTTCAATACACCAAATTCCTTTGGTTGAAAGAATTGTTTCTACCCTAAATATGAATATTGAAGGGGTACACATGCATACCGGCTCCGATATTTTAGATGTAAATGTTTTTTTGCAGGCAGCAGATATTCTTTTCAGCGTAGCGGAGAAATTTCCGAACTTAAAATACATTGATTTCGGAAGCGGATTTAAGGTGAAGTATAAAACCGATGATATAGAAACCGACATTGAACACTTCGGGCAAGCTATTTCAGAGCGTTTTAATACGTTCTGCGAAAAACGCGGCCAAGATATTACGCTAATGTTTGAACCCGGAAAATTTTTGGTAAGCGAAGCCGGCTTCTTTTTAGCACGCGCCAATACCATAAAAACGACCACATCAACCGTTTTTGCGGGTATTGATTCCGGTTTCAACCACCTGATTCGGCCCATGTTTTACAAAGCGTATCACCGAATCACAAATCTCTCCAACCCGGGCGGTAATCCGCGAATATACTCGGTAGTAGGTTACATTTGCGAAACAGACACTTTTGCGTGGAATCGTAAAATAAATGAAATAAAACCCGGCGATATTTTGGCTTTTCACAATGCCGGAGCCTATAGTTTCAGTATGGCTTCAAACTACAATTCTCGCTTGAGACCGGCCGAAGTGCTAATCCTAAACGGCGAGGCTAAACTAATTCGTCAACGTGAAACCGTAGAGGATTTGCTGAGCAAACAAGTTGATTTGAACTTATAAAACAGTAAAAACCGCCGAAAGACAATTACTTTCGGCGGTTTATTTTATATAAAAGCCCGCCGAAAAAATCCGGCGGGCATACTAAGCAGCATTTCGGACAATTATTCTGCTTTATTAAAACAAACCTCCGCCTTTTTGTTCATCTAAATCAATGGTTTTTTCAACTTTGCGCGTACTCTGCCCTTTTGAAAAGCGATAACTGAGCCTGACCATAAAAACGTTTTTCAAAAGATCAATACGAACGTCATTATATTCGGTATAATGCACGGTTTCGGTATATGAACCTTGGTTATAATCGGCCATAAAATCAGTCGGAAGTATGTAAACTAACTCAAGATTTAGGCTCTGTTTAAAGAAAGGCTGCTGAATCATAATTGCCCAAAAATCGTTACCTCCGTATGAAATTCCGTCCCATGTTAAATATTCGCGCAAGCGATTTTGATATATGAAACCGGCCACGGTATTATGTTTTGGGTTTTTGTATATGAGCGTGGAGCTTAAAGTCCATTCATCCAGAGATTTGCTTTCATCTTTATAAGCAATTGAAAGATTAAAGAAATCAACCGAATTTTGAAACATAAAATGTTTTAGGAAGGGCAGATTAACATTAGCTTTAAGGCCTTTTTTCTCGTACAAACCGGCATTTTGGTGCATGCTTTCATAACGTCCGCTTTCGGTCTTTTGTATTTCATTAATTATATAGTCATCGGTAAAAATATAGTAAGGCTCGGCCGATAATAAACCGCCCAAGATATTCATACGCAAAGAAATACTTTTATTTACTGCGGGTCTCAAATCCGGATTTCCTTTAACCATTATTCCGTTCAGTTCATATTTTCCGTAAGGATTTATCTGATTTATGGAAGGGTATTCAGAATTGGCTCGGTATTTCAGAGTCATTTGGAATTTATCAAACGGCTTGTAAGATAAATCACCGTGCGGGAGAATTTTCTGTCGAGTACTGTTGAGCGATTCATGAGTAACGGTACTGTTTTCGGCAGCAGCCCCGACTTTCAAAACCAGCTTTTTTGAAGGTCGATAAGTCAAATAAGCAAATGCTCGGTGTCTGATATCTTTATAATCAAAAAGTGCTTCGTCGCCGGAAACCGATTCGCTTTCCGCAGAATAACGATTTTGCAAATCATTCCAAACAAAGCCGTAACCGAGGTAAGCATCCAGATTATCGGAAAAAATATGCGTATAATCAGCATTAAAGACCGAATAATTACGAATATCCTGAGTAAAATTCACAAATTCATGGGAGTTTTGACGAATCGTATTGCGCGTATTAGCCCTGTGCGCCGAAAAAGCATACGATGCGGCAATTTTATTACGACTGTCAAGCTCACCCTTATAAAACAAAGAATTATTTAAAATGCGGAAACCTTCCTCATCGAATTGTTCCATAGTTCCAAAAAGAGTATCACCGGTTAGATTGCTTTCAGTTATAAACTGTCGGTGCATAATATTTTGCCGGTAAGGCCGGTGGCGATAACTGCCTTCATAACTTAAGCTGTGGTTAGGCGATATGTAATAATCAGCGCCGGCAGTGATGCGATGGTCGCTGTTGGCTATATGAAAATTATCGGGCGCTAAATCCTCGGGCGCAGTCATAAACCGGTAAGACGAATCCGCATAGTAGCGCTTCAGCGTGTTGGCTATTACAAAATTTTGATAAAAGTGCCGATAGTTAGCATAGGTATTGTATTTCCCGTTAGAAAAATTTACGGATATATTATTATCTGATATTGTCAAAGGATTGTCCGGATGCAGTATAAAATTTATTATGCTGTGATTGGAATATCTTGCATCGGTTCCGTAATAATCATCTTTCAGCACAATGTTTACTACTGCAGAATAACCTTCCAAGGCATATTTACCCGAAGGAGAACGAATAATTTCCACTTTTTTCAAACGGTCGGGAGATATGCTTTGGATATAGTCAAGGTCTTTTTCAGCAGAATTTACTAAAAGGAGAATATTGTCATCATTATCCACAGAAATACGGTTATTATATTTATCATAATACAGCCCGTTTACTTTTGACAATACATCATAGGTACCGGCCGCACCCTCTTTCATTTTAGAAGTAACAATCTGTTCGTCTTTATCAAAATAATATTTATCCGAATTTTCTTGCACCACTACCTCATCCAAAGCAAGGTCGGAAGCTTTGAGTTTAAATACATCCAAAAATATTGATTCGGATACGCTATAAGTATCGGTGGTATCGGGCAGATAGCCGAGTTGATTAAAAGTAAATCGATATGAGCCGCGGGGCAGCCTCAGCCTGAAAAAACCCTTTTCATCGGTAATTCCCCCGGCCACTGCGCTGTCGGCAGAATTAAGGGCGTGTACGTATGAGTACAATAATAATTCGCCGGATTCGGCATCTTTCAATTGGCCGCTGACTTGATAATCTTGAGAAAAAGCTTGTGAGAAAGTAAAAAATATAAGTCCGAAAAATATTGCTGTGTATTTCATGATATTAGTTTAAAAAAATTAATAATCCGGTTAATTTGCCCGGCACGAGTCGGGCAAGAACGGTTGTCTGAATATCATGATATTATATACTGCTTCGAAGCGGTTTTAAGACAAAAACCAATGAAAGCTGTTTGATAAGCTTTCATATATAAAACGAAAAGACCGAGTCAGAAGTTACAATATTTTTT
>CAYYQW010000149.1:0-4602 GCA_964472505.1 uncultured Bacteroidaceae bacterium | reverse complement strand
TTATTCAAGGGTTGTAGCCCGCTTCAACTTTTGTGCAACTTGACAGGGAATCACCCGCAATCGACAACTTTTCATACCGCCAGCCGTTAGGCCGCATGCCGATAGGGCTGAGTGTTGTTCTCAAATAAAAAATTTCGTATCTTTGAAAAAAACTATACAAAATGGAAACATTTAGAATTGACATATTAAATCCCAAAGCGAAATCACTACTTAAAACCTTGGCTGATTTAGACTTGATTAGAATTAAAAAGGAAAGTGTAAAGTCTGAATTTAAAGAATTCCCGGATAAATTCAGGATAAATTCTGATAACGCTCCATCTTTGGATGAAATAACAGCGGAAGTAGAGTCTGTAAGAAAAGACAGATATGAGAAGTAAAAGGGTAATATTAGACACAAACCTTTGAGCCCACTCCGAAAAGTACAAATAAAAACATGCGACATGTTTAAGCTGATCATAAACAACTCGTTCCATAACCGACGGGGTAACCCGTCGGTTGCTGACTGCCCGACACTTACAGCTTTAACGACAAAAAAATCGACTTTTCGGAGTAGACTCAAAAATTAAAAACTATTTTTACATACTGTCGGAAAAAACTGCCGGTTACCCACCTCAAAAAACAATATAAAAAGTAAGTATATGGAAAAAATAGTTCAATTATACAACGATACAATTCAATACTTTCAATCAAACTATTTGAATTTGGGAATAACCATTGGTTTTTTAATTATTGGTTTTATTGTATCTAATTTCATACAGCGCAGAGTCAGATTGCAATTGAATAAGAAATCACCCAATCATATCACGGCTAATTTTACATCACAAATTGTTGGGTTTATCCTAAAAACTGTCGTAATATTTTCTACACTTTATCTGCTTGGACTCAGTTCGTTTAGCAATAAACTGTTGGCAGGAGCGGGGCTTTTAACTTTCGTAATTGGTTTTGCTTTAAAAGATATTGGCGAAAATTTCCTTGCCGGAATTATTCTTGCCTTTAGAAGTCCTTTCAGATTAGACGATTTGATTGAAGTATCAGGAATAACGGGACATGTAAAAGACATCAACATACGTGAAACAATGATTAAAACACCTGACGGTAAAGATGTGTTTTTGCCCAATTCCATTATTCTCAAAAACCCGCTATATAACTACACTTTAGATGGTTTTTTGCGCTATGAGTTTATTGTGGGATTTGCTTATGAAAACAATCCTACGGAAGCCGTCAAGCTAATTCTAAAAACCGTGAACAATATTGAGGGCGTATTAAAAGAAGAGAAAAAGCCCGTTGTAAAAATTACTGAATTAGCTACAAATACAATTAATATTAAAGTGCAGTTTTGGATTAACACCTTCAGTTCTACAAGACGTTCCGTTCATAACAGTATTCGTTCACAAGTGATGAATGATGTTGTTGGGGCATTAATTGCTAATGGTTTTAGTTTGCCTGCTAATATTTTGGAATTAAAAAATTATGACTTATCCGACAATATAAATTTAAAAATGCAATGAATTTGTTAATTCCGGAAAAACACTGGTTATTACAGCAGATAATATTGACTAAATATTATTTTGAGGTGTTGACGCAAATTAAATTTATGAGTCGTTCTATTGGCATAAGCCATTGTTTCACGAGAAATCTATTGTTGTAAAATTCAACGATAATGAATAAGGATGATTTCCGGTGTATCAATTCCCTTAACCACAGAGGCACACAGAGGAATATCACAGAGTAACACTGAGTTCTTTGTTAACTAAACAGCAACGAATTGTAAAATTGTTTCATGTCTTCTATAATTGTTTTACTTTTTCCGCAAGAAAGTTATTTGTGCTGAGAAACTTCAGTTATCTATGCAAACTCTGTGTTACCCTGTGCAAAACTCAGAGATACTCTGTGGTTAAAAAAACATTGAAAAATTCATCAGCTTAATTTACTTCACTTGCGGCAAGCTAAAATTTAATTACTATTATATTTGACATAGAATCGAAAATTCCAACACCTCAAAATAATATTTGCCCCTTTACACCCGGCAGCATTAATCGCTCAATCAAAAAACAGCCGGCGACTGCTATGCTTTTATTAAAAATAACTGATGAGCTGAATAGCCAGAATAACGGCAACCAAAGCAACCGGATAAACGGTGGCATAAGCTAAGCTGGGGGCTCCGGAATTAGAAAGCGAACTCGTAGCCGAAAGGCCGGGCGTGCTGGTCATACCGCCGGTTATAATTCCCATGAGGCTTAAAAAATTGAATTTGAGAATGTAATAGCCGATAAACAGTGTTGTAGCCATGGGCAACAATGTAATAACTGCTCCGTAGGCAAACAGCTGAAGCCCTTGGCTTTGTATGGTTTGAATCAAAGTGCTGCCGGCTTGCGTACCAACAGCCGAGAGGAAAAACAATAAACCCAGTTGGCGCAAAAATTGATTGGCCGGCCCGGATATGTTCCAAACAATTTTACCGGTATTTCCCAAGCGCGACAGGATTAATGCCGTAGTTAAAATTCCGCCGGTAAGGCCGAGCTTAAAACTCAAGCCGCCGGGCAAGGGAATGGAAATGCTTCCGACCAAAATACCGGCAAGAATACCAATTGCTATGGGAAGAAAATCGGTTTCGCTGAGTTTTTCCATGCTGTTTCCCAATAATTTACTAACGGCATCCATGTTTCCTCTGCAGGCAATCAGCAGTTTATCGCCTAAACGTATGGTACTGCTTTCATCGGGAGTCAAGTCTATACCGCTTCTTCGTATGCGGGTAATGGTGGCATTGTATGACGAGAATAAGTTAAGCTGAGTTAAACTTTTGCCTACCACGGCTTTATTGGAAACCAAAACCCATTTTACTTCCGAGCGATTCGGGAGCGGAATGTCTTCCGTGGTTTCGGGGCCTATGAGTAAAGTTATCTTTTGCAAGGCTTCGGCATCGCCCACGGCACGTATGGCATTGTGTTCAAACAATCGGGTTTTGGCTGTGGGTATAATTACTTCATTATCTTGCTTAACGCGCGAAATGGTAGCTCCGGTTATTTTTCGTATGCTGAGCTCTTCAATACTTTTGTTGAACACATTGGCATTTCTCACCCTAAAATGCTTGTGTATAATTTCCGGATGGCTTTCCAGTACTTCTGACTTATATTTTTCTTCTTCCTTTCGGATATTTATTTTTAGTATTTTAGGCATAATATTTACAAAAAGAATAACACCAATAACACCAAACGGATAGGCTATACCGTAACCTATGGATACACTTTCGGATTTAACTGTTTCGCTTGCGGCGGCTAAGCCGGGTGTGCTGGTTAAAGCGCCGGCAAAAATACCGGCAATTAATCCGGTATCAACTCCGTAAATAAAATGCACCGCAAGGGCACTTAAAGAACCGACCAATACCAACTGAAAAACCAGCAAAGCCATATTCAGGCCGTTTTTCTTGAAAGACTCAAAAAAACCCGGGCCGGCTTGTATGCCTATGGAATATATAAATAAAATAAGGCCTAAGGTTTGGAAGGTTTTTGGAACAATAATGCCGTAGTGTCCAAAAAAAAGTGCTACAAAAATTACGGCCGAAACTCCGAGGGAGATGCCTTTGATTTTTATTTTGCCTAAAGCCAGGCCTAAAGCTATGATGATGAATGTACTAAGGTGCCCGAATGTCAGGTATTCAGCAATTGTTTCCATTTAATTTTGATATTTTGCGCTGCAAAAGTAGCCATTCCGATTAATTATCATCGGAAATTTTTATAAATAATTGCTGAGCTGAATTTTTAAAACCTAAAAAAGGCACAGAATACCAAATTGGTATCTGCGCCTGATTATTTGAACAAAGCAAACTATTATCTGTTTGAGGCTACATGCCTTCGTCTCCGCCGCCGTTGCGTAGGGTTTGTCGGCTTATGTAATTGTTTGAGCCGCCCATAACAGTAATAAGCTCATGATTAATACCCGTATCAGATACCTTTTTGATTGCATTTTTGTCGTCTTTTAAATTAGGTGATAAACTATTATTGAACTTAGTTCATCTGACAAAAAAAACCGTTTAATAATAACAAACGATTTGCATTATTAAACGGCTAAGAAAACCCCATAAAAGCTTATTCAAAAAACCATTTGATTGCTTGATCAACCGAATCAAAATATTTCACCTTAAAAGCACCGGCTTGCTCTTCTTCAAGCGCTTGCTCAATAGACAATTGAGCCACCATTTCGGAGCTCACGGTAAACGCAATTTTTTTAATACCGGCTTGAGCCAATCGCGGAAATATGGTATTATTGGTCCACTCTTGCATTTCTATCGTTATGCCGTATAAAAAGTTTCTTGATTCAATTAAATGATATTTTGGCTTGTGGGCCTCTGCCAATTTTGCAAATTCCAGCATATTTTCTTGGTATGCGTCATTGGTCATGTCTTTAGTCTTAGGAAGCCAAGTGTTGGTAATAATGGATTTGGCCTCATCAAGCGTAATCTCAAGATAGGGGGATTTAAAAAGTGTCATGGTGTTTAATTTTAGTGATGAAAATGTTTAGTTGTTGAGTTGTATTTTTGTGGAGTTGTTGAGTTGTGGAGTTGTTGATTCGCAGCTTTTTTAAACGACTTAGCGACTATGCAGC
>CAYYQW010000148.1:0-4643 GCA_964472505.1 uncultured Bacteroidaceae bacterium | reverse complement strand
TTTGTATATAGTTATTTTGTTTCCATAATTCATTATATTTGCCCCCGTTCGGCTCGGGCTCCTGCCTAAGTCGCCTGTATCTGTGCAGGCTCTGCCTGTTTTTTACAGACCTCTGAATTTGCAGAGAAAAAAATGGACGTTTTAGGGTGCTAAACAAGTTTAAAAGTCAGGAGCAAAAAAAAATTGAACATAGCATTGCCACATCGTGGCAAAATAGCGATAGAAAAATAAATTGCACAATGTAGCACCTCAACGAGGTGCAATAAGCTTCACTAAATTTTTCTATCGCTATTTCACCTCTACCGAGCTGTTTATTACAAATCACAATATTAGAGAATAACATACCTGAGAGCGAAGAGACGGTGTGCATCCGGAGTCTCAATTTAATTCGAAACTATAATTATAATCAATCAGCTTTCTTTCTGCATTATTATCAATCCAGGCTTTTTCTTTATGACTTATTTCAATTATCTCGTTAGTCGATGTGGTTTTAAATCTTTCTGCAACCAACTCTAATATTTGTATTTCAGTTTCGTTAAATAACTCCTTATCGAAGCTCTTGCTCGAATTTGGTTTAAATTGCTCTCCCGTGCCGCCATCGGCAAAATTGGTATAATAGATGTGTAATTCGCCTTTATTGGATAGGAATTCAAAAATACTGTTGAAATTGTTGGGCACCGGCCCCATCGGAATGGCTCGATACTGAATCCCACTCATTGAAAATCCTGTTTGCTTATACATGATAAAATCAGCATAGAACAGCAGCTTATTCAACTTAGTTTTCCAAGGTTCAAGTTTCTCGGTAAAAAACACTGCCATTTCAGAAAACTTTCTAAAATCAGGAGTTTTAAATCCTGTTAAACTATTGGGAAGGCAATTGCCAAAGAAGTAATTCTCCAATTGTTTTTCAAATTTATGCTTCTTTTGCTTATCCAATAAGTTTTCAATTGTTTTATATGTTTTTTCTATAAATTTCCGGTCAAGTGTTGCACAGAAATTAACCAATTTTTTAAACTCATGAGGATCCTCAGCTAACTGAATTAACTTGGCATTTGAATGGTTTGGCACTTCGCCGCCTTCGTATTGGCGATATCCGTTAGTGCCAAAACCTAATATCTCGGACATTTTTGCTGCCGAAAGAGCATATTTTTCTCGAATTGAAATAATTTGTTCAGGAAAAGGGATGCTGTATTTTACCCTGTACTGATTTACTAATTGATTGTAATTCAATTGGGCAAACGCATCATCCTCAAATTGTTCGCCGGTATCTTCGCATTTGTACGAATGAAATAACACCTTGAATTCGTCTTTGCGAAAACTCATGGTTCTCCACTCTTTTACAATGCTCATTTCTTTACCTGTAAATGGACTTTTCATGATGTTTATTTTTTAAATGGATAATTCATAGAGTGTTCGGCAATATGAAACGAAATGCAAACCGCCCCCTTGTTTTCAATTCCCATACTTAGTTTGATGTAAACTTCATTCTTTTTATTTCAACTTCTTGTTTTGATGCCATAGTAAAATAAAAACAGTGTAAAGATACGATACATTTTTCTATTATCCAATTTTAAAGTTAATTAATCACCAATAAAATCAATTATTCAAACTTTATAGTTGCTTTGAGCGAATCAAGTTTTCTGTCAAAATACTAATATCATTGCATAACGCAGCCGGGTTGGCAAAAAAAGTATCCCGATGAAAAATCAGGATAAGTTATATTTCCGGGCGAAGGGATGATTGCAGAGCCGAAATATAGCGGATTATCCGGATTTTCTCTTCAATCCGTTCAGTAAATTTTGAGTTTTAGAATGTTCAGCTTCCTAAGGAATTTCCGGGCAGATTTGAACTGCCGAGCTATAGTACAATACACCGAACGGAACGCATGTCTTCGGGCTTGAAATTCTTTGCCGGCGCACGAAAGCTTTTTCTTTCATGCGCTGACTCAAACTCTTCGCAAATGAACTATTTTCAACTAATGCCTCATTTCTTATTTGACTTTGCGCGCCTTATTTTTGCAATAATCTTGCCTGTTTGAATGATGATAATCGGAGATAGTGAACCGACAAGAACAACAAGCCATGCTTTAATGCCCATGTCCTGAAGCGATAAAATGTCCTTTAATCCGGGTATGAAATAAGCGGCAACAATTGCTGTACTGCAAAATGCCAGAGCATACCACACAAATTTGTTTTTTGTAACCTGGTTCACGAACACTCCTTCGTCGGGGTCGCGCATGTTAAACACATGCAACAACTGACTAAACGCGAGTGTGAAAAATGCAACATTATTGGCAATATCATCCGACAGCTGCAAGCCAAATTTGGCAAATAAATATGAGCCGGTTACCGTCATTCCAAAAACAATACCGTAATACAAAATTCTGAAGCGGCTTTTTCGATTGATTATCGGTTCTTCCGGATCTTTGGGAGGACGTTTCATTACAGCCGGGTTTCCTTTACCCACACCAAGCGCCAAGGCCGGAAATACATCCGATAACAAATTTAAAAACAACAACTGAAGCGGCAACACCGGTAAGGTAAACAAAGTAAAACTGACGGAACCGATTACCAATATTTCACCGAGATGGTAAGACAACTGATAAACGATAAATTTTCGGATATTGTGAAAAATTATCCGTCCTTCTTTAACGGCACGCACAATTGACGGAAATGAATCATCTTTAAGCACCATATCGGCCACTTCGCCGGCCACCTGCGTACCGCGTTTCCCCATTGCAATTCCTATATCGGCTTTTTTAAGAGCCGGAGCATCGTTTACACCATCGCCGGTCATGCCCACAATTTCATTTTGCTGTTGAAAGTGCTCTATTATATTAAGTTTTTGCTCCGGATCTACACGAGAAAAAATGCGGGTAGAAGTGATATTGCTGTCTTTGGTATTTTCAAGCTCTTTCCCCTTAATTACATTGGCTGCATCATCCTCAACAATGTGCACCTGTTGTGCAATGTTTTTCGAAGTACCGGGATGATCACCCGTAACCATAATCACTTTAATTCCTGCGCTTTGGCATTCTTCAACGGCATCTTGGACTTCCGGTTTTGGCGGATCAAGAAATCCGCCAAGGCCAATAAATACAAGTGAATGCATATAAGCCTCGGTGGCATCATCTACATCCTCTTTAAGTTCATCCAAGGTTTTATAGGCATAAGCAATCACGCGTAAGCCTTTTGATGACAGTTCATCGTTTTTTTTCTTCCAATTTTGTTTCATCTCTTCAGAAAACTTTTGTTTATCATCATTTATCTGAATGGATGTTGAGCGAGAAATAATGGATTCGGCCGCGCCTTTGCATGACACATAGTATGTGTTTTCATATTCATTTACAGACCCCATTAATTTGGATTCTGAGTCGAAGGGGTCTTCCTCTTTACGCTCCATTTGTTTAAACGCTTCAAATTTTTTATCGTCGTAATGTTTTAAAAATTTGAGTAAAGATAAATCGAGCGGGTCACCTTCTGATTTTTCTAAATCTGCGTAATTACTCAGAGCCGATATCCTCATAAAATGACGGAAGCTTTCTGAGCTCTCCTCGGAAACTTCCGGTTCGGTTTGAACCGAATTTTGTCGGAATTTCACTTTGAAAGTTTCTTTGGGCAAAGCAATTTGTTCCAAGGATAATTTATTTTTTGTGAGCGTACCCGTTTTATCGGTAAAAATAACCGTGGTTTCACCCAGAGTTTCTACTGCAGATAATCGTTTGACAATTACTTGGTGCTTTGCAAGTTTCATCATGCCGCGGGCAAGTGCAATGCTTGCTACCACCGGCAATCCTTCCGGAATAGCGGCTATGGCCCATGCAACAGCGGTCTGAAACAGCACGTAAACTTCTTTTCCGGTTAACAAACCAAAGGCGAAATATGCCAGAGCAAGACCTAAGGTCAACCAAATAAGATGTTTGGTCAGCTTATTGAGTTTTCTGTCAAGGGGAATTTCTTCCTCACCGGCTTCGCTGACCATTGTCGAAATATTCCCCATTTCAGTTTCCATTCCCGTAGCCGTAATTACAGCCAAACCGCTTCCTCCGGTTATCACCGTTCCTTTAAAGAGCATGTTTATGCGGTCGCCGAGACTTTGTTCGGTTTCAATTTTTTCTGCAGTTTTTTTCACGGGAAGCGATTCGCCCGTAAGTGCCGATTCATCGGCTTCCAATTCACTGTTTTCTATGATACGGGCATCGGCCGGGACAATCATTCCGGCATCAAGCTCAATTATATCGCCGGGAACGAGTTTTTCGGCATCGATGCTGTTTGTTTCGCCCTTTCTTACAACTTTTGCTTTAATCTTATCCATTTTTTTAAGCGCACGCATGGATTTTTGCGCTTGATATTCCATCCAAAAGCCGATAGCCGTATTAATCAAAATAACCACAAGAATGGCAACACCTTCGGCCAAGTCGCCGAAAAAGAAAGCCACTATTGCAGCCGCCGTCAGCAGATATACAACCGGATTATTAATCTGATCCCAAAGTATTTGGAAAAATCCTTTTTTCTTTGTTTCCTTTAGTTTGTTAAAGCCATATTTTTCTATGCGCTTTTCATGTTCCCCCGCACTTAATCCTTCGCGCTTGCTGTCTAATTTCTCAAGGGCCTGATCCGCTGTTATTGTATAATAGCCGTTGT
>CAYYQW010000147.1:0-4689 GCA_964472505.1 uncultured Bacteroidaceae bacterium | reverse complement strand
TTTTTTCTGCAATTGCCTACAAGCTAATAACCGGCTCGTTTTTTTTATCTGCCGGAATGCCCCCTAAATCCCCCGCGGGGGACTTGGCCGAAAGTCCGGTCGCAGGTTTTGGCTTGTGGCTGACGAAGATTGAAACACTTTTGAACGTCCGGCGGTTCCTGAGCATCAGTCGAAGGAAGGACTTCAAAACGTGTGGGCTGCTTGAAGCAGTGGCACGGGCATGCTTTCATCTTGCGGATTTCAGGCGTTACATAATTTATTACGGTAGGGCAGGAATTTTGAGTTTATCAAAAAAATATAAATTGCGACAGCCTTGTTTACGTGGGATCAGAAGTTCTGAATAGTTCGTTATGCCTTTCCATAAGACTGAAAATGAGAACTTTGCCAAAGTTTATCTGTTTCACTTATAGTGTTGACTATTAGCTTCATTACAGTTTGCAAACTGCAACTTTGGCAAAGTTTGACGAAAAATATATTATTGTAAAATTTAATGATAATTAAATTTGGAAATTAACACAGTATCTCAGAAGAAAACAGCATAACTGCATAATTTCAGCTTATTATCTTATTTCCCGATAAGGCATGACTCCAAACAATTCAAGTAAGCTGCCTGATAATTTGTTTCTGAAACAAAAGAAGAAGCTTTAGCATCTCAAAATAATATTTAGCCAATGAATGCTTTTGCTTGTACTACTCCGTAATTATCTGCGTAATTTGCTTTTTTTTTATTTATTTTGAAAAAAATTTGAAAAACGATTTGATTTGAAAAAGTCACTAAAAAAAACCATACAAATAAGCCTCTTTATATTTGTGGGGCTCCTGATATTTTTTCTGGTTTATAAGGATTTAGATTTAAACAAAATAATCAATGCCTTACGCTATGCTGATTATCGGTGGATAGCCTTTTCATTGGTTCTCGGCGTGTTCAGCCACATCAGTCGGGCGGTTCGCTGGGTTCTGCTTATCAAGCCTTTGGGTTATAAACCAAAAACGATTAATGCCTTTTTCTCGGTCATGATTATGTACCTGACTAATACGGCTGTTCCTCGCTCCGGCGAATTTGTTCGCTGCTCGGTCATGACGCGTTACGAAAAAGTCCCTTTCTCAAAACTGCTCGGCACCGTAATCACCGAGCGCGTTTTTGATTTTATTATGCTCTTCATTTTTCTGGCTTTGGTATTTATTTATCAAATAAAAGAAGTAGAAACCATAATAGCCAACAATCCCGGTGTTTATGAACGCTTTTCAAACTTTTTCACCGGTAAAACACTGATAATAATCGGAAGCATTTTCCTTGTCATGTTGATGAGTTTGTATATTTTTCGAAACAAACTTAAAAAAACACTTATTTGGGAAAAAATTTTAGGTTTTATAAAAAATCTGGCAGAAGGCATTAAAACGGTTTGGTATATGAAGAAAAAAGCTTGGTTTATTTTTCATACCGTAGCCATTTGGGTATTTTACTTTTTGATGATTTACGTTACATTTTTTGCTTTTGATTTCACATCAGAACTTACACTTATGCAGGGACTTACCATTTTTGTGGCGGCCAGTTTCGGCATGGTATTTCCTTCGCCCGGCGGTATTGGCTCATGGCATTTTATGGTAATACAAACACTGTTTATATACGGTATTCACGATTTAGACCAAGCCGGCGCTTTTGCTTTTGCGGCTCACGGCGCCATGACTTTAATGCTTATTGTTTTAGGAATACTCTCATTTATATTCATGCCGCTGGTAAATGAAAAAGCAATACAAAAGCTTGTTAAAAATACCTGAGGCTAAAGTTTGAGAACTCCTGATCCCACGTAAACAATGCTGTCGCATTTTTTTGCAAAATCAGGATTCCTACCCCACCGTAATAAATTATATAAGGCCTTATATCCGCAAGATAAAAGCATGCCCGTTCAACTGCTCCAAGCAGCCCACACGTTTTGAAGTCCTTCCTTCGACTGATGCTCAGGAACCGCCGGACGTTCAAAAGTGTTTCAATCTTCGTCAGCCACAAGCCAAAACCTGCGACCGGACTTTCGGCCAAGTCCCCCGCGGGGGATTTAGGGGGTATTCCGGCAGATAAAAAACGACAATTTTAGTTTACTGATATATGAACATAAAGTGCTGATAATCAATTTATGGATCAGGAATTCTGAGTTTATGCCCTTTCTTTCGAAAACTTAATTAACTACAAATCAAACTAATACTACACACCGGTATGTCCAAATCCGCCGCTGCCGCGCTCGGTTTCCGAAAGTAATTCAACCGCTTCCCAATCGGCTTGCTCATGGCGAGCTATAATCATTTGGCAAATACGTTCGCCGTCTTTTACGGTAAAAGTTTCATTGGACAAATTAACCAATATAACGCCTATTTCACCGCGATAGTCGGCATCAATGGTTCCGGGAGCGTTCAGCACGCCAATTCCTTTTTTGAGCGCCAAGCCGCTTCTCGGACGAATTTGTGCCTCGCAACCTTCGGGCAATTCAATGAATAAACCGGTTGGAATAAGGGCGCGTTCCAGTGCTTTAAGCTCAACCGGTGCATCTAAATTGGCTTGTAAATCCATGCCGGCCGAAAATTTTGTTTTATATTCCGGTAAGGGGTGTTTTGATTTATTTACAACTCGAAGTTTCAGCATATACTTATTTTTTTCAAATACTATTATTAAACAGTACAAATATATTTTATATATTCAAATGAAATTTCGTTATTTGCGAATAGTTTTCATAAAAAACCTCACAATGACCGAAAAAATTAAACAATCAATCCGAGATTCCAAAACGGCAAGGTGGACGGCACTTTTGTTTATATCTATGACGCTGATAGCCGGTTACTATTTTGCCGATGTTATGTCGCCGCTAAAAACCATGCTTACCGAAAACACCAAATACGGTTGGGACGGAAAAGAATACGGTTTTTTCACCGGCGCTTATTCATGGTTAGTCGTTTTAGGTTTTCTCATAGTAGGCGGTATTGTTCTCGACAAAAGCGGAATTCGTTTTACCGGTATCACTTTCTCCCTGATAATGATAGCCGGTGCCGGTTTGAATTATTATGCACTTACCGACACCTTTATGAACGGCGGGCCTTTGTATAATTTTATGAACTCATTTATGACCGGTTTTCAACCTTCCGTAAAACTGGCTGCCGTGGGCTATGCCTTTTTTGGTTTGGGAATTGAAATACTCGGCGTTACCGGTTCGCGCATTGTGGTCAAATGGTTTAAAGGCAAAGAATTGGCCTTTGCCATGGGCTTGCAGGTAGCTTTCGGGCGACTCGGAATGCTTTGGGTTTTTTGGCAATCGCCGAGACTTGCCGGAACTGAACAGGTCATTACTCGACCCGTTGCGCTGGGCCTGCTTATTTTGGTTATCGGGCTGTTAACCTATTTAGTATATTGTGTATTAGATTACCGATTAGATAAACAAGAAGCGATTGACCTTTCAGAAGAAAAAGAAGAATTCAAACTCAGAGATGTTGCTAATATTCTTACCAATAAGGCTTTTATATACATATCTTTGCTTTGCGTTCTGTTTTATGCAGCCGTTTTTCCTTTTATGAAATTTGCACCGGATCTTATGGTTCAAAAATTTAATGTGCTAAAAGAAACCGCAGGCGATATTCCATCGCTTTTACCTCTCGGAACCATGGCACTCACCCCGCTTTTTGGTTTATTTCTTGACTACAAAGGGAAAAGCGCAAGCATTATGGTTTTAGGCTCTTTATTACTGATATTAGTGCACTTAGGTTTTGCCTTCGGGCCGGCATCTTCCGTATTTGCCATATTCATGATTATTATACTCGGCATTTCCTTCTCTTTGGTACCCGCAGCCATGTGGCCGGCAGTACCGAGCATCGTTAAAGAAAAATATTTGGGTTCGGCATATTCTTTGATTTTTTGGATTCAAAACTGGGGCTTAATGGGAGTTCCAATGCTTATCGGGTGGGCTTTGGAAGAAAGCAACCCCGGTGTAACGGAAGCTATTCAGCAAGGTGCCGATGCGCGTTACGATTATACCGTACCGATGGTTATTTTTGCCGTTACCGGCTTCCTCGGACTTATCTTTGCCTTCCTGCTCAAGCGAGAAGATAAAGTAAAAGGATACGGCTTAGAACAGCCCAATAAAATGGATTAATAATTTTGCCCCGAAACAACAAAATGAATATATTTGCTCACGAAAATTTTGAAGCAGTTTATTAATGAATGATAGCCGGTAGCTCAGTTGGTTTAGAGCATCCCGAAAGCATTCGGGAGAGTCGGCAGGTCAAAGCTGCCGCAAACTATTATTATATTAGAGCCGGTAGCTCAGTTGGTTTAGAGCATCCCGAAAGTGTTCGGGAGAGTCGGCAGTTCAAAGCTGCCAATAGAAATTTTAGAGCCGGTAGCTCAGTTGGTTTAGAGCATCCCGAAAGCATTCGGGAGAGTCGGCAGGTCAAAGCTGTCGCAAATATTATTATATTAGAGCCATTAGCTCAGTTGGTTTAGAGCACTTGCTTGACAGGCAAGGGGTCGGCAGTTCAAATCTGCCATGGCTCACATAAAAAGCTTCGCAAATTATGCGGAGCTTTTTTTCAAACCCTGCAACAAATGTTCCTATGCAATCAATTCGTGAGATTTTCAAAATAGGCTATGACCGGTCAAGCAGCCATACCATGGGACCGGCAAGCGCCGTTAAGATATTTCTTTAGAAA
>CAYYQW010000146.1:0-4810 GCA_964472505.1 uncultured Bacteroidaceae bacterium | reverse complement strand
ACAAAACATGCACATTTACAAACTATTAAGAATCGGCTCCAATCATAAAACCCATTGCGAAGATTTCCTTTTGGAAACAAAAGCAAACGCGGGCTTTCGGTTGTTTGGCGTGTTCGACGGATGTTCATCCGGCAAAGATTCATTTTTTGCTTCCGCCTTAATTGCAAAAATTATTCGATACGAATTTAACTCATTGGCAATCAGCCCAACAAACAAAAAAACAGCGCTGTTAAATCGCCTGATTTGGGAAAGCTGTCTAAAGTGGAAAGAAAGCACAGAGCTAATTGGTTTACAGACGGATGAATTGCTAAGCACAATCGGTTTGCTGCTGTTGGAAGAAAAAACGGAATCCTTTCAAGTGATGTTCATCGGCGACGGCCTTATATCGCATGACGGAAAAACGGAAATCATTGATCAAAATAATGCTCCCGATTATTTGGCATATCATCTGCACAAATTCAAAACCCACGACCAAACAGCGGAATGGCTCAAAAGACACGCTCGACACTTTTCAGGCAAAGGGTTTGAAAACTTGAGCATCTCCACCGACGGAATACTAAGTTTTTCGGAAAGCAATACAGACCAAAACACACCTAAGCCAAGCGATTTTATGCTGAATGATAATTTTTTATCCGGAAACCCTGCCATGCTTTCGCGAAAAGCAAATATTTTGCATAAAAAATACGCCATGACAAATGCCGATGATTTGGGAATTATTCGTTTACACAATATTTAAAAATCACAATAAAATGGCACAAATTGAACTATTTGATGAAAAGGGGAAAAGATATGACCTGTCCGACAAAGATGAAATTGCAAGAGGCGGCGAAGGGCGAATTATGCTATGCCCTTTCAATCAAAAAAAAGTTATAAAACTTTATCATCCGAACAAAAAAGCAATCAGCCCGGCGCAATTTAATGCCTTAAAGCAACTGAATAACGGACAGTTTATCATTCCGGAAACATTATTATATCAAAACGGGCAAACAGCAGGTTTTATAATGGATTACGCAGAGTCGGATTATTTTTCGTTCTCGAATCTTTTCAATGCAAACTTTTGCAGAAAGCACAAGATTGACAATAGAATAAAAATTCGCACGGCACAAAATTTAAGAACTGCCCTGAGTTTTGTACACCGGAATAATTGCATTATCGGAGATTTAAACCCCTACAACATTCTTTGCAACAAAAAAGGCGATTTAAAATTCATTGATACCGATTCCTACGGCAGTCCGGCCCAAAAACACAACGGTCTGGTACTTGAAGAAGTGCGTGATTTTCAAAAAAACGGGCAAGTCAATAAAGAAAGTGATTATTTTGCATTGGCCGTATTGATTTTTTACTTATTCACACAAGTTCATCCGTTTAAAGGAATTCATCCCCAATATAGAAATCTGAAAGACCGCATGATACAAGGCCTTCCAATAATATCGAATGATAAATCAATAAAAATCCCGAATTGTTATCAGCCCATAAATAATCCGGATTTAATTGCGCAATTTAAAGCCATGTTCATTCGCGGAGAACGATTCATGCTGTCGCCGGACGGCATCATCGAAAAATCACTTACACGCAAAGCGAAGCCGCTTCCGATTAACACCTTAGAAGAAAACAACCTAATAATCAGACCTTTATTTCAAAACGAAGCAATAATGGATGTATATTTTAACGAGGTGCTCGGATTTGCCGAAACCACAGATAATTTTATCCTGTTTAAATCGGAAAACAATGCACTGCCCAAACAAAAAGCGGTATTGAGCAAAAATCTATATGACCGCCTATTCATCAGCGAGTCACAAATAATAATGCGAAAAGCCGAAGATTTGTTCTATCTGTCTGAATCAAACACGGCCATACCGATAAAAAACTTCAAACTTCCTGCGGAATGCCTTATTTCTCAGCATGAAAGCATTTTGAGCATCATCAGCGACAACATACTTTACACGCTGTATATCAACGACATATCCGGCAACAATATCCGCATCAAACGCGAACAGGTCTATGCCCCGTCGTTTTCCGACAAGGGCGCACTTTTGCAATCATTAGCCGGCGTAAATCGGGTATTTTACAATACAGGCAAGGATTTAGCCACTATAAAAACCGACATAAACCCCAAAGCCCTTTTGCAGAAAAACAACATCTTTTTTATGCAATATTTAGAAAATCAAAAAATCATGCAGCGATTTGTTCGGGCAGAAGGATTACAATTATTCATTGCCAATGCAGCCGAAGATGCCTTTAGCGACTTTGCCTGTAAGCGTACCGGCAAATATCACGGCCTTATTTTCATACCAAAATCCGGAGAGCTAATTATAAAACGTACGGAAGATTTTACGCAAACGACTGTTCTTAAATGCCGATTTATCACCGAACAAAGCCGCTTGTTTTACACAAATTCGGGTCTGGTGGCTTTGGAAGGGAATAATCTGTTTTTGCTGAATATGAAATAGATTATCAGATATCAGAAGTCAGAGGTCAGAGGTCAGAGTTTTCAATTAAAATCCGGCAGGTTTGCAAAATGAAACACTTTTGAACGTCCGATGGTTCCTGAGCAGTAGTCGAAGGAAGGACTTCAAAACGTGTGAGCGGTCAGCAGACAGAACCATTTTACCCGGTGTCTCAGGTTATACTTTCTCCAAAATCTGCCGGATTGGTGTTTGCAAACTGCCGTGCCACTCAATTATCTTTTGAATTGTTTTTGAATTAAAATCCGGCAGATTTGCAAAATGAAGCACTTTTGAACATCCGGAGGATTTCAAAACGTGTGGGCAGCTTGGAGCGGTGGCACGAGTCTCGGGCTTGTCCACACGTTTTGAAGTCCTGTACTTACATTCTCGCTATCAGATAGGTTCGGAAATCGCCGGACGTTCAAAAGTGTTTTTCTGTTTTTGAGGGGTCAGCTTGCTCCGGATTATCCACAAAAGCAAAAAAATAAGCCGGGAGGCTGTCGCACGAGTTTGGCTGCAAAGTTCCCGGAGCGGATTTAATCGGAAACACTAAACAAGAGTTTACCGGCTGTGGTTTGCACCGTGCGGAAAGTTCAAATGTGCCGGACGGAAAGAGATAGGTATTAAGATGTAAGATATAAGAAAAAAAGCGTAGTTGAAAACTACGCTTAGCGGGGAGCAAAACATAATTTTCCTATTCATAAATTTTTAATTTTAAATTGTTAAACAAAAAATTACTGCACAACAAACTTTCCGGTATGGCCAATACCTTGTTTGTTTGTTGCTATATAAAAATATATCCCGGGTTTATATGTTTCTGTATTTAATGTATACTCCACTTGTCCCCCAACTTTATACATTTTATGGGAATTACTGTTGCAATCGAAAATTTCAAGATTTAAAACCAGACTATTTCCAAACTGAAAAGTTAGACAGCCGTTTACTGTTGGATTTGGATAAACAATAATTTCAGAATTGTTATATTGAAATTCTTCAATTCCTGTAATTAAAGGCATACAGTCATCATAGTTATTATTAAAGTATAGGATTTCATTGTCTTGTTTAAAACAAATTAAGTCATTATCCAATCCATTTGTGGGTAAATCACCAGAAGTAAATAACAATCCCTTAGTACTTCCTATACCTTCAATCCATTTGACCCAATAATAATTTTGGAAATGAATTCTTCTTCTCAAACTTCCTTCAATTTGAATAGTATCTACATTACTTACAATTTGAAATACTCCTTCAGGATAATTTCCTTCCCAAATTGTATCACCAATTCCAACAGAAAAATCAAATAATAAAATTTCATCATAATTGTGAAAATCAATCATGGGTTTAAAATCATGGATTAAAGTTTCGCCTTTAAAATAGATTCTTTTTTGTTCATCTTCACGAATACCACCTACATACGTTGCATTATTTTTGTTGAAAGTAGTGTCATAAAACATATAAAGCTTTTTGTATGCAGTTTCATTAATTATTGTATCCTCCCCATTTACGGTGAAGCGTTCATAAATTGGATCGGGCCATGTTAAATCAGGGTTTATTGGACGTTGGTATACCTCACTCCAAGTTACACCGGAATCTGGGACTGGAACATATTTATATTCCTGTGAAAATAAAGTAATGGGTGTTAAAATTATTAAGGTTAATAATCTGTTCATGTCTTTTTTATTTACAATGCAAAGATAAGTTACTTCACTGCCACCTCAAGTCAGTGTACAATTTATTTTTATTTTTTTTGACTATAGGTCATAAGCAGTTCAATTTCTGTAGAATACACATAACTGTTTAAGAATCTATCAAATTCAATTTTGCCACCAAGTTCTTTCAAATTTTCAATATACCGAAAAACCTGCCGTTCAGAAATTTCTAATTTAGTGGCTAATTCTTTAGGACTCCCGGTCATTTTCAATTTAATGAGTTGGTCAATTGCTTTTAATCGGTTTATGTATTTAATTGCTGGCATAATATTTTAGGTTCTGATTATCTTTTGTAAGAGAGCAGGAAAATTTAGCTCTTCCTGTAAACTTTGGTTTAGCGTTGGCTTTGCGGGGTTTTCAGGATGTACTAAATGTGTGATGGCATCCCAAATGCCCCAAAGGGCAAAGAGGAAAGGAAGAAAAATAAATTCCTTCAATTTTGCAGTTCTATATGTTCGAAGTTCCGTCATCGCCTTGTTGCTAACGGTCGTGGCTATGAGCAGTTGGGGATTTCTTGTCCAAACTTTTGGTTTAGCACTGAATTTTAATTAATGTTTTAATTTTCGATTAAGCACTTAATCCCCAATTGCTTATAGCCGATGTTGAACTAAATCCCGCAAAGCGGGATAGCTTCTTTTACAAAAATATTAATCT
>CAYYQW010000145.1:0-4883 GCA_964472505.1 uncultured Bacteroidaceae bacterium | reverse complement strand
TATTGGCTTCCGCCAAAGAAGTTCCGTTTTTAACGGCTGCCGTGGGAAAAGAAAGCGTAGAAGAACATCGCGGTTCATTTTTTGTGGAAGATAAGCTCCAAAGAAAATTCACAAAAGCAACCATTGAAAGTGCCGAAAAAACAGAGAAAAGCGTTCAGGTTTTCGGCAAACTTCACCATAAAAACGAACAGATTGATTACAGGCTGATTTTCAGCGAAGACAGTTTGGGAAATCTCCTAATTTTGGCTAAAACAGAGAATCCGGATATTAACCGCCTGATACTTAGTTTCTCTTCAAATAAAAGCGAGCATTTTTCCGGCCTCGGGGAGCAGTTTACATATCTGCATCTGAAAGGTCACAAACTGCCGGTGTTTATATCGGAACAAGGCATAGGACGCGGAAAACAACCGCTCACCGCCGGCGTAAATTTAGTGGCCAAAAGCGGCGGCAACCCATACACAAGCTACGCAGCCATGCCGTGGTTTATCAGCTCAAAGAACTACGGTTTTTTGCTGCATAATTACGAATATTCCGATTTTGATTTCAGAGCCGATAATTTTGTACAAATCAAACTTTTTGCCGGCGAAATGCAGGCGCAAATTTTCTCAGGTGCTGATGTTCCGGAAATTTTGGAAAAGAAAAGCCAAATTACCGGGCGCATGAAAATGCTTCCCGAGTGGACTACATCCGGGGCAATAATAGGTATGCAAGGCGGCACCGAAAAGGTAAGAAAAATATACCGGAAACTGAAAACACTCGATGCTCCCATTGCCGGATTCTGGTTGCAAGACTGGGTAGGCCAAAGACGTACAAGTTTCGGGAAACAACTGTGGTGGAATTGGCAATTAGACAGCACGCATTATCCGAACTGGCATAAATTAAAAAATGAATTGCTGCAAGACAGCGTTTTTTTACTTTCCTACATCAATCCGTTTTTGGTTGATGTTTCCGAAAACCCGAATCACAAGCGCAATTTATTTCAGGAAGCACAAGCCGCCGGCTACTTAGTGCAAAATCCGGAAGGCGAAACTTACCTGATTCCAAATACCGATTTTTCGGCAGCCATGATAGATTTAACAAATCCGTCAGCCGTGCGTTGGTTCAAAGAAGTGATGCGCGATGAACTCATAAGCACAGGCGTAAAAGCTTGGATGGCGGATTTTGGCGAAGCCCTGCCATACGATGCAGTTTTACACAAAGGAAACCCGAAAACTTTCCATAATAAATACCCGGAAATGTGGGCTGAGCTAAACCGTTCATTAATAGACAGCCTTGAACAAAGCCAAGATTATACCTTCTTTATGCGCGCCGCATATACGCGTTCTCCAAAATATGCCGGCCTTTTCTGGGAAGGTGACCAAATGGTAACTTGGGACCAATACGACGGCTTGCGCTCGGCCGTTATCGGGCTTCAAAGCAGCGGAATCAGCGGCATGACATTTAATCATTCCGATATTGGCGGTTATACGGCCATTACCGATTTTCCTTTCAATTATGTGCGAAGCAAAGAATTATTTATGTGTTGGGCAGAGTTTGCAGCTTTTACTCCCGTATTTCGAACCCACGAAGGCAACCGGCCGGAAGAAAATTTTCAGTTTTATAATGATGAAGAAGCTGTAAAACATTTTGTACGCTGCGCCAAAATTTATCAAGCATGGAATTTCTACCTGAAAGATTTATCTGCCGAAGCTGAAGAACGCGGCTTGCCGATTGTGCGCCCCGTGTTTATGCATTATCCCGATGATTTGGAATGCCGAAAACTCTCGTGGCAGCAATATCTGCTGGGAACGGAACTTCTGATTGCTCCGGTTACGAAGAAAAATGCAGAAACTAAAAAAATCTATCTTCCCCGCGGACAATGGACGGATGTATGGACTGAAGAAGTTTATGATTCCGAAGGAGAATATATTTCGAAACCGGTAAAAACAGGAAAACCGCCGGCTTTCGTCAAAACAGGCTCTAAAACCGGCCGGCAAATTATTGAAAATTTGAAAGAAATTTGATTATCCTGCTGCCTTATCGTTTTCTTCTGTTAAAAGTGCCGGAACGCTTTCTGTTTTGAGATTGAGATTGGTTGCCGCCGGACTTGAATCCGGAATTTCCGGAGCTGTTCTTCTTAGCTCTTTGTTCTTTGAAGCGCGCTTTTTGAAGTGCTTTTTGATTTTCGGCTTTCTTCAGGACTTCCGCTTCTTTTTCCTTGTCTATGGGAAAAGGATTATCCTCGGCCAAGGGAATATCTTTTTTTATCAATTTAATGATGTCTTTGATATAGGGTTTCTCGGTGCTGTCGCAAAAAGAAACCGCTAAACCTTCGGCACCCGCTCTTCCGGTGCGGCCTATACGATGTATGTATGTTTCCGAAATATTGGGGATTTCATAATTAATCACACAAGACAAATCATCCACATCGATGCCGCGCGCCGCAATATCGGTGGCTACAAGCACTCCGGTTTTTTTATCTTTAAAATTATTTAAAGCCTTCTGCCTCGCACCTTGCGACTTATTGCCGTGAATAGCTTCGGCTTTTATACCGCTTTTTACAAGATTTTTTGCGACTTTATTCGCTCCGTGTTTCGTGCGTGTAAAGACCAAAGCAGAATCAAGGGATTGCTCTTTAAGAATATGCAGCAGTAATTTGGGTTTATCGTATTTAGCCACGTGGTAGAGTTCCTGACGGATTAAGTCGGCAGTTTCAACCACCGGTTTGATTATTACTTCTTTGGGATTTGTAAGAATGCTTGCGGCCAATTTGATGATTTCGCGCGGCATGGTAGCCGAGAAAAACAGGGTTTGCCGTTTTTTGGGCAACAATGCTATAATGCGTTTAACATCGTGCACAAAACCCATATCCAACATGCGGTCGGCCTCGTCCAAAATGAAAATTTCAATATCGCTCAATGAAATATATCCTTGTTCGATAAGGTCGAGTAAACGCCCGGGTGTGGCTGTCAGAATATCAACACCTTTTCTCAAGGCATCGGTTTGCCGCTTTTGCGAAACGCCTCCGTAAACCACGACTGATTTTAGTTTGGCAAATTGACCGTAAGTTTCAAAACTTTCATCAATTTGAATGGCCAATTCGCGTGTGGGTGTGAGAATTAATGCACGTATCTTTTTTTGTGGCTTTGCTCCGGCCGGTTTTTCAGATAACAACTGAATAACGGGCAATGCAAAAGCAGCCGTTTTGCCGGTTCCGGTTTGTGCGCAACCGAGCAAATCGCGTTTTTTCAATATTGTCGGAATGGCTTGTTCCTGAATGGGTGTGGGACTTGTGTAACCTTCGGCTTTTAAAGCTTTGTATAAAGGTTCAATTAAATTCAATTTTTGAAATGACATATTTTTGTTTAAGTAGACAATTATAATTCATCTGCTTATATCGTCTTAGGAAAGTCAAATGAAATTGGCAGATACTGCACATTAAATAATCACGGTAACGGCCGGTTTATAAAAAATCTTTATGGTTAACAGCCGGCAAAGGTAGCATAATAATTTTATTCTGAGCCGTTTTTTGTTTTGAAGTTCATTTTTTCCAAAATTAGAACCGGTGTGTTTTCGGTATGTTTTTATTCAGTTTTATATAATGTTTTCCTGTTTGTTCTGTTCACAAAAAACATCAGCGGAAACATCAGCCAAAAAGTAAACAAAAAAAATACAAACTCAAATATCGGGTTGCTTTTCTCGGCAGGCTTTGCTTTAAGCCGGCTCATTACGGCATCCCAAGTATTTCCGGAAAGATTTCCAAAAAATATCATGCGAATAAACAGCAGGATGTGATTGGCCGTTTTGTCACCGTAAAAAGCAAAAAAACGTTCCGTCATCTCTGCATCCGACTGCCTGTCGGTTTCGGCATAATGTTGGGCGTATAATAAGGCCGGCAGCTCAGAATCTGATGCAGAAGCATCAAATTGCAGCTTGAGCATATTTTTAATTTCCGAATCCGGAATTCCTTCTCCGGCTGCTTTTTTGGCATGAAACCATTCGCAATACACGCAACCGTTCACAGCCGTAGTAACAAGCATAATTTTCTCAATAAAAGCTTTACTGATTTTCTTATTGCGCAATGCTCCGATGATTTGGGGAGTATTACAAATCAAAAAAGCAATATCATTAAGCAATAAACGCCCCGTATAAATATTTTTGTTAAATCTGTTCATAAAGTGATAAACGTATGATTGACCAATAAAGTCTGTCGGCAAAATCATCAATAGAAATTTCACTATGACAAAACAACAAACCCACCAAATAAAAAAAGCCCCACAAATCATTGATTTGCAAGACTTTTAAATGTCGGGGTGAGAAGATTCGAACTTCCGACCCCACGCCCCCCAGACGCGTACTCTAACCAAACTGAGCTACACCCCGAACAATGTGTAAGATGTGAGAAAAGCGGGGGTTAATTAAAATTAATAAAACGTTCCCTTATGTTGGGATTGCAAAAGTAACATCTTTTTGAATATTGCAAAAGAAATTTTCAAAAAATCAGATTAAAAAATCGCCGGATTTAGGCATTGGTTAGCATTGGTTTTTTGGTAATATTGTTGTCGAAATACTCATATAAATTTACCGGCCGGCCTCAATCTGTCCATAAAGCAACTAAGCACTATTCGTAACAACTACAGATTTAACGCACAGCGGTATGCTTAGTTACCGATTGCGAGTTAATAAACTGTCAAGATACTTCACCGCTTAAGCGAGCTATAAACCTTGAATTTATTACTATCTCGGCAATTAAGCATACCGCATCTTACCAACCGGGTGTTCTAATTTAATAGATTTCCAAATTTAATCCCAAAATAAATCGTCCGGGGTGATAATGGTCCGTAAATATAAGCCGGGTCACGGTCAATTCCAATATCAAAATCATTTTGGTATGAATTAAAAAT
>CAYYQW010000144.1:0-4935 GCA_964472505.1 uncultured Bacteroidaceae bacterium | reverse complement strand
ACGGACAAGTGCACAGTTTAAGCGAAAAGCAAAGCTTGGCTTCGGAACCTGCTGTTTTCTCCATGAAAACCAATACAGGAGCTAAACTTATGGGCATTCAAATCAAAAAAACAGAAGATTAAACAATTATGCTGACAATGATTATCATAACGGCAGCTTTAACGCTTATTTCTTTGGTCATTGACCCGAAAAAAACAATCAAAGGAATAAAAATAGGCATGATGCAATTTTTCAAAATACTGCCTGCGCTTTTGTCGGTAATTATTATTATCAGTATTATATTGCACTTTGTATCAAATGATTTAATTGCGGAATATCTCGGAGAAAATGCCGGTTTGGAGGCTTACCTTTCTGCTGCCGTTCTCGGCTCGGTTTCGCTTCTGCCCGGATTTATCGCCTATCCTTTGGCTGGTATTTTGGTAAAAACCGGTGTGAGTTACGCCGTTATAGCCGTATTTATTACTACACTCATGATGGTGGGAGTTATGACTATTCCTATCGAAGCCAAATATTTCGGAATAAAACTTACGCTTATTCGAAATGCACTCAGTTTTCTCGGTGCTATAATTGTCGGAGCAGTTATGGTTTTTGTATATGCCCTAATTTAAGAACATGAAGCAACTGTTTAAAAAATATAAATTTGATTTTCCGATAATTATTGCTTTTACAATTTTTATCTCAGGCTCGTTCTATTTTCATTTTAACCCGGGCATCCGGATTTTTAAAGATAATTTTTGGATGTTCCTTAAAGAAATGATTTTAGTTCTTCCGGCTATGTTTATCTTAATTGGTCTTTTTGATGTTTGGATACCCAAAGAAAAGGTGCAAAAACACATTGGCGAATCTTCGGGAATTAAAGGTACGGTATTGGTGATGTTGCTTGCTTTTATTCAAGCCGGTCCCTTATATGCCGCTTTTCCGGTAGCGTATCTTTTATGGAAAAAAGGATGTTCGCCGGCCAATGTTTTTATCTATTTAAGTGCATTTACAATAGCCAAAATCCCCATGCTGACATTTGAAATAGCTTTTCTCGGCCTAAAATTTTCTCTGTTAAGGGTTTTAATAAGTATCCCGGTTTTTGTCCTTATCGGAATAATTATGGGCAGATATTTTAAACGTAATAATTGTACAATAAAAGAGGTCTGAGCGAAAGTAAATGATACATTTTATTAACGAGAGATATAAATATCATTTCTTTTTCATATCCGCTCATAGCTCCGGCAACAATTTATAAGCATAAAGAAATAACAATATTGGCTTATGTTTTTTAGGTTTATTGCTTTTGAACAGATATTTTTGCCGAAAACAATACAAATTAACTCACCGAATATGTGGACTTGCAAAAACTGCGGCGAAGAGGTACCGGATAATTTTTCAATATGTTGGAATTGTCAATACGAAAACGGTTCGGACATTATACCCGAAATACCGAAAGAGGAAGCTGCGGGAAATACCATAATTTTGGAAAGCGGAAAACAAGTCGATTTCAATCAGATAGTATCGGCCGGAAAACAATTAAAACAAGCAATAATCACTTATCTGATTTTTGCGGCTCTTTCTCTGCTTCTGTGGCTCTTGGCAGAAGCTGCCAATTGGAGCAAATTGTATATACTTATCATTCTTTTGGGAATATTGGGTCATATTATTATCCTCTCAAAAATATATTATGCCGGCAGTGCCTTGCAGAAAAGTATGAATAATGCGCACAGAAAATAAACGGCCTTATACGCAGAACTCCTGACCTCACGTAGTTTCAGATGTCGCCTTTTTTGAATCATGAATATCGAACATTTAATATCGAATTAAGAAGTAACTCATTGATTGAATAGGTTTTCGTGCGTAAGCAAAACTTCAAAATTCATTATTGGGTGTTCAATATTCGATATTAAACGACATTTTCAGTTTGCGAATTATTATCCATAATAATTTGATATTCAGTTAATGGGTCAGGATGTCTGATACTCAACAAAGGCCGCTATTGTTATTATACCGCTAAAAGATTTTTCGGCGAATATGTAAAAGCTTGTAAATAAATACCTTACGACCCGATCACATAACTTATTTTCTCCTGTTTCTGACATCTAATTACAAATTTTGCTGCGAAATTTCAGCTTTCAATAAAACTGTTTCGTAAAAACCGACTATTTAATACGGCCTCAATTAAACATTCCCCCTTTTCACAAGTCTAAGGGAAAAGAATTACAAAACAATCATTTTTTACAAACAAAATATAAGAAACAGAAATGAACAAGTTATCCCAAAATTTTATCTTTAAAGTTTTACTTGCACTGATTATTTTCAGCGCAAACACATCATACCTCTCGGCACAAGGAGGCGGTTCAGGCAGGCCGCAAGGCGCCTCACTTACCGTTACCGGAAAAGTTTTTGAAGCCCAAAACAAGCAAGCCGTTGAGTATGCACGCGTGGCACTTTACAAACTACCGGATTCTTCTTTAGTTACCGGAACAATTACCGACCCCTCCGGACAATATACTTTGACAGACATCCCTTTCGGGCGCTATTATTTGGAAGCCGATTTCATTGGCTTTGAGAAAGTACTAACCGAGCTTCCAAAGCCGAAAGGGAGCCTAACCCTTAAAGTAGATGACATTTTTCTTCAGGCAGCCTATTCCGAAATTGATGAAGTAGTGGTAGCCGGCGAACGCAACTATGTGGACTACAAAATTGACAAAAAAGTGGTTAACGTAAGCCAACATGATAACGCCTCCGGCGGAAATGCCACCGATGTATTGGAAAATGTACCCTCGGTGCAAGTGGATATTGACGGCAATGTAAGCTTGCGCGGAAGCGGCAGCTTTACGGTTTTAATCGACGGCAAACCCACCATTTTGGATGCCAACGATGTTTTGCAACAAACCCCGGCCGATATGATTGAGAATATTGAAATCATAACCAACCCCTCGGCCAAATACGACCCCGAAGGCACAGCCGGTATCATTAATTTGGTGATGAAAAAGAACAAATACGCCGGATTCAGCGGTGTAATAAACCTTAACGCGTCCACTTGGGATAAATACGGCGGCGATTTTACATTCAGTCTGCGAAAAAATAAATTCAACTATTTTGTATCGGCCAATTACCGCATGTATCCCATGCAAGGCGAATCGGAAAGCTACCGCGAAACCTATCTGCCCGAGACGACCGGTTTTCTGACCGAAGAATCCGAGAGAGAACGCCTCATGGAATCCTTACGTTTCTCGGGCGGTTTTGACTATAACATCAACGACAAAAACAGTTTTTCGCTCTCGGGCGGAATCGGGTCTTGGACTATGGAGCGTATTTTAGATACACGTTACCGAGAATATTATTTGGATGATTATTATCCCGAAGTGTTTATGAATTCGGAAAATGTATTTGCCATGAACAGCGATTTTTTTAATCTCGATGCCTTTTATCAGAAAAAATTCAATACCGAAGGACACAAATTGGATATTAACGCAAAACTTTGGCGATGGGACGGAACTCGCCTACAATCAGCCGAACAAAATCTTACTGATGCTGATTATACGGCAGAACTCGGTAACGAAAAAAGCCGTTCCACCGACTTTTCGCCCAGCGACAACCTTGCAGCTAAAGTGGATTACAGTTTACCTTTGGAATTCGGGAAATTAGAAGCCGGAATAGACATCAAAACAACCGACCAAAGTACGCAATATATTCACGAAGAATATAATGAAGAAACGGCTGCTTGGGACACTTCCGAAATCTACTCCAACGAATATGAATTTTACAGAAACCTCTATGCCGGCTATGCACAATTTTCCGGAAGCATCATCGGATTAGATTATATGGCCGGTATGCGTTTGGAATATTCCGACAGAAATACCGAGCAAATTACCACCGGCGAATCTTATCCGGTTGAGCTCTTTAACTATTATCCCACCTTGCACCTTTCGCGCAAGTTGGGAAAAACTCAAGAATTACAACTGAGCTATTCGAAACGTATCAACCGCCCGCGCGGCTGGCATCTGAATCCTTATCCGGGCGTATCCGACGGCTATACTCAATCGGTGGGCAACCCGCTGCTGATGCCGGAAGATATCAATGCCTTTGAATTTAACTACCTGAACCGTTTAAGTCCGACACTGATGTTCTCCTCCGGCCTGTTCTACCGCATAGCCGATAACGGACACACCCGCGTGTCATACATAGACCCGGATAATCCGCAACTCACCATTTCCACTTTCGATAATATTGACAGAACGCACAGCTACGGCGGAGAATATATGCTCAACTACCGTCCCCTTAAAATTTTAAATGTAAATATTTCCGGAAATATCTATAACTATCAAGTAGAAAATGAATACCGCGGCGAAATTTTTAATCAGGAAACCGTAACCTGGGATTTACGTGCCAATGCATCGGTGAACATTACTAAATCCACCCGTTTTCAAATTAACGGTATGTACCGCAGCCCCTCATTAAGCGGACAGGGAACCGTTGCTGCCATGTATTTTGTGGGAAGCTCAATTCGCCAAAGCCTGCTGAAAGACAAAATGAACATCACATTGAGTGTGCGCGATATTTTTGATACGGCCCGGCGTCAATTTGAAATTGAAAACAGCTCATTTTACAGCTCTGTGATGCGCAAGCAGGAAGGTCAAATATTCCGCTTGGCCCTTTCATACAACATCAATAATTACAAAAAACAACGTCGTGAAGATATACAGCCGGATATCGACATGCAATAACAAACAATTCGAGTTTAGGCTTAAAGCCGATAAAACCAATCGTATGATTGGCTTTATCGGCTTTTATTTTTCCTAAAAAAATGAACGGTCTATAATATTATTTTGAGGTGCTCAAATTTGTTTAGCATTTTTTATGCCGATTTTAAGGATAGTTCTTTTTTATAATAGTCAGAACTCCTGATCCATGAATTGATTATCAGCAATTTATGAGCATATATTAGTA
>CAYYQW010000143.1:0-5100 GCA_964472505.1 uncultured Bacteroidaceae bacterium | reverse complement strand
GGTTTATCACCTTGGATCGAACTCCGCATTTAGACGGAAAATATACCCTGTTCGGAAAAGTTGTAAAAGGCATGGAAATTGCCCACCGCATTCAGGCCGGCGACAACATTTTGAAAATGGAGCTTTTATAAATAATAAATGACTTATAGCCCGGATAAACATTTTATCTATTTTTTTAAGTTTTTCAATAAAAACCACAAACAATTTTTATCTTTGTTTGAATAAAAATTCAAGAACCCGTAAAATGTCTGATTATCTGAAATTAGTGCGTATCAAAAACTTATTAATCATAGCGGCCACGCAATATTTAATGCGTTATGCGGTGATTATTCCCATTCTTAAATATGAGGGTTTTGAACCGCAGTTCAGCCACCTGAGTTTTTTGTTTCTGGTACTTACCACCGTTTTTCTGGCTGCAGCCGGCTACGTAATCAACGATTATTTCGATACCCAAACCGATATTTTAAATAAACCCGAAAGTGTAATCGTAGGTAAAACCGTAAAACGGCAAACAGCCATGATACTGCATATTGTTCTAAACGGTATTGCGCTTGTTTTGGCTTTCTACATATCATACAGCATAGGATTTTGGAAACTGACTTATATTTATATACTGATAACCGCTTTGCTGTGGCTTTATTCGGCATGGTTCAAACGGCAATTACTTGTGGGAAATATCATTGTAGCTTTTTTAACGGCTATGGTTCCTCTGCTTACCGTTCTGTATGAAATTCCGCCGCTTAACAAAGCTTACGGAAAAACTTTGCTGATGCTTAACATGGATTTCAGCATACTGCTCCATTGGATACTCGGATTTACAATTTTTGCCTTTTTATCTAATCTAATTCGTGAAATTATAAAAGACATAGAAGATTTTGAAGGCGACAAAGCCTACGGAAGACGTTCGCTGCCGGTTGTAGCCGGTATTCAAACATCTAAAATTGTTATTAATTCTCTGATTGCTTTAAGCATTCTGTTACTGATAGTTGCCTGGTTCTTCTTTATCCAAAATAAACTCAGTTTGGTGATACTAAAGATAGTTTCGGCCGGTTATATCGCTTTTGCCATTATTTTGCCTTTTATTATCTTGTTTATTAAAACCTTAAAAGCCAAAACAAAATCGGACTGGACAACGGCCAGTGGTCTTTCAAAACTCATCATGTTGTTCGGAATTTTATTTGCACTCATAATTCGTTTTTCATACATCGCTTACACATAGAACTTATGTTTATGATTTTAGAAAAAATCAATGCACACAAAATTTATCTGGCATCCAATTCTCCGCGTCGCAAGCAATTGCTTTCCGACTTAGGCATTAAGTTTGAAAGCCTTACGGGCAACAAAGTTGACGAAAGCATTCCGAAAGGTTTTCCCCACAAAAATGCAGCGGAATTTCTGGCCGTCAAGAAAAATAAAGCCTATCAAAAAGTGCATACCGAAAACAGTATTCTCATAACCGCCGATACCACCGTGCTGATGGCCGGTGAAATAATGGACAAACCGACAAACACGCAGCATGCCGTGGACATATTAATGCTGCTGGCCGCCAACAAACACGAAGTGCGTACCGGCGTTTGTATCTCCACGCCTGAGGAAGAATACGCTTTCACGGAAGTAAGCAAAGTGTATTTTGCCGGTTTAAGCAAAGAAGAAATTGAATATTATATAAACCGCTGCCAACCCTTTGACAAAGCCGGCGCATACGGCATTCAGGAATGGATTGGCCACATCGGCATAAAAAAAATAGAAGGCTCCTACGCTAACATCGTCGGGCTTCCTACACAAAAAGTGTATCGTAAACTTAAAGAAATTGTAACAAGGTAAAAACTTATAAAATAACTACTTATGTTTAAAACTATCAAACATTTTCTATTAGCATTTATTCTGCTGATTGCCACAAATGTACGTGCCGACGAAGGCATGTGGATTCCCATGTTGTTGGAAAAATACAACATTGAAGACATGCAAAAAAAAGGCTTTAAGCTCACAGCCGAAGATATTTACAGCGTAAACCAAGCCTCCATGAAAGATGCCGTTATGATATTCGGCGGCGGCTGTACGGCAGAATTTATTTCGCCCAAAGGCTTAATTCTTACCAATCATCATTGCGGCTACGGTGCCATTCAATCGCACAGCAGCTTGGAGAACGATTATCTGACCAACGGTTTTTGGGCCATGAATGCCGAAGGCGAGTTGATAAACCCAAATCTGAGCGTTACGCTTCTGGTTCGTATGGAAGATGTAACGGATGCTGCACTAAAAGGCATTGATAAAAACCTCAGCGAAACAGAGCGAGATGAAATTATTAAAAAAAATACCGAGAAAATTATCGAAGAGGCTACGGCCAATACGCATTATCAAGCACAAGTGAAACCCTTTTTCCACGGAAATCAATACTTTTTGTTTGTGGAAGAAGTATATAAAGATGTTCGATTAGTGGGAACACCGCCTTCGGCCATAGGAAAATTTGGAGGCGATACCGACAACTGGATGTGGCCGCGCCACACCGGTGATTTTTCGGTTTTCAGAGTATATGCCGACAAAGACAATAATCCGGCCGAATATTCAGAAGACAATGTGCCTTTCCAACCCAAAAAATTCTTCTCGGTATCGGTTGCCGGATACGAAAAAGATGATTTCACCATGGTTTTTGGTTACCCGGGAAGCACGCAACAATATATCCCGTCTTATGCCGTAAATTTGACTCAAAATGTGATAAACCCGCAACGCATCCATATCCGACAACAAATTATCGACATAATGGGCGCTGCCATGGAAGCCGACCCGAAAGTGCGCATACAATACGCATCTAAATATGCCGGAATTTCTAACGGTTGGAAAAAATGGCTCGGCGAAAATCGCGGCTTAAAACGACTGAATACCATTAAAAACAAACAAAAATACGAAGCCGAAATCACAGAATGGATAAATGCCGACGAACAGCGCAAAAAAGAATACGGTGATGTACTGCCCAAGTATAAGCAGCTTTACGAAGATTATGAACCTTACAAACTGGCCGAAGAATATTTTTACGAATGTATCTGGCGAATGGAAAGCGTGCAAATGGCAGCCCGAATAGCAAGTCTGGCAAGAGAAGGCAGTAATTATTCCGAAGAAGACCTTGAAGGTCAGAAGAAACGGGCGCAATCTTTTTTCAAAGATTATGATATGGAAACGGATAAGAAAATTTTCAAAACACTCGTAAAATTATATTATGAAAACGTAGAACGCCAATTCATACCGGATTTTATGGAGTTTGAAACAGCAATGGCCGAACTGGGCTTTACGCGTGATAATATTTTTGATTTATATACCGAATATTATTTCAAAGAAAGCTTCTTCCTGCATGAAGACAAACTAATGAATTTCCTGGAAAACTACGACGGACAAAGCGAAGCCATAAAAAAAGCACCGGCCTATATTTTCTACAAAAACTATGTGAACCTTTTTGTAACACTGATTCGCCCGCAAAGTATGGCTTTCAATAACCAGATGGACCTGCTTAACAGAAAATACATGCGCGCTCAAATGGAATTTGAAGAAGACCGTGTTTTCTATCCGGATGCCAATTTTACACTGCGCGTAACCTACGGGAAAGTAGATAATTACTTCCCGAAAGACGGCGTATTCTATGAACATTATACCACTTTGGAAGGAATTATGGAGAAAGATAATCCGGATATTTACGACTATAATGTGCCGCAAAAATTGAAGAATTTGTACAAAGCAAAAGATTATGGCATATACGGCGAAGACGGTGAAATGCACGTATGCTTTATAGCGTCCAACCATACTTCGGGCGGTAATTCCGGCAGCCCCATTATAAACTCAAAGGGAGAATTAATCGGCATTAATTTTGACCGCAACTGGGAAGGTACCATGAGCGATATTAATTACGACCCCGATCAATGCCGCAACATTTCGGTAGATATTCGTTACGTACTGTTTATCATTGATAAATATGCCGGCGCAGGCTATTTGTTGGATGAAATGGAGATTGTAGGAAAATAATTCTTTAATCCGGCAAATAACAATTTTCGGCAAGTGGTTTTTGAAGGCATGCATTACAGCCCTTCACCGCTTGCCGAACTTTTTTTTGTTATTCGACCTCCCAACCGTAATCGGTATATTCCCAAGTGAAATCATCTGCTGTCAAATTCAGCTTCACAAAGCCTTCTTCATACCCTTTATTGGGTCCGGTCCACCAGCGCCCGCAGACAGCACCGCCGGTTATGAAGCGCAGGCCGTCAATTTCAATTTCCTCAACTATATGCAAATGCCCCTGAAGCACGGCTTTTAAATTATGCGCTTCAAACAGTGCCAAAACTTCTTTAGAATTAATCGTTACCAACGAAGAATCATTGCCTTTTGTACTGTTCAGATAACGTTGAGAATATGCCGTAATAAAAGGGATGTGACTTACCAGCATTATCGGGCGGTGTTTGTCGACAGACTTTAATTCATCAGCAATCCACTGCATTTGCGCACTGTCAATTTCACCAAAATAACGGCCCGGCCGGCTTTCGCTTACGGAATTAAGCACAAAAAATTGCCATTCCTTGTGCTCAAAGGTATAATAGGATTTCGAAATGCGATTTTCAAACATTTTTTTGCCGTAATCAGGATGATTGGGATTGGCACCGCTTTTAGCATAAAGGCCGTATAAGTCATGATTGCCCACGACATTGTAAACCGGCATATTAAACCGCTTTTCCAAATCTAAATACATAGTATAGAGCGAATCGGCTTCCGAATGACTAACAGCCAAAGCATCATTAATCAAATCGCCGCCCGTGATTACAAAATCAGGATTCAGGGCATTAATACTGTCAATTGCCTGCGCAAAACCTTCCGGCGCATTTTTCTCGGGCTGCAAATGCACATCGTTTGCCAATACAAAGCTAAAGCCTTTATCAGCAGTCTCTTTTGGGCTTTTATCATTACAGGAAAAACCAATAACTACTAAACTTATTACCACTAAAATCTTGAAATATTTCATATCTGTTTTTATTAAATTTTTAATATTAATAGTTCGTTATGCGTTCCCATTAGACTGAAAATGAGAACTTTGCCAAAGTTTATCTATTTCACTTATAGTGT
>CAYYQW010000142.1:0-5155 GCA_964472505.1 uncultured Bacteroidaceae bacterium | reverse complement strand
TAATTAGCTAAATATTAGAGCAATTAAGAATTGGAAGCAAGGGAAAATAGTTGTATTTTCGGCACGAAATTATTAGCCAATAAATACAGAAGGAAATGAGAAAGCGAGTATTAGTATTAACAGGAGGGGGAGATTGCCCCGGATTAAACGCCGTAATTCGTGCCATTGTAAAACGTGCCGAACAAACCGAAGATTGGGAAGTAATAGGCAGTATTCAGTCTTTTGACGGAGTACTTATGGAGCCTACCCAAATACGTGTTTTAGATGAAGATGCCGTAGCCGGTATTCATTTCCGAGGCGGCACAATAATAGGCACTACTACCAAAGGCGGCCCGTTTGAATGGCCCATTAAAAACCAAGACGGCACGTGGGGAAGCGCCGACCGCTCCGACGAAATGATTCGAAAACTTCAATACCTCGGTGTGGAAGCCGTAATCAGTATCGGAGGCGACGGTTCGCAGAAAATTTCACAAGCGCTTTGCAAAAAAGGCTTGAATATAATAGGTGTTCCAAAAACGATTGATAATGACCTTACAGCCACCGATTTTACTTTCGGTTTTCAAACAGCCGTACAAATAGCCACTGAATCGGTAGATAAACTGGTAACTACCGCAGCGAGCCACAACCGGGTAATGATTATGGAAGTCATGGGAAGAGAAGCCGGCTGGATTGCTCTGCATTCTGCTATTGGCGGTGGTGCCGACGTTTGCATTATACCGGAAATTCCTTATGACCCTAAAAAAATTCTTGCCGAACTTAAAAAACGCTATCAACAAAGTGACGGTTTTGCCATTATAGTAGTTGCCGAAGGCGCAAAAAATATTCACGGCGAACAAATAGTGCGCGAAAGCAACGAAATAGGAAACAGAAACGTACGCTTAGGCGGTGTGGCTTATCGTTTGGAGCAGGAACTTAAAGACGCCGGTCTCGAAGCCGATACACGCGTAACAGTACTTGGCCACTTGCAACGCGGCGGTGTACCCATTGCTTATGACCGTGTGTTAGCCTCGCAATTTGGCATAAAAGCCATGGAAATGGTATTGGACGGAACATTCGGAGAAATGGTTGCATACCGTCATCCCGATATTATTTCGGTACCTTTCTCGGAAGCCATTGCTGATTACAATTTCATAAAAACAGACTCATTTTTGGTCAATACCGCAAGAGGTTTAGGAATCAATATGGGTGATTAAACCTGTATCTTAGCTCAACAAGCCGCAAATATAAGATATTGTCAAAAAAGTAAATTTAGCAACTGAAATTTCACAGCTAAATTTACTTTTTTTGTGCTTTACTCGGACAGAAAAGATGTAAGATATAAGATGTAAGTATTAAGATGTAAGATGTTGATGCCTGAATAAGCTTGACCGTTGTTAATATTGTGTTACTATATTTTCCGGTCTTTTTGCTTTGATTTCGCAAGAAGGCTTAAACTTTCTGTTTTGCAGCTAATTGCAAACCGGTCTTATATCTTATATCTTATATCTTATATCTTAAATCTTATATCTTAAATTAAACGTAATCTTTTCCGCGTTTCACTTTTACATCGTTCACAAAGTCACGAATACGTTTTTCATCATCACGCTTGCAAATAAGCAGTAAATTATCAGATTCGGCAACAATAAAGTCTTCCAAACCCTGAACTACCGCAAATTTATCTTCCGAAAGGCTGATGAGTGTTCCTTTTGAATCATAAGTCAGAACATTAGCGGGATGTACCACATTGTTATTTTCGTCTTTATCCATGTGTGCGTAGAGCGAGTCCCAAGTACCGAGATCGGACCAGCCAAAATCTGCAGCCAACACATATACATTTTCGGCATGTTCCATAATACCTTTATCTATGGAAATATTCTTGCATTCGGAATAAGCTTCCTGAATGAACTCTCGCTCAGCTTCCGGCTTTGAGAATACCGTCGGATCTTCGGGTTGAAAAAGCGTTGCAATATCGGGTTGAAACTGATCAAAAGCTTCCGAAATAGTACCTAAAGACCAAATAAAAATTCCGGAATTCCATAAAAACTCTCCGCTTTCAATAAAAGCCTCGGCCGTTTTTCTGTCGGGTTTTTCCGTAAAGGTTTTTACTTTTTTTATGTTCGGATCTTTATCGGATATTTCTTTATTATTCACCTGAATATATCCATAACCGGTTTCCGGTTTTGAGGGCGTAATACCCAAAGTAAGCAAACCCTTATTATGCGCTGTAAACTCCAAACCTTGTTTTATAATTTTCAAAAATTCGGTTTCATCTAAAATCACATGGTCGGAAGGAGCCGTTACAATATTTGCCTCGGGATTTTTTGATTGTATTTTTGCATTAGCATACGCGGCACAAGGAGCCGTATTACGACGCAAAGGTTCTGCAAGAATTTGCTCGGCTTGCAATTGCGGTAATTGTTCTGCAACTATTTCGCTGTAAATCTCATTGGTTACAATCAAAATATTTTCTTGCGGACAAATTTTTGCAAAACGGTCAAAAGTATGTTGCAGCAGAGTTCTGCCGGTTCCGAGAATATCTAAAAATTGTTTGGGTTTTTGGGTTCTGCTCAAAGGCCAAAAGCGACTGCCAACGCCTCCGGCCATAATGACGCAATAATTGTTTTGTTGCATTTTAAGGGTTTATAAAGTTTTTAATAAAAAAATCTGTACTTTTGAACTATCAAATTACGGCAAAAATACAAAAATTTAATAATAAAGACCAATTACTGTTTTTATGAAATTTTTATACCACATAGGCAACTATACTCTCATGCTCCGGCGTATTTTTAAAAAGCCTGAGCGCAGTAAAGTCTATTTTGGACTTGTGGTGGACGAACTGGTAAAATTGGGGCTTAACTCCATAGGAATTGTAGTGATTATATCGGTATTTATTGGTGCTGTAATTACATTACAAACGGCTTATAATATTGAAGTTTCATTTATTCCTTTGTACTTGGTTGGGCTCACAACAAGAGATTCCATGATTTTAGAGTTTTCTTCCACCATAGTAGGTTTAATATTGGCCGGGAAAGCCGGTGCAAACATTGCCTCTGAAATAGGAATGATGAGGGTTCAGGAGCAAATTGATGCATTAGAAATAATGGGTGTAAATTCGGCATCTTATCTGGTGCTTCCTAAAATTATTGCAGCCATGTTTATTTTTCCCTTTCTTACTTTGTTCAGTATGTTTCTGGGGATTTCCGGAGGCTATTTAGCCACGGTTTTGACGCAAGCTGTTCCGCCAAGCGAATATTTATTTGGCATTCATTATTATTTCATCCCATTTTATATCACCTATTCGCTTACCAAAACCGTAATATTCGGTTTTTTCATAGCTACGGTTTCATCTTATCACGGATACTACGTAAAAGGCGGAGCTATTGAAGTAGGAAGGGCAAGTACACGCGCCGTAGTTTACAGCAGTATTATGATTTTAATTGTAAATATGGTTTTAACAGAATTGATGTTGGCATGATTGAAGTTAAGAATATAGAAAAATCTTTTGGCGATCATCACGTACTCAAAGATATTTCTTTGAAATTTACGCGCGGAAAAACCAATTTAATTATCGGGCAAAGCGGCTCCGGCAAAACCGTGCTGCTTAAAACCATAGTAGGCCTTCACGAACCCGATAAAGGCTCGGTAAATTATGACAACCGGAATTTTTCGGAAATGACGCACAAAGAACGCAAGCCCATCCGGCAGGAAATTGGAATGGTGTTTCAGGGCGGAGCACTTTTTGGTTCGGATACCGTATTGGAAAACGTTATGTTTCCGCTACGCATGTTCTCCGATATGAGTGAACCCGAAATGAAAGAGCGTGCCCAATATTGTCTGCACAAAGTTAACTTACAAGATGTTGAAACCCTCTACCCTTCCGAAGCCAGCGGCGGTATGCAAAAACGCATCGCCATAGCTCGAGCCATTGTCATGGAACCTAAATATTTATTTTTTGATGAGCCCAATTCGGGCTTAGATCCCAAAACGGCCATTGTAATTGATAATTTGATAAAAGAACTGACCGAAGAATTTAATACCGTAACGGTAATTAACACCCATGATATGAATTCCGTAGCTGAAATCGGCGATCATATTCACTATATCCATAAAGGAGAAAAATGGTGGTCGGGAAATAAAGAAGAAATATTTTTGAGTGATAACAAGGAGCTCAATGACTTCGTATTTGCCACCGAACTTATGCGCAGCATCAAAAAAGCAAAAAGCCGATAATACTTACCGGCTTTTTCATTTAAAATCATTAAGAAAATTGAGCAGAAAAACTTTGGGTCTCCGCCGCTATGAGGTTTATTTTTCATCCGGGCGGTCAAAGGTATTCCAACCTTGCGCCTGAATAGCTACTTCTTTTTCATCGGGAGTAATAATATACTGCCCTTTTTCTTTATCGGTAATATGACCTATCACCGAAATGGCCGGATTGCTTTCTATTTGCTTATAATCTTCCTGTTTTATGGTAAAAAGTAATTCGTAATCTTCGCCGCCGTTCATAGCAAAAATACTTGGCGGAATCTGTGTTTCTTCTGCGAAAGCTTTGGTCTCTTTTGCTATGGGCAACTTTTCCTCATACACATAGCAGCCTGTATCAGAAGACTTGCAGATGTGCATAAGCTCGGAAGACAGTCCGTCGGAAATATCAATCATGGAAGTAGGCTTAATGTTCAATTGCTTAAATAATTCAATAACATCGGCTCGGGCTTCCGGCTTTAGTTGGCGTTCGGCAATGTATTTATATGCTGAAATATCGGGTTGAATTTCCGGGTTTTTCATAAATATTTCATTTTCTCTTTCCAGAACTTTTAGTCCGGCATAAGCCGCACCGAGATCCCCGGAGACACAAATCAAATCGTTTATGCCGGCACCCTTGCGATAACAGACTTTTTCCGGTTCCGCTTTGCCAACCGCGGTTACGCTTATAACAAGTCCTTTGACCGTAGAAGTAGTATCACCGCCGGCCAAATCCACTTTATATAATTGACACGCTTTATGAATGCCTTTATAAATTTCTTCAAGAGCTTCCAACGGAAAGCGATTGGATACGGCAATATTCACAAAAACTTGTTTGGGCTTACCGTTCATGGCAAAAATGTCCGACAAATTTACAACTACGGCTTTATAGCCCAAGTGCATCAAAGGCGTATAAGCTAAATTAAAATGCACG
>CAYYQW010000141.1:0-5309 GCA_964472505.1 uncultured Bacteroidaceae bacterium | reverse complement strand
GCACGGGGATGCTTTCAACGAAATCTGCCGGATTTGTGTTTGCAAACTGCCGTGCAACTAAATTATCTTTTGAACAGTTTTTAATTAAAATCCGGCAGATTTTCAAAATGAAGCGCTTTGTACTTCATTTAGTTATATCGCATCTTGCGGATTTAAGGAAATTAATTACTTTTTATTTTCTGCATATTTATTTACATTTGTTTGAATGTTGATAATTTCAGCAATCTTGAATTTTATTAACAATATGGCTTCAACCTAAATGATACATACAAATGGGCATCTTTCAAAAATCCGTTATCAACAAGCACCTTAAAACCCTTGACGATAAAAAAGTAAAGGCTGCATACGAACAATTTAAAGAATTTTACGGCAATAAAATACGACTGCACAACATCATGCAGCTCAAAGAAGAAAATTATCAGGAAGGGTTTTTAAGGGAAGTCTTTGTCGATACATTGGGCTATACCATTAATCCGAATGAGAATTATAATCTCACAACCGAGTATAAAAATTTGAAAGATGCGCGTAAAGCCGACGGCGCCGTTTTAAAAAACGGAAAAGCCATAGGCGTTATAGAACTCAAATCAACCAAAACAAAAAACCTTGAAAGCATAAAAGAACAGGCTTTTGGCTATAAGAACAACCAGCCCGGCTGCAAATACGTTATCACATCCAACTTTCAGAAGCTGCGCTTATATATTGATAATTCCACCGAATACGAGGAGTTTGATTTGTTTAATTTGGAAGAAAAAGACTTTGCCGTATTTTGGCTTTTACTCAGTAAGGAAAGCTTGTTTAACGATCTGCCGGATACGCTGAAAAAAGAAACCAAGTTTCACGAAAATAATATTTCCGATAAACTGTATGCCGACTACAAAAGTTTTAAAAACCGTATTTTCGAGAATCTGGTAAAGAACAATACCCGATACGATAAACTTGAACTGTTCAAAAAATCGCAAAAACTGCTGGACCGTTTCCTGTTTGTTCTCTTTGCCGAAGACAGCGGGTTGATACCGCCCAACACCATCAGCAAAATTATTGAACAATGGAAACAATTGCAGGAACTTGATGAGTACATGTCTTTGTACAGTCGGTTTCAAAAACTGTTTGCTCATTTAGACAAAGGCCATACCTATAAAAAATGGGGCGAATTGCCGGCATACAACGGCGGCTTGTTTCGGGAAGATGAAATACTGGATGATCCGGAAACTACAATAGACGACGAAATTCTTGAAAAAGACAGCCTAAATCTTTCGCGCTACGATTTCAATACCGAAGTGGATGTAAATATTCTGGGTCATATTTTTGAGCACTCGCTAAATGAAATTGAGCAAATAAGCGCCAAACTGAAAGGCGAAGCCATTGATAAGAAAAAAACCAAACGCAAGAAAGACGGTATATTTTATACGCCCAAATACATTACAAAGTACATTGTTGAAAACACGGTGGGTACGCTTTGCCAAGAAAAGAAACAAGAACTGGACATTGATAATCTGCTGATTGATGAGACTTACCGGAAAACCGACGGCAAGCTCAAGAAAAAGGGAAAGCAGCTGTTTGATACCTTGAACGCTTACAAAAAATGGCTCTTAAAACTCAAAATACTTGACCCGGCTTGCGGCAGCGGAGCATTTTTGAACCAAACTTTGGACTTTTTAATGACCGAGCACCAAGAGATTGACGACCGCATTGCCGAACTTGAAGGCAAAACCGATACTTTGCGCCTGCACGATACCGATAAATCCATTCTGGAAAACAACATTTACGGTGTGGATATTAACGAAGAGAGTGTAGAAATAGCCAAACTCGCTCTCTGGCTGCGAACCGCACAACGCGGCAGACCGCTTTCCGATTTATCCGGAAACATTAAATGCGGAAATTCTTTGATAGATGACCCGAAAATTGCCGGCGATAAAGCTTTTGATTGGCAGAAAGAATTTCCGCAGATATTTAAACCTAAAGAAAAAGAAGCTTGGCATCTTACATTTGCGCTGCATAACTCACGCTTCTCGACCGATGCCGACGGCCTCACGCAACGCTTTGCCGGCAAAACCCCGGATACTCCCGGTTTTATTGCCCGTACCTATCCGGAATTTTCCGAGCAGGAAGAAGAGATTATGGCAGAAGAACTGGCTAAAGCAGCCAAAAAGTACAATATAAACATTACAGCATGCAATATTTGTAAAGACCATGTACATGCTCTTATTGTTTGCGAAAAAGAGGAATTGTCATATCTGGCAGGCAAGTGGAAGGGCAGAGCCGCATATACTTATAACCGACGGGTGAACCCGTCGGCTGTAGCAGCAGAAAAAGCGGCACCCTATTCCGACGGAACAAAAACAAAAGTTTGGGCAAAAAAATACAAAGCAGTAGTAATCAAAGACAAAGAACAATACAAAAAAACGGCAGCATACATAAAAAATAACCGCACAAAACATCAATTGCCCTCGCAAACCGACGGGTTCACCCGTTGGATCAATGAAATGACCTGCACGGAAAAACACGCTTTCCGAAAAGAATACAAAGGCGGTTTTGATGTGGTGATTGGGAATCCGCCGTATGGTGCAAGAATATCAAAATCTCATTTTAAATTTTTCTCTGAGCATTATGAAACTGCACATTATAAGCTTGATACTTTTTCACTTTTTATAGAAAAAGCCATAAAGTTAGCTGTACAGAATGGACAAATTGGTTTGATTGTTCCATATACTTGGCTTACAATACAACAACATTCAAAATTAAGAAAATTTGTTTTATCATATAAATTGCTGCAAATAATAGATTTGCCAACTAAAATATTTGCAGATGCAGATTTAGACACCGTCGTAAGTATTATTAAAAAAGAGAGTAATAGCGAAAATATCAAAATTGGCATTATAAATAATAATGAAATAATATTAACGAAAGAATTGTCTTTTGTTAATATCAAAAAAAATCCGGATTACTTGATTAATGTTAACCTTTCCGATTTTGATTATCAGATTTTGGATAAAATTCAATTAAATTCAATCAAACTAAATGATAAATTTAGCGTTTCTCAGGGTTATATACCATATCGAAGAAGTGATTTAATTAAAGAATACGGAAACGAGCAAGGGAATAAAATTGTTGATGAAAGACTATGGCATTCTAATAATAAGGAAACTGATGAATTTAAACAAGAAATTCAAGGGAAGGACATTAGCCGGTATTCTTATAGAGAAAGTTATCAATATATTAAATACGGAAAACACCTTGCTGGTTACGTTGAACCGTTATTTTTTAATTCACCCCGAGTTTTAATAATGGAAGTAACTCGTGGCGATAAATACGTTTTAAAATCGTGTTATGTTGAAAAGGAATTTTATAATACACCTTCAATTATTAATATAATCGAACAAACTAATGACAATAAAAGCTTGAAATACTTATTAGCAACAATGAATTCAAGTTTATTTTCATGGTATCATAAAAAAGTACATCCAAAAGCAAATGCGACAACTTCAATTCCTAAAATTTTAGTATCGGATATCAGAAACCTTCCTTATAAAAATATTTCTAAAGAAGCACAACAACCTTTCATCAAAAAAGCAGACCAAATGCTTTCCCTAAACAAAGAATTACAAGAAAAGTCAGAACGGTTTTTGAAAAGGGTAAAATCAAATTTTGAGATTGAGAAATTCAGCAAAAAACTGCAAAACTTTTACGATTATGATTTTAAAACATTTCTTGCCGAACTGAAAAAGCAAAAAATAACGCTCTCACTCACAGCACAAGATGAATGGGAAGAATATTTTGACAGCTACAAAAAAGAAATCAACGCCCTACAATCCCAAATATCCCAAACCGACCAAGAAATCGACCAAATGGTGTATGAATTGTATGGGCTTACGGATGAGGAAATTGGGATTGTGGAGGAATCAGTAAAATAGACTATCATGGAAAATATTTCACCAAAATATATAATGAATTTGGTTACTGAAATTAATCGGGAACTTTGGGAATCATTTGAATCTTCCAAATATAAAAATGTAGAGTTTTATATTAAAAAATGGCATGAAGGTAATGGTTACAATGAAAATTTTAGCATCATTTATAAAAAAGATGAAGAAAACATTGATTTGCTGAGTACATTGCATAATATTGATGGTGAAACTTTGCTCAAAATTGCTATAGATTTAGGCATAGAAACTCCGGATTTTATTCCGGCAATACCAACTTTTAGAAATGAAATAAAGGCAAATTATGAAAATGCAAGTTTAACATTTGAAAAGGCTTTTAAATTGATTGAAGAAAGTCCTGAAACAGCAATTGGTTTAGCAAACTCTGTACTCGAGAGCATCAATAAGGAAATTTTAAAAAGTGAACATATAAAAGCTGAGTTCAATTCAAATAAAACCCTATATGATTTAACCAAAGAAATCCTGAAAGAGTTCAACTTGTTTCCAAATAATGATATGCCTGCCGAAATAAAGCAAATAGGAAGCTCACTGCTATCCATTAATCAAAGTATTGAAAAACTAAGAAGCAACAATACTGATTTTCATGGTAAAACAGCTGAAGATTATATGGTAAAGGATTCATTATATGCATATTTTGTTGTCAATAGTGTAACAACCATTGGATTGTTTATGAAATCATTTTTTGAAAATAAATTTGCTCCAATTCAAAAGGAACAAGAAGACTATACAGATATTGACGAATTGCCTTTTTAGAAAAATCGCACACCATAGAAATACTAAAAACGCTGAAAGAAAACGAGGATAAAGAACAAAATTTGATAAAACGATTATCAAAAAAAGTCAAATAATTCGCTTTTAAGTAAATTTTTCATAATATTGCAATATGATTTCTGATGGAATATGAGCTGATTAAAATAGAAAGCCTAAGCGGAAGTAAAGCATCCGTTTATACAGTCTTAATATCGGACGAACACAAGTCCTTATTTGATGTGTTTCTTGACGAAAACAAAAATTTATTTTTAGACGAACTAAAAGACATTGCACAACGTTTAAAAGTTATAGGACACAAAACAGGAGCAAGAGAACATTTTTTTAAACTTAAAGAAGGAATTCCGGGGGACGGTGTTTGCGCATTGTTTGATAAGCCGGATAAAAATCTCAGACTATACTGTATAAGATACGGCAGCCTTATTGTAATACTTGGCGGAGGAGGCGAAAAGCCCAAAAACATCAGGACATTGCAAGAAAGCGAAAAGCTTAGGGATGAAAATTATTTTTTAAGAAAAGTATCAAAAGACATTCAAGAACGAATGAAAAACAAAGAAATTTGGTTTTCTGAAGATGATATGAATTTTGAAGGTAATTTAA
>CAYYQW010000140.1:0-5386 GCA_964472505.1 uncultured Bacteroidaceae bacterium | reverse complement strand
CCGTTGTTAATATTGTGTTACTACATTTTCCGGTCTTAATTTCGGAGCGATATTTACAATCGTGATACAAAAACACCACAGGCGCAGGATTTTCTGTCAAATACAATATAATACTAAAAAAGCCCGAAACTGAATATTCAATTTCGGGCTTTTGTTTTTTGCTTTCTATTCGTTCAAGTAATAAATATTATACAGAATAATTACAAACGATGATAATTTGCTGAAATAATTATTCCTCTTAATATTTATTTTTCCTGTTCAATAATTTTTTTCATCATATTTGGTAATGCTTCCTCCGGGAATGGGAATACAATGGTAGAATTCTTCTCGGCAGCTATAGTTGCCAGTGTTTGATATAAGCGTAACTTTATAGATGAAGGTGATTGGTCAATTTTCTTTCCGGCTTCCAAAAGTTTATCGGCCGCTTGGTTCTCTGCTTCGGCAAGAATAACACGTGCTCTCCTGGAACGCTCGGCTTCTGCTTGATTGGCCATCATGCGACGCATATTTTCGGGCAGTTGAATATCCTTGATTTTTACGTCTATGATTTTTATTCCCCAGCCTTCTGTTTCGCCATCTACAATTTCGCGAATATTTCGTCCGATTTCCTCGCGCTTTGACAAGATTGTATCCAATTCCACTTTACCGCAAACATCTCTGAGCGCAGCCTGTGAAAGCTGTGTTATGGCAAAAGCATATTCTTCAACTTCCAAAACAGCTTTTTCCGGATTCAATATTTTGAAAAAGACCACTCCGTCTATACTGCTGGGCACATTGTCTTCCGTCATTACTTCCTGCGAAATAATATTAATAGTAATTACACGAATATCAACAATTTGTATGGTTTCAACAATCGGAATAATCCAGCGTAAACCGGGGTTCAGGCTTTTAACATATTTTCCGAAACGAAACTTTAGTGCTCGCTTGTATTCGTAAATAACTCGAATCCCCGTCAAGAGAAATACAATTAATACGGCTCCGATAATGTATAATGCATTCATGCTTATAGTTTTTTATGTGATTATTGTTTAACAAATATACAATTAAAATCTGAGAATAACTTACTCGTAATCTAATCTAAAGGATTAAATTCACTCAAGGTCTTTTTGTATAAATTTTTGAGCATTTTCTTTAAAATCTTTTGAGTCAACAACTTTTGCATAGCCTCCGCCGGATAATGTGGCAAGAGTACTTGCGTGTACATCTGCGGCTTTCACGATCCGATCTCCGAATTTCAGATCACGCGCAGCGCAAGCATCCTGAATCACGATACACTCAAAACCGTAATCGTGCCCGGCGCGAACGGCGGCTTCCAAGCACATATTCGTTTGCATACCCATAATTATCAGGCGGTTAATTTTATTATCCTGCAAATAACTCAATAAATCAGTACCTAAAAAGCTGTTCACTTCTTGTTTAGTAATCACTTTTTCGTCGGCAACGGGTTTTACGTTTTCATGTATTTCAAAACCTTTACTTGCTTTGTGCCGAACATGAACAACCAAGGCTTCTTGCTCTCTGAAAATTTTCAAAACTTCCTTAGCTTTCACACTTGCCTGTTCAACATTAATTAGACCCGGCCGCTCGTCGGAAGGAAAATAAAACTCTTGAATATCAACAATTAACAGAGCAGTTTCAGGATTGTTTTTTGTGTTTTGAGCTTCAGCTGCATTTTGAAATCCTATGCACAAGGCAATAAATATAAGTAGTTTTTTCATAACTATTGAATTTGTTAGTCTGTTAACAATATACGATTTTTTACTTCTCGACTTTTATGTTTAATCAATAATAATTTTGACGGTTTGTACCGCATTCACTTTGATACAAATATTCATGCCCGGTGGGTTTGTAAACAAAAGAAATAATCCTTCCGCCGTATTCCGGCAAAAGAATTAAGCGGATTAAGTCATTCTCGATAAGTTTTGCGTCAAATTCCTTTTGTTGAATGTTATCATCGTTTGTAGTATAATTAGCCATGCCGTAGCTGTCATTCAACTCAAAACTGTGATGCTGCCAAGTTATGACAGTATCGCGCAGTTCAACCTGAGCCGACAAAGCAAGCGGGAAAGCAATAAAAATGGTTATTAATAATTGGGAATACATGTTTTTTTGGCTAAAATAATAAAAAACAAAGCAAAGCGAATTCATTCCAAAACTTTCCGTCCGACAAATTTCACAAAAACCTTCTTTCCGTAAACCTTACTTGCTTCTTTTCTGCAATTCATGCAGCAAATCCTGAATGGGCCCGTCGCCGGCTCTGAAACCAATAATTTTTTTGTCATCATCCAGAACATACAAAAGCGGCGTGCTGACAACATAATACAAGTTTCGATAATTCGATTTATTTTGGGAATCCCACACATTATGCCATTCGTGCATTTGAAACTCATCGACGAATTGTTCCCAATCGCGCCGATAGTCCTTTGTAAAAACCGAATAAACCGCAAAACGATCACCGGCTTCGCTCTGCATAAAATTCCGGATGCTTTCTGCGACTGTTTCGCAATGCCCACAGCCCGAGCTCCAAAAAAACAAAAATGTATATGGTTTTTTAAGCGAATATAAAGTTAAAGAATCGCCGGCTAAGTTCTCCATAGTAAGGTCGGGCGCTTCCGAACCCACATAGCCGGCACGAAGCTCAGCGGTGCGTTTAGCAATACTTTCCAAAGCAGCTTCATCGAACCAATCGGCTTGCCCGTTAAGCACATAATTTTCGGCCAGAAAAACAAACACGCGGTTCATACCAACACGCTGAAAAGAATTGAAAAAATTCAGTAAATATGAAACCGTATATTGGTAAACCTCTTGGTTGGCTTCTGTTCTATAAATCAACTGCTTCAGCTCTTCGATGATAAATTCCGGGGGTTGATTCCGGTTTAGGTTTCTTGCCAATACGTGCTGAATACTTTTATGTATTACGGGCGAGCGCAAAAGCCGTTCGTCGGAAAAATCCACATCATCAAAAAAATAGCCGAAACGTGCGGCGTCCTCCCCCTTAATATTCATACCTTTAAGAATTTTAACAAAAAGAGTACCTGAATGTTTTTCGGCCAATTGCTTCCGGTGCTGTTCAATTTCAATTTCTAAAGCTTCGACAGCTTTATCCGTAATTTCTAAGGAATCGGAATTATCTTTGTTCCGCTCGCGTTGTTCTTGCAATGCTCTATATTTCTCAGTTTGCTGCTGCATATAGCCTTGGTAATCGTACAATAATTCATTTTCAAGCGAGCCCTGCACCCGAGCGCTCTGCACAATGCGTGCCGTATCGCTGATTTTTATCGTAAACTTTTGGTCTTCTGATAATAAAAATTCAACGGTTTTTTGTTGCGGCAATACAATAAAATACATACCGCCCGGCAAAGCCTCATCACCACTAAAAACTATGCGGCCTTTATTATCTGTGAGCGCCGTATCCGGCAACTGACGATTTTCACCAAAATAATAACCTAAGTAAAGTTTATCGCCCGAAGAAAGTTGCGGGATATGAAATTGAAGGGAATAACTGTCTCCTGCCTTAGCGGCAAAAGATAATATAAAATAAAACAAGATTATTAAACTGTACTTTTTCATAATTCAAGATTTAATATACTATATACAACTACAAATATATTAAAATATTTTATTGAGAATTATTGGCAGGAACTAAATGCTTTTTCTTATTTTCCCGAAATTCCACTGTGTGAGCACTACGCCTGCAAAAACTACTATCAAGCCAATTATCTCATACGAGCCCGGCGTATCACCGAGTGTAGCCCAAGCCATCAGCATAGTAACGGGCGGGCCCAAATAAAACAAGCCGGCTACGCGAGTAGCATCAATGCGTTTTATCAGTATCCACATTAGCGTATAGGCAAGCAGAGATACGGCAAACACAAGCCAAAGCATAATGCCGATAAATTCCTTGCTCCATTCGGCCTGTAAGTTTTCAACAAAAATTGCCGGAAGAGCAAGTGCCAATGCCGTAGCCACGCTCTGATAAAAAAGTGACAGGTCAATGGGTAAACGAGCTTTGGCATCCTTAATCTCCATCTTTCTTTGTATTAATGTAGCGGCAGTAATGGCAATAACCGAACCTATGGGGACTAAATACGCAAAAACGGATTCGGGATTATCAAAATCAATCCCGGATAATACACTGATACCTACCCCTGCAAATCCGACCAACAAACCCAACCAACGATGAAGCGGCGTAGGCTCTCCGGTTACCATGCCGGAAAAAGCGCCGGTAGCTAAAGGCTGAAGCGCAACCACCAAAGCCACAATGCCCGCCGGAACGCCGTAATCCAACGCCCAGAGCACACAAGCCAGCCATACTCCGTGAGCCAACACACCCACAAGCATATTTACAATAATTGCCGACCGCCTAACAGCTTTGAGTCGTTTTCTCAGCAACAGATAAGCAAAAAGAAAAAAGCTTAAAGCAAAATAGCGCCAAAACATTAAGCTAAAGGGGCCGGAATACTTTAAACCAAATTCCGCACCTATAAAACCGGAATTCCAGAATAACACAAATCCTATGGATAGCAACAAGCTTTTTCTATTCACGGCTTACAGTGATTTTATTTTTATTTTTGATAAATATTTATACCCGAAGATAAAGGCTTTGTTTTGATTTTCAAAACTCTGCGAGATTATTCTGCCTTAAAGCCATATCTCGCGAATAACTTTTAAATCAGCATTTATATCTCCGAAGTCCGCAAATCCGAAGCACTTTTTTATTTAAAATAAGACATCTATCTTCGCCGAAAACTTTTACATGACAGAGACGCTTATAAATGCCGCAGCTGTAATAGCCGGAAGCTTAATTGGCTTAATGGTTCGCTCGGCACTGCCAAAAAACATTTCCAAAAGCGTGTTTCAGGCCATCGGTATTTTCACTTTGGTATTAGGTTTCAGCATGGCTATGAAAACAACAAATTATCTTTTGATGATTTTCAGTATCGTCATCGGGACAATCATAGGAGAATTGTTAAATATAGAAGCCGGCATGAACCGTTTTGCCAATTTCCTGAAAAAGAAAATTAAATCTAAAAACAAAGCTTTTTCCGAAGGCTTTGTAACTTCATTTCTTCTGTTTTGCATGGGCTCAATGACCATTCTCGGAGCCATTGAAGAAGGTTTGGGCGATAAACCCAATTTGCTTTTGGCAAAATCGGTTCTCGATGGTTTTTCTTCCATTGCTCCGGCAGCATCAATGGGAATTGGTGTGCTTTTTTCAGCTGTTCCGCTGCTCATTTACCAAGGCGGACTTACATTATTTGCAGGTTCACTGCAAGATGCGCTTACTCAAACGTTGCAAACCGAAATTTCAGCCATTGGCGGAATTCTTCTGATAGGGCCGGGCATTAATATTTTAGAAATAAAAAAACTAAAAGTCCTCAACATG
>CAYYQW010000139.1:0-5829 GCA_964472505.1 uncultured Bacteroidaceae bacterium | reverse complement strand
CTGCAATAAGTTGCGTCTTAATGGCAGAAAAAAAACAAGGAACTTCCGTTTTAAAAGAAACTACAATTCATCTTTCAGGTTTTTCGAGTTTTGATAGTTGTTCCAAAACCGGATTAGTTCTACGGTATTATTGTTAGTGATTTTGTAAAATAATCTGATTTCTTTTACAATCAGAACAGAACGGATACCGGGAAAATCAGTCAGGGCAAATATTTTTGGATTATGCTTTATTAAATTTAAATGTTGGTTAACAGCATCAATGAAATTAAAAACTTGTTTTTCAGTCCATGAACCAAGTAAGAAATTTATATTTTCTGCGTAATCAATTTCGGCATCTTTGGACCAAATTATATTATACATACTCAAAACAGATTAGGAAAGCGTTTTTTCATATTGTTCATGACTTCCTCATGTGTTAACTTTTTGCCTCGATCCAACGAAGCCAATCCTTCCTCCACCGCTTGTTTTTCCGCATCCGATAATGTGTATTTCTCGTCAATGTAAACAAAATCAAGTGTTTTGATATAATTTAACAAAGCCGAAGCTTTTGCATTTGACATATCCAATTTTACCGTAACTAACATTGTATCTTTGTTTTTAAAGTGCTGCAATTTAATTTATTAAAGAGATCTTTGAGCTTTTGCTTGCTAAGAATCCAACATAAATTAGCTTCTTATCCGATTTGCTTTAATACAAATATAAGTAAAAATTTTACAATAGTAATCCATTGCCGTTAGAATTCAATTAAAAGGATAAACGAGTACTTTGGTTTTCATCCGTGTTGCCGCTTGAAGCAGAGGCGCTGGTCATAGTTTAACGAAAACCGAAACACTTTTGAACGTCCGGCAGATTTGCAAACACGTGCGAGCGGTGTTTGCAAAGCTTAAATGCGCCGGTATTTTATAAAGTGAACCAAAAATTTCATAAATTTACTGCTTTACTTTTACACGGATAACTTAAACATAAAAAAATGAGAGCTGGTAGTTCAAAACTGTCTGAATATCAGAGTGAAGTTGCAAACGCGCGCGAGCGGTGCAGCCTCTTTCGTTAGCAGTGTTTTAGTTTGTATGTATTTGAAATTTTTTCCGTAACTTTTCGTTTACTGTAAAACCAAACATATAAAATTATGAAAAAATTTGTTTATTTATTTCCCTTGCTTTTTACTTTTCTGTGGGCTTGCGATAAGGAATACAGCAATGAAGACGGAGCTTATATTGAACCGCTCGGAGAACTTACTTACAACGAAAACTATGAGGATTACGGTGAAAATCCGTTTATAAGTGCGGCTGATCAACCCGTTTCCACATTTGCCATTGATGCCGACGGCGCTTCGTATTCCAACATGCGTCGTTATGTAAATCTGGGACAGACTTTCCCGTCGGAAGCCGTTCGGGTTGAGGAGTTTGTGAACTATTTTAATTTCGATTATGAACAGCCTGCCGAAGGCCGTGTGGCCATAAATACAGAAAGAACAGTTTGTCCGTGGAACACGGAGCATGAGCTGATACGAATAGGCCTAATGGGCAAAAGCATGCCTGAAGCAGAGGATGCACCGGCCAATTTTGTGTTTTTGATTGATGTTTCCGGTTCTATGAACAGTCCGGAAAAATTGGGCGTGCTGAAAACCGGCTTTAAGTTGTTTGTTGATCAATGCAGTGAGCAAGACCGTATTTCCATTGTGACCTATGCCGGTTCCGATGCCGTGCTTTTGGAAGGCGGCCGCGGCGATGAAAAAGATCGCATAAAAAGCATTATTGACGAATTGGGTGCCGGCGGTTCCACGGCGGGAGCAGCCGGAATTACAACTGCATACGAAATAGCACAGAAGTACTTCTTGGCGGGTGGCAATAATCGTGTGATATTAGGCAGCGACGGTGATTTCAACGTAGGGCCTTCCTCTACCGAAGACTTGGTAAAATTGGTTGAAGAAAAGCGAAAAACCGGCATTTACTTAACTGTTTTGGGCGTAGGTTCCGGAAATCTGAATGATGCCATGATGGAGCAATTGGCCAACAACGGTAACGGCAATTATGAATACATTGATAATATTAATCAGATAAAGAAAGTGTTTATCTACGAATATTCTAAATTTTATACCGTAGCGAAAGATTGTAAAATTAAACTGATTTTTGATCCTGCTGAGGTTGATAAATATCGTTTAATCGGTTATGAAAATCGCCTTATGGATGAGGAAGCGTTTGAAGAAGATTCCACGGATGCGGGCGAAATCGGTTCCGGGCAAAGCATTACGGCCTTGTATGAAATCATTCCTGCTGCCGGTACAAGTCAGCAGTCGCCGGCTGCCATAGAGTTCCGCTACAAAATGCCGAATAATGAAAGTAATATGCTTATAAATACGGATGTTGTCGGGGAAATCAAAGCTTTTGAATCATCCTCCGAGCATACGCGTTTTGCCGTTTCGGTTGTAGGTTTAGGCTTGATTATGAAGAATTCGGAATATATGGGCAATCTGACTCTGTCTGATGTTAAGCAATGGGCTTCCGGTGCTCAAACTTATGATCCGTATGGATTTAGGGCGGAGTTTACGGAAATTTGTAATTCCATTAACAAGTGATAAACAGTATTGGAATATAAACAGACGTTCAAAACCTCCTTTGGGCTTTTGAGCGTCTGTCTTTACTGAATAACGGACAATTAACAAAGCACAATAAAACTTATGGTGTTGATGTTTTAGCCCCGCCGCTCGCACGCATTACAAAGCTTGCGATCGGCTCATGCTTTCAAGAAAAACCGAAACACTTTTGAACGTCCGGCGGACTTCAAAACGTGTGGTCGGGCAGAAGCCAAAACCGATTTATGTTGCCGCAAAGGCGCGCGAGCCGGAATCAAAGGCATGCGCTCAGCTCTTTGTTTTTTAGTTTTCATTTGCTTGCGGATAGGGCGGGGCATCAAAATCAATAGGATGATGTTTCCGGGCAATTTCTAACACTTGTTGGTTTGCTTCTAATTTTTCTAATTTGGCTTTAGAAATTTTTCCATTCTTGAATTTATTGTTTTTGATTGAAGATAAAAATTCATCAGGTAAAGTCAAGTTATGTTTTTTTATGTAATGTATAATATCGCCACTCCAAACCCATTCTTCATCGGTGTACCAAGTTTCATAATGCTGAGCTAATTGTTTACAAATAATACACTCCGTTAAATCACATATGTCAAATAATTGATTAGTCTTTAGGTATTTAACGATTTTTTTTCTTGTGAAGAAAGAGTATTGTTTCTTTCTAACGGCGCATTTTTCAATATAATCATCTTTAATTATATATTTTAAATCTATATTATTTATGCTAAATAAGATTCTATTCATAAAAAGAGTTTTATCGTATTAGTTACTTTTTGTATTTAAATTATATAAACTATCTGCCCGCTATCTTTTGTAAGGCCTGCGAATTATGATAAATTCTAATTTTGATTTATTTCTTAACAGGGATGTTTTTTGCTTCATTATCACAAAGATAATATTTTTCTTTTTCCGGTGACATAATACCCTTCAAGCGACCGGGGGAGAAAAATACACAAAAAAAAAGCCCGCAGAAAGCTGCGGGCTTTTTGTGGAGCCAAGGGGAGTCGAACCCCTGACCTCGTGACTGCCAGTCACGCGCTCTAGCCAACTGAGCTATGGCCCCCAAAGTACCCGAGGCCGGGGTCGAACCGGCACGGCATTGCTGCCATTGGTTTTTGAGACCAACGCGTCTACCAATTCCGCCACTCGGGCAAATGCAGCGCAAAATTAAATAAATGTTTGTCTTGTGCAAAAAAAAATCCTTTTTTAATCACCAATATTTATATCTATATTTAAGCCTTAGAAATTCCGGACAGAAAATTAATGGGGCTATGAGTAGGATAAAGATGTTTTTGTTTGCGCTTTTGTTGCTGTTGTCGGCAGCTAAAGCCAAAGCACAGTATTCGGAAGAGGAACTTAAGTCGGTTTTCATCTACAAATTTGCGCAATCTTTGGTTTGGCCCGAGATGCATGATTCCGACCACTTTGTGGTAGGCGTCATGAAATCGGACCGGAAGATGTATGAGGCTTTCTCAGAAAATTTGGCCGGGAAAACAATCGAAGGTTTAGGAATTGAAGTTCGCAAAGTCGGCTTTTCGGAATTGGATACGTTTAATGCCCATATTCTCTATATTCCGCGTTCGTATAATAAGCGCATACGCGATATTGCCGGTATGACCGACGGCCGCAGAATTTTGCGTGTAAGTGATGAAGTCGATAAAAAAGAATTGATAATGATTAATTTTATTGATGAAAACGGCACCGTTAATTTTGAAATTAATCCGCTGGCCATTTCTGCTGCCGATATTCAGGTATCTCAAAAATTGCTTCTGCTTGGAGGCAATGAAATTGATGCAATTAATATATACAGAGACATGCAAAAGCGCTTGAAAAGAGAGATTTCTCGCGTGGAGGCTCAGACGCGTAAAATCGAAAACCAAAAAGAATCTATGGATGAGCAACTGAAAGCAATCAGTTATCAGGGCCGGCAAATAAAACAGCAACGCAGAATCTTAGAAAAACAAGAACAACAGCTTCAGCGAATGGAAAAACGCCTTGAAGAAGGCCGTGAAAGATTAGAAAAACAAGATTTATTGCTTATGCAGGGACAACAAGCATTGGCTTTGAGCAAAAAACGCACTGAAGCGGTTAATAAAGAGGCTTTGGAATACAGAGAGGAAATTCAAAAGAGCCGTAAAACATTGTCGGAACTTGAGCATGCCATTCGCGAGAACAAAGAATTAATTGCCCGGCAAAGGACTTCTCTGGATGAGCAGGAAATGACCATTAAAAAACATAAGTTTTATCTCTACATTGCAATATCTGTTGCCCTTTTGCTGGCTGTCATTGCATATTTTATTTTTAGGAATTACCGGTTAAAAAATCGTATCAATAAAATGCTGTCAGAGAAAAATGAGGAAATATTGGTGCAAAAAAAGCAATTAGAACATCAAACCGAAATTCTGGATGCAGCCAATAAGCGGCTGGAAGATAGTTATTCGCAAATCAATGCCGGAATTCGATATGCTAAAACCATTCAGGCTGCCGTATTGCCGCAGCTGAGCTCAATTTCAGATTTTTTTGAAAGTTTTGTTTTGTATCGCCCAAAAGATTATGTGTCGGGAGACTTTTTTTGGGCAAAAACCTTGGAAAAATCAGGACGCAAATATTTTTTTGCAGCCGTTGTTGATTGTACCGGACACGGTGTGCCCGGAGCCTTTATGTCTTTTGTGGGCAATCGTATTTTGGATGAAATTGTGATTTCGGAAAAAGAAACCGACACGCTTAAGATTTTGGAAAAAATGCACGATAAAGTTTTTCGCTTGTTTCAAACAGATGACGGCAATAATCGTGACGGCATGGTACTGTCTTTGGTGCGAATAGAGAAGATTGGTAACGAGCATTGTGAGCTGGTATTTAGCGGAGCTAAACAGGCTGTTTTTATAAAAGAAGCCGGCTCGGATTCGCTTACACGATTGCGCGGCGATGTAAAAGAAATCGGCAGTCCGCATTACGATATGATTGATTTTACTTCACATCAAATGACTTTGCCTTCGGGCTCATTTATTTATATGATGAGCGACGGATTGGCCGACCAAAACAATGCGAACAGGAAAAAGTTTGGTACCCACCGAATACGAATGATGTTGAAAGAGGCTGTTAAATTGGATATCTCGGAACAACACAAATTTGTGGCCGGAGAATTGGATGAATTTCAACAGAATGCCGAGCAGCGCGATGATATTACCTTAATGGGTCTAAAATTATAGACCCGAATAAGAATTTTATTCATTTTTTGAATTAGGCAC
>CAYYQW010000138.1:0-5868 GCA_964472505.1 uncultured Bacteroidaceae bacterium | reverse complement strand
CCTGCTGTATTTTTTCTATAAGTTCTTCATAAGCAGCGAGTATTTCTTTTTTGGTGTTACTCATTGAAACATTTGTGTCAGCCATAATTCGTTATTTTTTGATGTTATTAAAAAAGTTTTTCAAAAATATTTAAAATTTGGCAAAAATGAAGATAATCGGACTGTTTTTTTACAAAAGCTAAGTTTTTATAATTGTGAAAATTACATGAGAAAAGCAGCCGGTATCGGAGGTTATAATCACCTGTGTTACCGGCTTTGAGTTGAAGCCTTACTTCACTTTGATAATTTTTATGCCGGCTACATCGGTTGTTCCGGCGGCTATATCACCCAACAAAACATAATTCTTGTATTGTTCAATGCAATAGTAGTTATTGTCTTTGTAATCCACAAATGCGAGGACATCAGCCGGCGAAGCAGGGTCAATTTCCACCAAACCGCTCCAGCCGTTGGCAAGATATATATTGCCGGTTTCATTGTGCAAAAGCAAATCATATACATTCGTTCCTTCGGCATTAGGGTGCTGCGAAATAAAGGAAGAATGCGTGAGCAATGCTGCCGATTTCAAATCGGCCGGATTACTGATATCAAGGGTAATAAAACCGGCGCCCCAATCGGCCCAATACAGATGATTCCCGTTTCCTAAAAGCGTACGCCCCCAATGTTCGTGGCCGGCTTCATTAGAAAAAGTATATTCACTCAAAATACCGGCAGCAATGTCTCCGGAATCAAAAGCATAGACATTTCCGTCGGCTGTACTGATGAAAACATTTTCCGAATTTGCCCAAACGCCCTCGGCAGCATTGCCGGTGCCGGATAATAAAAAGTAGCTTTGCGGTGTTAAGTCGGCAGAATTTTCAGAAAATTGAACAAGCATACCTGCTTGTCCGTTACTGCCGGAAGCCCAAAGCATTCCGTTTTTATAGAAAAAGGCCATAGGCTTCAATTTCACCTGCTCATAGATATCATCATTAAACGTTCCGATAATGGATGCATCAGCCGGATTACTTACATCCAACATATAAATACTTGAACTTTCCGTACATCCTGCAAACAGAATATTTCCGGATATGTGCAAAGCCTTAAAAGCATTGTTTGCTTCCAAATCGGTAATTGTATTTTCAAGCATTGGATTCGCCGGGTCGCTGATGTTGACAACAAAAATTTGATTATCTCGTGCCGCATACACATAGTTTCCGACTACCGCAAGAGCGTGTGGCCCGTAACTCATTTCATATACACCTGCAATTTCCATTTTTTCAACATCCGAATTCTCATCAATTGGATCAGGATTCTCGGTATCATTTTCTGCAATTTCGCAAGCTGAAAACAGAAAAACAAAACTTAAAATAAACAAGCTGACTGTTCTTTTCATGATTTTTACAATTTAATTATGGAATGGATTAAAAAAGACTATATCATACATTTATCTGTAAATATACGATTAATATTTACAAATGAAGCAAAAGTAGATTTTAATAATGATTAATCGTTGTGATATCGGCCGGCTTAGTGCCTTTCGTTGCCGGCACGTTCAAAAGTCCTCACGAACGTGTTGAATAAAAACAGATTTTATTACTGATCAAGCTGCCCGGATGATTTGAGGCTGTCTAATTCATCATCAAGGCTGTTAATTATGCGCTTGGTCTTTCGTAATTCTTCTTTGGCCTGGTATATTTCATATTTTTTTTGATAATTCTCTTCGCGAAGATTCTGTATTTTATAATGCTGCGAAAAATTATACACGCCCAAAGCAAGAACAATCAAAATCAAAACCAAAATCATACGATGTTTTTCAAACAATTTTTTCATGGCTTGCGAGTTATACCGTTTTCTGCAATTCTTTTTGAATAAAATCGGCTAATTCCTGCATGTAAGCTTTTGAGAAATTAAATTCAATACCGGCCGCTTTGTATATTTCCGGAATTGGTTTCGAATAGCCTAATTTAAGCGCATTTTCAAAATCTTGCAGCGCTTTTTCGGGATTTTCTTTATAATTTTTCCAAACCGATACGGCTCCCAGTTGGGCAATTCCGTATTCGATATAATAAAAGGGCACTTCGTAGATGTGCAGTTGTGCCTGCCATGCGGAAGCTTTAAAATGTTCATAACCGGAATAATCCGTCAGGCCGCTGTCAAATTCATCCAAAACACTCAGCCACAAGGCTTCTCTTTGTTTGTGCGTATATTCGGGATGCAAATACAGCTCGTGCTGAAATTTATCCACCGTAGCCACCCAAGGCAAAACCCGCAACACACCTTCTAACTGGTGGCGCTTGGCGCGAAGAAAATCATCTGCATTATCAAAAAATAAATGCCGGTGTTCCAAACTGATTAATTCCACAGACATGGATGCCAACTCTGCCACTTCCGAAGGCAGTTGTTTAAAATCCGTCAGCGCCAAATCGGAGCTCAAAAAAGAATGAATGGCATGGCCGCCTTCGTGCATCAATGTTTCCACATCGCGAATATTGCCGGCTGCATTCATAAAAATAAAAGGCATATTGCTTTCGTAAAGCGGATAATTAAAACCGCCGGGGGCTTTACCTTTTCGCGATTCCAGATCCAAATACGATTGCTCTTTCATTTGCCGCAAATAATCTCCGTAGCGTTTTTTTATTTTAGAAAATATCTCAATGCTTGTATCTAATAATTCCGATGCTTTCTCAAAAGGTTTGAGCGGTGGTTTTCCGTCGGGGTCAACGGCTGTATCGTATGGGCGCAGCACATCAAGTTGCATTTTTTCTTTGCGTATTTTTTGCATTTCGCGTGTAAGCGGAACAATGGTTTCGCGCACCGAATTATGAAAAACCGAACAATCTTCTATACTGTAATCAAAGCGCTGCATGGCATCAAATTTATAATCACGATAATTATCGTATCCGGCATTGGCAGCTACTTTTTGCCGTTTTTCCATAAGACGGTCCAGCAATTCATGCAGTTTTTCCTTATCGGCATATCGGCGTTCGTTCATTTGTTCATAAACCGTTTTTCGCACGCTGCGATCCAAATCTTTCAGATAGTTTGATGCCTGCTGCAAGGTAAGCTCTTTACCTTCATAATTTATGGTCATGGCACCGGTGATTTTTCCGTATTCCTGTGTTTCTTTTTGCATTTCGGCAAAAATCGGAATATTTTCTTTTCTGAAAAGCTCTATATTTCGTTTAATTGAGCGCAATGCCACAAAATATTTATCGGAATCCAAATTCTTGGTATGGGGCGAATTTACCAGTTTTTTATCCAGAATATCAGAATATTCCGAAAGCTTTGGTTCTATTTCGGTAACAAAAAAATTGAAATCTTCGGCCAAAGCTTCGTTCTCGGTATCGCAACTCATTTTAATGTATCGCCATGCCAAATTTTCCGACAAAAAAGCCTCAAGTTCGCTTCGGTTTTTCCACCAGTTCAAAAGCTCATCTCCCGACTGTATTTCTCTGTTTTTCAAATCTTCGAGATACGGTTTTATATCTTCCCATGAATTAATCTCTGTATCTTCTGCAACAAAATTTCTTTTCTTATTCATCGTTTTGTTATTATTGTGTTTAACTTGCATTATGCGTTAAAAATTAGGTCTGTAAGTTAAATAATTGATTTGAAGCTCTATATCTTTCTTTAAACCAAATTCCGTTGAACCCAAAAGGATTTCTAAATAGTTTCAAAATAAACTGATTATCTTTTAGTTAACAAGCGAACCAAATTCTAATGCATAATCCGGGTTTAAAATATAAGTGCAAAGTTAGCCGGATTTTTTAGCTTTGAAAATTTAGGACTTTCATAAAATAAGTTTAAAAGCCTTTATCGAATGTATAAATATTTCATAATTATCCTCTTTATAATAAGCGTTTTAAGCTTCTCAGCCGGAGCTCAAACGGGCGGGAAAGGCGTATATGCTTTTCTTAAATTAAGCAATTCGGCACGTATCAGTGCTCTGGGCGGAAATAATGTATCCGTATATGGTGATGATTTGAACACAAGTTTCTACAATCCGTCATTACTGAATGCCGATATGAGCGGTGATTTAATTTTGAATTATGTAAATTATTTTGCGGGCATTAATTTTGGCTATGCAGCTTATGGTTTTCATACAGAAGAATACGGCAGTTTTTCGGCCGGCCTGCATTACCTGAACTACGGGGAATTTACGGCTGCCGATGAAAACGGAACCATTACCGGTACTTTCGGTGCGGCGGATTATGCATTAAATTTAATTTGGGCAAAAGAGTTGTTCCCGGGAATATCGGCCGGCCTAAACCTAAAACCCATATACTCGCATCTGGAGAAGTACAGTTCGGTAGGATTGGTTTCCGACATAGGCATTACATATTTTAAGAAAAAAGAGAATTTTTCGCTTTCACTGGTGCTGAAAAACTTCGGAATGCAAATTACACCTTATAGAGCAGAAAACCGAGAGCCGATTCGCACCGACCTGAACGCCGGCATCTCCAAACGCCTGGCTCATGCACCCTTCAGACTCAACCTTACAGCGCATCATCTGTTCCGATGGGACCTGAGCAAGCCGGAAGAAGACACACGCATCAGCATATACGATGAAACAAATGATGAGCCCGGTTTTGACATTCAAAAAGCTTTGGACAATGCCATGCGCCACCTGATTGTGGGTGTGGAGTTTTTACCCATGGAAAATTTTTATGTTGCGCTGGGCTATAACCACTTGCGCCGTGCCGAAACGGGAATTAAAGATTTGGGAAGCTTTTCGGGTATTTCCTGGGGTTTCGGATTAAAACTAAAGCGGCTCGGTTTATCCTACGGAAGAGCAAGTTATCACTTAGCCGGCGGCTCAAACCACTTTTCGGTTTATTACCGTATTTTTGAAACAAATAAAGAAACAATAATTACAGAATGAAAAAACTCATAATAGCCATAGACGGACATTCATCTTGCGGTAAAAGTATGTATCAAACAGTAACAATAAGGTTTGGCTGTACTTGATAATTTTTTACTACTGAGGTTGAAACAAAAACATAAGGTCATTTTTGGCAATTGAAATCAAAAAATAAAGTTTATTTTTAAAAACCTTATCAATCGTTAAAACCTCAGTAGAAATATAATTTGGATTTTTTTACCTCATTACCTTATTTTTTAAATTTTGAATCTATTAAAAAACATTGTTTCTTAATACCTAATTTCAAGTAATAAATGATGAAAATAGAATATAATAATTTATATACTCATTTTATTCTTACCACGCTACACAGAGAAAAATTAATTCCTGAAAAAAGCAGAGAACGAATTGAGAAATTTATTACAGGCGTCGTGAAGAATTATGCTTGCAAATTGTATGCTATATATGCAAACCCGGAACATATTCATTTTCTAATTTCACGTGCACCAAGTATTTCGGAAGAATATTTGGCAAACATTATTGCCGATGCTTCTGAGAAATTTATCAATGAGAATAAATTGGCTCTCGGCAAATTTGAATGGCAAGAAACGGCTTCAGCCTTTTCTGTTTCTAAAAGACATGTAAGTAAGGTATGTAGATATATTTTAAACCAAAAAGAACATCATCGTATTAAAACATATAAAGAAGAGTATGATGAATTTATTAAATATTACGAAAAAAGAATACAGTCAATAAAAAAAATAAGGTAATAAGGTTTAGTTGTGCTTAATAATTTTTTACTACTGAGGTTGAAACAAAAACATAAGGCCATTTTTGGGCAATTGAAATCAAAAAACAATGTTTGTTTTTAAAAACCTTATCAATCGTTAAAACCTCAGTAGAAATATGGTTTGGATTTTTTTACCTCATTACCTTATTTTCAATATATTAAAAAACAATGTTTCTTAATGTTTAATAGTTCGTTATGCTTTTCCATTAGACTGAAAATGAGAACTTTGCCAAAGTTT
>CAYYQW010000137.1:0-6025 GCA_964472505.1 uncultured Bacteroidaceae bacterium | reverse complement strand
AAACCTATTCAATCAATGAGTTACTTCTTGATTCGATATTAAATGTTCGATATTCTTGATTCAAAAAAGGCGACATCTGAAACTACGTGAGGTCAGGAGTTCTGAATTTTGAAATAGCTTTCATGCGCCTAACTCAATAAGAAAATTCTGTTTTAATCCATACTCCATTCGGCTCCTTGGGGTGTATCTTTTACGGTGATTCCCAAATTGTTAAGTTTATCGCGAATGGCATCGGCAGTAGCAAAATCTTTATTTTTCTTAGCTTCAGCTCTTATATCCAAAATCACTTGCATTAAATCATCGCTTATGCCTTCGTCTTGTTTGACTGCGTTTTCCGGTTTTAACCCGAGAATATCAAAAACTACGCTTGAATAAAAATCTTTAATATCCTTGTGGGTTTCGGCATCTATGGATTCTTTGCCGTCTTTTACGGCATTTATTATACGAACACCGTCAAATAAGTGAGCTATCAAAATGGGCGTATTCAAATCATCGTTGAGAGCAGCGAAACTCTCTTGCTTTATTTTGGAAAATTGAACCGTTGTTTTTTTGCCCGGTTTTATGGCATCCAAAGTATCCAGAGCGGTAAACAAACGCAGCAAGCCTTTTTCGGAAGCTTTCAAAGCTTTGTTGGAAAAATCCAAAGGCTTTCTGTAATGAGCCTGCAACATAAAGAAACGTACCACTTGCGGGCTGTAAGCCTGTTCTAACAAATCATGCTCTCCGGAGAAAAGCTCATCCAATTTTATAAAATTACCCAAAGACTTGCTCATTTTTTGCCCGGCTATGGTTATCATATTATTATGCATCCAGTATCTTACGGCATCTTTGCCGGTAGCTGCCGCCGATTGGGCTATTTCGCATTCGTGATGCGGAAATTGCAAATCCAGGCCACCGCCGTGAATATCAAATTCATCGCCGAGGTATTTCATGCTCATGGCCGAGCATTCCAAATGCCAGCCGGGAAAACCGTCGCTCCATTCAGATTTCCAGCGCATAATATGTTGCGGTTCGGCTTTTTTCCAAAGCGCAAAGTCATAAGGATTTTTCTTTTCGCTTTGGCCTTGCAGTTCGCGCGTATTAGCTTGTAAATCTTCCAATACCCGTCCGGAAAGTTTACCGTAATCATATTTTTGGGAATATTTTTCCACATCAAAATACAAAGAGCCGTTTACCTCATAAGCATAACCGTTTTTAATAATTTTACGAATCATTTCGGTCTGCTCCGGAATATGGCCGGAAGCCTGCGGTTCAATGTCCGGCTCCAGAGTATTAAGCTCGCGCATATTTTTATGAAAAGCATTAATGTAACGCTGTGCCAGCTCCATGGGCTCCAATTGTTCTATCCGAGCTTTTTTGGCAATTTTATCTTCGCCTTCGTCGGCATCGTTTTCCAGATGGCCCACATCAGTCAGGTTGCGTACATAGCGCACTTTATAGTCCAAATATTTTAAATAGCGATAAAGCAAGTCGAAAGTAACCGCCGGCCGGGCATGTCCCAAATGCGCATCGCCGTAAACCGTAGGCCCGCATACATACATACCGACAAAAGGCGGATTCAGCGGTTGAAAAATCTCTTTCTTTCGTTTTAACGTATTGTATATTTTCAAGGGATGGTTCATGTTTAGATATAAGTATTTAGATATAAGTATTTAGATGATAATGATTTAGCGTGTGAGTGTTATGCTTACTTTATCAATTTTTCCGCCCATGGGCGGGTTCATTTTTGAAACTTTTATGGTTATTGTATTTATTCCGCTTAGATTTTCGTACAAAGCATCTAAAATACGGCTTGCAATGTTTTCCAACAAATAAGATTTAATATTCATCTGCTTCTTTATCACTTTATAAGCTGTTTGATAATTTACGGCATCGTGTATATCATCAGATTGGGCTGCTTTGGCGCAATCGGCTTCAATTCGTAAATCCAAAAAAAACTTATTGCCTACAATTTGTTCCTCTTTGTAATGCCCGTGATAGGCATAAAACTCCATGCCTTCAATTTCTATAAGCCCCATAATTATGAATTTAATAATCCGGTACAAAAATATTAAATAGAAACATAAAAGAAACCTTTTATCCGATAAAATTCACACAGATTTAGAGTACAACAGAAAACACTTCAAAACGTCCGGAGGACTTTTGAACGTGTGGGCAAAAGGGCAGGCCGTAAATTTTTATAGCCATGACGTTTAGAAGTCCTCCGGACGTTCAAAAGTCAGTAAGATATTGTATTACGATGTATGATTTATAAAAAATAAATTTTAAGACGCCATGTAAGTTACACATAGATATCGTATATTTGTAAGAGCAACGGAATGTTGTACCAAAATCATTTGTAAGGTTTAAAATTTGTATTTATGCACAAATCAACTAATATCGCTGAAGTAAAACTCCGTTTATTCCGTTTTATTGATAAATTACCGGAAAAGCGTTTATTGCAATTCTATGATTTTTTAAACTTGCAAGATAAAAATATCGAACCGGATTTTTGGGATTTATTATCTGAACAAGAAAAAGAAGACATAGAAAACGGAAATTATAAAAAAATAGATGATGTTTTAAATAAGTATTGAGCATGGAAAAAGAAAAAAGCTATGATATAATTATTTCAAAACGTGCTGAAGAAAACTTATACCAAACCGCTATCAAGATAATCAAAAAGTTTTTGGTATAATGCCGAAGGATTAGCATGTTAAGAAAATTTATTTTCTGTTACATGATAACCATTCGGTATTAGACAAAATCCTAAGCTATTTAAAATCGGAGTGGAATGAAAGTGTTAAAAACAGCTTTTTGGAAAAATTTAAAAAAATTCTGACTTTGCTTTCAGTAAATCCGTATATGTGTCAAATGTTTTCCGAAAAAAGAAAAATCCGGCGTTGTCTTATCACAAAACAAAATGCGCTATATTATCGTATAGCGGACAACACCGTTCAAATAATCACAATACATGATACAAGAAGAAATCCTAACACTTTAAAACATAATCTTTAGCCATAAAAAAGTAACAGAAACTTTATTAATATGACATTTATGGGTAAAATCTGCCGGGTTTCTACCTGTGAAAAGTCAATAAAAAATCATCTTCCGACTATTGAATGAGCCCAAATCCGGCAGATTAAAGAAACACTTCAAAACGTCCGGAGGACTTTTGAACGTGTGGGCAGAAAGTAACACTTCAAAACGTCCGGTAAGGACTTTTGAACGTGTGAGCGGTAGGGCAGGCGGTAAATGTTCACAGGCCATGACGTTTTGAAGTCCTCCGGACGTTCAAAAGTCATTGCCCCACGAAACACAAGCACAAACACACATAACAAAAAAATATCACATTTTTATTTGCTTCTCTGATTTCTTTTTATTTGCTTTGCAAGCGAAAACAAAACCAAACTGTATTTTTAATGAATATTAGAAACCAAAAACCTGAAAGCACCGCTTTTGTAGAGAGAGAGAGAGAGAGAGCTATAGCTTTTGCCGATATACCACGACAAAATATATTTTCATTTTATGCAAGAATAAATTTATTCGGATAATGCCGCTTGGGATTTTCTTTTGGTAAAGAAATTTTGGGCGGCTTTGTATTATCCTTTTTTTAACATTTATTCTTAATTAAATATTCAACAAAATGAAAAAATTAATTTATTTAATACTTCCATTAATAGCACTAAATGCATGTACCAAACAAATTGAAACGGAACAAAAAACCACAGAATTTAAAAATGTGCATTTGCCTGACTTTATGAAGGCATCAGATAAAAGCGAATACGAAACCTATAGCATTGTAGAAGCCGAAATTACTGCATACACCCCCGACAGGGAGAAAATCTCCGGTACAATTAGATTTACTATGCCTGATACACCGGAAAATACATTATTAAAGTTGGAAATAACAGACAATATATTTCAACAAACTCATTTAAGTCCTAAGTTTTTATTAGAAGCAGAAGAGAAAGGCTTTCTTAATTCTGAAAAGTCAAGCTGTATTGCATCCTGTCAAGAACAATTTACGGATGATAACGGAAATAAACTGTCCGGATTAGGCTGGTGCAAAGCCGAGTGTTGGGCTAAAACCATAATATCCGCAGCATCTACAATTATTGCTGCTGTCATAGCTTCATCGTAATTCAAGAAAATATAACTTTTCCGGCTGCCGGTAAATTTTGGGCAGCCGGAAAATCAAAATCTCTTACCATGCCAATATATCGTTTAATACAGCTTTGCTTTTTCTGTATAGCTTTACTTTTTTTTAAACCTGTACAAGCACAAAATATTTCCGGATTTATTTTTGACAAACAATCCGGCGAAAGAATATACGGAGCCCATGTATTCATAAAAAACGCTCCGAATCATGCTACGGTAAGCAATGAAGACGGCTATTTTCTTCTGCGCTCAAAATATACAATAGATACCGTAATCATTTCTCACATAGGCTACAAGGCAGAAGAATATTCCTTGTCCGAGCAAAAGAATAGCTTACACATTGAATTATCTCCAAAGTCTTACAGTCTGTCGCAAGTAACAGTAAAAGGGGTTAATACGGATGTAATTGTAAAAAAAGCAATTTCAAAATTAGATGAAAATCATCCTAAATATCCGGTTTATTACAATTTCTACCATCGTGAAGTTGAGTTTTCCCGGGACAGTATTCTTCACCTTATAGTAGAATACAATGGCTCTGTGGAACATAAAAAATCATCATTAGATAAATTCAATAACAGAATCAAAATAGATCGATGTAGATTGGCATATTACTCCGATACAGGGGAAGAGATGTACCACAACCACCGATCGACTGCACTTACGCAAATATTATGGGATAATCCGATATTTGACAGATTTCCGCATTTACACAAAAGACAATCAAGAAAATTTAAATACCTACTTGTGGGATATGAAAACATTATGAATAAAAAATGTTATAAAATACGGTTTAGCTCATCTAAACCCTTAACTTATCCTGAAGGCATACTCTATATTGAGGCAGAAAGTTATGCTGTAATAAAAGAAATATTAACAAGCAGCAACGGCAAAGAAACACGTGAAGTGAATTTTATTAAAATAAAAGACAAATGGTTTCTCAGCAGCGTATATCATAAAAAATCAAGGCTTAAAGGGCCGAGCATGAGCGTAACTTTATACAATCGCATACAAACACCCAAAGACCAAAGTGAATATATCCGAATAGGGCAATTAATTACTGAGTACACTAAAAAAGTAGTTGATGACTTCAGCAACCGGAAAACTTTGAATAATTACCAATCAATACCTTTACCCGATTGGATCAGCAATCAAATTGAAAAGTAACTTGTGTTAATTAGTATTTGTCTATAAAATCCATTCAAAACGCCCGGCGGTTCCTGAGCACCGGCCGAAGGGCAGGACTTTTGAACGTGTGGGCGGAAGGGCAGGCTGAATAAACAAAACCATGCCGGTTTAAAGGTGATGAAAATCTGCCGGATTTCTACTCATTAAAAGCTTGGAATACAATAATTACGCAACTCCCAAGCAAACTTAAATCCGGCAGATTTAAGTTAGTTTGTTGTATTTAAACCATGACGTTTTGAAGTCCTGCCGGACGTTCAAAAGTCATTGCTGCGGCACGACTTCCAATAAACTACAAGTAAAACCCCACGAAACACAAATTCGCAAATGCCCGAAACACTTCAAAACGTCCGATAGGACTTTTGAACGTGTGGGCAGAAGGACGAGTAAAACAAACCCACAAGCTTTCAAAGTTGATGAAAATCTGCCAGATTTTTACCCGTAAAAGCCAATAAAAAATAATCTTCCAACTATCAAATGAAGCCAAATCCGGCAGATTAAAGAAACACTTCAAAACGTCCGGAGGACTTTTGAACGTGTGGTCGGAAGGGCAGGCGGTAAATGTTCACAGGCCATGACGTTTTGAAGTCCTGCCGGACGTTCAAAAGTCATAGCCGCGGCACGATTTTCAACAAACCACAAACAAAACCCCACGAAACACAAGCACAAACACACATAACAAAAAAATATCACATTTTTATTT
>CAYYQW010000136.1:0-6047 GCA_964472505.1 uncultured Bacteroidaceae bacterium | reverse complement strand
AGCTACTAAATCTGATTTTACTTACATTTTTGCATCAATCAATCCCCCTGTCCCCTTCCGAAATAATCGGAACAAGCATTTTCTAAGGGGGAACCACATATTTAACGACATGCTGTAACTTTAATTTTGATATTACTCATGTGCCTAATTCAATAAAATTTTTATTAAAATCACTTTTTCAAAAGATAAAAGTAGGAAATTTTGATAAAAATACCCGTTCTGCCGAAATTTTATATTTTTGCAAAGGTTTATACAAACAAATTATTCATTATGGAAACAGTATTAAGCGGAATACGCTCAACCGGAAATTTACACTTGGGCAATTATTTTGGAGCGGTAAAGAATTTTGTAAAAATGCAGGAAAAGAATAATTGCTATTTCTTTATTGCTGATTATCATTCTTTAACAACATATCCCACTCCCGAGGATTTACACAATAACGTAAAAACCGTATTGGCGGAATATTTGGCAGCCGGATTGGATCCCGAACAATCAGCCATTTATGTGCAGAGTGATGTGCCGGAGATTCCTGAGTTTTATTTGCTTTTGAATATGAATGCTTATGTAGGTGAGCTGGAACGTACCACTTCTTTTAAAGATAAAGTACGAACACAGCCCGATAATGTTAATGCCGGTTTGTTAACTTATCCGGTGCTTATGGCGGCCGACATTTTAATTCATAAAGCGCATAAAGTGCCGGTTGGAAAAGATCAGGAACAAAATTTGGAGATGGCGCGTAAATTTGCCAAACGTTTTAATCACATGTATAAAACGGACTATTTTCCGGAGCCGGAGCCATATAATTTCGGAGAGCAGCTGGTAAAAGTTCCCGGTTTGGACGGCAGCGGGAAAATGGGAAAAACAGCCGGAAACGGAATTTATCTTTCGGAAGACCCCAAAAGCATTCGCAAAAAAGTAATGCGTGCCGTTACGGATGCCGGCCCTCAAAGCGAAAACTCCGAAATGAGCGAACCGGTAAAAAATTTATTTCTGCTGATGAATTTGGTTTCAAAACCGGATACGGTACAGTTTTTCCGGGATGAATATAATAAAGCAAGCATACGCTACGGTGATTTGAAAAAACAATTGGCCGAGGATATTATTAATTTCACGGCTCCCGTAAGAGAGCGCATATTGGATATTCAAAGCAATGAAAAATATTTGCGCGAAGTAGCCGAAACCGGTGCCGAAAAAGCCCGAAAAAACACTGTTCAGACGCTTAAAGATGTGCGTGAGATAATCGGCTTCAGAAAATTTTAAAAATCCGTCAGGATTAACAAAAAAGCTCAATCTCTCGGAGATTGAGCTTTTTTATGCTGAAGATACAAGTCTTTTTAAGCATCAACAATCAACATCTTACATCTTACATCTTACATCTTACATCTTACATCTTATATCTTATATCTTATATCTTATATCTTAATACTTAAATCTAATTACTACACGGTCATTATTTCTTTTTCCTTATCTTCAATGATTTTTTCCACTTGTGCAATGTATTTATCAGTGAGTTCCTGAACATCATCTTGTGCTCTGTGTTCGTCATCTTCCGAAAGGCCGGAGTCTTTATCGTCTTTAAGCTTTTTAATCTCAGCCAAAGTCGTGCGGCGGGTTTCTCGGATGCTTATTTTGCTGTTTTCTTCTTCTTTTTTTACCACTTTTACCAAATCTTTTCGGCGTTCTTCGGTAAGCGGCGGAACATTAATGTAGATAATATCCCCTTTATTGGAAGGATTAAAGCCTAAGTTGGCTTTCATAATCTCTTTTTCAATAACCGAAGTCATTGTTTTTTCCCAAGGCTGTATGGTGATGGTTTGGGCATCGGGCGTGTTAAGATTTGCAACTTGCGTAAGGGGGGTTTGTGTTCCGTAATAATCAACTTTTATACCGTCCAGCATGTGGGTATTTGCTTTTCCGGCACGTAAAGAAGCCAATTTCTTTGTGAGGTATGAAATGGTTTCCTGCATTTCTTCCTCTGCACTTTCTAAGAGTAATTGTATGTCTTCGTTCATGGGGCTTATAATTTTTTGTTTCCGACAAATTTAGAAAAAAAAATTCAATTAGCAATTAGCTTTTATTCAAATAGTTAATTATTGAGTTTAGGATACACAGGCCATCAGTGTTCATAAGTGGCTCTGAAGCAGCTCGTTCCGGATGAGGCATCATGCCAAAAACATTAGCTTCTGCATTGCATATACCGGCTATGTTTTCAGCCGAACCGTTCGGATTGCTTTTGGGATTTATCTCTCCGTTTTCGTCACAGTATCTGAAAAGAATTTGTTTGTTTTCGTTTAATTTTTTTAAGGTTTCCTTGTCTGCGTAATATTTTCCTTCGCCGTGAGCAATGGGTATTTTATAAGCTTTATCAGCTTCGCAGCCGGATGTAACTGCCGTAGCGGTATTTTCGGCTCGTATGTAGCTGTTTTTACAAATGAATTTTCTGTTGTCATTGTGTAAAAGTGTGCCGGGAAGCAAGCCGGACTCGCAAAGAATTTGAAAACCGTTGCAAATACCGAAAACAAAACCGCCTTTTTCAGCAAATTCCACAATGCTTTCCATTATGGGAGAGAAACGTGCAATGGCACCGGAACGCAGATAATCCCCATAAGAAAAGCCTCCGGGAAGAAAAATTCCGTCGCAATTTTGCAAGTCGGTATCTTTGTGCCAAAGCTCTACAGTTTCCTGTTGAAGCGTGTTTTGGAGAACGTGAACCATGTCGTGGTCGCAATTGGAACCGGGAAAAATAACAACACCTAATTTCATAAAAAAAGATTAAAATTAACGGATATATGAGTAAAAATGATGAACAAAAGAAAAAGATCAAATACGATTTCCTGAAAAATTTTTCGGCGGCCGTTGTTTAAATAAAAGCTAATCGGAATGCCCGCTAAAAATGCAACAAAAGGCAGGAGCATGTACCATTGTTCTGCATTTAAAATGATTATCAGAATACTTAAAATAAAGCTGAAAATAAATAAGACAAAATGCAGTCGATGGTTTGTATTTAAACTTCGGAATTTTGAAAAAACAAAGGAACTGCTTATTAAAAGTAAAAAAAACAGATATATTAAGGCCGGAGTTTCGGCTTTAAGTGATTCAAAACTAATGAATTCAATTGTAGTTAATTGGTCGAACAGATTGGGCTCGGGCAGCCAAGTTCCCCTAAAGTAAAAATGAAATCCTAAAAACAACCAGTAGGGCAGTAAAATACCTATAAGCGATGCCCATAATTCTTTAAACGAACCTTGCCTAAAAATAATAATGGCAGCCGGAAGAATTAATAAAAAGAAAATCAGCTTAGTGTTAAAAAGGCTTGCCAGGCTTATAAAAAAAGCTGCATTAAAATAGGGAAGAGGAGCCGGTGTTTTTTCCGAGGCCTGTATTATAAAGTACAGACTTCCGACAAGTAGTCCGTTGATTATTAAGGTTTCAGTAAAACGGACATGATGTGTCATAATCAGCAAAATGAAAAACACCATAAAGCCGTACAGAAAATTATTGCTTAAAACAAAGCGCTTTGAGTTAATGAAATACAGAATGAAAAATAAAAATGTATTTAAAAACAAAAATGTTAATCCTAAGTCAAGCAATCTGTTGGCTTCAGCCGGAATTAAAGGAAATATGAGTTGAGAAAGAAAACTTTTGGAAAGACCCTCCGCTGCCGGTGCAGCCGTTTTGTGTGTCAGATATAAAAGCAAGACCGACAAAGCCGGTATTAGCAGCAAAAAAAGCGGATTTTTATTTTTAAAAAACTTAAGCATTTTTTTTATAAATCAAAACCAATGTCATCTCTGTAATATTTTCCTTCAAACTGTATTTTTTCTGCATTTTTATACGAAATATTTAAAGCTTCTTTCATGCTGCCGGCCAATGATGTTACAGCCATAACTCGCCCGCCGTTTGTAAGCAGGCGGTCGTTGTCTTGTTTGGTTCCCATGTGGAATAATTCACTGTCTTTTACATTTTCGGTTTGGCTTATTTTTAGTCCTTTTTGATAGCTTTCCGGGTAACCGCCGGATACTAATATAACTGAAGCAGCGGTTTGCGGATCAATCTCTAATGAAACAGAAGATAAGCTATGATTAGCTGTGGCTGATAAAAGTTCCGTAAAGTCGCTCTTGATGCGCGGCAAAATTACTTCGGTTTCCGGGTCGCCTAAGCGAACGTTGTATTCAATTACATAAGGTTCATTGCCGACTTTCATCAAACCAAAAAAGATAAAACCGGTGTAGGGAATCTGTTCGTTTTGTAAACCTTTTATTGTCGGTTGTATGATTTTATTTTCAACTTTTTGCATAAAACTTTTGTCGGCAAAAGGAACCGGAGAAACAGCACCCATACCGCCGGTATTGAGCCCGGTATCATTTTTTCCTATGCGTTTGTAGTCTTTGGCTTCCGGGAGCAATAGGTATTCTTTTCCGTCGGTCAGTACGAAAGCTGAAAGTTCTATTCCGTCTAAATACTCTTCTATAACTACTTTATTTCCGGCATCACCGAATTTTCCTGAAAAAATTTCGGTCAGAGCATTTTTTGCCGTTTCCAAATCCTGAGTAATAATGACTCCCTTTCCGGCAGCCAATCCGTCAGCTTTCAGCACATAGGGTGCTTTCATGCGAGCCAAAAAATTAAAAGCATCGTTTTTCTCAGCGGGGGTAAAGCTTTGGTAGGCAGCTGTGGGTATTTGATGCTTTTGCATAAAAGCTTTTGCAAAATCTTTGCTGCTTTCTAAACGTGCGGCTGATTGTTTTGGCCCAATGAATTTAATTTTAGAGCTTTTGGGATTTCCGGCAAAAAAATCCGCAATACCTTCTGCCAGTGGGTCCTCGGGTCCGCAAATAATAAGTTCAACGGATTTTTCTAATGCAAAATTTTTAATTGCTTCAAAATCTGAAAGTGCTATATCTACATTTATTCCGGTTTTTGCAGTACCGGCATTACCGGGAAGGATAAAAAGTTTTTGAGTGTTTTGGCTTTTACTGATAGTCTTTGCCAGAGCATGTTCTCTGCCGCCTGAGCCTAAAATTAAAATGTTCATTGGTTTTTGTGCCAAAATTAAAAAATAAAAAAAAGAAACAACCAATTTTGGATGTTTCTTTTTTCTTAATAAAAAAGCTGCAATTTTACTTATCGGCAGCCCATTTTCTAATTTCGGTACGGAACCATTCATCAGCTTGCTCCGTCCATTTTAGGTTTTGACGAATATATGAAACGGTGTCTTTTTCAATGTCGGTATAAGAATTTCCGTCTTTTACTTTTTCAAGTAAAGCTTTGGCATCTTCTAACGAAATTCTGCCGTCTCCGGCGCCTTTTACACAGTCCTCGGCTGCATCCAGCAGTTCTTTGTCATATTTTTTTCCGTCAATTTCTCTGTAATATCCCATAATTATATTTTTAAAATGGTTAGTAAAAATTATTCTTAGAACAAATTTACTAAAATAATTCAAAAAGGGATATTTTTTAAGTTTTTATTTTCCCGATTTTGTTTTCTACCGATTGTATTTTTTGCTTTAAACGGCCGGATTTACCTTCCCGAATATCAAAACTTACGGTAGAGTATATGCGTTTGCTTTCCGGTGATAAAATATCATAAGCTTTTTGGATAAACTCCAAAGCCGATGACATTTCTTCAGTTTCTATAATGGTTCCCATGGGCGTGAGTTGATAATCCGCTCCGCTGTCATCAATCATTTTTATTACGCGGCTTACGTATTCGCTTACGCTGTCGCCTTTATCCGTTGGGAACATTGCAAATTCAAGAAGTATTGACATAATTTTGGTTTTAATTATTTGAATCGTAACTAATCAGTGTTAAGCATCAATGAATGACATTCTGTTTAATTCGGTTGTTTTGGAATATAATATCAAACATCGTCTCTTCTATTTTCCTCTTACGAAATGCCGGAAGCTGTCCAATTCCCCTCCGGGGAAGGGTCAGGGGTGGGTTTAGTTTCCGCTGAATTTTCAAGCCGGATCAAAAACACTTTTTTTTATGTTCCGAAAAATTGGAACAATTACACTGATTAGTTACTTTGAATCTATTTGTTAGG
>CAYYQW010000135.1:0-6069 GCA_964472505.1 uncultured Bacteroidaceae bacterium | reverse complement strand
TATGCGGCACTTGGACAGAAGAAGTTATAAGTATTAGTTATCCGCCTAATTCAATTAAATTACAAACAAGCGCGTTAATCAAAGATGCTTTTTAAAATTTAGTAAGTTTGCATCAGAGCCCAAAAGGCTTTTATAAAAAGACTCATAATTGAATGAATACATACAGCAAGCCAATAGAAATCATGGCACCGGCCGGTAATTTTTCAGCGCTCACAGCGGCTTGGCAAGGCGGCGCAAACTCGGTATATTTCGGAATAGAAAAGTTAAACATGCGAGCCGGCTCATCCAAAAACTTCACAACCGAAGACCTTCCGGAAATAGCAGACTTCTGTAAACAGCACAACATGCGCTCTTACCTTGCAGTAAACACCGTAATCTATGACGACGAAATCCCTCTGATGCATGATATTATAGATACCGCCAAATCAGCAGGCATCAGCGCCATAATTGCCTCGGATCAATCGGTTATAAATTATGCTTATACAGCCGGCATGGAAATTCATTTATCCACGCAGCTTAATGTCAGCAATATTGAAACCGTAAAATTCTATGCAAAGTATGCAGATGTTATGGTGCTTGCAAGGGAACTGAATCTAAAACAAATACGACAGATTACTCAAAGTATAAAACAAGAAAAAATCACCGGTCCGGCCGGCGAATTAATCAAAATAGAAGTATTTGCTCACGGTGCACTTTGTATAGCCATTTCCGGCAAATGCTATTTAAGCCTGCATGAGCACGACTCATCGGCCAATCGCGGAGCCTGTCTGCAAACCTGCCGCAAATCTTATACGGCAACCAATAACGAAACCGGTTATCAGCTTGAAATTGACAACGAATACATCATGTCGCCCAAAGATTTATCCACCATTGGTTTTTTGGATAAGCTCTTGGCTGCCGGCGTAACGGTTCTGAAAATTGAAGGCAGAGCCCGGCCCGCCGAATATGTAAAAACCGTTAGTGAATGCTATCGTGAAGCTGTTCAAGCAATTCGGGCGGGTACTTACACGAAAAGCAAAATTGATGATTGGACCAAACGCTTATCCGTTGTTTTTAACCGAGGATTTTGGGAAGGCTATTATATGGGAAAACACACCGGGGAGTGGAGCAAAACCTACGGTTCAAAAGCCCGCCGGACAAAAAAATATATCGGTAAAGGAACCAATTATTTTTCGAAACTTGGTGTGGGAGAGTTTCTGCTGCAAGCCGGCCAACTAAAGCCGGGCGAAAAAGTTTTAATATCCGGCCCCACAACCGGCGTTATCGAAACCGAAGTAAAAGAAATACGTCTCGACAGAGACCCGGTAAGTGAAGTCGTAAAAGGCCAACGATTTTCCATGCCGGTACCCGAAAAAATAAGGCCTTCAGACAAATTATACAAATACATTTATAAAAACCAAGAACATGATGAATAAACAGCTTTCAGCTTCTGACAGAGAACAAACTGTAGAAAAACTTAAATCGGAAACTTTTGAGTTGATAATAATCGGCGGCGGAATAACCGGTGCCGGTATTGCATTGGATGCCGCATCGCGAGGCATAAAAACCGCTTTGATTGAAATGCAGGATTATGCTGCCGGAACCAGCAGCCGTTCCACAAAACTTGTACACGGAGGCTTGCGTTATTTGGAGCATCTGGAGCTTGGTTTGGTCAGAGAAGTAGGCCGCGAACGCGAAATTGTACACACCAATGCTGCCCACATCGTAATTCCCGAAAAAATGATTTTGCCCATTATAGAGGACGGAAGCTTGGGAGAATTTACCACTTCGCTGGCACTGTACGTATATGATTTTCTTGCCGGGGTAAAAAAAGATGAACACCGAAAAATGCTCTCCAAAGAAGAAACTCTGGAAAAGGTTCCGTTGCTGAGCAAAGACTTATTAAAATCCGGCGCCCTCTACTACGAGTATAAGACCAATGATTCAAGGCTCACAGTGGAAGTTTTGAAAAAAGCTCAGGAATTTGATGCTTCTTTAATTAATTATACAAAAGCCGAAGAGTTTTTATACGAAGACGAAAAAGTAAAAGGCGTCAAAGTAAAAGATATAAAAACCGGGGAAACCTATCTGATAAAAGGCGAAAACATTGTAAACGCCACCGGCCCCTGGACCGACCGGCTTCGCAAAAAAGATAATTCTTTAGAGGGCAAACATCTGCGCCACTCCAAAGGTATTCACATAGTAGTTTCGAAAGAAGACTTTAACCTGAACCACGCCATTTATTTTGATACCGGCGACAACCGCATGGTATTTGCCATACCGCGTTTTGATATTGTTTACATCGGAACCACCGATACCAACTACTCCGGGAACTTGGAAAATCCCGATATAAAATCCGAAGATGTTGACTATCTGCTTAAAGCCGTAAACCGGATTGCTCCGGATGCGAAGCTTACCACCAAACATGTTAAATCGGCTTGGGCCGGTTTACGTCCCTTGATTCACGAAGAAGGCAAAGACCCTTCGGAGCTTTCGCGAAAAGATGAAATATTCCATTCCGACACCGGCCTGATTTCCATAGCCGGCGGTAAACTCACCGGATACCGCATTATGGCGAAAGATGTTACCAATATAGTAATGAAACGCTTATGCAAAAATTCGGAACGAGAAAAAATCAAATGTCAAACTAAAAACATGCGGCTTTCGGGCGGGGAATTTCCTTTTTATCCCGAAACATCAAAAATAGAGGAACTCTATGCCAAGAAATACGATGAGGTGATGCACACAAAAATAACGGCCGATGATTTCCGTAAACTATTTTTCCGATACGGAATGAACCTTGACCGGCTTAGCGAAAAAGCCTTTGAATACTACAATGAAAGCAAGAACTCAGAATCTGCCTGGCTTAAAGCAGAAATTTGGTATTGTATTTTTTACGAAGGCGCTTGCTCGCTTTCCGACTTTTTCATCCGGCGCACCGGGCTTATCTTTTTTGAAATTGATAAAATAGCTCCCAACATTAAAGAAGCTGCCGGCTACTTCAAGGAATTTTTAAAGCTAAACGAAAGCCGACTGAAAGAAGATATTGAAGAGTTGCATGCGGAATTGGAACATGCACAAAACTTTAAAAAATAAACAAAAAGTCCGGCAATAAACTGCCGGACTTTTTGTTTACTGTTAAAAAAACGTTTACCGTTTATTGCGTAATTTTCTAAAAAATTTCTTCATCAAACGACTGCTTTCTTCTGCCAGCACGCCGGATGTAACTTCTACACCCTTAAAAACAGAATCGTTACAGAAATGTCTGTATCCTTTTTTCTCATCTTCGGCTCCGTAAACCAAACGTGAGATTTGCGACCAATCCAAAGCGCCGGCACACATAGTGCAAGGCTCCACGGTAACGTACATCGTGCAGTCTTTCAAATATTTGTTTCCAAGCTTATAAGCTGCGGCAGTTATCGCCTGCATTTCGGCATGGGCGGTAGCATCTTTAAGCTTTTCCGTTAAATTATGTGCTTTGGCAACCACCATATCGTTGTGTACCACTACAGCACCAACCGGTACTTCTCCGGTTTCAAATGCTCTGTGAGCTTCCGCCAAGGCATACTTCATAAAATATTCATCCGAAAAGCTTTGTGGTTTATCCATATGTCTTTATAATTTGCCGCAAACATAATGAAAAAATGCTTTTGGCAATTAGTTTCTTAAAATTATTTAATGCCTTTGGAAGTGATTGCAGTAATCTTCCCGTTCTGCCAACAGATTACATATACTCTTACCGTAATTCCGGCATTAAATTCAGTGGTATAGCAATCATCATTTCCGGCAATTACTTTACCTTCCGACAAATCGTACATGGTAATGTTATGCGTTTTCAGTTCGTCATTGGCTGCATACTTTTCCAAAGCAGCCGAAACATCTTTGTAGCTGCCCTGAATCTCTTGCAAAAAATCCTGCATTTCGCTGCTGACTTTAACATCAGAGCTTTCGCCGCAAGCAGAAACGGCAAATAAACTTACCAGCAAAAACCCAACAATTGCGCTATAAGGCTTCATAAGAGCGTTTTTTTATTCGTAAAAACTAAAAGAAAATTATCTGAAACAAAATTACATAAAAAATACCGCTTGTGTGCAATATTTTTACTTTAGCTTATTTATCGGTTATCATCTACCTCGCTGAGCCGTTTAATCATTTTTTTGAATGCTCTATTTTTATTTAACTTTGCAAAAATTTTTACCAAAAATTATGTACAGAACACATACATGCGGGGAGCTCCGCACAAAACAGGTCGGAGAAGAAGTTACGCTCAGCGGCTGGATTCACAAAATTCGTAATCTGGGAGGCATGACCTTTATTGATTTGCGCGACCGCTACGGCATTACACAACTGGTTTTTGATACCGAACAAAAGCCCGAAACATCCGAGCAAGTTCAAAAACTCGGCCGAGAATATGTAATCAAAATACAAGGCAAAGTCTCGGAACGCAGCAATAAAAATAAAAATATTCCTACCGGTGATATCGAAATATTGACCGAAACGGTTGAAATACTTTCACAGTCGGAAATACCGCCCTTCACCATAGAAGACGATACAGACGGCGGTGAAGAACAACGCATGAAATATCGTTTTCTGGATTTGCGACGCAGTAAAATGCAAAAAGGCTTAATACTCAGACATAAAATGGCTCAGGAAATTAGAAATTATCTGAGTAAGCAAGAATTTATGGAAATCGAGACACCTTTTTTAATAAAATCAACTCCCGAAGGCGCCCGCGACTTTCTGGTTCCTTCGCGCATGAAGGCCGGAGGTTTCTATGCCCTGCCCCAATCGCCGCAACTTTTTAAACAATTGCTGATGCTCTCGGGCTACGACCGTTATTTTCAAATCACAAAATGTTTCAGAGATGAAGATTTTAGGGCTGACCGTCAACCGGAATTCACCCAAATTGATTGTGAAATGTCATTTGTAGAACGTGATGATGTTTTGAATCTTTTTGAAGGTTTGGCCAAACATTTGTTCAAAGCCGTAAAAAATATCGACTATTCCGAAGCTTTTCATAGATTAGCTTACACTGATGCCATGGAATATTACGGCACCGACCGACCCGACCTGCGTTTCGACATGAAAATTTCCGATTTGAGTCAAACCGCCACCGGAAAAGGATTTAAAGTATTTGACTCGGCAGAATATGTAGGTGCAATTGTAGCCGACGGCTTGGCCGGTTACTCCCGAAAACAAACCGATAAACTCATTGATTGGGTCAAACGCCCGCAAATTGGAGCCAAAGGCTTAGTTTTCGCAAAATACAACACTGACGGCACGTTTAAATCATCAGTGGATAAATTCTACTCAGAAGAAGATTTAAAGCTCTGGGCCGAAAAAACAGGTGCAAAACCGGGCGATTTAATCCTTGTGATGTCCGGAAATAAAAATCATACACTAAAAGCTTTGGGGGAACTCAGACTTGAAATGGCCGGCAGATTAGAATTATTGGACGAAGATACATTTGCCCCGGTTTGGATTACCGATTTTCCGCTTTTTGAAATCAACGAAGAAAGCGGCGAATTGCATGCCGTTCATCATCCGTTTACAGCACCAAAAGGCGGGCAGAATGAATTCGACGAAAATGCACCCGAAAACATTATTGCCGATGCTTACGATTTGGTAATCAACGGAAATGAAATTGGCGGCGGCTCGATTCGTATTCACACACTTGAACTGCAGAAAAAAATATTCGAAACCTTAGGTTTTACCGAAGAAGAAGCCGAGGCTCAATTCGGCTTTTTGATGAATGCTTTTAAATACGGTGCTCCTCCGCACGGCGGAATTGCTTTTGGTTTCGACCGCTGGGTAGCGCTCTTTAACGGCTCTCAATCCATTCGTGATGTTATGGCTTTCCCAAAGAACAACCAAGGCAGAGACTTAATGACCGAAGCTCCGGCGCTTATTAATGATGAACAACTTAAAGACTTACATCTGAAAGTTATTAAAGAATAAATGAATATCCGCATTTACCCCTATTCGCGTATTTTAAGTTGTTGCTTATTAGCTCATTACGCATACTTAGTTATCAACGGCTTCGACAGGCTCAGCCTCCGAAAATACCGAAGGAGACTGAGCTTGTCGAAG
>CAYYQW010000134.1:0-6236 GCA_964472505.1 uncultured Bacteroidaceae bacterium | reverse complement strand
CCGCCGGAACCTACCCTTACATTGGCATCACCTTTGGCATTTTTAAATTTCACGGCTGATTGCTCTATAAATAAACCTTGTGTGCTTAATGAACCGTTGGCTTTACCGTCGCCCTCTATATTAAACTCCGTCCCGCTTCCTATTACTAATTGGTTACATTGGGCTGCCGTTCCCTTAACCGAAAGATTGGAGCCAAAAACGGTTACCGAATCATTGGCACCCGGTACTTGCCCGAGATCCCAAAATGTGGGATCATCCCAGTTGTACTCATTTTCATCCGGCGGATCAGAGACAAAGCTGTGACCGGCTACAATATTTAGCTCATCAGAATTGCTGCATTCCGGATCTCCATAATAAGTAACAGTCCAGCTTAAGGTATGAATGCCTTGTTCCAAACCGGTTACGGTCAGGGAAGATGCAACCGGATTACTCAATTCAAGGGTTCCGATTGGGCTGACGATTTCCCAGAGACCTCCAAAATTTTCATCCGACTCGTTGTCAAATACGGCTTCAAGTGTTACAGAGGGATAAACTCCGGCGAGATCATCCAAATATAGACCGACATCTTCACCGGCATCGGCTATGGGCTGTTGATTAAAAATAACTAGCTGATCGAATGCCGTATGAGATCCGTCGGTAACGGACCATCTGAAAATATTTTCACCCGGGGCAACATTCGTAATTTGGGTTGAGGGATCAGCGATGTTCTGAATAACTGCATCGCCTTTTACAACAGACCATTCCCCTGTAGCCGGAGTCGGGTCTGTGGCCTGCAAGTTATAAACATCCGAACATGCTGTTTGATTGGGTCCGGCGTCCACAATAAAATCAAGCAAGACAAAATTGCCTTCATCCGCACCGATATCCGGGCTTTCCGTATTTCTGACTTGACCGTCAAAATCATTGGAAACTTCGGTAATGGACATGGCTCGCCCCTCGGCCGGATTTAATGGTTTCAGGTGTAAATTGCTCATCGGATCAATGAATTGCGGATTCACTTGAAAAGAATTCATATCATCCCCGTTAAATGTCTGCCAATTGGACAGTTTATCAGAAAATTGATCATTAAAGGGATTCTCAATAAGCACATTACTTCCGGTAGCAAATATGTTATAGTTAGAGTTGAAATTATCAGTATCGGCATCTAAAGTCATAACAGGAGAATCCGAGTTATTCGTAAATATATTATTGTATATATTTATTGTGCCCATCATCATCATATTTGAGTAAACCAATGCGCTTCCGGATCCTTTGGGAATGCTTATCGAATTATAAGTTAGATCAATATTTGCCGCCGATTCTCCCAAAGAAATATTGATTCCGTCAGCCTCCATTGAATTTTCACTTTCAGAATAGGCTATAATCATGTTATTGCTGACAGATATATTGTCTGTAACATCCAAAAACCTTATACCGGTATTTGAATCATTACTGTTCAATCGAATATAGTTATTGCTGACATCAACCAATGTATCAAATCCAAAACGAATTCCGACAGCATTTCCGTTTTCACCGGTAAAATTCACATCTATTTTGTTTTTACTGACTGTAATTTGTTCGGAATAATCAATTTTAATACCAGTGAAATCATTTTCGGAATTAAAGTCTCCAATCATCTCACTATCAATAATTTCGATAGTGTTGCCGTAATAGATTTTAACCGGAAACACCGATGCATCGCCCTGTTTCCAGTCAAAAGTATTGCCGGAAAGCGATACCGAATCATAATATTCCGAAATAAAAGCTACGGAAAAAAAGTTTGTGAACTCACTGTTCATTATTTTCACATAGGAACCTGTGAAACCTTCTTCTCCCTTAAATTTAACAGCTCCTTCGCCGTTTACAAATTGGCAATTATCAAACAAAAGGCTGTCGGGCATGAATTGGTCGATAGTCGGGAGAGCAGACAGAATAAGTTCTTTATCCGTGGCATCAGAAAGGGGGGGGAAATTATAACCGGTAAAAGTACAGCCGGTAAAGGATATATTTTTTGTTTGGGTAGTACCGGGCTCGAAAAAGATCACATTGGCCGGCGGTTGGGGATCGGTTGCAATATTTTTAAAATGTATGCCTTCAAAACTCATATTTTGAGCCGATATAATGTTTACCACATAATCTGCTGCGGATTGAATAATTACGTCTTCGGTATTTGAAGGATTGGGCTTAAAAGTAACACTGTATTCCGAAGCAGTTAAGCTAACATCAAGTGTTTCGCTGTAAGTATCCTCGGTTACAATAAATTCTGCATCACCTTCCAGACCATTCATTTGAAGGTCAAGAAAAGCATCAGTGAAGCTCGCATAGTCGCCTGTCGGATCAATGGTATATTGACCCGAAAGGGGTTGAGCTTCTGCAAATTGAATGTTGACTGTCGCCAAAAAAAGCACAGCCAATAATTGTATTAATTTTTTCATAACGTTTAATTTTTTGAGAATTTGAAGATAAAAATACGAAATTTGTTAATAAGCGTTAAAAAACTTTTGACGAGTGGGTCTTATTTTTAGACTTAAAGGTATGATATATGGTTGCAGCCGGCTTTCGGGAAAGCAAAAGCCGTCGGTTTTGAAAATACAATCAATAATAAGCAAAATGTGATGAGTCAAAAGCCGGCGAAGGCCGAATTTAATAATAGCAGCAGTCGAAGGACTCAGTCTCCGAAAATACCCCGGGAGTCTGCGCTTATCAATGCAAATAATAAATGCTTGCAGCTAATATAAGCGTCTGTAATACTCACAGCTCTAAGTCAATTAAATTTTGAAGCCAATTACCAATATATCGTCCAACTGCTCGTGCGGCTCATTTAGAGAAGTACTTGGGTGGTTTCTCCATTCCTCAATGGTTTTATCAAAAATTTCTTTTTGCTGAGCCATTGGCTTATGATGGTTTTCAAGAATCAGTTCTTTGAAACGCGGCAGCATAAATTTTCGGCCTTTTTTACCGCCAAATTGATCCACATAGCCGTCGGAAAAGATATAATACACATCTCCGGCTTGGGCGTTAATGCTTTGCGTTTTAAAAGATTGCTCATCACGGTAGTGAACGCCCACCGGCATTCTGTCGGCTTTAAATTTTGTAAGTTCATTGTTTCTGACACGCAACATGGAATTATTGGCACCGGCATATTCCAGTTCATTGGTCTCGGGGTCAATAACGCAAAGTGCCATATCCATACCGTCTTTCGATTCTTTGGCTTCACCGGTTTGGCGTAGTGATGTTTTAATTTTCGTTCGCAGGCGGTTTAAGATTTCATGCGGCTTTAATTCTTGGCCGTTAAATTCACTGATAATTTCATTTAAGAAAGAAACCCCGAGTAAACTCATAAATGCTCCGGGAACACCGTGGCCGGTGGAATCAGCAGCAGTAATTACGATTTTATCATCGCGCCGGCCGGCCCAATAGAAGTCTCCGCTGACAATATCACGCGGTTTAAATAAAATAAAATGATCGGGCAAGAGGGACCTGATAAAACTTTCGGGCGGCAACACGGCTTGCTGTATGCGCTGTGCGTAAACAATGCTGTCGGTAATATTCTTATTTTGTTCGGCTATTTTATCGCGTTGCGTAATTACAAAGTCGCGCTGACTCTCAATTTCATCTCTCTGGGCTTCAATTTCTTCATTCTGCCGGTTAAGCATGACATTTTTCTGGGAAATTTCCAGATTTTTCTCTTCTAACATGCGGTTGGCTTTCTGCTTCACACGGTAACTTCTGAAAATAAGTAATGCCATAAGCACCATCAACAGAAAACCGGCAATAAAAAAATAGAGAATCACCCTTTGCCGCTTAGCTTGTTCTTCACGTATTTTTTCTTTTTTGTCAAACTCGTACTGCATCTCAAGTTGGGTCATGCGGCGTGTGTTTTCCTCGTTTTGCAGGGAGTCGTTTAAACTAATGAAGTTACGATAGAAATTGGCTGATTGCTCAAATTTTCCTTCGTCCATGTATATATTACCCAGCGCCATGGAAATAGATCGCTCAACTTGCCCCGCATTAATATTTTGCGCAATATCCAAAGCGTCGTTATAATAAATAAGAGCCGAATCAATCCGCCCGGTCTCATAAAAAAAGTTTCCCAGATAGTACTTTGTAGAAGCAATACCAAAGGCATTACCCATTTGTTCTTTAGCCTTCAAAGCATTTTTATAATAGGTATATGCACTGTCATAGGCTTGCTTATTTAAAAAGACTTCAGCAATACCGTCGCTAAGCATACCCTCAAATTGTGGGTTTTGATATATCTCATTCAGTTTTTTGGCTTTCATAAAATAAAATAAAGCCGAATCGCCTTGCTGTTGTATAACCAATTCTTTTTGAGCAATTTCTGCCGAGTCTTGAAGGATTTTCACGGAATCGGTCATGGAAGTAAAAAACATATCCCCAATGTACAAATAAGAGGCAATAAGCCCTCTTTCGTTATTCATTTTTTTCTTCACCTCCAACGCTCTGTGATAATAGTCCAAAGCTTTCCGGACCAAATCCTGATCCGTACTGCCGGCAACGTTGGATGAGGCATTGTACACATTCCCTATGGCATCTAAAACGCGGGCAATACCGCCTTGTTCATCAATAGCTTCGTAACTTTTCAAGCTCTCAAAATAGTAATCCAAAGCTTGTTTCCAATTACCGCGTTGTGAATATATGTTTCCCAGATTCTGGTTGGCAGCAGCAATTCCTTTAAGGTCTTCGGCCTGTTGGTAGAGTTTGAGGCTTGTTTTATAATACGCTTCGGCGGCACTGTAATCGCCTCCGTAATAGAAAAAAGCGGCCGTATTTTTGGCTGCGGTTCCTGCACCGGAATAATCCAGCAGCTTTTTAGCTCGCTGAATGTTGCGCTCGCCCAAATCAACTAATTTCGGTTGAATACCCGAAAAAATATTGTCCCACAAAAACTCATTAATCAAGCGCACTTTTGCCGTATCATCGGGCAAGGCTTGTAAAGCCGTTACGGTACTGTCGATATTTGTGCTTTGCGCATTCAAATCTAAATGGCCAAACAAAAAGCTGACGGTAAGGAGGAGATAAAAGGATATTTTTGTTTTCATCAATCTTCGGTATATGATGTAAAAGTAACAAAATTTATTCCAAAACATAAGCAGATAAATCAAATCCGTTTAAAAAACTTTTTATGTCCATGGCTTTTTTTCCTTCTGCTTTAATATCTAATACTTCAATAAAGCCATTTTGAGCCGCAATCTTAAAAAAACGTTTGTTATCGGAAACAAAACTGCCGGTCTTATGCTCATGCGATTCTTTTTGCGCTTGGACATTCAATAACAGACACTCCAAAATATCGCCCGAACTTTTATGCCTAATACGAATACGCGCCGCCGGATAGGGTGTCAAGCCGCGTATAAAATCATAAACTCGCCGATAATCCTGATCAAAATTAACATAGCAATTTTCTTTATAAATTTTCGGAGCTTTTTTTAATTCGTTTCCCCGAATTAACATTTCCTGAGGTTTTGACTCTGCCTGACCGTACATGATGTTATCAACAGTTTCGGTCAAAAGTAGGGCACCGGTTACCATCAACTTATCGTGAAGACTGCCTGCGGTATCATTGGGTTGTATGCCGGTTGTTTTTTGTCCGATTATGGCTCCGGTATCAATTTTTGAGTCAATAAAAAAAGTTGTTACACCGGTTTTCTTTTCGCCCTGCATTAAGGCATGATTTATGGGCGCGGCGCCTCTAAACTGCGGAAGCAAAGAGGCATGAAGGTTTATGGTTCCGTCTTTGGCGGCCTCTATAACGGTATCGGGAAGCATTCTGAAAGCAACCACCACCTGCAAATCCGGCTGCAGAGCTTTGAGTTTGGCATGAAAATCGGGTGATTTTAAGTTCTTTGGCTGAAAAACCGGTATATTATTGGCTTCGGCATATTTCTTAACGGCTGATTTTTGAAGCTTTCGTCCACGCCCGGCCGGCTTATCAGCTACGGTAACTACAGCTTGCAAATTAAAACCGGCCGCATGCAAAGCCTTTAAGCTCTCAACTGCAAAATCGGGGGTTCCGTAAAATATAATTTTATATTCACTTCGCTTTTTCAACATAAAATTTTAAATGTATATGAATAAGCAAATTTACAAAATACTTGTTTAAAAAAAGATGAAAGATAAATAATAGTGTAAACATTTTTTTGAATTAGGCATTTTATTAATATTCACATTATTTTGATTCACAGGCTCTACGAAAGCTATGATTTGCAAAAAATGTTTCTTCGATTAAGAATGCAGGC
>CAYYQW010000133.1:0-6405 GCA_964472505.1 uncultured Bacteroidaceae bacterium | reverse complement strand
TGCCAAAACAAGGGTATACAGAAAATTATAATCAAATACTTGAGGAACTTCCGATATAATACCATAATAAACAATACTTTATAGTATAATTACTGTAAAAATACACCGTATCAAAAGCTACGATATTAGGGCTTGCGTATCTGCGAAACTTGAGTATTTAATTACTCCACAAATAATTTTAAGAAATGCATTTTTTTATTGTTTCTCCGGTTTTTTTATGTGTTGTGAATGACTGTAAAATTCAGATTATAAGTTTTACAAAAATAAGCTTTGTAAAATGGGGCATGCATTGGAAACAGATAGGGTGTTTTTCTGATATTCCCGGCAGCAGTTGCCGGTATTAGTCACAGAGCTCAAAAAAAAAGCAGCATACAAATGATATTGTTTTGTATGCTGCGCAAAACTAAAGTTTTCAGTTATCTGTTACTCTATAAATACCTTTGCGGTTTTTACATTGTCATTTGTTTCAACTTTCACGATATATACCCCCGATGTGGAAATTCTGAACTGTTTAGTTTGGGAGATTTTTCTCGACAGAATGGGGCGTCCCAATAAATCATAAATCGAAACCTGTGCCTGTGAAAAGTTACTGATATCGACCACTACATTATCTTTGGCAGCATAAATTCTGACCTGATCTTCATCCGGATGAAGCGTTGATGTTACATCCTTCTCAAAATGCAAGATAAATCTGTTTTCTTTATCAGAAGCAGCTGATGAAAATGTATAGTTGTTATTGTCTATATCAATAATATCACCGGTATTTAAATCTTCGAGAAGAACAACAAGTTCATCGTTATCTATATTGTTTACTTGTGCGCTCATGGTAAATGTTCCGCCTTGAGCCGAAGTGAAAAATACAGGAATCTCGTGTTTATCTATAGTCCCGTATGCGTTAATCGCTAAGGGTTCATCACTATCAGAAACCGTATGGATTTGCGGAAGATTTGTAGCTGCGGCAAACATTTTTTCCGTATCATAATCATCCAAACCGGTATGTCCCGATCCAAAGAATACAACGGTTTCGTCGCTCAATTCGTTTGCATTGACCGTCAATTGAACCCCTTGGTAATTATTGGAGGTTTTATTGTCGGTGAGAGCAATTTCTCGAGCGGCATTATCCACCGTAATCGTTCCGGCTGTTTCGGCCAAAACCCAAACTGCATTCATCGGCGGAATAACAGGACTGCCGGCATTCACACCAATACCGCTTAAACGGTTATATGCGGCTATATTGGTGTTGTTGTCACGATTAATGTACCAGAGCGAAGGACGTAAGGTATTAATGCCTTCCCAGCCGGCAGCTTCGCCCTTAGTGCCCCAGTTAAGATCCGACGGATACGGGTTTCCGAGTAGGTAAGCACCTTCTGAATCAAATTCACGTATGATTTTCCCGGTGTTTATTTTTCCTTCAAAACTCAGCCTGTAATCAGAACGATAGTTATTGAAAATATATCCGTTAAGATTTTCGAGACTGGTTGCAGCTTCAAAAATGCGCAGCGGTTCATTTTTGTATTCAAACAGTTTTACGTAACCTTCCAGTATGCCGGGGTTTTCGTTAGATTCCCCAAACATGGATGCTGAAGCTTTGCGAACCGGTTTTGAAATGAAATAATCGCGATTTTTTTCAGAGGCAAGGTATTCTATTTTCCCGTTTAGTTCTTGGTTGGATAAATCCAGCAGTCGCGCATTGTTGAAGGCATCGGATTTGAGTATTACCGAATCGGCAACTTCTGCCGAAACTGATTCTTTCAGCGTCAAATCGGCCTCAGAGCCAAGAACAATTTTGTATGCCCGAATTGTGCCGTCGGCTTTAACGCTTCCTTTGGGAATGCGAGCTTCGGTGAATATATCGGGAATTCCCGAGTCCCAGTTTCCGGATTCATTCCATTTGTCGGAAATTTCACCGGTCCATGTGGTAAGCGTTATTTCCGGTTTTTCAAAGATAATCTCAAAACGGTCATTAAATGTTCCTTGTTCACTTTCAAAGCTATAAGTGCTTTGCGTTCGGAGATCAATCGTTTCGTTCTCATATTTATCATGCAAATACACCGCAATGTAAGCATTTAAGTTTTCTAATTGTTCTAAATTAACGGTATGCGAAGCATTGCGGGAGGTCATAAATCCTAAGCGAATCACTTGGCTGTCGCGGTCAAAAGGCAATGCCTGAATGGCATATTCGACATTGTCATTTGCCAGAGAGTAAAATCCTATATTGGAGTTTCCGAAATTTTTCCTTCCGTCCATAAATTTGTCATAACCGTAAGAGGCTTTCGGTGTAAAGGCTATGAGAATATCGTTATAAAGGCTGTCTTCATTGTTAAGAAGGCTTAATCGGATTGTTTGTATATCCTCACTATCGTTTTCGTTATTTTTGAAAAACTCGCCTTGTTGAACGGTGCGCATACTGTTGGTGAAAAGAAGATTTCCGTCCGCGGAAGCTTCAATCATAAATCCCTGACCGGGGGCAATGTATCCGTTAGGCGTTTTGCCTCCGCCGCCGGATGTAGCGCCTACAGTGGTATAAGTTGCATAATCGGAGCTTGCATAGTCGTTTCCTTTTGATGCATCATCATCCCAGAAATATAATGTGCCGGAAAACGGAGCTCCTGAGTTAGCACTTATGAATGCATCTGCATCAACAGCCGAAGGATAGGGATTACCGATAAGGTTCCACCCGTTGGCCGGATCACCGTTTCCGGAGTTTACAATCGGTTCGGAAATATCGCCGTTGTTAAATGTGCCTCCCGACAGTGTGTATGTGTGGAATACATCTACAAAATGCGCATAGCCTTTACCAACTTCAAAAGCTGTACCGGCGGTTGTAAAGAAATTCCATGCATAATCGCTATTGGAGCCTGTGTAAGCCTCATTGTATTCATACAGATTATCATTTTGCGGATATGGTGCGTAAGGAGCATTTAAAAAGTCATCATTCAATACATTGGATAAAGGCATTGAAATATAGCTGTACTCATTCTTACGAATAAATAATTCTACTTCGGCCGTACCGTCAGATGTAGTTATGCTTCCTTTGGTAATTAAATGAGCTCTTGCTGATGCATCTGCTTTTAGTAATATGTTTGAACCTGATGCATAGGATAAGTCGCCGTTTAAAACAAGCGAATGTCCCGGGTTAATGGTTAGGCTTGCATCTGCTTGAATTGTTAAATCATTACACTGCGCCGCCGTTGTAATAATCGGGAAAACATTCGGACTGACATTCGGAATCTCGGCATCATTAGATGAAGACGGAACTTTATCGTTAGACCAGTTTCCGGGAGTGTGCCAGTCGGCAGAGACATTGCCTTCCCATGTATAACCGACAATTTCCAAATCCGAGCCTACAGCAAAATAGGATCCGTCGGTGAACTCATTAAACGTATGAACAGAGTTGGTTTCAATGTATCCTTCTGCTTGACTCACATCAGTTACAACATCTCCTGCTTGTATCCACCGGTCGGGAGTAGCGTCTTCCCACAGCGCAACTCTCAGTTCTTCTCTGTCGGTAGCAGCAGCAGGCACATTCGTAATGCCGTCCCAGCGGATTTTTACTTTGGCATTGCCGCTGTTTGGTGATTTAATCCGCCAGTATCCGTCGCTGTAAACCGACTCCAGAGTTGCGTCATGGGTGTCGGTGCTGTAGCCGTCGGTCGAAGGGTCGTGATTGTAATACTGAGCTTCCCATATTTCCGGAGTGCCCGTACTTGTTGCTGAGATATGCAGCTCTCCGTATCGTCCGGTATTTCCGACCGGGAAGGTGAATTCGCTTCCGTCACTCACTTTTTTATACAGCGGGCCGTCGATAAAGGAGCCGGTGCTTCCGCCGGTTACTACATCGGTTGCTGTATTGTCCAAAGTAAATGTATTTGTTGCATCGGTATTAATGACGCCTTGAGTAAGAGACAAGTTATTTGATATTTCAACGGCAGTATTTATTGTTACACCGGCTGAATTTTTGATCTCGAAATGATTAAAGGAATTGCTTCCCGTAAAGGTGTTCGTTCCGTTTATAGTTTGGGCGGAAGAGCCATTCATCATCACAATTGCATTATCTCCAAAACCGGCATCAAAAGTTCCTGACGTAAAACTTAAATTTTCTTTCAGCTTTAAGGTTTTATTATGCTCATTCATTACGTCCGGTCCGTTTATTTCCATATTGCCCAATACCTGAAGTTCCAAATTAGGCAGTCTTCGTTCGCCGGTACCGGTAAATTTAAGATTATTCACTGTAGTAATTTCACTCAGAACATCATAATCCGTATTGCCGTCATACTCCAATGTTCCTCCGCTTTCGCTGAAGAAGTCGGTATAAATACCGGCCGGAAGGTTTCCTCTTTTCAATTCTAAAGTACCTTGTCCTTCGACCTGTCCTAAGCGGTGCCCGAAAGTTTCTTCTACTCGCAAAATCCCGTTATTTACGCCTCCGGAATCAATTTTTGTTTTATAGTTTAAGATATAATTCCCGGGTATTGTAATGTCGTGCTCCACAATGGTAATACTGCCTCTGGGGCCGCCTGCCGGTACTGTTCCTCCGGCCGTTGGATGTGTATCCCAGATGGTTTCATCGGTCCATGAACCGTCGCTGATTGTAACATACGACGGTACTTCGTCGGGTATAGCGCCTTCGCAAGTGCCGCCCTGATCTTCAATACCGGCTGTGTAATCTCCGCTGATTCCGTCGTCGTTTGTTCCTGTGAATGAGAATACAAGCATACTGTTGTCTTCATCAAAACTATTGGGGTCGTATTTATTCCATAATGTACTGTTCAGTAACAATCTTGCGGCAATATAACTTGTTACATCATAGCTTGTTCCTGAGAGTGTGTTATCAATTTGAATGTCTGCATCGTGAAAGTGCATATTTGCATCTGCCGTAAAGTTTGTAACATCACCGGCTTCTATCAACCAGTGGAATTTTAAAACATTGGATGTATCATTTATTTCATCGCAAGGTTCCGTGTCATTGATAACCGTCGGGTGGATTTCATCTGCTGCTTTTATTCGGATATAGCCTCCGGCATCCATATTCTGAATGGAAAATTCAACCGGCGTATATTTTCCTGCCGACCCAATGGGGTAGGTGAAATTTGTTAGAGAACTAATGGCGGGGAAATATTTTTTTATACCGGCATCGGTAAACGAGATATTGGTTTGAATCATGTTATTGGATGAAAAGGCGTTTACTTCATTAATAGAAGCATCGCTTTCAAGTACTATCAGGTTCTTACCTATATCAAGAATGCCTTTTTGCATTTTCAATTCTTCTTCTATAATAACCGGATTACCTTCGGGAATATGAACAGCAACACTGTCGGTTCCGTTCGGATTATTGATTGTCATTCGGGCAAAGCGCGCTGTATCTTGTTCTGTACGCAATACCTGCTTTAGGTTGCCGTTAAACTCAATGCCGTTGCCGCTTGCGCCGGAAATATGGCTTACTCCCATCCATACATCGCCTTTGGCATTCAAAGTATTGCCGTTGTCATTAAAAGTACCTTGCAGTAATTTTAATTCATCGTTCACGGTAATATCGGCATTTGTTTTTAAGGTATTGCTTGTATTTTTTGTAAGATTATAAAACTGAACATTTCCGTAAATGTTTTGTTCTGATGCGCCGCTGAAATAGCTTGTATTGTTGTTTGGTGTAAATGTACCGTTTACAATCATGTCTCCGTGCAAGTTTAAATCCAGTCCGTTGGCGTTAAATTCCGTACCGGCCTGAATATCCAATGTATCTGTTACCGTAAGCGGAATTGTCAGCATTTTGGCTGTAGGATTGTTTCCCGACGCATTATCTGTTAAAAGATTCGGAATACTGACGGCAGAATAAATGCTTATCTCTTGGCTCGGAGGTGTTGAAGTATGGCCAATTCTTATCTCAGTATTTTCCCCAAAGCTTACATTAGCCGGATTCAGATACAAGGAAGCTGTTAAAGCGTTATCTTGGGCACGAACGATATAAAGCGTACCGCCTGTATGTGTGAAATTGCTTTGTTCATTGAGAATTTCAAAAACTCCCCGGTTGTTTTCGGGTGCGGCATCATTACCAACCACTACTGTACCTCCGCTTTGGTTGTAATTTAAAATGCCTTCGGTAGATGTTAATCCGCGTCGAATTTGAGAACCTACGGTAAGTGTTCCGCTTGAAACATCAAGGGTCGCATTACCCGATGCACTGTATTGAATATAATTATCGCCGCCGCTCATATCCACCATACCGCCGCTGACTTGCAATTTACCGTCTAACAAAATGCCGCTGTTGCCGTTGGCATTGGCTGTTCCTTGGCGAACTTCCAAACCTGCCGTTCCCGGAATGAAGAAATCATCGTCACCGGTGGTTAAGTCCACGTTGATGTTCGGGTCGTTGAGGATGAGCTTGCCGTTTTGCAGCTCGATGGCTTT
>CAYYQW010000132.1:0-6756 GCA_964472505.1 uncultured Bacteroidaceae bacterium | reverse complement strand
ATTTAACGACATGCTGTAACTTTAATTTTGATATTACTCATGTGCCTAATTCAATCAGTTTATAAAATAAAATTATTATTCCTTCTTATTAAATAGCCGTGCTTTCATTAAATATAGATTGGTACACGCTTAAAGCAATTAATAAAAACTCAGAGACTTTAGTCTTTCTCAAAATACTCCCAAACATCTGTCAGCCAAACAATAACAAAAACACTCGCCAACTCTGCAGAAAGTCTAAAGGTTATAAAACATTTGCAAAATTATGATTTTATTTTGTCGTAATCCCGGGCTTACAAAAAGCAAAAAAAAATCCATTGAAAACCAATAAATAAAAGTATAACACACAACTAAATTCTAACTAAAAATAACTTTGGTACAATTTATGCTTAAATATTTGCAACTAAACACGACACAATGCGACAAGAAGATTTTACTTTTTGACCGGTACAATTGTAAACAATTTCATATCTTTGTTGCTCGTCTGTGTTTTGTAAGCATTATACTCCTGTAAAGCAAGCTTTACATTCGTAATATGTGCTTACACAAATTTAAACACTTTTGAAACAAACAAGAATTTTTGAAAGCAATTAGTGAAAGAAAACGCTTTGGTATGCTTTTTGAAATTTGAAAGACAGAAGCAAAATATAACATTAAAAATTTAAACATGGAAAATACTATCAGAGTAGAACGGGCCAAGAAAAAAATTACACAGGCAGAATTGGCTCAAAAAGTGAATGTTTCGCGTCAAACCATTCATGCAATAGAAACGGGTAAGTTTGTTCCTTCAACACTTTTAGCATTAAAAATTGCTAAATATTTTGATATCAAGTTGGAAGAGCTGTTTAAATTAGATGATTCGGATTTGGAAAAATAACTATCATAAATTTCAACCTGTAGCCAAGCCTAAAAACACAGATTCAAAACTTATGCGCACTTTAATCAAATGCGCTAAAGTTTTGAATCTTTTATTTTATAAATTTTTCCCGCTGTCTGTAAATTTAGGGATTATTCCTCACTTTTGGCTTTCCCGCTTAAGTTATTTATCACATTATCCAAGGCATTAAACACGTATTCAACGCCGTAACCGGCCACAAAAGCGATGGCTCCGGTTGAGAGCGCATCTAACATGGTAATCTGTGTGCGCTCAATATCGCCCCACAAAAGCCCAACGATAAGGCCGGCCAAAGCCCCAAGCTGTATGCGCAAAGAATATTTAATATTTGAATAACCGGAAAAAACGCGATGCCTGATATCATAGGCCAAGCCGCGCAGCACAAAAACAAAACCGCCTATCAGGCCATAGAGTAAAGGCAATATATAAAGTTGAAGAATTTGGGTGAAATTCTGAGCTTCCTGAACAATCGCAATTTTTTTATTCATCTTATTTTCGGGAATGGTTTGTCCGGGAGGGCCGCTGCCGGGACCCGAAGACATACTGCGTGATGCAAAATCACTATTGTCTGTATCAGAAATCAGTGGTTCGGTTTCCCGACCAAAAGAAGCCAATCGTCGGATATTCATCACCCACGGCTCCAGAAGATCAATGCTGCTTGATATTTCCTGATCGAGCCTGGCACGCTCACTTTCCATGGCAAAACGTTCTAATTTTGCGCGCTCATTTTCAACATCCGAAGCCAAAACCAAACGCAGTTCACGTCTGCGATCTTCCACCTCGCTTATTCGGCGATTATTATTTTGAATATTATTTAATAAGGTGGTTCCTTTCAATGAAAAAACCTGAATGGCCAATAATATGCCCATAGACACTGCCGCCCACACCAAATAATTTCTTACAGAGCGCTTGGAGACGGCCGGCTTTTGTTTGACATTGAACAATTTACGTAAAAAATGCTTATTTTGCACCGGACGTGCGTATGAAGCCTGTAAACTTTCAACCGTAACCGGCTGTACCAATACAGACAGGTTTTTATAAACCGTCCAAAATTTTATTTCGAGTTCGGCAGTCCAATCGGAATAACGCTCGGCACGTCGGGCACTTATAACCGTTGATATCCAATCTTCTTTAACATCTAAACCGGACTTGGCAGCAAACTCCAAAAGCATTTCCGCATTCGAAACGGCTTCGCCTACAAACTCGGTTCCTTTCTGATATTGCTGATTTTTTATTTCATTATCTTTTTCCATACCCATTTTTTTTAGTGAAGAGCGGTTTACAAATTTGCAAAAAAAAATCAAAAACTTCGCATATACTGCAAAGTTTTTGATTAAGTAAGCAACTTTTCTAAAGTTCCAAGCTTTGGAAAAGGTTTAACGGAGACAGTTCTTATCATTTACGGAATTTCGTGCATTACTAAAATCCGTTAATATATTAAACCCGTCCGGCCGCTTAAAGCAGTCGGACGGATTTAATAAGTGTGTAGCTTTCTTAGTTTACATGAATCTGAAATTTGTTCATCCCGTTAAAGAAAACTTCCTTACCGTCATAGCGTGCTTTTACACGAACTTCCCACCAGCCGCTCAAAATATTTTCTCTTTCCGAGCGTATAACATATTTATTATTGTCGGACACATTGCTTTGGCTGTATTGCACCGTGTATGAATCCATATATTCTTTTTGTGTGCTGTAATAGTGAAACCAAGTAAACTCAAAGGTTAAATCCGATTTGGAATACTTGCTTAATGCGTTTCGGTCGAAAAACATTGCAAAAGCAAGTTTTTCCGGCTTTGTAATTCCGTCGTTATATCCTTTACTCAATGATACGGACTTACCGTCGGCTTGCCAATAGGCATGTACGGGTTTAATTACCGATTGTCCCATAATCTCTGTGCTTATGAAATTAAAAAATAACGCTAATACTAATGCTGTAACAGGTATTTTCATTGGTCTATATTTTCTGTTTGCTAATATAAACTCAAATATTGTACCGGAAAAATTATTCTGCCGTTTATAAACATCAACTCACAATTTTACGAGCGAAGTAATCGGGAAAATAAAATATCCCAAATCGGGAAACGCTAATTATTTTTTGTATATTTGCAATATGAGAATCATTGCATTCAGAACGCCTATGGAGTTTTTTGAAAGGCTCGAATACTCCGACTCCGAAAGATCATTGAGAGCATGGTATTATGATGTCAAAAGAGCCGATTGGAAAAACTCAAATGACCTGAAAAAACAGTATAAAAATGCAAGCATTGTTGGAGACGGAAGAGTGGTTTTCAACATAAAAGGCAATGATTACAGATTAATAGTTGCAATTGATTATGAATTTCAAATAATTTTCATAAGGTTTATAGGAACTCATAAACAGTACGATAAAATTGATGTTAAAACGATTTGATTATGGAAATACGACCAATTAAAACAGAGCAAGATTATAATACTGCCATAAAGAGAATTGAAGCATTGTGGGGGGTAAAAAAAGATACGCCCGAGGGCGATGAATTAGATTTGCTTGCAACTTTAGTTGAAGCATACGAGATGAAACATTATCCCATTGCGCCGCCTGACCCTATTGATGCAATTAAATTTCGTATGGAACAAATGGAAATGACAAATTCGGATATGGTGAAATATTTGGGGAGTCAAAGCAGAGTGAGTGAGATTCTTAACAGAAAAAGAAAACTGACACTAAGCATGATAAAGACACTCTATAAAGAATTAAAAATACCGGCAGAAATCCTGTTAGCGTAGCTAAAAAAATCACAACCCGTATAACAATTCCGCTTTCGTTATAAACTGTCACATTTGCATAAACACATAATTACTTCAAAACATTATGAAAACTTTACTTTTTGCAAGCACCAACATTAATAAACTCAAAGAAGTTCAACAAATTACCGGAGAAGACTATAATATAAAAGGCCTGCGCGAAATAAACTTTTTGGGCGAAATACCCGAAACTCAAGATACCATTGAAGGCAATGCTTTACAAAAAGCTCAATTCTTATATGAACGCATTAAAACCAATTGCTTTGCCGATGATACCGGGCTGGAAGTCGAAGCTTTAAACGGAGCTCCGGGCGTACACTCGGCGCGCTATGCGGGAGAATCAAAAGATGATACCGCCAATGTGAACAAACTTTTAAAGGAACTCAAAGGCAAAACCAATCGCAAAGCCCGTTTTAAAACCGTTATAGCTCTCATCTTCAAAGACAAAGAATATACCTTCGAAGGAATTATCAACGGACATATTGCCGAAGCGCCCAAAGGGGATTCGGGTTTTGGTTACGATCCGGTTTTTATTCCCGATAACTATGATAAAAGCTTTGCCGAACTGGATTCCGAAGAAAAAAACCGCATCAGCCACCGTGCTCTGGCTGTTCAAAAATTAGCCGATTTTCTTGAAAAACAAAAATAACTGCCCGCTCGACTCAACAAAAATATAAGAATGAAAATTCATCTGTGTTACTCACAAAAGATTATAAATAATTATTTTTGTGATATATCCAACTTAACAACACAAATTATATGAAAGCAAACGAAACAAAATTAGATAAGTTTTTAGCAACGAATGAAACAACATTTGCAATTCCTGTTTATCAAAGAAATTATAATTGGGAAAAAGCCCAATGTATGCAATTGTTGTATGATATTTTTGAAGTTGGCAGAAATAAAAAAATTCCGGCTCATTTTATAGGCAGTGTTGTCTATTTGCACGATGATGTTTACACAGCATCAGGGCTAACAGAATTAACAATTATTGACGGACAACAACGATTAACCACAGTCACCTTAATTTATACAGCAATTTACAAGTTGGCTCAAAAGATAGAAGATAAACTGTTGGAAAACAAGATCCAAAAAATGTACTTGATAAATGAATTTGCACCTGAAGAAGAAAAATTAAAACTAAAACCAACCGAAGATAATGACCGTGCTATAAAATTTATTATGCAAGCCGATGAAAATGATGTATATAAAGGTTATTCGCGAATAATTGATAATTATAATTATTTTAAATCTGTAATCAATGAAAATAATTATCAGGATGTTTTACATGGCTTATCAAAATTGATTTTCGTCGATATAGCACTTGATAAACAAAAAGACAACCCTCAACGTATTTTTGAAAGTCTAAATTCAACTGGTTTGGAACTAACACAAGCAGATTTAATACGTAACTACATTTTAATGGGGCTGCCACGAAGAACACAAGATAAAATTTATAAAAAATATTGGGACATAATTGAAAAAAATGCTAAAGATGAACAAACGAATAAAAGTAAAGTATCCGAGTTTTTTCGTGATTTTTTAACTCTCAAAACCAAAAACATACCCAATAAAAGTAAAGTTTATCAAACATTTAAAGAAAAATATCCTTTCTCAACAGAAGAACAACTTGAAATTGATTTAAAGGAAATAAAATCATTAGTGAAATTCTACAATAAGATATTAAATCCGGTTAATGAAGACGATAATGAAATCCGAACCCAATTAGAATACATAAAAAAAATAGAAATAAATGTTTCCTATCCCTTTTTAGTAAAAGTTTATGAAGATTATGATAACGAAATAATAACAAAAAAGGATTTTGTTGCCATTCTTGAATTAATACAATCTTTTGCATGGCGTAGGTTTATATTGGGCTTTGGAACTGAAAGCCGCAATAAAATATTTATGACTTTTTATGATAAAGTTAATTTAAACAATTATCTTAAATCTGTTGAATCAGCTTTTATGAAACTATCAGGCAATAGCCGTTTTCCGAGAAATACAGAAGTTATTAATGCGCTCAAAGAAAAAGATGTGTATAATATCCGATCAAAAAACAGAATGTATTTTTTGGAGCGTCTTGAAAATTTTGATAACAAAGAAACGGTAATCATATCCGGTAACCCGGATATAACAATTGAACATATTTTTCCGCAAAATCCCAATGCTAAATGGAAAATTGAATTAGGCAACGAAGAGTATAATTTCATCAAAGAGAATTACTTAAATACAATTAGCAACCTTACACTTTCAGGTCATAACGGGAAATTAGGAAATAAAACCTTTAAGGAAAAACGTGATTTACCCAATGCAGGATACAAAGACAGCAAGCTTTGGCTTAATAAATATTTAGCCGGAATTGAAAAATGGGATAGAAAAGAAATTGAAACCCGATTTAACTTAATTGCAGAGCGGTTTTTACGAATATGGGAACAGCCTGACATAGTGATTGATGAAGAAAACGTATCGGAAGAAGAAAACATATTTAATGCCGAATCACCTAAAAACAAAAAACTTGAATATGCCATTTTCTTTAACCAAAAAATCGAAACAAACCAAATTTCCAAATTATATGTTGAAATTTTCAGCCAACTATTTGATGTAAATCCTGAAATATTTTTCACATCAGAAATTGGTACACGCATTGGGATAACTAAAAATCCAGATGAATTAAGACAATCTACGGAAATTTCAGAAACATATTTTATTGAAAGTAATCTTGGAAGTAATGCAAAATTTGACAGAATAAAACAAGCATTAACTATTTTTGGTTTTGAAGATGAATTAATAATCAAATATGCAGACAGCAATAATGATTAATAGCTTAAAACAAGCTTCTATTCGACAGCTTTTGAAGCATTTTGCTTAGATAAATCTTTCAAAATATCGCCACATTTGGAATTATTGTGATAAATTCGGTGAAACAGTTTAATTTAAATATTTTATTCTCGTGAAAAAAATTCGACTGAGTATATTGTTTTTGCTCTTATCCTCCGCCATCAGCTTTTCCCAAGATGCGATTGGTGATTGGCAAGCCCATTTTTCGGGCAGAAATGCCAAAGATTTGGCTTTTACCGAAA
>CAYYQW010000131.1:0-6794 GCA_964472505.1 uncultured Bacteroidaceae bacterium | reverse complement strand
GTACTCATTACCGAGCGATTATAAATTTGACAGAGACTCCGTAAATGAACGATAATAAAAGCTTTAGAACTTCCTCAGCAATACCGATACCGTTATTTCGACAGCCTGATTATTGCGTCTGCTCTTCTAAATAACTGCAAGCTGCTCTATTCGGAAGATTTGCACGATGTGCAAATTATTGACAATCAACTAAAAATCATAAATCCATTTAACAAATAACGTTTTACCATGATGAAATTAAAACTCTTGACACTGCTACTCGCTCTGAGTTTCAGTCAAATTAATGCGCAAAAAGCCCGCTTACAATCCGGCCCCATGGTCGGTTATTCCGAAATGTTGGAAGTTATGCTTTGGGCACAGACCACCGAAACGGCAGAAGTAAAAATCAAGTACACGGCCAAAGACAATTCCGAAAACAGTTTTTGGACCAATACCGTAAAAACCTGTAAAGAAAAAGCCTTTACGGCACATCTTTTGGCCGACAGTGTATCGCCCGGTACCGAGTACGAATATACAGTGTACATTAACAACCAACCGGTAAAATTGGATTACGAATGCCGATTTGAAACTTTAGCGATATGGAAATGGCGCGGCGACCCGCCGGCTTTCTCTTTTGCATCAGGAAGCGGTACGTATATCAACGAAAAAGCTTTCGACCGTCCCGGCAAGGGCTACGGTGATGATTATCGTATTTTTGAAAGCATTGCCGAAAAATCACCTGATTTTATGCTCTGGCTTGGTGATAATAACTATCTGCGAGAGCCGGACTGGAATACTCGCCGCGGCATTCAGCACCGAAACACCCACACACGCTCAACCAAAGAGCTGCAACCCTTGCTGGCCAAAATGCACCACTACGCCATTTGGGACGACCATGACTACGGCCCAAACAATTCCAACAAATCATACATAATGAAAGATGTTACCTTGGAAGTCTTTAAACAATTCTGGGCAAACCCAAGCTACGGAACCGATAACATGCCCGGTGCCATTAGTTATTTTAATTGGAACGACTGTGATTTTTTCCTTTTGGATAATCGCTTTTATCGCGATGCCAACTATCTGAAAGACGACAATAAAACCATTTTGGGAGAAAAACAGAAAGAATGGTTAAAGAATGCCTTAGTTTTCAGTCAAGCCAATTTTAAATTCGTAGTTATGGGCGGCCAATTTTTAAATGATGCCGGATTTTATGAAACCTATATCAATTACGGATTTAATAATGAACGTAAAGAAATTATTGATTTTATTCATGAGCATAACATTAAAAATGTAATTTTCATAACCGGCGACCGCCACCACAGCGAAATCAGCCTGCTGAAAGAAGAAGGAAAACCCGTCATTTATGACATAACCGGTTCACCGCTTACATCCGGTACGGCCGGAATGAAACCCGATGAAAACAATACACTGCGTATTAAAGATTCTTATATTTACGATCAACGTAATTTTACCCTGATAAATGTATCCGGCAGCGATGAAAACCGTACTGTTGAAGCTATATTTTATGATTCCGACGGAAAAGAATTATACCAATACCAAATAAAAAAAGAAAATTAAGAAACTCAACTTAAAACAGGCTGCCGGCCGGAAAGCTACAGAATATTTCGGCGGCAGCCTTATTTTTAAAATAATCAAAAAGTAAACGTGAAAATACATAAAATTGAAGGCTACATTCAAAACCTATTCATTGCCGAATACCCCGACAAACTGTTGCTGTTGGACGGCGGCAGCAAAGCCGATATTCAAACCATAGAAAATTTTATTCAAAAAAATTTAAATAAACCCCTTTCCGAACTGAAACTTATCGTTGTTACACACATGCACCCCGATCATGCCGGAGCGGCTTCCATACTGCGAAAAAAATACGGAATTCCTTTGGCGGCTCATCCGGAAATCGACGAATGGTATGCCGGCTTTGGCGGTTTTCTTCAAAATCGGGCGGATACTTTCATGGCACACATTGTGGCACACAAAAAGAAGAAACCATACCGACGCCTTAAATACAAGCGCTTCGTGAAACCGGATTATTTTCTCAAAAATGCCGAAAAACTGCCTTTCTTTCCGGACTGGACTGCTTACCACACACCCGGACATACCGACCACGATATCAGCTTATTTCATTCGGAAACTAAAACGCTCTATGCCGCCGATCTCTTTCTGCAAATAAAAGAAAAATGCCGGCTGCCCTTCCCTACGGTTTTTCCGCATCGCCTGAAAAAAAGCATACTGAAAGTAGCCGACTTAAATCCTAAAAAAATTCTTTTGGCTCACGGCGACAGTTGTAAAGAACTTTTAAATCCAATTGATTATGAAAAATTGGCCGAACAAACCGAAATAAAACATCGAGGAATTTTTAAACTGTTATTACCGTTCGTCAAACTCGGAAAAAAAGCCAAAAGCTAATCAGCATAACTGTTTCCGATTACAAATCCCTATAAATTAGGAAGCTGAAATTTCAATTATTGAAAATTACCGCCTAAGCTTTACAAAAAACCAAGTAAAGTTTACTGTATTTTTTTTCAACACAGCTATGGTATGATATTCAAAGAAAAGCCGCTTTATTAACAATCCCCGGAATTGAGCTTTATAAAACAAGATTTTATTAAAGAAAATTTTGCCGTAAATTGCAATCCTAAACAATATAATACGCATAAAAAATACACAATACTGTTATGAAAACCGAAACCCAAACACAACAAAAAAGTACGGAAAAACCTACCGGACAAAAATTCACATTCGACGAAGCGCTTGCCGACAGCAAAAAATATTTCAAAGGCGATGATCTGGCAGCTCGCGTATGGGTAAGTAAATATGCTCTGAAAGATTCATTCGGAAACATATACGAACGAAACCCAAAGGAGATGCACTTACGCCTGAGCAAAGAATTTCATCGCATGGAAAAAAAACATGCTAATCCAATGAGCCGAGAAGAAATTTTTGATTTATTGGACCAATTCAAATACATAGTACCGGCAGGCAGCCCAATGGCCGGAATCGGGAATCCTTTTCAAACCGCATCTTTATCCAACTGTTTTGTGATAGGCGAAGACAAACCGGCCGATTCCTACGGCGGAATTATGAAAACCGATCAGGAACAAGTGCAACTGATGAAACGACGCGGCGGCGTAGGCCACGATTTATCGCACATTCGCCCGAAAGGCAGCCCGGTAAAAAACAGTGCGCTGACATCCACCGGCGTAGTTCCTTTTATGGAACGCTTCTCAAATTCTACACGCGAGGTTGCACAAGACGGCCGCCGAGGCGCTCTGATGCTTTCCATTTCGGTGAAACACCCGGATGCCGAAGATTTCATAGATGCAAAATTGGAAACCGGCAAAATTACAGGCGCCAACATATCGGTTAAAATTACCGATGACTTTATGAAAGCCGTTGAAAATAATGCGCCTTTTACACAACAATATCCCGTAGATTCTGACAATCCCAAAGTTACCAAAGAAATTGATGCGCGTAAATTATGGAGTAAAATCGTTTACAACGCATGGAAATCAGCCGAACCCGGCATATTGTTTTGGGATACCATCATTAATGAATCCGTAGCCGACAGCTATGCCGATCTCGGTTTTAAAACCGTATCGACTAATCCCTGCGGCGAAATACCGCTTTGCGCGCACGACAGCTGCCGATTAACAGCCATAAACCTATACAGCTACGTAAAAAATCCGTTTACCGATAAAGCAGCTTTCGACTTTGAACTTTTCAAAACCCATGTAACAAAAGCACAACGCTTAATGGACGACCTGATTGACTTGGAAATTGAAAAAATTGACGGCATTCTTAGCAAAATTAACAATGACCCGGAAAGCGAAGAGGTAAAACGCACCGAGCGTAAACTTTGGGAAAACATTAAACACAAAACCCTGCAAGGCCGCAGAACCGGCTTAGGCATAACTGCCGAAGGCGATATGCTGGCAGCTCTCGGATTGAGATACGGCACCGACCAAGCCAATGATTTTTCGGAAAAAGTACACCGCACATTAGCCGTGGAGGCTTATCGCTCATCCGTAAATATGGCTAAAGAACGGGGCGCTTTTAAAATATTCAGCCCGCAAAAAGAAAAAGATAATCCTTTTGTAAATCGCATTCGAAAACAAGATGAAACGCTGTACCAAGACATGCTGCAAAACGGCCGACGCAATATCTCATTGCTTACGGTTGCTCCTACCGGCTCTACCAGCATTCTTACTCAAACTACTTCGGGAATAGAGCCCGTTTTTATGCCAAGCTACAAACGCCGCCGCAAAGTAAATCCGAACGACAGTGATGTAAACGTGAGTTTTACCGACGAAACCGGCGATGCTTGGGAAGAATACAATGTCTTTCATCACCACTTTTTAACTTGGATGCAAACGCAAGGAGAAAACACCGAAAATGCTGCAGCCCTGGATCAGGCCTATGTTCAAAAGCTAATTGCCGAATCGCCCTATCATAAAGCCACTTCCAATGACGTGGATTGGGTAAAAAAAGTGGAACTGCAAGGAAAAGTGCAAAAATGGGTGGACCACTCCATCAGCGTTACGGTAAACCTGCCGGCCGATGCTACCGAAGAACTTGTAGGTCAAGTTTATACCGAAGGTTGGAAAAACGGCTGTAAAGGCATTACCGTATATCGCGACGGTTCACGCGACGGCGTGCTTATAAGCAATTCGGAAAAAGATAAAAAAGCCGAAGCAATTGAACATACCAAACGCCCCAAAGAATTAGAAGCCGATGTGGTACGTTTTAAAAATAACGAAGAAGAATGGATTGCTTTTATCGGACTGCGCAACGGAAGCCCTTATGAAGTATTTACGGGCCGTGCCGAAGTAGATGCTTTACCCATTCCCAAATTTGTAAAAAAAGGCGCTATCATTAAACAGCGCTTTAAAGACGGCTCCAAACGCTACGATTTCAGGTATAAAAATAAATATGATTTCAATATTACCATTGAAGGATTATCCTACAAGTTTAATCCCGAATACTGGAATTATGCCAAACTGATATCCGGTGTATTGCGCCACGGAATGCCTTTGGAACATGCGGTTCATTTAATATCATCGCTGCAAATAAATAATGATTCCATCAATACCTGGAAAAAAGGCGTAACCCGAACTCTAAAACGCTACATTCAAGACGGTACCAAAGCCAAAAAAGGTGCGATATGTATCGAATGCGGATCGGATGAGCTGGTTTATCAGGAAGGTTGTTTGATTTGCACCAAATGCGGACACTCAAAATGTGAATAATACGATTGCTCCTTTCAAAAATCAAGTGTACAGGGATGATAAAACGGCAGCTTTTCGGTTGCCGTTTTTGTTTTTGGGAGACCTTCCGGCATCCGCAGGATCCGGAAGCGTCTTTTTTTTGAGAGACCTTCAAGCATCCGCAAGATCCGGAAGCGTCTTTTTTTCGAATCGAAAGAAACAGACGCTGCCGGGTCAAAAGACGCCGGCAGGTCAGGTTCATTCAACTTTTTGCCACAAAGGCACAAAAAACTGCCTGTCAATTTGTTCCCGGTTTTTATTTTTGGGATGCAGATTTTCAAAATTTGCAACCGGTACAGAAAACAGGAATCGACAATTATGCGAAAGACCTTCCGGCATCCGCAAGATCCGGAAGCGTCTATATTTGAGAGACCTTCCGGCATCCGAAGGATCCGGAAGCGTCTTTTTTTCGAATCGAAAGAAACAGACGCTGCCGGGTCAAAAGACGCCGGCAGGTCAGGTTCATTCAACTTTTTGCCACAAAGGCACAAAAAACTGCCTGTCAATTTGTTCCCGGTTTTTATTTTTGGGATGCAGATTTTCAAAATTTGCAACCGGTACAGGAAACAGGAATCGACAATTATGCGAAAGACCTTCCGGCATCCGAAGGATCCGGAAGCGTCTTTATTTCGACTCGCAAGAAACAGACGCTGCCGGGTCAAAAGACGCCGGCAGGTCAGGTTCATTCAACTTTTTGCCACAAAGGCACAAAAAACTGCCTGTCAATTTGTTCCCGGTTTTTATTTTTGGGATGCAGATTTTCAAAATTTGCAACCGGTACAGGAAACAGGAATCGACAATTTATCCGAAAGACCTTCCGGCATCCGAAGGATCCGGAAGCGTCTTTATTTCTGACTGCAAGAAACAGACGCTGCCGGGTCAAAAGACGCCGGCAGGTCAGGTTCATTCAACTTTTTGCCACAAAGGCACAAAAAACTGCCTGTCAATTTGTTCCCGGTTTTTATTTTTGGGATGCAGGTTTTAAAAATTTATATTTGATTTTCAATAATTTGCAAAAAATCAAAAAAACAGGAATCAACAATTATGCGAAAGACCTTCCGGCATCCGAAGGATCCGGAAGCGTCTTTATTTCTGACTGCAAGAAACAGACGCTGCCGGGTCAAAAGACGCCGGCAGGTCAGGTTCATTCAACTTTTTGCCACAAAGGCACAAAAAACTGCCTGTCAATTTGTTCCCGGTTTTTATTTTTGGGATGCAGGTTTTAAAAATTTATATTTGATTTTCAATAATTTGCAAAAAATCAAAAAAACAGGAATCAACAATTATGCGAAAGACCTTCCGGCATCCGCAAGATCCGGAAGCGTCTATATTTGAGAGACCTTCCGGCATCCGAAGGATCCGGAAGCGTCTTTATTTCGACTCGCAAGAAACAGACGCTGCCGGGTCAAAAGACGCCGGCAGGTCAGGTTCATTCAACTTTTTGCCACAAAGGCACAAAAAACTGCCTGTCAATTTGTTCCCGGTTTTTATTTTTGGGATGCAGATTTTCAAAATTTGCAACCGGTACAG
>CAYYQW010000130.1:0-6815 GCA_964472505.1 uncultured Bacteroidaceae bacterium | reverse complement strand
ATTAATATTTTTGTAAAAGAAGCTATCCCGCTTTGCGGGATTTAGTTCAACATTGAACAAAACAAGCGTATTGAAAAATTGGAACAGCGGTTATCTGAAATTGAAAACAATTAGTCAGATTAATTTACAATGGCACAAAATAAACGATAACGACAAAATGAAAACAAAACTATTGATTATACTTATTATCTCACTGGTTATCAATCCGGTTTATGGTCTGGCGCAAAAACAATCAACTTACGAGTATGATGATGCAGGTAATCGAACCAAACGCCAAACGATTGTATTGAATAAGGCAGGTGAGAACCTTGAGGAAACAAATCAGGAAGACAATATTGCGCAAATAGGCAACATTACGATTTATCCCAACCCGACCGAAGGCAAACTGGTCATTCAAATAGAAGCCAATGCCAATGCTCTGCAAGCTCAACTAAAATTGTATGATATGAACGGACGCTTATTAATTGACAAAAATACATCCGGTAGTTTAACGCATTTAGATTTACGAGCTTATACCCCGGCAGTTTATATGCTCAGAATCAGTTCGGGTAACAAAAAAACAGAATTCAAAGTAATTAAAAAGTAAAAGCGAACAAAATTAATATCATGGAATCAAAAACTAAAGTATTCGTTGCAGCTGTACTTATTATTATTTTTGCTGTCATGTTCACAGCTTGCGAAAAAAATATCTTTAAGAAAGACGTACAAGAGGTTATCTCAGAAGGAAAATGGAAGATTACGGAATGGACAATAACTCCTTCTATTTTAGGTTATGGCGATTTTACTGATTTGTATCAATTGCATATGAATGAAGAATGTAGAGAGAAGTCTTTCTATAAATTCAACAAAAACGATACTGTCTATTACCATTATATGTGTGAAGATACAGTCTATTCCGATAAACAATGGAGAATTGAAGATGATGTATTGTACTTGGAATGGGCAAATTTTATATACAATTCAGGTACATATATTGACACCGCGACAATTTGGCAAATCGAAGATTATTCAAAGAAAGAAATTAATTTAAAATATGAGTATACACAATATACAGAGGCAGGAGAAGGATATGATTTTACGGAAACCAAAACACTGAGTTTGGTTAAATAGGTAATGATTTCAGCTTATTTATGCTATAGTTTAAAATTCAATAAAATCAGATATTATGAAAAGTAAAAGAAAATCCGTCATAACTCTATTATTTGTACTGTTCGCTTTTATCTTTTTTTCGCAATGTAAAAAAGTAATTTTCCAAACCGATAAGCCACTCTACGATGTAATTGTAGACAAAACCTGGGAAAATGTGGAGAATCCTGATAATGGCAGGGTGAAATATTGCAGCAACGAAAAAGTTGTCTTTAAAAATGAATGCCCGATACAAGATACCGGAGATTCATCCATGTTTTCATGGATATTAAATAATGATACAATAATCACTACGCAAGAAATAATAGTACATGGTAATATTAAAATAGATACTGTTGATTACATGTATATTGAAAAATACAGCGAGAAAAAAATATCAGGGACCTACTATTTCGTAGCAACAAATGACAAAGGGGAATTTACTATAAAAGTCTGTGATTAAAATAAAACATCACGTTTAACCGTAAAATGATTACTCAATGAAACCATTATATACTATCCTGCTTATCCTTTCATTTTCCGTATCGGGTTTTACTCAGCCGCTGAAAGGAAAGCATTTCGTATTAGACAATAATTTATCCGGAGAAGACCGGCAATACACGGCACGCGATTACATCAAACTAAAGCCCGGCTTTGAATATACGCCCGAAACCGGCAAAAGTTTTGTAGGAGAGATAGATCCCACTCTTGTGGTGGCCACCGATTACAACGAGCCGCCCACCGCTTGGAGCAATGACTTGCCCGCGGGCAGCCTGCCCGGCAGTGTAAACGTGAGCAATACCGGAGCGGCCACATACAGCATACCCATAGCCCTGCCGCCCGGCACGGCCGGCATGATGCCGCAATTGGCCATCAGCTACAACAGCCAATCCGGCGACGGCATGTTGGGGCGCGGTTGGACCATAAGCGGTTTCTCGGCCATAAGCCGCGTGCCCGCCACGCTGTTTCATGACGGCTTAGTTGACGGCGTAGATTTTGACGGCAACGACCGCTTTGCCCTCGACGGACAGCGTTTGGTAAACACAAGCGGAGAGTATGGTGCCGACGGAACCGTCTATCATACGGAAATTGAAAGTTTTTCCAAAATCACATCACACGGCACGGCCGGCAGAGGCCCGGCCATGTTTGAAGTGCTCACCAAAAGCGGCATGCGTTTGTATTACGGCTATACCGGCGATTCGCGTATTGAGGCGCAGGGCAAAAGCGATGTCTTAGTTTGGCTGCTCAACAAAGCCCAAGACCCCTTTGGCAATTTTTATACTATTGAGTATGAAGAAAGCAACAGTGAGTTCTACCCCGTAAAAATAGAATACACCGGCAATGCCGATATAACACCCTACAACAGCATTGAATTGTATTATACCGAGAAAACCGATAAATCCACCGCCTACATTGCCGGTTCGCGGGTAAACAGCACCGTATTGCTTTCCGACATAAAAATTAAACACGAAAACCGCTTAATTCGGAAATACAGTTTTAAATACGATTTTAATGATTTTTCCCGATTAACTGAAATTTTGTACTATGAAGATAAGGACAAACAATTGAACTCTACAAAAATTGAGTGGGGAGATGAAACATCAATATATTTTGAAGAGGATACGCATAATAATATTTATGCTGACGGTGGTAATCGTGATATTTTTCCGGGCGATTATGACGGAGACGGAAGAACTGATTTGTTCATTGTCCAATATGCCGGAGTTGAAGAAAAAATGGCTACTGAATTCAAATATTTCAGAGCTACTGAAAACAATGGGTTCGATGAGCTTTTTGTTTATGAAGACTTAAGTTATGAAGATTATTCATTAACAGTTGGCGATTTTAACGGAAACGGTAAACATGATATTTCTTTTTCATACAAAGACAATGACGATTACAAAATTAAGTATGGGTTTATAATATCAGACCAGCTTGTTATAGAGGATTGTGACTTACTGAATACTTCCGTTAAAGTACGGCTATATACAGCCGATTTTAACGGAGATTCTAAAGGAGATATTATTATGGAGAGAGTATATACAAACGTAACGAGTTATTATGCTCATTGTTATGGAGATGACGTATATTACAGCTTGACAGATGCATTAGGAGATAAAATTATGATTGCAGACTTTCTGGGCAGCGGAAAAGATCAAATTTTGTTCTACGGAGGCGTAAACGGCTTTGAGTTATTCGAATTTGATGCACACAAAAAGGAGTTTACAGGTATAAAAACAACCTTAGGCTTTTATCAGAAAGAGAATGATGATTATTTAACAACAGATGTTAACGGTGACGGTAAATCAGATTTAATTTCTTATTCTGAAGATAGAATTAGAGTAGGGTTTTCAGACGGTATGGGTAGTTTTCCTTTTGCAAACCAGTATTACAGAGATGTCAATGATAATTTTTGCTACTATCTTGCAGGAGATTATAATGGCGATGGAAGGAGCGAATTGATTGAATATATACATGATTACGGCGACGCCGGTGGACATGAAGATGATATTATTACTATCAAAATCTATAAACTGAATCCTTATGCTACTATTCAATTTGTTGTTACGTCAGAATATTTGAATTTGGCGAGTAGTTATTCAATCAGCGGTTATTCTTCGGATGATCCAATTTACCGGGCACATGTTTCATCATCGGCAGATTTTAACGGAGACGGAAAAACAGATTTTTTGTTGCAACCTAATCGCCCCTTTTTGAAACTTAAAACTCTGTTTGTTAATCCTGAGGAAACTATCGGAAAAGTCAAATCCATAACCAACGGCTTAAACAGCACTATTCATATAGAATATGCCCCGCTGACCACTACGGATGAAAATATCTATGACCCTTCCGGGCAGAACACAAATTACTTTTATCCTATGGGTGTAATCCGAGCACCCTTATATGTGGTCAATAGTACATCCACTCCCAACGGAGTAGGTGGCACGGAAACCCTTAACTACAAATATACTAATGCTATTGTTCATAAAAAAGGCTTAGGCTTTCTGGGCTTCGACAGAATTGAGAAATCAAACAGCCAATTCAGAACAATTAGTAATTTTAGCTTTTTCCCTTCCTGGCTTGATTATCCGGCTTTGGCTCCAATCCCGGTTTCAATTCAAAAACGAACGATTAACGGTACACTTTTGTCAGTACAGAATAATACCATAAAAGGTCGACGGCTTAATAATAATAAAACCCTTTTTTGGTATCCGGATGAGCATTATGAGCAAGATTTATTGTCGGATATTCAAATAAACAAATCCTATGTATATGATAATTACGGAAACGCCACCCAAACAATAACTGATTATAACGGGGAAGGCACCCACACCGTAAATTTCACTTATGGCACACACGGCTCATGGTGCCCCAACAAGCCCGAAACAAAAACCATAAGCATGCAACGGCCGGATATGCCGACTTATACCCGCCAAAGCCAATTTATTTATTACCCAAACGGACAACTTAAAAAGGCCGTCAGCGATCCCAATTTAGCCAATACCATAACGACCGAGTATTTTTATAATGACTGCGGCCTGCCCACCGGCAGCCAAACCACGGCACCCGGCGAAGAAACGCGCAACACAAGCCAAACGTATGACAACAAATTCCGTTTTGTAACAAGCCAAACCGATGTACTCGGGTTCACCTCTTTTGCGACTTACGACAGCGAAACCGGCAATACCCTTTCCGAAACCGACATTAACGGGCATACCACCACCTACCGCTACGACGATTTTGGTCGCCTCAGCCAAACCCGCTTCCCGGACGGCACTTCCGCCTATCAAAACATTGATTGGTATAAAGAAAGGGACATAGCTAATGCCCATACCGTAAGCATCTCCGGTGCTGACGGACAAAGCCCCGTTACGACATATTTCGACCGGCTCGGGCGAAAAATCCGTACCGAAAGCCTCAGTTTTTTTGATAACCAAACCGTGATTTCAGAAACCGAGTATAACGCCAAAGGACAAGTAAGAGAAAGCACGGAAGCCCACTTTGAAGGCCAAACCGGAAACTCAACCCTCTATTATTATGATAATTACGGAAGGCCGACAGCAACTGTAAGCGATGCCGGCAGCCTACAGTATTATTACGCCGTTGATGATAATCCGAGAAAAAATAAAATCATTTATCCGGACGGCAGTTTTAAAATCAGCATTCTGAATAATTTTGGCGAAGCACAAAGCATTGAAGATAACGGCGGCACCATAAACTAAACTATACTTATAATTCAGCCGGGCAACCCGTAAGCATTATACCGCCGGGACCGGCCGGCACGGAAGTAAGCCTTACTTATGACGAATACGGCCGGCGAACATCCATCACCGATCCCGATGCCGGCACAATAAGCTATCTGTACGATGCGTTCTCTAACATAACAAAACAAACCGATGCACGCGGAAACGTTTATGATATGACTTACGACATGGCCGGCCGATTAGAAACCAAAACATCCGACGGACAAAGCGAAACATACCTTTATGACACCGCCCCAAACGGCAAAGGCATGATTGCAAGCGAAACAGGCCTTAACGACAACACAAAAACATACGCGTATGATGATTTAAGCCGATTGCAAAGTGTAACAGAATCATTTGAAGAGCAAAACTACATCTACTCATACACTTACGATGAATACGGCCGTGTGAAAAACACAAGCTACCCCTCCGGTTTTGGCTACACCAAGCATTACAAACCCAACGGCTATTTGGAGAAAATCACCCGCACCGACAACAGCCACACGATATGGCAAGCCGATGCCATGAATGCCCTCGACCAAATCACACAATATACTAAAGGCAACGGCATTACCACCACAAAAGAATACGACAATCTGCATTTCCCCATGAGCGTTACAAGCCCCGGAGTAGAAAGCAGCACATACAATTTTGAAGCCGCAAGCGGCAATCTGCAAGACCGCACCCATGCCGGCAATACCGAAATATTCAGCTATGACGACCTAAACCGGCTCACCGGTATTACATACAACAGCAGTACAGCCGACATAGATTATACACCCGACAACAGCGGCAATATTGAGTTTAAATACGATGCCGGCACATACAATTATGATGACGAAAAAATTCATGCCGTAACACAAATTGTCGGCACAGAGAATGACATTCCGTTTGAAAACCAGAACATATCATATACCGCCTTCAACAAGGTTGAGCAAATTGCGGAAGGTAATTATGAATTAAATATTACTTACGGATTAGACCGTGCCCGTAAAAAAACCGTACTGAAAGAAAATGAGACCCCTATTCTTGAAAAATATTTCTTCGGCTCTTATGAAATACGCGAAGACCTGCAGACCGGCACTACTTACGAATACTATTTTCTGCCCGGCGGCGCCATATACCGTACCGAAAATGGAATGGGTGAAATGCTTTACACCTACACCGATTACCTCGGCTCAATAACCCACGTTACCGATGAAAACGGCAATGTAATACACCGTCAATCCTTTGATGCTTGGGGCCGCGAACGCGATCCGGATACCTATGAATACCCGGCCGTACAGACAGGGCATGCCCTGTCTCTAACAAACGACCGCGGCTACACCGGCCACGAAATGTTACCCCAATTCGGCATTATAAATATGAACGGCCGCCTCTACGATCCCATTCTCGGGCGTATGCTCTCGCCTGATCCTTACGTACAAATGCCGGATTACTCGCAGA
>CAYYQW010000129.1:0-6909 GCA_964472505.1 uncultured Bacteroidaceae bacterium | reverse complement strand
ATATTTGATATTCATAATTCAGTGTTCGTCATTCTATAAATATCGAATGCTGAATATCGAATGCTGAATGTTGAAGCATTATGTTTTTCATTTTGTTCGATATTTGATATTCATAATTCAGTGTTCGTCATTCTATAAATATCGAATGCTGAATGTCGAATGTTGAAGCATTATATTTTTCATTTTGTTCGATATTTAATATTCATAATTCAGTGTTCGTCATTCTATAAATATCGAATGCTGAATATCGAATGCTGAATGTTGAAGCATTATGTTTTTCATTTTGTTCGATATTTGATATTCATAATTCAGTGTTCGTCATTCTATAAATATCGAATGCTGAATGTCGAATGTTGAAGCATTATATTTTTCATTTTGTTCGATATTTAATATTCATAATTCAGTGTTCGTCATTCTATAAATATCGAATGCTGAATGCTGAATGTTGAAGCATTATGTTTTTCATTTTGTTCGATATTTGATATTCATAATTCAGTGTTCGTTATTCTATAAATATCGAATGCTGAATGATTTATCGGTATTTACTTCGTAATTTTATTATTCATCATTCATTCTGTTTTTATTTACTCTTTTTATTTGCTCATTTTTCTTTGCTGTTTCAATACTCCTTACGAAAATCGAAATTAATTCATTGTTTTCTTTGATTATTGAGTCTAATCTTGTGATCGGTTTGATCAAAGGTTTACGTTGAATAATCTTCAGGCAAATATATGTTTCGCGTAATTCTTTTAATACGATTTTTAGTTTATGTACAAAGTCTTTAACTGATTCGGCACTTTGTGCTTCACCATAGTTTAAAGCAGGAGATGCCCCGCTTCTTATCATCTGATTTGTGATGTATTTCCCCAATCCGCCTTTGGGCAATATATCGGCAAGTTCGCTTATTCTTATTGCAAAATCAATTAGGCGATCTTCTAAATCATAAACTTTAGTTTGCTTTTTTCTATCCATTTTAATTCTATATTAGAAATTCATAATAATTGTCCTTATTAATCACATAAAATGAACTGCCGGGGTAGGCCTTCTTGAACGATTCCGGAAGCTTGACTTTTTTCTTTGGATTGTATTTGATTTCAAAAGCTTTGAATTGGCCGTCAATTTCTTCAATATAATCAATTTCAGCCTGATTGTGGGTGCGCCAAAAATAACGTTGGCCGTAGAATTGACGGTAGCTTAAATATTTCATTCTTTCGGCAATAATGAAATTTTCCCAAAGCGCAGCTTTATCTGTTCTTAATTCTAAGTTGTTGAAGTTTCCGAGAACTGCGTTTCGGATGCCGGTATCGTAGAAATATATTTTTTTGCTTTTCTTTAATTCGTTACGTAAATTTCTGCTGAGAGCCGGCAGTTTGAATATTACGAAACTTTGTTCCAGCAAGCGTATGTATTTTTCAACTGTTTCTTTATCAATACCCACGATTTGTGCTAATTCGTTGTAAGATACTTCACTTCCGATTTGGAGCGCAAGTGCCTGTAAAAGCTTCATTAAAACGGAGGACTTTTGTATGCCTTCATAATTTAATAAATCTTTATATAAATAGCTGGTTGTGAGCGATTTTAATAAGTTTATTCGCTCCGTATCTTCGGTAACTATTTCCGGATAGTTGCCAAAAATTATACGGTTTTCTAATTCTCTGTGCTCATTTAAAAAATTGCTGTGCGACACCAATTCGCCATAAGATAGGGGATACAGATAATATTCGTATTTTCTGCCCGTAAGCGGCTCATTTATTTGGTTGGCCAACTCAAATGAAGAAGAGCCGGTAGCCACCACTTGAACATCTTTAAAATTATCGGTTACAATTTTGACAGATAGACCTATGTTTTTAATTCTTTGCCCTTCATCAATAAACAGATATTTGTATTTACCGATTATGGCTTTGAGTTTTGTTGTATTGACATTTTCAAAGAGGTTTTGAACATCGGTATTGTCTCCGTTCAGTAAGAGAATTTCCGACTCAATCCCTTTTGATAAAACAGACAATAGTGTTGTTTTGCCCACTTGGCGCGGCCCAAAGATAAGAATAGCTTTACCTTTGCCAAATTTGCTTAATATGTCTTTTGTAATGGTTCTTTGTATCATTTTTTTATTCCAAATATATGGGAAATATATCAAAATCGAAAATTTAAGTCTAATTCTTCGATTTGAATCGAAAAAATCAGCCTAATTCTTCGATTATGCATCGCTGCGAATGGCATCGGCCGGGTTTAATCGTAACGCTTTTACGGCCGGGTATATGGATGATAAAATGGCCGTAAGAATTACCAAAATAATGATTCCGATATATTGAGCCGGATAAATCTTAGGATACATCACGGCACTGTAGCCCAAAGATTCCATGCCTTCGGCCATTTGTTTGGAAAAATCTATTCCGGTTTCACTCAATTGGGTGAGAATAAGTGCATTTAGTCCAATACCGATTACAGCTCCCACCAAAGTCAGAAAAATGGTTTCCAACATTATCATAAAAAACCGGCGTTTTTTGTTCATGCCAACGGCCGCCAACATTCCGAGCTCTTTTGTACGCTCCATAATGGCCATAAGCATGGTGTTAATAATTCCGAAAGCAAGGGCTGCCAATATTAGGCCTACAATAAAGTAGTTGTAAAAATCCAAATATTCGGAAAGGAAGCCTACTTCCGGATTTATTTTCTGCCAACTGCGAACGGAAAGCTCGGGAAATTGCTTTTGTAAGTCTTCAGTCAGTGCTTTGCTTTTTGATTTATCGTCGAGAAGCACGGCAATTTCGTGCGGTTGGTTGAGGGTGTATCCGCTGAGACGTTCCAAGTCTTTGTTTCTCACAAAAACATTCATGGCATCAAAGCCGGTATTGTCGGTTTTATATATTCCGCAGATTCTGAAAACAGCGCCGGTTTGATGGCCTTCTTTATCCATAAATGTAAAGATGACTTTGCCGTTTTGTCTGAAATACTCGGCCGATTCTTTTATGAAATATTCATTTTGCTCAAAAGCTTCTTCACCTATAAGGCTTTTTATGCTGTCTTTAAAGTTGTAATACCTTCTGAAATTTACATCTTCAAGACTTTTAAGCTTGGATATTATGTCATCTGGGATTTCTTTTTGCTTCAGAAACTGATAGGAGCCCTCACTGAAACGAAAACGGTTCATTTTTAAGTTTTCGGCAAGTGCTTCACCAATAACTGCCGGATTGGAAAAACTCACATCAAAATAGCTTCCTGCCGTATCGTTTAGGTGTTTATGGATATCGGTAACTTGTTTTTCCTGTTCGGGATTAATTCCGTTGATAAAAACGGCCGCATTGCTGCCTGAACTTGAAGACGCCATGGCATTAATCACCGTACGTTTCGTTAGGTTTTTGAAACTTTCCTGCGTCTTGAGGGCTTTCTCAATTTTTTCCGTTTTTTTAATGCGATATTCCGGTTCATGATTAGCCGTGAATTTTGAATGGTGTATCTGAATGTGCGATGATTCGTTGGCTATCAGTGCATTCGTCCGGTCTTCGGCCATTCCCGTAATTACGGCAACGGTAAAGGCGCCGGCCAGTATGCCAATGGTAACGGCCGCCATTACTACTGAACTTCTGAGTTTGTTTCTCAGTACATTTTTCCAAGCGATTGACCAAATCATAATTGATAGTGTTTTTTATTTTTTTAATCTTTCTGTTTTTTGAGTGCTTATGCTCTCAGAGCATCGGAAACTTTCAGTTTTCGTATGGCAGCCATAGGATAAAAGCTTACCAAAACTACAATAATCATGACTACATAAATCTGGTTGAAAACATAAAAATCAAACCAAGCCATCGGCATTATGGGTTCAAAGCCCATTTGAATCATTATGTCTGCCATGTCGCCGCTAAAGCGTATGGGATAAAGATGTCCGATGACTATAAGCGGACTGCTCAGCAAAATTCCCGACAGCACACCGATGAGCCCGAGAAAAAGTAACTCGAAAGCAATCATTAGTGTGAGTTTGATTTTTTTCATTCCAATGGCAATCATAACGCCCATTTCGCGTTTGCGTTCGGCGGTCATCATCAGTACGGTGCCGAATACTCCGAAAGCAATGACTAAATAAAGTACGCCCATTATCATTTGTCCGCTTTTGTCATCGGATTCTATTTGTTGTGCCAACTCTTTATTGCTTTCTTTCCAGGTTTTAACGGCAAATGCTTCTTTATTTAATTTCTCGGCTACCTGTTTTTTTGTTTCAATAATTGCCTCTTCCGATTTATCATTTAATACCAACGCGTAGCTGCTCAGCAGATATTTTTTTTCGCCGCTTTCCGGATCCGTATAATAGGCCGACAGGTAATTTTGGACAGTGCGCAGAGAAGCGTAAATCATTCGTCCGTCTAATTTCGGGTTTGGGATTTTTATGATGCCGCGTACGGGGAATTTTCCGGCGGCAGTGCTTGCCCGGTAGCCCGTGCCGATAAGTACGAGTGTGTCGCCGGTGTTTATTTTAAGATAACGTGCTAAGCGGTCGCCCAGAATCACGCCTTTGTCTCCCGGCTTTATATATTGCCCGGGGTAGGCTGTTATTGTTTTGATTTTTTCTGCCAATTCCTTGTTTTCCGGCTCTGTTTTTAAAGCTTTTAGCAAGAGGTCTGCTCTTGCGTATGAGTTGTTTAGATTTTTCTCGGCCGCTTTTCGGCTTTCTTCAGTGAGCAGTTTTTGCAAATCCGACAAATTATTTTCCGTAATCCGATATTTTACAATTTTTTCGGAAAGTTTGGCTGATTTATCCTGCTTTTCCGGATTTATACCGCTTATCATAGTGCCTTTGGTTTGTTTTTGATAAGAAGCTAAGGAAAAGTAGGATATTTTGGCTTGTATATCCTCTACATTGGGTGTGTTTAGTATTTTATTCTCCGTTTCGTCAGATTGTATCAGACTGTTTTCCAAGCTTGGTTCATCGCCGTAGCGCGGATGTTCAACCGTTATAAAACCTGAGTACATTTCCACGAAATTATTAATCATATTGTCATAGGAGCCAAGCTGAAATGAGCGCATGACAATCGCAAAGAAAGTAGCAAATGCCACGGCGGAAATTGTGATTATTGTTCGGCTTTTGTTCCTTCTCAGGTTTCGCCAAGCTATGATTAAGTATTTTTTCATTGTTCCGTATTTCTTTGGTTTTCTATTGTCTGTTATTTCTTGTTTATTGCTGTTTTATCCCGCCTTTTGGCCAAATAGCTGCGATTCATATTCGTTTTTCAAATTTATTGTGAGCTGCATTTATGTATTTTTAATTATCACAGAACAGAATGGCCGCTTTTATAAAGTTTACTGCGGAAACTTAAGCGCACTGCCTTTTTTCATATTCTGTTGCGAAAAAAATGAGCTGCTTACGTTAACATCAAATTTAATTTTATTCATTTTAACAATGGTTTTGTGATCCGGCTCTTCTTCGGGTATCAGGGTAAATTTTGTTGGTATTTCTCGACCGTCCATTATTTCAACATCGGAAGCGATTTCTGTTTTTACCGGAAAATTTTCATCATCAAAATAGCGGGTTTTCAGCATCAGAAAATCATGTTTGCTTATCCACACAATAATTTTTCCCCAAATTACGGTTTTGCTTTGTTTGGGTGTAAGCTCTATTTTGTGGCAGTCATGTCCGTCGATCTTTTCGGAGCCTAAAATCTTGTGATTAAAATCTTTACTGAAAGATGTTTCCTGCAGTACGTCATCATTCGAAAAATCAGAGCCCATCCAGCCCTGCGACATCATGGAGGGCGGCATTTTTACCAAGCGGCTGATACTCGGATTCCAACTCCAAAGGTCGTTTTGGCGCTTCATAAAAGTCTGCCCTTGTTCTTTGGCCGGAGCCGTAACCAAGGTCATGGAATATTCTTTTCCTTTGGAAAGGCTTTTGAATGAGACTTCACGTTCCCAGCGCGGCCTGACTATGGTCATGGTCATTTCGGAGTAATTGGATTCGCCCAGCATTTTGTCTTCTGCTTTTTTTACTATTTCACTTGCATTCTGAGCATTTGACATGCCGGCTAATGTTATGCTTAATGTGAGAATTGTAATGATTCGTTTCATGGCTTTAATTATTATTTTCGGATAGTTTATTATTATACATTTGTTTTATTTTATTCATGGCATATTCCAAGGGAAATGCTTTAGGCGATAATAAAAAAGTCATCAGCGTGCCTTTGAGCATCATGGCAAAAATGAGCATCTCGCCTTCGGGGTCTGCACAACCGGAATTTTTAAAAAAATCCGTAAGCATTTGAGCATATTTGTTTTGGTCGGTTTCTGTATCTTGTTCAATTAATTCCGCCACATGACTTTGGCTTAAAACCGATACATAAAATTGCCAGTAGTCAAGATTCTTCAAGATGTTTTCGGTAAGCTTATCCAAAAAATAAAAGAATTCTTCTTGTGTTAGTATTCCGTCTCGGTTAGGGTCAAAAGATTTCATAATTTTGCGTGTCGCATCTTCCGTTAAGGCATTCAGGAGGTCTTGTTTTCCTGAGAAGTAGTTGTATATCAATCCTTTAGAGATGCCTGCTTCTTTGGCAATTTTTGCGACGGGACAATTGTGATAGCCATATTCGGCAAACAGCTTCAATGCAGCTTGTAATATTAAGCTGCGTTTTTCCAAACGTATATTTTCAAATTGTTCTTCTGTACGAGGTGCCATTTTTTAAAAAATATTTTATGACTGAACGTTTGGTCAAAGATATGATCTCTAAAAATAGAATGCAAGTATTTTTTAATTTTTTTTTCTTAATAGGGTAGTATGTTGATTTCTGTGTTTTTGTTTGTTCAAAAAATACCCAATTTATTTAAGGGGAACTGTTGGTAATACCATTTCTTAAGTTTGAAAAACGGTGTAATTGGCTTTTAATCTGTTCCGAATATATAATCGGATATTAAAACAGCTTAGTAATT
>CAYYQW010000128.1:2447-6965 GCA_964472505.1 uncultured Bacteroidaceae bacterium | reverse complement strand
ACCACATCAAACCTGTTTTTCGTTTCCGCAAAAAGAAAAAAATATTAACGGGAAAACTTGAAGGTGAAAAAGTAGAATTTAGGATGTGTGAATAAGCCGGGCTTAGTTACCCTCGGCCTACACGCCGGTATATGCGGGTAATCAAAGGCATGCGCTCAGCTTTTTGTTTTTTTCAACGAAATCTGCCGGATTTGGGTTTATAAATTACTGTGGTGCTTAATTATTTTCTGAACGCTTTTTTAAATAAACGTCCGGCAGATTTGCAAACACGTGCGAGCGGTGTTTGCAAAGCTTAAATGCGCCGGTATTTTATAAAGTGAACCAAAAATTTCATAAATTTACTGCTTTACTTTTACACGGATAAGTTAAACATAAAAAAATGAGAGGCAGTAGTTCAAAACTGTCTGAATATTATTTTTTTATCGAAATTGTATTTTGCGGTATTCATAAGTATAGTTTTTACAAAGATAATCGTAAAACAGAGTTCTGCCAATTATAAAGGCCGGTTGTATCGTTTTTATACTAAAGTGAATATTGTGTTAAGCACAGATAATAGTTTTTCTTAATGTCGGGTGTTTTTTGAGATAGCCTTTCAAAACTAAAGCAAGCGGCATTGCTTTTTTATGTCGCTTGCTTTAGTTTTATTGAATCTGCGGATCTGTTTTAATTGAAAAATTTGATGGCTTTTTCAAGGATATTACTTTGTTCGGCCAACTCTGTTGCTCCGGATGAGAGTTCTTCGGCAGTAGATGCGTTTTGTTGCACTACTGAATTTAATTGTTGAATTGATTCGCTGATTTGGTTGGCATTGGCAGTTTGCTCTTTGCTGAATGTTGTGATTTCCTGAACCAGACGTGCTGTTTTTTGAACATCAGGCACAATACGTGAGAGTATTTCTCCGGATTTTTGAGCTACTTCTACTCCTGAAACGGTTAAATCAATAATTTGATTGGCTGCGCTTTGAGATTTTTCCGCTAATTTTCTGACTTCAGTTGCCACTACGGCAAATCCTTTTCCGGATTCACCGGCTCTGGCTGCTTCAATGGCTGCATTGATAGCCAATAAGTCGGTTTTTTCCGCTATCTCGTTAATAACCATAATCTTTTCTGAAATATTACGCATGGTTTGCAAAGTATTCTTTGTTGAATTTTGACCTTCAAGAATTCCTTTTTCTGCTATCAATGCATTTTTTTCTGTTATTTGGGCATTTTGGGTATTTTGGTTTATTGTTGCAGCCATTTGCTCCATTGAGGAGCTTATTTCCTCTATGGATGCTGCCTGCTCATTCACTCCCCGGGCTATTTGTTGTGAACCGTTAGCCACCTGATCGCTTCCGCTGCTCACATTTTTGCTGCTCTCTTTTATTTTAATCGCAATATCTTGAATTGTTTCTGTCATTGTTTTTAATGAATAGCTCAGTCTTCCAATTTCATCATTTCTGTATATTATTTTATCAGAGAAGCTTTTTGAGAACCGGCCTTTTGATAAATCACTAATTTTATCGGATAATTTTGCAAAAGGTTTTGTAATAAGCCTTGCTGAGCCAATGGCTATGACAATGATAATAAAGACTACAATAAGAATTGCCATGAATAAAGAGTTGATAAACAGATCATTTGCCGAACGATTGATTACAGATTCCGGTTTAAACAGCCCGATATACCATTTGTTTTCATGGGTATAGCCTCCAAAGTCTAATTCTTTATAAGACAGGTATGAGCTGGTGTTGCTGATAGTTTGCAGAAATTCTGTTTCTTGAGAATGTGATAAAATATTTTGTATATTTATTTCGGTCTGTTCTTCGTTTAGAAGAAGCTTTTTTTGTTTATGGGCAATGATTAAACCTCGATCATCGAAAAAAAAGATTTCTGCATTGCTTTCAATATTGTCCCTCGAACTTATAAATCGCTCGGTAAAATAATCCAATTGAGGTGCTACTACAGCTACACCTACCGGTTTATTTTCATGCTTTATTTCTGATGATATTACAAAAATAGGATTACCTCTCAGAATGCTTGGGTATGCCTTACAGATATAAGTTTCTTCTCCTTCATAAATATTTTTAATATAGCTGAAATCCGGGCTGCATTTTCCCAGCGTTTTTCCATCTACTGTATCAATAATGAAGTTCCCGTCTGTAATTTGGATGTTTTCCCCATCGTAAGTGATGGTAAATGTTTGGCCTGAGTCGAGCTTTATGGAAACGGGGATGTTTTCAAGTCCTTGAGTTTGTTCAAATACAGAATTCAGGAATTCTGCAGCTTCGGCTCTTATGGCTTCGTTTTCCGGATTGAGGCAGGCATTAATAATTCTTTTGTCATTGGCTATAATTTTCACCAGTCGAACATTGTCGTCAATCCACATCTTAAAACTCAGATTAATATCGTTTTGTTCAATTTTTGCACCATTTTTAAAATCTTGTTTGGCTTTTTGTTTCGAATTGTTGTAAACAAAAATCATGTTTATGGCAAAAAGAACAACAATAATGAGTATTAGCCATATTAATAGCTTTGAGCCGATGGTATTGAGTTTTATTTTCATAATGAATTTTTGTAAAGTTTTTCTTCAAAGAATAATGGGTTGATTATGATTGGTAAACGCAAAAATTATGCTGCTTTTGTATTGACCGAAAATAAAAAACATGTTTAAAAATGTATTTTAGGAAATTATATTTTTTCATGGTTCGGATGAACATTTTACAGACTATAAAAACCGGCTAAATCAGAGGAGAGTTACTAAAATTTGTATATCTTAGCTTCCGCTGCTTCGCATCAATAATAGCTTGGTATGAATGACAATCAAAAAGCATTAGAACTTTTAGACAGAATATTTTATTCGTGGGATATTGTTGCGCCCGGACGCGAGGGCGAAGACCTGCGAGCTCCCGGAAGCCTTGAAACAGCAGAGCAATCCATGCTGCTGATTAAGCAACTGGATGAACTCAATATTACGGATTCTGATTTAGAAAGTGCAAAAGAATCCTACCGAGAGGTTTTGGCAAATTACTTTGCCGATAACGATGTAACGGAAAATGATTTTAAAAACCGACCTGAAGAAAAATCCGAAGATTTTCTGCCCGGAGCCAATAAAGACAAGCGACGAATTGAAAAATCAAAGAGTAAAAGCAGCAGACCTGTTAATTTGAAATTTCCTAATGCGGGATTACAAATTATAGCTTTTCTGCGCAGCGCCAAGCTGCGCCATGCTTTATTTTCCTTAATCGTTTTGCTTGCTTTTTGTTTCTTCTTGAACCATTCGGCAAGCTTAGAGCGTGTTTCGAATTACGAGCCGGATATGTTCAGCCTTGAAACAGCCGGTTATTTGCAAAAAAGTCCGAAAATTCTATCTCAAGACGAGCAAAATGCAAGTCCGAGCATAATTTTGCCGGAAGGTAGTCATGTCATTCCTTTGGGTCGTGCTGCAAATAATTTTGTTCATGCCAAAACAGAGAGCGGATATCAGGGTTTTGTGCATATTTCTCATTTACGGGCCGGACGGTATATTGTAAATAAAAAAACGGCACGATTTTACGAATCGCCCAAAGCCAATGCCTACAAAATAATGCCGCAGGATACTTTGGTTTTGTTAAAGCCGGAAGCTTCTAAAGCTGTAAAATCATATCAAGAGCCGCTGAAAATAAAGCATCCCGACGGAAATATATATTATTTGCGAAAGCACGAATTTTATTATTCGGCTGCGGCGGATTTGCCTGAGATTGACTCTCAATTTCGTATTATGAGTTCGCTTTCTCGCATCAGCCGGCACATAGGGGAAAGCAGTATAAATGAATTACAAGATCGATACGGCCCGGCTTCGGCCATTTTGCCTTCCGAATCGGGATTGATGGTGCACTTTATGCATCTGACCTTAAATTCCGACGGCTACTTGTTTGCCGGGCTCAGTTTTCGTGCCGACAGCTTGGGCCGGATAATGTCGCTTGAAATACCGCCCAATAACCGTAAGCCTTCTTATGCCCGTTTCCCGGGTTTTGAGCAAGTTTGCTCCTTGGAATTTGGCCGCTTCTTTTTATCCTCTTATTATGAAGACCCGCTTCCTGTCGTCGAATTTTTTGAAAGATTTCGAGACAGTGGTTGGTTTGTTTCGGCATTGTTTTGGTTGTTAAGCTTGGCTGCTATTGTTTTTGCTTTGTTTTTGCTTTTATCTTTGCCGCATTTTGCAGCTTATTTCACCGTTTCATTTATTCGCATATTTTGGTCGAATAAACAAATTCTTGTGCCTGTTTATACTTTTTTGTCACTTCTTTTAGCATATTTCTTTTTTTTGTTATCGGCCGCAGAGGCGGAAGCTTGGTTTTGGCCAATGGTGTTTATAGGTTTTGTTTATCTGTTTTGGCAGCGAAGGTACCGAAGAAAATTTGGTTTCTGAGCATAACTATTTGTTCAGGACGGAAAAATTGCCGGCGCACACTTATTTCGCACGCGTTGCAAACGCGCGCGAGCGGGGCAGAGGCTATGAATTATTAAAATACTTTTTTGATTTTCAAATCAAAATTAATAA
>CAYYQW010000128.1:0-2347 GCA_964472505.1 uncultured Bacteroidaceae bacterium | reverse complement strand
GCAGAGGCTATGAATTATTAAAATACTTTTTTGATTTTCAAATCAAAATTAATAAATTAGATCGGTAATTATAAAACCGGTCTTTATTTAACCTATTCACTATATAAACACCGGTTGTATGTAAATGAATGAGAAATAAACGTAATATGTCTCCACAAGTGTTCTACACCATTTGAAGACAACAGCATAGCATGGATATACTAAATTTTGAAAATTGGTTTAAAAGAGAAGCAAACAATGAAAATATATGTTTCTTGTGTGGAACATCGTTAAATAATACAAATAAGACTAAAGAACATATTTTCCCGAAATGGGTTCTTCAGAAATTTGATTTGTGGAAAGACCCATTGAAATTATTAAATGACAGTTACTTTAATTATCGCTCTGCTACCATTCCATGTTGCCAAGACTGCAATAATAATAGTTTGTCAGCATTGGAAAAAGAAATTCAGACTGGAGTTGATAAAGGATATGATTATTTTAAAAATAATGTAAGCAAGGGATCAATCTATAAATGGAGTCAATTAATTTTTTATAAAATTCTATACAAAGAACAATTTCTAAAAGAAGACATAAAATTAAGAGACTCAAATAAAATTGTAACCGAACGACAATTCCAGTTTCTCCGTTTGAATCATCTATTCCTTAGGAGCATTGATAGAAAAGTAGAATTTACTAATTTTTTTCCGGGTTCAATATTCGTTTGTAAGTTAAAAACATCCAAATCTGACTACAGGTTGAATTTTGATTATTTGGATTCTGTTCCAGAACAGTGTTATGCAATAAGGATGAATGATATTGGGATAATTGTACTGTTAGCAGATTCGGGATTACAAGAATTAGTAAAAGTGGATGAGTATAATCAATACCTATCACATACTCTAGCACCTATTCAATTTAGGAATTTATTTGCTAAGTGCTTATATCAGCAAATGCTATTCCGTGACCCTTTTGAGTACTTGATAGAAAACAAGGGGAAAGATACCATTTTTGTGACAAGAAAAAATAAGGAGAATTTTGAAGGAAATGTTTATGAACAAGGTAATGCTAATGATTATGCAGAATTATTAGGTAGTGTATTTAACTGTGATGCTAATCAATTTCGACTAAGTGATGGTTCGACTGGTTCATTTTTTTACGATAAAAATGGAATATGGAAGGATAGAGAATTCGATGATGATGGAACGATAAGAAAAACGGTGTAGAACAATGTATATACAAAATAGGCGTGATAATAGTAAATACAAGGGTTGTAGCCCGCTTCGAAATTGTAACGGTTTGATAAGTTTGAAGCCCGTAATCGCCTACTTTGCATATACTCAATGTTAACGAACATTTTAGCTCGTATCAAAAGTGCAAATATATAGTGAGATATATGTAAAATTTTAAAAAAAAAGTAATATGATTATTATTTCTTACAATCTTGGATGTAGAAATTGTTTACAGAGTGATGGAGTTCGACACATCACTACTTTGGAGGGTGCCGACCTAGATGAGTACAGACGCAAAACAGAATTTGAAGTAATGACTCAAGTCGAGAATTGGAGAGTGGAGGATGGTCTTACATGCAAATTTTGTGGTTCTCCAAATGTTGAAATCTTAGATATACATATTAGTGATTTTCCTTTATATAATTATGATAATTTAGTATCTAAATGTAAAATAAAGCGAGAATACATGTTGATTATCAATATAGTTAAAGATGGATCCAACATAAAACTATCACATGGAGGCAGTGAAGAGATTATGGTCGGTTTTGTTGAAAGTGCAATCCAAAAAATTATAAGCACAATCAATTCTCGTCCAACAAATCAATTTACCTCTCAGCAAAAAGGAAACTTCTTTGTCTGTATAACTGGTGGCTATGACATCTTCGATGACAAAGCTAATGTTAGGCTCGAAAGATTTAAAAGTTTTGGATTGACACAAAATGAAATTTTTAATGAGATTCGACCACTTGCTGAACAGGTAGATATCTCAATTTAAAAATAATTTAACTTTGCCCAGTGGAATTCGCACGCGGTGCAGCCTAAAATCCGTAAGTCAGAGCTTGAATTGCTCATTTATAAGTAGTTGCATTCATTTATACAAATGAGATTTTTGGATGTCAAGCCCTGACTATTCGGCTTGAAGCGGTGGCATGGGTCATGCTTTTAACGAAATCTGCCGGATTTGGTTTTATAAATTACTGTGGTGCTCAATTATTTTCTAAACGGTTTTTGAATTAAAATCCGGCAGATTTGCAAACGCGGGCAAGCGTTGCGCTGAGCATTAGTTTTTAACTACGCTTATTTTAACGGAAGTTCCTCAAGTATTTGATTATAATTTTCTGTATACCCTTGTTTTG
>CAYYQW010000127.1:0-7194 GCA_964472505.1 uncultured Bacteroidaceae bacterium | reverse complement strand
ACCTTGAAAAAAAATTAAAGAAACTAAGGGCTGCGTGAAAGAGTTACATGTAAGACGGACTCTAATTATATTAATGAAAATTTCACGCCAAACTTTAGGTTTTGAAAAAAAACTTTCGGATTTTTGCCGGCTGATTTTTTAACGCTTAAATATATAAGTTTATGGATATCAATATAATTGACATTATTTCGGCATTTATGGTTTTGTTTGCGGTTATTGATATTATTGGGTCAATTCCCATAATTATTGATATGAAAACGCGCGGTAACAAAATTCAACCCCTTAAAATTACTTTAATTTCATTGGTGATTTTTGTGCTTTTCCTTTATTTGGGTGAAGCGCTTTTGGGCGTCTTTGGCGTAGATATTTCTTCTTTTGCCATAGCCGGTTCTTTTGTTCTGTTTTTCTTGGCTTTGGAAATGGTTTTGGATATTAAATTATTCAAAGGAGAGAATCCCGAAGGAGCTTCCGTTGTTCCGCTTGCTTTTCCTTTAATAGCCGGTGCCGGTTCCATTACTACACTGCTTTCATTACGTTCTCAATATTCGGTTGAGAATATAATTATTGCGGTGGTCTTGAATATGGCTTTCGTATTTTTTGTTTTAAAATCTACCGGTTTAATAGAGCGTGTTTTGGGAGCCACAGGAATAGCCATTATGCGAAAAATATTCGGAATTATTTTGTTGGCCATTGCCATAAAGCTCTTTATTTCAAACTTAGCCGTTTCGGTACGCAGTAATTTCCCGATAATATTTGAATATTTAGACGGTAAAGTGGTCTAAAATAGTTTCGCTGCATAGTTTGATTGAGAAGTCAGATTTCAGAAGTCAGAGGTCAGACAGTTCGTATCGTTCGCGGGTTACTGAGCATCCGTCAAAGGGCGGGCTTTTTAATAATGGAATTTAATTAGGCGCATGATTACTACAAACTATTATATTACATCCAAGCATTTATCACCGGCTTCGGCAAGTGGTTATTGAGCTTTTGTCGAAATGCTCAGCCTACGGAGGCATTCGGAGGCTGAGCTTGTCGAAGCCGGTATATCAGAACCGAGTGCGATTCCGATTGCCGAGGCGATCCTCACTAAATATACACGGCACTTGGGACAGAAGAAGTTATAACTGAAGTTTCAGAGTTTACGTAAATAACTGAATATTAGCTGTTTAAATCAATAAGGTAATAAGGTTTATGCGTTGTGCGTTACATTTTCTACTAAGATTAAAACTTTAATTATAAGGTTTTTAAAGACCTTATTTCGACAAGCTCAATACAAGTATTTTTGGATTAAACCTTAGTAGAAAACGTGAATCGTTGTAAATAACCTTATTACCTTATTGAACATTATTTGAATAAAAATGGAATTATTATAATAATGATAATCAAAGTATTAGGTAATAGGGCTTATTATAAATAATTGAATGCCAAGTAAATAAATTTAGTCCGAATCTTCAGGTTATAAGTTAGTTATCCGCCTAATTCAATAATCTAAAAACAGGCATAAGTTAAATTTTGTCAAAGCCCGGTGGACTTTTTCGAATACTTATTGGCTTTTAGTATATTTGCACAAGCATTATAACAGCTATTGATTATTTTTTTTACAATATAATATTTACAATTATGAAAAGCATTAAAGATTATAATTTTGAAGGGAAAAAAGCCATTGTGCGCGTAGATTTCAATGTGCCTTTGAACGACAAGTTCGAGGTTACCGATGACAACCGCATACAGGCTGCCGCACCAACCATAAAAGCTTTGCTTGAGAAAGGAGCTGCCGTTATTTTAATGTCGCATTTGGGAAGGCCTAAAGCGCAGGAAGAAGAATTTTCTTTAAAACACGTGATTCCCGTATTAACAAAAATAATAAACCGAGAAGTACAGTTTGCCAATGATTGCATTGGAGAAGAGGCGCAAGAGAAAGCCGACAATCTGAAAGCCGGTGAAGTTCTTTTATTGGAAAATTTGCGTTATCATCCGGAAGAGAAAAAGGGAGATAGCGATTTCGCTCAAAAATTAGCCGATTTGGCCGATGTATATGTCAACGATGCTTTTGGAACCGCACACCGTGCACATGCTTCCACTACCATAATTGCTGAATTCTTTCCGAACGATAAAATGTTTGGTTATATCATGGAAAATGAGCTGAAAAGTTTGGAAAAGGTTCTGAAAAAACCCGAAAGTCCGTTCACTGCCATCTTGGGCGGCGCCAAAGTATCGTCAAAAATTACGGTCATTGAACAATTGTTGGATAAAGTGGACCGCCTGATTATTGTAGGCGGAATGACTTATACCTTTGTAAAAGCGCAGGGCGGAAACATCGGAAACTCTCTGGTGGAGAACGATTATATTGAAACAGCCAAAAAGGTATTGAAAATTGCGAAAGAGAAAGGCATTGAATTGCATTTTCCAACCGATAGTGTTGTGGGAAATAACTTTGCCAATGATGCCGAGAAAAAAGTTACGGAATCCGACGAAATTCCGGACGGATGGATGGGAATGGATATTGGCCCGAAAGCCATAAAAGAATTGTCGGAGGTGATAGAAAGCTCTAAGACTGTTCTTTGGAACGGCCCGGCGGGCGTTTTTGAAATGGATAATTTTGCCGAAGGAACCATTGAATTAGCTAAAGCTTTGGTACGAGCTACCAAGAAAGGTGCTTTCACCCTCGTGGGAGGCGGCGATTCGGTAGCAGCCATTAAAAAATACAAGTTGGAAGATGAAGTCAGCTACGTATCTACCGGCGGCGGTGCCATGTTGGAGTTTCTCGAAGGCAAGTCGCTTCCCGGAATTGAAGCCGTAAAAGCTTAATCTGATTTTTTACTCGAAAATATAGTCTTAAATCCGTCTCGGAACCTCTGCTTCCGGACGGATTTTTTTATTGTTCCGGTGTTTGCGATTTATTTTTTTCAGCTTCGCGTTTTTCGTATAATTTCAGAAAATCTTCCCAATTTTCTCTTTTATAGGCATCGCTTCCGTAGTATTCCAGTATGGGTTTAAGCTTTTCTACCGTATAGAAATCCTGAAATTTTTCGCGTACATTGCTTTCTTCGTCAATGATTATAAATGCGGGAAATTTCATATAGCCGGCAAGTGCAGCTATGGGCAGCTGATGAAATTTATGCAGCTCGCCGGAGTTTACATACTTTCTCCCGAAAATCTCCAAAGTATCGGTACTGAATACATCTACGTTAATCGGATAGTAGTGTTGATTAATGTAATCGCTGATGCGTTTATCGTTGAATACTTGGGTGCGCATAACGGTGCAACTCACTTTGCGGTAATCGTAAAAATTCAGTAATATTTTTTTAGGATGGGCTGCTTGTTTTTCCATGGCTTCATCCATTGGCAACCAACGAACATTTAGCCGTGTCATAACCTGTTCCTGTCCGGGCGGGAAAGCGCGCGTATGGTACTTTATCCAATTATCGTAGGCGGTGTTTTCGCCAATGTTTTCGGCATAAAAAATTAGAGTACGAAATATTTCATCGCGGTTTTTATAACCGTAAAATGTTTGCCCTTGCGCATTGATATCGAAAAAAACCAGTGCGGGCAAACTGTCATTTTCACCGGCAAGCATAAATGCCAAGTCGTGTTTGTCGCCGCTTGTTGCAGTGTTATTGAAAACTCTGCCGTCGAAAAACCTATGCGCTTCTTTAGAATATACATCTAATTTCAGCGGATAAAAAAGGATGTTGATATAATTGGCTACTTCCGGGTTTGAGAAGGTAGTTTCCTGCATGTGAACCGATGAGTCGGAATTTTCGGAATACAGAAAAATCATGACAGGCTTTTGAACTTCCGAAAATTCTTCTCGAACTTCATCAAAACTCATCCAGTTAATTGAGTCATTAATGCTTTGAGCTTTTGCCGGAAAAGCAATCAAAAACAAGAGGATTGCCGTAAAAAAGGGTTTTGCGGGATTCATTCGTCTTCGTTTTTGTAGTGATATTCAATACTTGTATAATCATCGTCGGACAGATTAATCTCCCCGTAATCATAATAACCGTATTGAATGGTTTTTTGTTGTGTATCGGCAATTTTTTTGCTGAAAAACAGGGCGCCCAAAAATCCGGACAGCAGTCCGGAGAGATGTCCTTCCCAAGATATGCCTTCGCGTCCCGGCAGAACGCCCCACACCATGCTTCCGTATATAAACACTACAATAAATGCAATGCTGGTAAGTTCTTTATTATTGTGCAAAAAACCGGAGAATATCAGAAAAGAAGCCAGACCGTAAACTACACCGCTTGCTCCGATATGAAAAGACGGACGCGCTGCCAGCCATACAAACAGGCCGGAGAATACAAACAGGAAAAGCAGTATTTTCAAGGCATGTTGCCTGTAAAAATAAAACAATGCCGTTCCCAATATCAGAAAAGGGAATGTATTGGACAGCAGGTGGTCATAATCACCGTGAATAAAGGGCGATGTAATTATTCCGCCAAGGTGTTCCCACTTCATGGGATAATTGCCGAAATGCACAAAGCGGGTTTCCAACAGTGTTTCGCTCAGCTTTATCAGCCACATAATTGCCACCAATAAGGCAGGAAACAACATGCTGTATATGAGCTTTTTCTTTTCTGTTTGAGTCTCTGAAGTTTGCAAGAAAGCGTTTTATTTATTGCTCCAAATGTTTAATAATGTCGGGATCCGTTGGTTTGGTGCGCGGCTTAAAAACAGCGGTTAAGTTTCCGGATTCGTCAATTAAGTATTTTTGGAAATTCCACTTAATATTGCTGCTTTCTTTTCCGTTTTTCTCTTCTTGTGTAAGCCATTGGTAAACCGGGTGCATATCATCACCTTTCACGCTGATTTTTTCCATCATGGTGAAACTTACGCCGTAATTTTTTTCACAAAACTCAATGATTTCTTCGTTGCTTCCGGGCTCTTGATTCATGAAATTATTGGCCGGGAATCCGATGATAATAAAATCATCGCCGCCGTACTTTTGATGAAGCTCTTCAAGGCCTTCATACTGTGGCGTAAGCCCGCATTCCGATGCCGTATTGACAATCAGTACTTTTTTGCCTTCCAATTGGTCAAACTTAAAGGTTTCGCCGGTTATGGTTTTGGCTTCCAAATTGTAAAAATTTTCTTGTGCGGCAGACAGGTTAAATACCAAGAGCGCTATAATGAGAATGTGTATCTGTTTCATAATATTTATGTTTTAATTTTTGATAAAGTTAGTAAAAAATAAATTAACGGATATTTTTTTTATTATAAACCGGAGCTGCATATATTTTTAAAAATAAAGCTTGCAGTTTAGGGTTTGAAAATTCAATTAAAGCTAAACGTCGGTTCATGTAGCGAATAAATTCTTCTTTTTGTGATGGCTTGTAATGTCCGATATATTCTTGGCTATTGTTGAGCATGTCGGCGGCAATGTAATTGTTTGGGAAAAGCCGATATTGGCTGTACATGATTTTATCAATAATGGCTGCGGCTGCTTTCGCCTGAGCATTTACTGAGGGCAGTTCTGCAATTTCCTCAAATTCTCGGTTTAGTTTTTTACCAAAGTGTAGCTTTATTCTTCCTTTGTGTGAGCTTACGCCGTCGATAATGCTGTTTATGTCTTCGTTTGGGGCTTTTTTGTAGGGTGTGTTTTGCGATAAAAGTGTTTCTCGGACTTTAAGATAATCATTTGGTTCAAATTCATAGGAAACAGTAACCGGTATAATATTAAGTTTCTGTAATTTCTCGGGAAACGAGCCGGAACGCGCCGAACAGAGCATTTTTAAAACACCGTATTGGGTTTTGTCGTTGCCGTCTTTGGTTCTGCCGCCTCGCTGGGCTATCCAAATAGATTCATTTTTAATTGTTTGTGCATACTTAATATATTCGGAAAGCTGTGCGGTTTTTTCCATAAGCTCTTTAGGCTTTCCTTTCCGATATACTTTGAACATTTTGTTTATTTTACCGGCATCGGCTATCACAGGGTTCTGCATTAGGTTGTTGCCGAATGTTATTTCACAGGTTTTATGATTATTTGTCAGCAGAATATATTGATGTATGGCTGCATCTAAAAAAATATCGCGGTGGTTTGACAAAAAAATATAGGATTGTTCATTTTGGATGTGTTCCGTTCCTTGATATGAAAGTCCTGTACTGCTGTTTTCTAAGATGCGCTCTACAACCGGTGCCATTATTTTGGCTTGAAAATCATATACGGAATTGATACCTTCTAAAAGCTTAAGCAGTTCTTTTTTGCTTGTTTCCGGGAAAAAATAGGCAAATGCTTCTAAAAATACTTCGGATCTTGACAGACGTTCAAGTGCCTTTTGGGCTTCCTGTTCATTGTATGGCCTAAAATCATCAAAATAATTACGGTAAATATGTTGTGTCATTGTATCTGTGCAACTGTGTATCATGGTATATATAAATTAATTGAGTTAGGAGAACAGTTTCGCATACTATTCAGAGTTTTTTCGCATGCTTTTACGTATGTAATACATAAAAACCGCTAAAAGAACGAATAAAAAGAAGTACCAACTGTCTGCGAAACTTGTGTTTATGGTTTTATGAACAGCCGTTATTAATGAAAGAACAGCTATTGCGGCCCATAATATTTCCGGTGCTTTTCTTTTAATTTGGTTCATCATAGAATTGCGAAAATAACAGAATATTTTTAAGTTAATTTGAAAATTTGATGAATTATTGATAACTGTTTATTGATTTGAATTTAAGACTATGATAATCAGACTTGTTTGTGATTTTGGATTTTTATAGCTTTATATCTTAGATGCAGGAAAAAGGATTTGCCGGGGAATAAAAAAAAGAGAAGCGGAGAGCTTCTCTTTTTTTAAAACAAAATTAACCTAAAACCAAACTGTGTTGTGTGTGTATTTCCTTTTTACACTCTTCGCTTACGCATACATTTTAAAAATGTTTCAAAAAAAGATAAAAAAAATTCATTTTTTTTTGAATCAGCCGATTGCCTTCAATTATAAATGAAACAGGCGCTATTTGTTCTTCCCTCAACAAAAAATGCCAAGTCGCACAGTTGTATAGTCGCACAGTTGTATAGTTGCATAGTTGTGGAGTTGTTAAGTCGCATAGTTGTTAAGTTGCACAGTCGTATAAAATCCGCAACTCCACGAATATGCAACTCCGCAACTCCACAACTCCACAACTCCACAACTCCACAACTCCACAACTCCACAACTCCACAACTCCACAACTCCACAACTCCACAACTCC
>CAYYQW010000126.1:0-7281 GCA_964472505.1 uncultured Bacteroidaceae bacterium | reverse complement strand
CCGAACAGGGTATATTTTCCGTCTAAATGCGGAGTTCGATCCAAGGTGATAAACCATTGCGCCGATTCGGTATCATTGCCGGCTGAGGCCAAGCCTAAAGCGCCTTCTTCAAAAGTTCCCGGGGCCGTTTCGGTACGCAGAAGCTGAGAAAGGCTTCCCCAGCCGTCGCCGCGCATGCAGCCGCTTTGAATTACAAAACCCGCCGCTGCTCGATGTACGGCTTTGTCATTGTAATAACCGGTTTTTACCAACTCAATAAACCGGCTGACCGTTTGCGGTGCGCGATTAACAAACAATTGCAGCTCCATGCTGCCCTTGTCGGTGCTTATGCGTACTTTCTGTTGCGGGTTGATCTTTGCTGTTGTTTCCCAATTCAGTGGGTAATAATAACTTTGCGGCAACTCAATGCTTGCTTCCGTACCGTTCAGGTAAGCATCCAATTTTAACAGGTTTTGCATGGCCTCTGTATCGGCCGGAAGATTGCAGTTACTTATGGCTTGTTTCACAAAATAGGTGTTTTCATAAATTTCGCGGGCATTCAGCACCGGATTATAGAGCATGTCGGCAGCGCTTGCAACCAATGCTACGTCACCCGAGAGCAAAGCTTTTTTGTATATATCGGCAAATTCTTGTTCCAAATCTGTTTTTTTTACGGAAGCTAATTCTCCGGCAAGTGATTGAAAATCGGCAGACAAGCGTATGTCATTCAGGCACGAAAGCGCTGTGTATTGTATGACAGGCAAATCCGATGCATGCATTTCATCGCGAATAAAAGCATAATTACGGACATCTTCTTTAAGCGCTCCCAGAAAAGCCGATTGCTCATACATATTTTCAGTTTCGGAATAAGCTTTACGAATGGTTTTGCTGATTTTTTCTTTATTATCGGCATGTCGGAGAGCACCGGCATAGAGTAGGGCAGCAGTCTTAAAGTTAGAAACACGTTTTGCTTTTCGAAATAAAGTATCGGCAAAACCGGCATTTGATTTTTGGTAAAAGTAGTCGGCCGCAGCGGTTGTTTTATGCTCATTGTCAGAATCTAACAGAGGCCAAATGTATGATTTGACTTCATCAAACTTGTATGCAGGCAATACTCTCAGTACGCTGATTATCAGTCGGTAATCGGTATCCGGATTTGCTGTCAGCTCGGTTAAGAAATCCTTAATGGATTCGTTTTTAGTATATTGCATACTTCTTAACAGGTTGTTTTTTATATAAAAATTATTGCTTTTATTGAAGATGCTAATCAAGTCTTTTTCAAAATCAGTAATTTCTATTTTTGCGCGATATAAATAATAGCTTGCCCAATACTTAATGCTGCCGGAAACTTCATCCGTTTGCAATAATCCCACAATGCGCGGGAGTAATTTATAGGAACTGATTCCTCTTTCAGCCAATTTGGCAAGCGCTTTCATTTGGCTTTTGAGCAGTACCGGTTTTTCATGATTATAGTGCAGGCTGCTTATGAATTGTTCATCTTCCGATTTTCCGATTTTTCCTGTTGAAACAAGAATTACTGCTTGTATGTGTGTGTTTTTTTCTGTTTGAAAAGCTTTTCTGAGCATTTTAGCGCTTGCCGTATCATTTATGAACCCGAGTGCATAAGCGGCTCTCGCACGAACTAAAGAATCTTCGGCGGACAAATAATTTTTGAGCACGGAAAGTCCTGCGGTATCGGCTATATTGGCATAAGCCTGAGCCGAGTAGGCAAGATATTCCGTATTTTCAAAACGGTGTTTTTCGAGATACTCATTTAAACCCAATGCATCTCGGCGGTATTGGAACTCATATATTTGCTGATAAACCGTATCTAAAAAAATATTCGTTTCAGGTATATTGCCGGAGTTGGGCTTGCACGAAAAAAACTGTAAAGGCAGTAACACAATGATAACAATCCCAAACGGCTTATTAATGTGAATCATAGCTATGAAATTTTAATTATGATTTTTCGATGACAGGGTAAATTTAAAAATAAATAATTTAAAGCATTAGCGGAACTAAATTTTATCGTAACTTTGTCTTTACTTTTATTCATTTAAATTATTACTTATGAAATCAAAATTGATACTTTTTACGGTATTACCGGCTTTTTTATTCTTTGCCTGCAACAACGGCAATGATAAAGATAATGGTAAAAATGCACAGGAAAATACGCAAACCGAAGATACGGCAGCAGAAGAAGAAACAGAAGAAGAAGTAATCGAAACATTTGTATCTGAAAAATACGGTTTTTCGGTAGATTTTCTTGAAGTGCCCATAGAACAAGAGGAAGACGTACCCACCATGGCCGGAACGCTAAAAATGATGACCTACATGCACGATGCCGGTTCACAGGTATATTTTGTAGCTATTTCTAAAATGCCCGAAGAACTCATGGCTGATGCCGATGTGGAAGAAATACTGGAAGATGCTATTGACGGAGTGTTAGAGCAATTCTCGGAGGTTGAAATTTTAAAACGTGAAAAAAATACATCCGGTGATATTCCCGGCCGCATTATTGAAGCTACCGGAGACACAAATGGTATGAAGGGTTATATTAAATCGTATATTTTCATGAAAGATAACAGCCTCTACCAAATATATGTGTTGGGCGAAGCTGCTAAGGCAGATAAAGATAAAATAGAAGCTTTTCTCAATTCATTCAGTTTTCTTGAAACAGAGGAAAAGTAAAGTATAAAAGGGCAAATTCTTGTGAATTTGCCTTTTCAATTTTCTTAAAACCAAACTTTTATGCAAACCCAATCGCTTGCCGCCATATCGCCCATAGACGGCCGATATAAAAGCAAAACAGAAAACCTGAGCCCGTATTTTTCAGAATACGGATTGATAAAATACCGTGTTAAAACCGAAATTGAATACTTTATAGCACTGTGTGAACTGCCTTTGCCTCAACTTAAATCCGTTGATAAAAAATACTTCCGGCAATTGCGTATGATTGAACGAAATTTCAGCCCGGAAGATGCTTCGCGCATTAAAGCGATTGAAAAAACAACCAATCACGATATTAAGGCCGTGGAATATTTCTTGAAAGAAAAATTTGATGCCGTGGGTTTGGGCAAATACAAAGAATTTATACATTTTGCTTTAACTTCACAAGACATCAACAACACGGCGGTACCTTTAAGCATTCGAGATGCCGTTTATGATATTTATATACCGGAATTGCAGGATCTTATCGGGTATTTGTTTGAACTCTCTGACCGGTGGAAAGATGTGGCCATGCTGTCCCGAACGCACGGACAACCGGCATCGCCCACGCGTGTAGGCAAAGAGATTGAAGTATTCTCGGAGCGTCTCAGAAAGCAATTTTCACATTTGCAGCTGGTACCCTATTCGGCAAAATTTGGCGGAGCTACCGGTAATTTCAATGCGCACGCAGTGGCTTATCCCAAAATAGATTGGGTGCAATTTGCCAATTCTTTTGTAAACCATGTGTTGAATTTAGAACGCTCACAAACTACCACGCAGATAGAGCATTACGACAATATGGCTGCTTTGTTTGATAATCTTAAGCGCATAAATGTAATTCTGGTGGATATGGCACGTGATTTTTGGCAATACATTTCCATGGATTATTTCAAACAAAAAATAAAGGCCGGAGAAACCGGCTCATCGGCCATGCCGCATAAAGTAAATCCCATAGATTTTGAAAATGCCGAAGGCAATCTTGGCGTTGCCAATGCATTGTTCACGCACATGTCCGGAAAGTTGCCGATATCCAGGCTTCAGCGCGACTTGACGGATTCAACCGTCAGCCGAAACATAGGCACTGCTTTTGCTCATACCCTAATTGCTTTAAAATCATTAAAAAAAGGTTTGGAGAAATTAAGCTTAAACAAGGAAGCCATTGATGCGGATTTGGAGAAAAATTGGGCTGTAACAGCCGAGGCTATACAAACTATTTTGCGCCGCGAGAATTACCCGCAGCCTTATGAAGCTTTAAAAAAACTTACGCGCACCGGCCAAGCCATAACCAAGAAACTTATGCACGGTTTTATTGATGAGTTGGATGTGCCCGACTCGGTAAAAAACGAAATGAAAGCCGTTACGCCGCAAAATTATACGGGCATTTAGCTTCTGTCAGCATATCGTTTGAATTTTTGAGGAAAATGCAAGCGCTCATTTTCTAAAAAATCAGCCGGTAAGTTTCTTTTTGCGTATATTTTTGTACTTTTGAGCCGAGAATTTTGCTTTTGCTTGGCAAATGCAACAAAAACTGAATTAGCAACTTATCATGCTTTTTAAAGATATACCCGGAAACCCGGGCATTAAAGAACGATTGATAAATACCGTAAACACCGGAAGAGTCAGCCATGCCTTGCTTTTTATCGGTCCGGAAGGCAATGCTAAGTTGGCTTATGCTTTGGCTTATGCGCAATATTTGTCTTGCACCGACCGACAGGAAGATGATTCTTGCGGGCAATGCCCTTCTTGCAAAAAGTTTGAGAAAGTGGTGCATCCCGACTTGCATTTTGTTTTTCCGGTGGTAAGTGCAAAAAATCTTTCCAAGCCGGTGAGTGATGATTATTTGAAAAGCTGGAGAACTTTCTTGAATGACGAAGTTTTTCACAGTTTTAACAAATGGCTTTCAGCTATGGGTACCGAAAATAAACAAGCCGGTATTTTTGCTCAGGAAAGTTCATCCATCATACGTAAGCTCAATTTTAAAACCTTTGAATCGGACTATAAAAGCATGATTATTTGGTTGCCCGAAAAGATGAATATTACCGCAGCCAATAAAGTATTGAAGATGATTGAAGAGCCGCCGCCCAATACCTTGTTTATTTTGGTGAGCGAAGCTCCGGAGGCTATTATAAATACGATCTTGTCGCGAACGCAACCCATCAAAATTCCCCGCTCGGAACCGGAAGCATTACAGGCATATTTTAAAAAGAAATATCAATTGCCGCCCGAAAAAATTGACGAAGCCGTTTATTTGTCCGAAAATAACGGCGCTGCCGCAGCACAAATGCTGGCTGCCGACTCAGAGTCGGATAATTTGCTGCTCAATAATTTTTCAAAAATGATGCGCCTTTGTTATACGGCTGATGTAAAACAGCTGATTGAATGGGCCGATGAAATGTCGGTTTTCGGAAGAGAGCAGCAAAAATATTTTCTAAATTATGCCTTGCGTATGATAAGAGAAAATTTTGTATTAAATTTAGCCCCGAATGAAAAAAATAAAATTGTATTTTTGACCGAGAAAGAAAATGCTTTTTCGCAAAATTTTTCAAATTTTATTCATCAAAAGAATATTAAAGCCATAGCCGAAGAATTCAATAATGCCGCATTGCACATTGAACGAAACGGCTTTGATAAATTAATTTTTTTGGATTTATCTTTAAAAACAGCAAAATTGCTGAAAGTTAAACCACAGTAAAAAAAGTATTGTTCCGTATATTCTCCGGATTTTACCGGAGCCTTTAAGTTTGGTTAAAACTGTTTAAATATTGGAAAAAGCCTGCATAAGAATTATATACACAAACGGAGCTTATTTTTTGCTGTACAAACAGTAAAAATATGAAGAAAAGCAGCGTTGAATCATCCAGAGGTTGTGCAACTTGTCAGAATGAATATTGCCGCCCTTTTAGTTGGAATAAATTAAATGTTTACGATTATCTGAAAGACTTTCCCAAAGGTATCAACGGTACCGACTTGGTGGAAGTACGCTTTAAAAATACACGAAAAGAATACTTTCAAAACGTAAACAATTTGCAAATAAAACCCGGCGACATGGTTGCCGTGGAAGCTTCGCCCGGACACGACTTGGGCATAGTATCGCTTACCGGCGAGCTCGTTAAAGAGCAGCTTAAAAAGAACAAATTGAAGCCGGACTACAGTTTCAAAAAAATATATCGCTTGGCTAAGCCGGCTGATGTTGAAAAATGGGAAAATGCCATTGGTCGTGAAGTTGATGTAATGCTGCGTTCGCGTAAGATTGCAAACGACTTAGGTTTGAATATGAAAATCGGTGATGTGGAATTTCAAGGCGACGGTACCAAAGCTATTTTCTATTATATTGCCGACGGACGGGTGGATTTTAGACAACTGATTCGGGTATTGGCCGATACCTTTAAGATTCGTGTTGAAATGAAACAAATCGGAGCCCGACAAGAAGCCGGACGAATCGGCGGAGTGGGTTCTTGCGGGCGTGAACTCTGCTGCTCATCATGGATGACAGATTTTGTTTCCGTTACCACCGATACCGTGCGCGACCAGGAGATAGGCCTAAATCCGCAAAAACTTGCCGGACAATGCGGAAAACTCAAGTGTTGCCTGAACTATGAAGTGGACAGCTACATTGATGCCAAAAAAGATTTCCCCAAACGTGTGAATCTTAAAACTAAAGAAGGCCCTGCATATTACATGAAAACCGATGTTTACAAAGAAACCATGTGGTATTCATGCCCCGACAAGAAAGGCGGAAACATTGTAGGCATATCGGTAGAGCGTGTGCGCGAAGTCTTGGAATTGAATAAAAAAGGCGAGGAACCCGATACGCTTCAAGGCGATCAGGATATTGATATTTCGGACATCAGCTCCGATGATATTCTGGGAAACAACAGCATTACCCGTTTTGATAAGAAAAAGAAAAAACCGGCTAATAAAAATTACAGAAAGAAAAAGAAACGTAAGCCCGGAAATAAAAATCGAAAAAATAACCCAAATGCCAACAAACCGGCCGGTAAAAGCGGCGGAAAGCAAAAAAACGATAATAAGAAATGATCAATTTTAGACGTATTCTTAGCTTTTGGCTTTTAATGGCGGTTTTGTCCGTTGCTTGCAGTGATGAAATCATATATAAAGAAAGCACAGAGCCCGAAAATGCCGTATGGACAGCGGATTTTGTGCCGACTTTTCAAATTCCGGTTTCTGAACCCGACCGCCAATACGATATGTATTTGCAGATAGAAGCCGCCAATGATTTTCGCACACAAAACCTTTGGATGTTTTATCAAATAGAAGCTCCGGACGGCAGCACTCAAAATGATACCGTGGAATATAATTTATTTGACGAAAAAGGCCGGCCCTACGGAAAAACTTCCGGTGATGAAATTATTTTTGAACTGCTTTATAAAGCCATGGTTAGCTTTCCCGAAAAAGGGACTTACACTTTACGCGCTGAACAAGGTATGCGTTTGGGACAAGAACCTTTGGTTTCCGAAATAAGCCTGCTTTTAAAACCTACCCGTTTCTCTCCTGAAAAACCATCGAAAAAAGAATAATTGAATTAGGCGGATAACTGATACTTGTAACTTCTTCTGACCCAAGTGCCGCATA
>CAYYQW010000125.1:0-7290 GCA_964472505.1 uncultured Bacteroidaceae bacterium | reverse complement strand
TTAGCTTGTAGGCAATTGCAGAAAAAAAACGACAATTTTAGTTTACTAATATATGTTCATAAATTGCTGATAATCAATTTATGGATCAGGAATTCTGAGATTATAACCACTTATCGAAATCGGCGACAACCAAGCGCTCTTAATAAGCTAACAATCAGTAGATTAAAATACAAATAGGTATAGATGCGGATACTCTAAATTAAATAATCTTGAAGCTGTTTTAAAAAAGAACGGTTGTGAAAATCATCCTTTAAAACATCGTCTTGCTAAAAAAAATGTACGAGCAAAAACTTGTTTTTATACATTTGTATTTCAATTTTAAAAATATACAGCAATGAAAAATTATTGGTTTACTCTTTTTTTGGGTTTCTTGCTAATTAGTTCAAGTCAAAAATCTTCCGGACAGCTCTTTACCGGAGGAAACATAGGTTTTAATTTCGATAATTACGGAACCGTTTTTGATGCTTCGCCCATTGTGGGATATCGCATCAACAAGTTAGAGGCCGGATTGGCTCCTTTTCTTACATACACCATGCCTAATGAAGGCGATAATGAATACCTTTTCGGCAATCGTGTTTTTTCAAAATATCATGTTGCTAAAGGTTTATTTTTACATGCTGAATTTGAAGCTGTTAATTATCCCGTTCCGGAAACTGAAACACGCAAATGGTCTGTCGGTTTACCTCTCGGAGCCGGATACGAACAAAAAATCGGAAAAATTCGTGTGCATGCTTCTGTATTATATGATGTATTATTGGATGAGGATACAGGAAAGAAGAATCCGATTTATCGCGGCGGCATCGTGTATGATTTTTAGTTAGAAAAACAGAAATTAGTCTTTGACAGTGCCGCGGAAATAATCTTTGGCAGTGAAGCCTTTTTTTTCTAATTTTTGAAATTTTAATATAATAAGCACACTATGGCAAAGAAGTTTACGATTTGTTGCAAAAATACCGGAACCGAGGAAGAAATATCCGCCGGGCTAAATTTAAAAGATTTGCAAAATATTTTTCAACCCAAATTGGAATACCCGATTTTGGGCGCTTGGGTTAACAATCAGGTAGAAGAACTGGATTATGAATTGTATAAACCTAAAATTATTCATTTTTTTGATTATACTTCAACCGATGGCATGCGTATGTACTTGCGTTCGCTGTATTTTTTGTTCATGAAAGCCGTAAAAGACCTTTTCCCCGATACCGATATCGGAATTGAACATGCCGTGGCTAACGGGTATTTTTGCGAGTTTAAGAATAACGGTACCCGAGCTGATAAAAGAACCATTGGAGCGTTAAAAAAACGAATGAATGAGTTGATTCAACAAGATTTACCTTACAGTCGAAAAGTTGTTCTAAATACCGAAGCCATTCGTATTTTTGAAGATAATAATATGACGGAAAAGGCTCGCCTGTTCAAGCAAAGCCCTTCCTTATACACTTCGGTTTACAGTTTGCATGATATGACGGATTATTTCTACGGTTATCTGGTTCCGTCCACCGGTTGTTTGCATAAATATGACCTAATTCCTTTTTATAACGGCATGCTTCTTCGAGTGCCCGATCGGCAGAATCCTGATCAACTCAGACCTTTGATTAAACAAGACAAAATGTTTGAAGTTTTGGAAGAGCATAAATACCGGGTAGAGGTTTTGAATGCTACCAATATAGGCCGGATAAATGAGCAGGTGCTAAACGGCGAAAGCGGAGAACTCATAAAAATTGCCGAAGCTTTGCATGAGCGTAAAATTTCGCAAATTGTAGACCGCATATACAGTAAGAAAGATACGCGTTTGGTATTAGTTTCGGGCCCATCGTCTTCCGGAAAAACTACATTTTCAAAACGGCTGAGCGTGCAACTGAAAGTTTCGGGTATCGACCCGGTTATGGTTTCTTTGGACAATTATTTTGTAAACCGTGATAAAACACCGCTTGACGAAGCCGGAGAATACGATTTTGAAGCTTTGGAAGCCTTGGATTTGAAGCTTCTGAATAAAAATATAAATGACTTGCTTGCAGGAAAAGAAATTGAAGTTCCGAGTTTTGATTTTGCTACAGGCAGTCGTTTTTACAGCGGGAAAACATTGAAAATAAAACGAAACAGTATTATTATAGCTGAAGGCATACATGCCCTCAATCCCAAACTTACGGCGCATATCGATGATGCCGTTAAGTACAAGGTTTATGTTTCGGCGCTTACGCAGATATGCATTGATGCGCATAATCGAATTCCCACCACTGATAACCGCATGTTGCGGCGTATGATTCGTGATCATAAATACCGCGGTTATTCCGCATTGGAGACTCTGCAACGTTGGCCAAGCGTAAGAAGGGGTGAAAAACGGAATATTTTCCCTTATCAGGAGCAGGCAGATATGATGTTTAATTCTGCTTTGCTTTATGAACTGGGCGTATTGAAAAAACATGCCGAACCTTTATTGCGCGAAATTTGGGAAAACCAAAAAGAGTACGCCGAAGCTCAGCGTTTATTGAAGTTTATATCTTATTTTAAAGATATTCCCGAGCGCGAAATACCGCCTACATCCATTTTAAGAGAATTTTTGGGCGAAAGCAGTTTTAAATATTAAAAAACGTCGAATATGAAAGCACACAGTTTTTTAAAAACTCTGGGACCCGGCTTGTTATGGGCAGCTGCTGCTGTAGGTGTATCGCATTTGGTGCAATCGACACGAGCCGGTGCCGACTTTGGTTTTGAGTTGGTTTGGTTGGTAATTTTGGCTAATTTATTCAAATATCCGTTTTTTGAATTTGGCCCTCGTTATGCCGCAGCTACCGGCGAAAGTCTGGTACACGGCTATAACCGAAGCGGAAAATGGGCCGTAGCTCTCTATGCGCTCATTACCGTTTCCACCATGTTTATTCTGATGGCGGCCATCACAGCGGTTACGGCCGGATTGTTCGAACATATTTTCCGATTGGGTTTCAACACTTTTCAGTGGTCAATTGTTATATTAATATCCGGTGCTGTAATAGTGGGTTTTCGTAAGTATTCCACCATCGATCGTATCGTAAAAGTAATCATTGTTATTTTATCCGTGTCGGCTGTTGTTGCAGTTATTGCAGCAGCATCTCAAGGTTTTGACCCGCAACCGGAATACAGTAAGCATTTTAGTATTACCGGTAATATGGTTTTTCTTTTAGCCCTGGCCGGTTGGATGCCCTCTGCGCTGGATATTTCGGTCTGGCACTCGGCATGGACTATGGCCAAAGCCAAAGAAACCGGTCAAAAACCCAAGCTAAAAGAAGCTTTGGTGGATTTTAACATTGGTTATATCGGAACGGCTGTTTTGTCATTAATATTTCTATCGCTTGGGGCTTTGGTAATGTACGGAAAACCTGAAGTTTTTTCCGATAAAGGGGCAGATTTTGCAGGCCAACTCATTGAGTTGTTTACCCGTAATTTGGGGAGCTATGCTTGGTATATCATTGCTCCGGCAGCTTTGGCTACTATGGTAAGTACCGCACTGACTTGTTTGGATGCTTATCCGCGTGTATTAGAGCCTGCCGCCAAATTATTGTTTGCTAAAAAGAATATACATAAGGAGTCAAAAAAATTACAGCTGTTTTGGTTGTTTCTGTTAACCGTGGGAACCATAACGGTTTTTGCTTTTTTTCTGAACAGCATGACAGAAATGGTTGATTTTGCCACCGTACTGTTTTTTATAACCGCTCCTGTTCTTGGCTTTTTGAATCTTCGAGCCGTTACCGGGAAAAATATGCCCGAGGGTACGCGGCCTAAACTGTGGCTGATAATACTGAGTATTTTGGGCTTGATTGTGCTTACCGGCTTTAGTGTATATTACTTGTATGTACTTTTTCTGTAAAAAAAACAGCTTAGTAATGAGAACTTTACTAAAAAAATATATCTAATTCAATTTTTTTTTTAAATTTGTGAAAAATACCCCCTTTGCCATGAAAGAAAAAATAAACAAAGAACTTACCCGCTTGCAAAAAGAACTGCAGGATTTGGAAAGTGCCGCCGAACAAATTAAAAAAGCCGAAACCATTGCCACGGAAGTAACTCAATCTGTGCGCGATATTCAAAAAAAGTACGGCGAACATTTGGATGCCATTCAAAGCCAAACGCAAACAACGCTTAAAGAACAAAGTGAAAAAACACAGAAAACAATAGAAACTTTAAGCGAGAAGCAAAAATTGCAAATAGAAGACAGTAAAAAACAATTGGATGATCTCAAGAAAGAATTAGGCGAGAGTAATACGGCTAATTCTAAAAAATTAAACGAATATTTGGATAAAAGCTTAGAGAGCAATCGTCAAATGTTCGAGTCGCATGAAAAACAAGTGGCAGAGGTTAATAAATTATTGGCTAATTATTTAGATTTAGCCGAATCGGCCGGAAAACTTGCCGAGCGCATTGACCAAGTGAACTTTCCGGAGCGTTTGGATAAAATCACTATCAATACCGGTGAAATTCAAACCCAAATTCGACAAATTCAAAACAATGTACAGGGAATACGCTCTGATACCCGCCTGGATGTACTCTCAAAAAAACTTAAGAAAAACACGCGCCGCACCAATTATATTTTACTTTTCGGAATACTTTCTTTTATCATGTTGCTTTTTACAAGTTATGCATTATTAATAAAATATTTGCCGCAATTGGATTATTTAAAAGATTTACTACCCGATTAAAAAAAACAGGAACAATAATGGCTGCCCCGGAAACTGTCTGAACCCTGCTTCTATATAAAAAATCAAACAATTTCCGCCACAGCATTTTGTTTATGGAAATTAATTGGTTTTCAGATATTTACATTTTTAGGCTAAAGCATAAATGTCTATACAAAAAAGTCAAAAACTACATCCAAAGAAAAAACAAATACAAATACAAAAGATGCTGTGTATATTTCTTTTTCTTAAAAAAACCTATTTTTCAGCTTTTTTCTATAATTCAAACCTTTATAAAAAAGGTTCTGTCGGAATTTACCGACAATGCAATTTAAATGCAATGTGAGTTGTGATAATATCCTTATAAAAAAAGCCATGTTTGTGCCAATTGCACGGCTTCCGGATCAATTTATTCATTCGATGACTAAATTAAAACATTTAAGACGGCATAAAACACAATACTAACAGCTGATTGCAATATACATACAAAAAAAACTGACAAACTTTTGTGTTTTTTTTTTATTTTATTTATTTGTTTTGTCCGCTGTAACAAAAATGAATTTATTCGAATTGGGAGTAATTATATTTTTAAATTTTAAATATCAAAGATGAAAAAGAGCTTTACCACCTTACTTCTTGCCGCTTTTGCTTTGTCAACTATCTATGGACAAGGTAACAGCGGCAACACCGGAAACGCAAATGGTCATGCTAAGCCAAAAATTTTCAACAAAGGAATAATTGTAAATGGCTCAACTACGCTAAATGATAATGTGTTCATAAACAGAGACGATGCTGATGCATGGATGATATTCAGCAATCCCGGAGTTATTAACTACTCTATGGGGATTGATTTTGACAATGGCGGAGCCTTCACTATTAACAAAGGCACTACATTGGGTCAAAATACTCCTTTGATTTTCTCACGTAATGGATTATTCGGAATCGGAATCCGGCCAAATTATGCATTGGATCTTTCAGGTGATTTTAACTTAACGGGAGACATTCGAAAAAATGGAACTGTTCTTCCGGCAATGAGTATCACTGATCAAAATATTGCTGTTTGGAATACGTCCTTTTCATGGGGAAACCATGCTGAAGCCGGTTATTTAACAAGTTTTACGGAAACCGACCCCGTTTTCAATCAACATATTGCATCAAATATCACTCAAACCGATATTGATAACTGGGGAACGGCCTACGAATGGGGAAACCACGCATCTTTCGGCTATATAAGTGATAACTTCCTATCTGCAAACAATTATTTAAAATTAGATAGTTCTTTAGATCTATATTTACCGGGCAGCATTTTGGATAATGAGCAAAAGAGTGGCAGCTCCGGGCAAATCCTGTCATCAACCGGCTCGGGTATCAGTTGGGTTGATTCAAAAAATGCAGGGCAATGGGTAGTGGAAGATCAGAGTGCACAAACCGGCGGAGCATATCGCCTCGCTGTTTTACCAAAAGATCCTGCAATAAATACGATAGATTTAACTAATAATTCTGATAATGTACTGACACAAATTATGGTCACTAACAAAAACGATGAAAGTAACTACGCAGGAGCTGTATTAGTTGCAAAAGGAAGCGGTCCGGAGTTTACAAATAATATGTACATGGGAAAGTACAGTGAAAATTTCTACATTGATTCCTGGGCAGGGAATGGGGTTATTGCTACTGACCAAGATATGGTTTTATCTGCTTTGGGAAGAGTTGATGAACCAAATCCTAATCCTAATCCCAAAATCGTATTCCAAACAGGCGGAGATTATGTTAATGATCCAATAACCCGAATGATTCTTGATGAACACGGAAATCTGGGAATTGGCACGGAAGATCCGATTGCCAAACTGGATGTTACCGGTGATATATTAGTAAGAAATACTGCCGACAACACCGGTGAGCTGAAACTTTCAAGTCTCAATACCGATATTACTGTAGGTTTTAAAGCTCCGAAAAGGGTTACGAAAAATATTATTTGGACATTACCTTCAGGGCCCGGCAATGCCGGACAAGTTCTTTCAACAGACGGCAGCGGGAATTTAAATTGGACGGATGATGCCGACGGTTCAGTCAATTCAGCATGGACTGTTTATGAAAGCATACAGTCTATTACCCCTGCATATACTGACTACAGGGTTGGAATTGGGACTTCTAACCCTTCAGCCATTTTCGAAGTTAATAAAAACTCCAATGACCTTTGGTCTGCCTACATAAGAAATGGTGCCGGACGGGCGAAAGGATTGCTGATTAAGGCCGGTTGGGAAGGTTCATCGTCTTCTCTTTTACAATTGGAAGACAATAACGACAATGTAAGAATGAAAGTGCAAGCCAATGGAAAGGTAGGGATAGGTACCGGTACTCCCGAACATCTTCTTACCGTTAACGGAACCATTGGAGCTCAGGATATTGCAGTTTCAGGAACCCTTAATGCACAGGAAGTCATTATAGCTATGGATGAATGGAAAGATTGCGTGTTTGAACCGGCTTACCAATTAATGCCTTTAACTGATTTGGAAAATTATATTAATACCCACAAGCACCTGCCCGACATACCCTCGGAAGCGGAAATAATTGCCCGCGGCATGGAAACCGGCGAAATTGTAAAGCAACAAATGCAAAAAATAGAAGAACTTACTTTGTACAT
>CAYYQW010000124.1:0-7616 GCA_964472505.1 uncultured Bacteroidaceae bacterium | reverse complement strand
CCGCTTATCGAAGTCGTTGATTATTATCTTGGGTAGCATACGGATAATCATATTATAGTTTTAACCTCAGTAGAAAAATAGCACAATGATAACCAACCTTATTGACCTTATTGGTTATCATTGAGTTTTTCCGACAATATATTTTCCTGAAACTGTGAATATGTGAAGTACTCCTAAATCCGATCTTAAATACGGCATAAAAATGAGAAACTAATAGCAACACCTTAAAATAATATTTAGTCGGGGTTTCTATATGCTTACGGCCTTAGTCCTCATCCAATTCATTTTCCAATCGTTGTTTCTCCTTCCGGATGCGGCGCGCTTTCCTGCGTTCTTCCTTATCGAGGATGCGTTTTAGCTTTTCTTTAAACTTTCGGTGTTCTTTCACCTCATCCGATTCAAAATTAATGGAAGACAGTGCACCGCTTAAAACTGCCTGAGCCCACAAATGAAATTCATTTTTATAAGCAACTTCGTTAGCGTAAATAGTTCCGTCGCGTAGTTTTGAAAAGCGATTTTTAGGATTATCGCTCGGCAGCACAACATTAGCTATAGCCGAAATAAAGGTACGCCTCGCTGCCACCGTATCTAAAATGCTTATTTTTAAGTCGTTATAAAAAAAGTGCATGCGCCCCTCCGCATGATCTTCATATACCGTAACATAAAAGCTTATTTTATTAGATGTTCCTTCCTCCACAGAAAGCAAAATGGTATTTTCGATAAAATCATTCAGGCTGTACAAATCAAAAGTATCCACCAGGCCTACAAACACAAGGTTTTCAGAGGTATCTAAAGGAAAGCGGAAAGAAACTCGCATATCCGCCTCGTCTTGCAGCTTGGCTGAAATGCGGGCGCGCAAGTATTTGTTATTATTTATTCGGCTGCTGTCATTGGTTATATTAGAAATCGTTCCGTTCAGATTCCGAAATGATATACTGCCTATTTTATCGTATTCTTCACTGTTCTGCTCGTAAATAATATCCGTATTTTCTATTTTTGCTTCGCGAATATCCACCGGTTGACCAAAACCCAACAAAAGTTTCAAAAAATGGGGCGGACGACGCAGCGTATCTTCCGGTATGTGTTTGTCTTTAAAAGCTTTAAGCTTTAAATTACTTAAGATGAATGAGTCTGCTTCAATGCTTTGCCGGTCAATTAAGCTGCGAAAATCTAAGCCTGCAAAGCGCAAATCGGCATCATTTACCTCTAATCGAGATTTTTGATATCCCATTTCCCGGCCAAATTCATATTGCCCGAGCAGGGGTTTTAATTGCGTGTTATTCACCCAAGCGCTTTGGTCTTTGAGCGAAAAACCGGCTTCATCAAAAGCCAGATTATAAAAACCGCCGGGCAAGTCCTCATCAAAATGCCGAAGCGAGAAACGAATATCATCCGATAAGAAAAGTGTTCCGTCTGCGAGCTCTCGTTGTGCATTAAAATTATCTACTTTGAGAAACATTTTATCCAAGCTAAAAGTATCTGCATCGGCTTTAGTACGATCGTTGTATTTAAGGGCTGCATTTTGTATATTCAAGTTGCCGATTTTAAAACGAACAAACAATTCCTGAAGCTTTTTTTGCAAGTTTTTTTCAAATTTTTCAGATAAGAAATCGGATTGTTTTTGTGAGTCGGCAAGCTTTGTAATATCAGCATTTATGTTAATAATATCAATATTGCTGATATTAATGTAACTGTCAAATGCTAAGTTTAGAATATTAAGACCGTGAATTTTCAGCTCATCGGTATGAATTCCGAATAAATTATTCTGATTTTGATCATTCGATGCTATAAATTTTTCTACATCTGCAGAGTCGATCCCGTAAAAAAGCCGGTTAGCATATAAGAAGTTTCTGTCTAATGAAAAATATATCGAATCAGACTTGACGTAATTAAGCGAATCGGGCATTCTAAAGAAAAAATCGGTAAGGCTTAAGCGTGCTTTATCATAACGCAGCGGGAATGAATAATTTTTCGGGTCATCGGATATACCTTCGGCATGAAATCTAAATTTGCTTTTTCCCATAACCGAATCAGCATCCGAATGACGCAAACTGAAATAACCTTCATCAACATTCAAAGCGTCAATATCAAGATTTTCAATCACTTTAGGCAAACGAAAGACCTGAAAACCATCCTTTTTGCTTTTTTTCTTAGTCTTCGGCAACTCAAGTTCCACATGTAATTGTGGCAGATCAATGGCTCCCGCGGACAAATGGTTATCATTCAAAAAAGCATCAATACCCATACTGTTCAATTTCACCATAGGAGCATAAACATACAGTGCAGCATCGGTAGAATCAATCAGTGATGTTGATGCGGGAAACATTCTGAAATTTTCAATTCGGAAGCTTGAATCGCTGCTGTTATAGTTAAAAGAACCGGCTTTTGCATTCAAGTTATTATCCAAATTATAATGTTTTAAATTATGAATTGAAAAATCCAAGAGTCCGGAAAAAGCCAGTCGGTTAGTTCCTTTTATTGAATCCGCATAGCGAATATTGGAGGCCTTTGTGGTAATACGGCCTTCGGTATAATTACGTACACCTTCACTGGTATCGGTGTTGGCAAAATACATGTATCCGTTGGTAATATCAATTGCTTTGATATTCAAAAAATTCAGATTTTCACTTAAAATCTTATCCAGAGCCACATAAACGGAGTCGCTAAACTGTTCTTTCAAAGACGGGCTGTATTCTGCTTCAGCTTCAATGGGATTTTGGTTCTCGTCTTCCGGGATAAGTCTTTGGAAATAGAATTGTTTTTCTTCTTTCTCTTTTTCTTTTAGCTGTGGATAATTTCGGAGAAAGATATTAAAATTGGCGAGCGAAAGCTTATTTAAATCATAATGTTGCTCATAAACTGCTTTTTTTAAATCTAAGCCGGAAATATACATTCTGTCAATATAAATATCGGAAAGCAATGAGCGGCCATATCTTTTTAAAACCGAGGGATATTGAGTTATGGCTTGCGGCGTATAGCTAAAACGAGCAAGCTGTACCGAAGAATCGCGCGAAGAAACGCGCAGGGAGTCAATTTTGATTCGATGCAAGTCCGTTGGCGTTTTCATGGAAAAACCGGACAAAGTCAAATCAAACTGTTCGGCATGAAACAGGCTTTTGGTTTTTAAAGCTGTTTGTCTGTTCAATAAAAAGCTGTGCAGGCTCAAGTTAAATTTTCCATTATAAAAAGCTTCTCTTTTATTAGGCAGATACTGTTTTAGTGAAACGGAAGCATCAGAAATCCGTATGCTGTTGGTTTCAAAGGTATGCACAAAATCGGAAACCAATAAGTAAGCTAAATCGGTATCCACATCCTTACCGGTCTTTCCGTATTTTTTTTGTCTTACATCAATTTTGGGGCTTAGCACATATAGTTCATCCATATTGAGATAGCCGGAATTAAAAGCCCGCAAAAAATCCATAGAATTAAAAGCAAGCTGTTCCAGAGTGATATCTATCTGTTGTTGGCCTTCAAAATTATCAGTTCGGGGATATATGCGAAGGCCGTTGGCCAACAAAAGCCTTTCTGCCGCCGAAGCACTTAAGCTGTCAACTTCAATGAAGTGGCTGTCTTGAATTATCTTAAACTTAAGATTTTTGAAGCTCAATCCAATATCTTCCGAAAATAAGATTCTGTCACGACGTTTGTGAGATACTGAATCTAAGAGAAAACCGGTCATGTTCATATTAAATTCCGAGACATCATACGAAGGCAAACGCTCTCTGCCCTTGAATAAAGAGAATTTAGCTTTATCTATAATAAATTCATCAAAACTCAAAGAATTAAGCAAGCCGTCAATCATAGCATACAAAGAACCCGAGCGTCTTGAAATCTCGGGATTTTCATTAATTATATTTGCTTTTTGTGCTTGCAAAGGCTCATAAATGTTAATATTTGGCTGATGCAGAAATATATTCCGTAAGTACAACTCATTATTATTCCAGGCATTATATATATCAATACCGGAAACTTTAAGCATGGGTATTTCGACATCATAAAGCCTGTGGCTGCCTTTTTCTTTAATCGGTTTGAGATGAGCATTTTCAAGCAGCATCAAGGAGTCATGCGGTGAAAGTATTATTTTTCCGACCGTAGCACGGTGCAAGTCATCTTTAAGACGCAGATTATAATTATAAATTCTAAGTTCTATTTCTTCGGAATAAAACAGATTATCTTTCTTATAATATTCGTCCGAATTAATAAGAAAACCTTTGATATTAAACGATATAAGCTCAGCCCCGGTTTTAGCCGTTAGTTGGTTGCTTTGTGCATCCAAGCTAAAGAAACCTTGTTCCAAATCAAAACGATCAATTTGTACGGTATTAAAATACGGATTAACCAGATAATACAAATCATTTTTAAGAATCTCAAGCTTTCGGTTTTCGGGGCGGTTTTCGGGAACTCTTAATATTCTGATACCGGGAGCATTAATTTGTAAATTTTCTAACACAAGTTCATCGGAGAAAATTAGTCGGCGCAAACTTAAACCTTCAATTTTCAATTCATTCAGAGAAATATCATACAAAGATGTTTGGATCTGACCGTCTGCTATAAGTTGGTCGTAGCGTTCGGAGTCAGAACTCAACTCAAAGTTGCGCACATAAATATAACCCGTAATAGGTTCTATACGAAGACTTTCATAATTCAAATTATAAACGCCCCGGCTTTCCTGCCGGATAAAGTTTTTTGCAGCTGAACGAAAAATGATGCCTCCAAAATACAAAAAGCTTAATTCCACCAATAAAAAAACTCCCGCAAGCACCAGCAGGCTGTTGAGCAGTAATGTCAAGCTGCGCTTAATGCTCAGTTTGGGTGTTTTTTTGTCTTGAGTAGTTTCCTCTTGCATTGTCGGTTCGTATAATTAATTGTTTTGTTCTAAGTCAATATCTTTCAGCAAAAGATTGTATTCCGAATCTTTTTGCAGAGTATATAAACGGTCGAAATGCTTTTTTAATTTTTGAAAAGCTTTGTTTGAAACCCTATTACTCAAATCTTCTCCTAAGCTTTCGTACTGTTCAATTATGGTATGAATTTTTAAATCGGCACTGCTTCTTGCGGGCTGGTAGCAGGCTTCTTCATCCGATTCCAGTTTACTTACTAATTTTACTTTACGCATTTTTTCCATAATGGCTTCCACAGTGTATATCGGTGTTTCGGTTTGTGCTGCTAAGTCTTTGACAGTGTATGGATCCAAGCCTTTTTCAAAACGATCGATTAGTAGTTTTGCAATCCATACGGCAACCTGTTTTTCATAAAAAATACTAAACTTTTTGTGCTCAAAAGCATTCCCTTTTAATCGCAAATTTTGTACCGCAAATGAAATTTCAACCCCAAGCAGCAAAACAAACCAAGTTATTTGCAGCCAAATAAGGAATAAAGGCAATGCGGCAAAACTTCCGTAAATGGCATTGTAGCGGGTAGCCGAAGATTGCAGGTAAACATATCCGATTTGAAATAAATGAAACATTAGTGCCGTAATCATTCCCGCTATTATAGCCGATTTGGGCTTTACTTTGGTATGCGGCATTACGATATACAGCAAGCTAAACAAAAACCAGGTTATAAGATAGGGTAAAATACGTCCAAACTGTAAAGCCAAGGGAGAAAATACACTTAAAACCGAGCCGTCGGCTATGGATCTCAACTCGGTAGAAATAAAAATGCTTATGCTTCCCGAAAGTATCATTAATAAAGTACCTACAATAACAATGGAAAGATAATCGGTAACTTTCCGGTATATGCTGCGTGATTTGCTCACTTCCCAAACTTGATTAAACGAAGCCTCTATATTGCCCATAAGCTTCATAACCGACCAAAGCAAAACCAACAAGCCGATTCCGGCTATAAGCCCGCCTTGTGTGGTTTCAAGCATGGATCTGACAAAGCCGAGGATATAATCCAAAGCTTCTTTTTGAGCCGATAAATTTTTAGCCAGCTCTTTTTCCAAAACGGCTTCCAAACCAAAACCTTTAGCTATTCCAAAACCCATAGCCAACAAGGGCACAATGGAAAGCATGGTAAAATAAGTAAGAGCCGAAGCACGCAAGTTCAATTTATCTTCTTTAAAACCGGCAACAGCGAGAGATAAGAATTGGAAAAAGCGAATTGTCCGTAATTTCAACGGACTTAATTCGTCCTCATTCATTGTCCAAATATCTACACTTAAAAATTGTTTAATACGCTCTATTCTTTTCTTCATGAATTTTCTTTCTTAATTCGTGTTCATAAGTGTTTCAGACTTAGCAAAAATTCAATATTCTGCAATAAATCGGTTCTCAACTATGACAAATGCAAGATTTCGAAGCACTTTTCTTTCCGCCTAACGATTAATTAATTTTGTATAATTGCCTTCATTTTAGCACTTTAACCCGTATTTACTATAGCCAATGTTGTGCGGTCGGCATTCTTTTCGGTCAGTATGCTAATTTATGGTCGTTCAGTTCAACATTAAACTTGACTTTCGCACCTAATACTTTAAACACTTTTAAAATTGTCGAAAATCTTGCATCAGTTGTGCTATTCTCGATTTTTGAAATTTGTGCTTTTTTAACTCCTACAAGTTCTCCGAGTTGTTCTTGGGTCAGCTTTCTTTTTTTTCGTGCTTTTTTAATTTCATATCCAAGCAAATCAAGTCGAAGCTCCTTATCAAATTCGTCACGTTTTTTTGTTCCTTTTTTCCCGATGTAACTGTCAGTCAGCTCTTCTAAACTATATGTTTTCATTTTGCTTTATTTTTTTCGTTAAAATATTGTTGTCTTATTCGTTTCGCTTTTTCAATCTCTTTTATTGGGATTTTGTCTGTCTTTTTAATTATTCCGTGTGTTGAAACCACAATGGTATCTTCTTTGCCGGTTTTGTCCCAAAAAGCGAGAAGTCGGTAGTAAGTTTTGTCGTATTTAGTCCTAAACTCCCAAATTTCGTCTTGCAACTTTTTAAAAAGATTTTTGTCATTTGCGCTACGTGATTTCCAAATGTTGTAAATGATTTTTTCTCGGCTTTTTTCGTCAATGCTGTCAAGAAATTGTTTTGCTTCATATAGTATTTCAACTCGAAATTTTAGTTCGTCCATTCAAATCTTTTTATAAAGATAAATGTTTCTTGTTTAGGAAACAAATTTTTTTTGAAGTTCTGTTTTATGCAGCCACACAATAAAAATCAATATACGTTTTACTAAATTAATCATTTTTTTGTAAAAGATACGGATTTTTTTCGGGATTGGGAAAAGGATATTTTTTTATTTCATTCGACTTGTATTGCAAAAGTTCCATTTGCCCTTGTCCGAATTTTGCAAAAGTTTTCTCACTGAGCCATTCGCCTGTATTTACATACTCGGCGCCTTCCGTCATTTGAATGTGCATGGGTATGTGTCGATGTCCGAATACAAAGTAATCGAATGTCTTTTTTTGCAATACTTCTTTAGCATGCGCCACAAGTAATTCCTCATCTGAACTACTATAAAAAGGTAAAGGGCTTTTTTTGCGTCTGCCGTGAGACCAAGAGTGCGCCAAAAACAAAGCAAAATTCGGATGCAAGCGCGCAAAGCACCATTGTAAAAATCTGTTGGTAAACACTTTTTTGAGAAGCTTATAAGTGAAATCGCCGGGACCGAGTGCATC
>CAYYQW010000123.1:0-7835 GCA_964472505.1 uncultured Bacteroidaceae bacterium | reverse complement strand
GAACCATTGTAACAAAAAGGGGCTTTTAAATTGCCGGGGACTATATTTCATTTTTACGATACCTTTATTTACGGTTTGTTTCTTGATTAAAGAACGCTTTGAACATCTGTATTTTTTTTATTTCTTCGGGTTTAAACAGAAACGGTTTAACGTCTTGTGCCATAACATTCAAATCTGTTTTTTCGAGTTCCTTATTGATTTTTTCTTTTAATTCTGCTTCTGTTTTAATTTGGACTTTTTGTTGTAGGTAGTTATAGTTTGGACGGCTGTCTTGCATTAAAAATATAATGTCGTAAAAATCACGTCCTTTTTTCCGGGGACGATTTAAAACGGCATAAAATTTCTGTGCTAATAAAATATCTTTCGGAACGGTGCGTATGCCGGTGAAAATATCAAATTTGTTGAGAATATGATTTTCAGGCTTATAATTGAAATTTTGCGGTTCGGTATCTAATTGAATCAATATTTTTTCAGTTTCATAGCCGGACAAGCCTTCATCGTACAGAAGTTTTGGGAATTTTATACGGCAATGATAAGCACCGGAATAAACATTTTTCATTTCTGTTTCGTAACCTGAACGCATCAATTCTTTTTTTATAATTTGAGCTAAGCGGTTGAAGTCATTTTGGCTGAGCTTTGTATTATCAAAATCCAAGTTTTCGGAAAATCGGCGGTTATTGTGTATGATTCTCAAGCATGTGCCGCCCATAAATGACAGTTGAGTTGCATAATCGCTTTCAAATACAATTTCCAAAATTTTGTGTTGCAAATACTCGCGCAGCACAAAGCGTTTGAACGTTTGCAGTTCGGGCGGATAAAATTTAAGTATTTCCGACAATTTAAGCATAGATATAATTTTCTAACATACTTGATTTTTTATACATAACATTCGACTTAAACAGACTCGTGTATTGTCGCAGTCGTTCGCGAGTGATTATTTGCTTGGCAGTTTCTTTGTCTATGCGCATGGCTGCCAAATCTTCTTGGGTTTTTATTTCTGAGTGCAGGTACAAAAAATCCAGGCAGGCTTTTTCGGGTTCTGCAATTTTGAATGTAAATTTATCCGAATTATCGAGCAGATAACCAAACATTAATTCGTGTTTTAAATTTTGGTAGGAAAATGCATAATTCGGTGTTTTGAAATTTTGGGTTTTTAATCCGGCGGCTGATGTAACGGTGAAACTTTGTTCGGGTATCAGTGCGTGGTATGAAAGGGCGCTTTCCAGGCTGATGTATGAAGGCGAATATATTTTGTTGGCTATATAAAACAATTCGTGTTCGTTTTTTATTTCTTTACGAATACGATACCAGCCGTTGCGTATTTTTTGCAGGTATTTTTTTTTCTGCCAATTCACTAAATTTTTTTTGTTAAAATTAGGCGCATGTTTTTCTATCTCTTTGATTGAAAAGACAGGATATTTTTCAAATAACTCTCTAAAATCTAAAAAATTCATTTCTGTTTTTTTACAAAAATATGAATTTTTGGAAATAAAAACCATGTCGAGTTCATTTTTTGCCGAGTTTTTCTGTATGTTACCGTGTGGTTTATAATTTTAACCACAAAGAACACAAAGGGACACAAAGATTATTATTATTTCAAACTGCTCAATTATTTTTTTCTCTGTGTGGTTCATGTTTTTTGCGCGGCTTGACATTCTATATATTTGTATTTGAAAGAAAATCAATCAGATGTATATGCTCTATGCCTTGTACGTTTTTAGGCGCATATTGGTCTAATGAAACAACCATTTTTTTGTAATTATCTTTAATCTCCAATAAATTTCCGAATTCCCGCTTTATTACTTTTTCATCCGGCAGTAAATATGCAGCCTGAATATATTTTTTTTTCCCTTGCCTGTTGGCAATAAAGTCCACTTCTTTATTTCCGGAAATACCAACCTGTACTTCATAGCCTGCAATTTTAAGATGATTAAATATAACATTTTCAATGACTTGATTGATTTGTATGTTATTTTCTCCGGTTATGGCATTTTTAAGTCCGAGGTCTTCGAAATAATATTTTTCGTTGGTCTCAAATAACTTTTTTCCAAACAAATCGCTGCGCTTAACTTTAAAAATTAAAAATGCGTTTTCAAGATATGACAGGTAATCCAGAACAATTTGAGGCGACATTTTAATATTTTGCGACCTAAGATAATCACTTATTTTCTTAGCCGAAATCAAATTCCCGGTATTATTTGCTAAGTATTTTACCAGATTTTCCAAAAAATGATGATTTCTTATCTTGTACCTTGCTATAATGTCTTTGTAAATAATTGCAGAAAAAATGTTACGCAGGTATTCAAAAATTACTTCTTTTTCGGGCGAAAGATTGATAATATAAGGCAAACCGCCTATTTCAAGATATTTATTCAGGCTTTCAATTGTATTTTCCATTTTATGGAATTCAAGAAACTCCGGCCATGATAAGCCGTACATTTTAATTTCTATGTATCGGCCGCTTAATAAATCGGCCAATTCTCCCGACAAAAGTTTAGCATTGCTGCCCGTGCAGTATATATCAATATTCGGTTCTGAGTAAAAATGCCGCAGTGCTTTTTCAAAATTTTCTATGTCTTGAATTTCATCAATAAGGAGATAATTTTTTTTACCGGGTTTTAGTTTGCTTTGGCAATATTCAATTAAATCCGAATAGTTTTTTATGGCGTCAAATTCATAACGTTCTTTGTTGATATATATGATATTAGCTTTGGAGTTGTTGGTTTTTATGTAATCCGTTATTTGATAAAGCATATAGCTTTTCCCAACTCGCCGCTGCCCAACAATGACTTTTATTAAATTCTTGTCGATAAAAGGCAATATTTTATCTAAATAGATATTCCGCTTTATGAGTTTTGTATTCATCTATACATGAAGCTTTCTGCAAATATACAATTTTTTTCATTTATACATGAAAAACGACTAAGGTATTCTTGGGGTTTTTCATATCTGAATCTGTGTATTTTTATAAGCCGGACGATTTGAAATCCTGCGGACGTTGAAATGTCTTATATTTTGCGGTTTAGATAATCGGAATAATCCTTTTTCTTGGGAATGTATTCTTCAACAAAAAGCGGAGATGAAATCAGAAAATCGGCTGTGGAGCGGTTGCATGCCGTAGGAATGTTGTGAACGGCGGCAATTCTCAAAAGCGCTTTTACATCCACGTCGTGGGCTTGCGGCTCCATGGGGTCCCACAGGAAAATAAAAATATCAATTTTTTCTTCGGCAATCAGAGCCCCGAGTTGCTGGTCGCCGCCCAGCGGTCCCGATTGCAGCTTGACCACTTCGTATTTTACACTTTTCCCGCTGACTTGTGCCAGAGCCTTTTCTACTTTTTGGCCTGTGGTACCGGTGCATACGAGTTTATGATTTACCAACTCGGCTCGGTTCCAGGTTACCCATTCTATGAGATCTCTTTTGCGATTGTCGTGCGCTACTAAGGCAATGTTTTTTGATATCATAATTTAAGTTTATCAAATTGAAATTACAATATTAAGAAATGTCGGGGAATATCGGAGAGGAAATTATTTTTTATAGAGAACTTTACCTTTTTTTAATATGTGTTGTTTGAGCTCTTCGCTTTCAATGGTATTAAAATTAAGCACATCGGTGTAGTAGGGGATAGGAAGTTCTTCGTTGAGCAAACCGCTGAGGCGGGAAGTAATATCGAAATTGACTTGCCGGCCGAAAATGGCCAAGTCGATATCCGAGCCTTTTTTGTAATTGCCCATGGCGCGCGAACCGAATATAACGGCTTTTTCAATTTCCGGAAATTTTTTGACGGATTCCGACATTAGATGAAATGATTGATCATATATTCCGAAAGGATTATTCATTTTTCAGAAAAGTATAAAGTTTTTTTATTTCAGGATAATATTCATGTTTAATGTCTTCGAGGGCTTCATAAAAAAGACTTTCGTTATAAGTATATGCCAACAGATTTCTTTTTTTTAGCATTTTCATCCAAATTTCACCGTTGTCAATTAATTCAACCTGAAAGGCTTGTTTTATTACATCTCTCGGGAATTTGACCATAAACCCTTGGTCTTCCAAGTAGTCTTTAAGCGTTTTCCAAGCTAATTCCAAGGTCATTTCATAAAACTTTACCAAACCGGCTTTTTCGGCCTCTGAAGGATTTGTTATTTGCAGCGTACGCTCTAAAAGCTTTACTGTCTTTTCGAAGTTGCTGAAGCGTTGGTTTAGTCCGGTTTCTTTTTTATTCATATATATATTCAAATATTTAATACAAAGATATGATTTTATACATAAGCGGACTATCGGTTATGTTATTTTTTCAAGTATTCGATTCATGTATTCATTGAACGGGTAAAGTTTTGTGTAAATCGTTTCAAGCGTATTGAACAGATGCGGGCTTGTGAGTTCTTCTTCGGAAAGCGGACGGCTTAGTGCGTAGCTCTTTGGTCGCAACAGTTCAATATCCGGCCAATCTTTTGGGTAGCCTTGCGGAGCTGTTTTTAGGCGTTCGCCGTATATTTCGCCAAAAGTTTCTTTAAATTCCGGATGCTTGATAATCGTTTTCAATTCTTCGGGCGCTTCATAAATTTCAGCACGTACGGCTTTCAGTACTTTGGGTTCGGGGCGGTAAAGGCCGCCGCCGGCAAAGCAGTTTTCGGGGCTTACATGCAGATAATAACCGGCATAAGGGCTTTTGCGGCCGCCCGGAGCAATATGGGCGCCCATGTGGTCTTTATAAGGCAGTTTGTTTTTTGAAAAACGTATGTCGCGGTATATTCTAAACGTACAATCTTTGGGATTATCAATATTTATGCGCGGATCAATTTCATGCACTTTGGCGGCGAGAAACATCACATAGCTTTCAAAGCGTTCTTGAACTTCTTTGTAGCGGGTTTTGTTTTCCTGAAACCAATCTCTGTCATTGTTGACTTGCAGTTCTTTGAGAAAATTAAGTATTTGTTGCATTTACGGATTTCTATTTATTTATAAGGCAGTTTTTGAATACGATTTTAAAAATAGGCTTTACTTACAATAATAGTTCGTTATGCTTACCCATTAGACTGAAGATGAGAACTTTGCCAAAGTTTATCTATTTATGGTGTTGATTATTAGCTTGATTACAGTTTGCAAACTGCAACTTTGGCAAAGTTTAACGAACCATTGTTACAAGTGTTTTGGAAAATTATGTTTTTTTAAAATTGTAATACTTTCATGCATAACCGGTTTTTTTGATAAAAATGCAGAATTTTCAGTTGTAACTGAAAATTTAACAAAGCTTATAGAGGCTTTTCTTTTTCACAAAGCACCTCTCGGTAGAGCTCGTAATATTTTTTAGCCACTGCTTCAACGCGAAATCGTTTCACATTTTCAAGACCTTGGTTTATTAAAGTTTTTCGCAGTTCCTCAGTTTGAATGATGCGTTGTATTTTGGCGCGAATGTCTGCCGTGCTTTCCGGATTGGCTAACAATGCGCCTTTGCCGGCATTCTCTTTCATGGGTGAACGATTGCTTGTGAGCAAGGGTCTGCCGACAGCCTGTGCTTCCAAAACCGGCACACCGAAGCCTTCATACAGCGTTACAAAACTTACCATGTCGCATAATTCATATTGTCGTACGATTTCTCGAAAAGACAGATTGTGATAGTTTTCAAAATCAATGCCGTTATCTTCCAGAGCCGATTCCTGATGTTCACTGATTTTTCCGATAATAACCAGCTGACAGGGAATACTTTTTAGAGCCCAAATGAGTTGAAGAAGATTTTTATTGCTTTTTGTTCCCAAATGCAGGATGCGCGGATTTTTTTCGTTGAATTTCTTAGCTTTGTATTGAAAGTCATCCGAAACGCAATCGGGAATTACGCGAATTTTTTCGGCTTTTATTTTAAAAGTTTTAAGGATTTCATGTTTGGTAAAATCCGAAATAACGGTAACATATTTTACGCGCATAAAAGGCAAAGAGAACCAAAAAAGCCGTAATATTTTTTGTTTGATACCGCCACTTTTGAGCACCGACCCAATATCGTGAACGGTAAGAATTGTTTTTTGCTTCTTCATAAAAAGCACCGCAAAATGAATATCGCCGGTAATATGATTTACATCGCCTTGGCGGAAAGCGGCATGCAGAGCAACAGCCAAACGCCTGAAAATGCCTTTGCTGTGATAAGGGGCATAAATATTTTTATAAGTTACAGTGTCGGGCAGGGCTTTTTGCACGGCAAAGAATTGCTCTTCTATGCTGTGAAAGACGGGAGATGATTTGCGGAAGAAGAAGCGGATTTGCATATATCTGTTTCTGTAAAAAAATAAAAAATTTTCGATAAACTCGCTTATACCCGGAACCGATTACAAAATTTGATAAAACCCAACCTGAAACTTATTTCCGCCCATAGCTATTTTAATCCCTCACTTAACCCCTCGTTTGTTCCCTCAAAATACATCTTCATAATTTATATAAAAATAGCCTCCGGTTTTTTTGCTTCCGCGAAACTCAATTAAATTCTTGTTTTTTAGTTTTGATAACCAGCGTTCTATGGTTTTTTGAGGCCGTTCAACTAAAACAGAAAGTTGAGAAGAATTCAGACCCGGATTATAAAAAATCTCATGAAATAAACCTTTTAATCCCTCATTTAACCCCTCGGTCAAATCGCTCATTAATCCCTCATTTGTGAGTTCTTGGTTTTTCGTTTGATACGGTATATGTTCATCGGTGAGTTTATCGGTAACATCATCGGGAACATTTCGAAAAAACTTTATTACTAAAGCTCCCTGAATGTGTTTGAATTCAGGCTTTCCTATACCAAATTGTTTTGAATATTCAATAATGCGAGACAAACCGGTTCCCCATGCCTCAATGTAATTTAATGTATGAAAAATATCAGCCAAGACAGTATTCCCGGGAATTGAACGACCGGTAATTTCAATACTTTCAATGTCAATTTCTTTGGGCAACAGTCCCGGACTCCAAATTTCCAAACTATCATCAAAAATACGAATCTGTACATTTCCCTTATCGTTATAATCTCGATGAACAATCGCATTAATAACAGCCTCTCTGAGAGCGGGCAACGGATAATCCCAACGTTCAGTTCTTTCGGGCTTGCCTTCAATTATTACGGCACGATTAATATGCTTTTTTATAAAATTCAAACAGTCATCAACTGCATTGATAATATTACCGGTAAAATCCTGCATATCAATAAAGCTCACCGGCTTGTTACCTTTGAAGCGTGCCGCTTTGACCTGTGCATTTTTAAAAAGTTTATTTTCTTTTACAAAACAAAGGTAAGCGCCTTTATTAATCTTATTGTTTTTTATAAGTTTAAATTCAGACAAAATCTCACGGCAAGCATTGCTTTCGCTGAAACCAAAGAACTTCTTATTTATTTTGGCAATTAACTTTTCATCAAATTCAAAATCGGAAAAATTTACATTAGTCATTTGACTGTCAAAATCAGGCAGCGTATATTTTTTTGCCAATTTTCTGATTTCATTGGCAGAAAGCTGTATGGTGTTTTTTCCTATACGCGTATATGCCCGACCGAAAGCAAAAACCGGTTTAAAGTCGGATTTGGGAATGCTTATTTCAACAATTTCGCCAAGAGCAAATGTTTTTCTGTTTACGGATGGAAACAAAGTAGGATCGGTATTGGTTTTTATCTTATTTACAAAATCTTCGATGGTACTTTTTCCGATTTGCAAATTTGTGGGTTGTCCGGAATCGTCAAAACCGACAATCACCGTGCCCCCGTTTTTATTGGCAAAACCGCAAAGCGTTTGGATAATTTCTTTCCATTCTCCAAATGAGCTTTTAAATTCTAATATTTCACTTTCCGTTCTTTGCATCTTGCCACTTAGTTT
>CAYYQW010000122.1:0-7967 GCA_964472505.1 uncultured Bacteroidaceae bacterium | reverse complement strand
AGTTCAACCGGGAATACTCGCCGGGCACTGCGTGCCGCTCATATTCCTATATATTGTAAGCAGTATTTTATTGCATTTCTGTCTTATATTGCTCAGTTAAAAGTTCCATTTCAATCCAATGTAATGTCACTTTGATTAAAATCTTAAGGTCGTTAATGTCTTTGTCCTCCCATTTTCGAACATAATGAGTTTCATCGTTCCCTAACCAAGTTGCTCTCTCCGCCATCTCTTTAACATTTAGGTTGTTGATGTCATCTTTTATACATTTACCAAGGAATTTTTTCTTTATATTTTCTTCTTTGTCCGGATTGTTTTTAATTAAATAATCTTTTATCAAAAACTCTAATGCTTTTCTAAATCCAATGCCCGCTATATGATTTAAATTCATTGATTCAGCTTTTGAAGCTTGATTAAATATATCCACAAAGTTTGGTGAGAGAGTTTTCACATTTTCATTAAAATCTTTTTCTATATGTGTTCCGACTGACGATGACTTGTACCTATACTGATAAGTACTCCCTCCAACTAATTCATTGCGATATAGTGCAGTGAAAATTCTTCCGCAGTCTGAGTCTGGACATCTATAAACAATCTCTAAAATCTTGTCTTTTTTGAAACCTTGATACATTCTGGGTGTTATACTCTTGTGGCAGAAAGGACATTTATTTGGGTCTTTATCAAATCCAATATTTTGATTCCCTCCATTAAATTTTAAAGCTTGTACTGCTGGCATTTTTGTTTGTTTTATATTGCTTACAACATTCGTATAACCACCGGCATTTATTTTACCAACAGTTGGTCCGGTTTTCCGTTCTTAAAATTACGGTTTTTTAAAATTAAATCAAAAGGGCTGCGGGTATTTTTGTTGTTTACTTCTAAGGCTTGGTGTAAATCCCAGTGCTTTTTGGAGCTGTTGTGTTTTAACAAGCTCTGCATTTGCCGCATGCTGCTATTGTTTTACGGTCTTTCTTTCTTTTGCCAGCTTCAATATATGTTGCCGAAATCACAAGCGGCTAAGACAAAATTATTGCGACCAAACAAAGTCCAAAATCTGATCCTGAATATGAACTCCTAAATTTGGGTCATGCATTGTACAAAACAGGAAAGTAGAATTGATAACATCTTGAAAATTATATTGTACGGAATCGTGAAACGCAGATAATTTTCAATTTTTCAATTTTACAAGCTTTTGATTAACCCAATAAATGATTGTTCTATACTTTTACTGTCATTGAATTTAAACAATCTCTCATTATTTTCTATTTTGTCAGACATATAGTAAGCGAGTTGCAAATAATCCTTATTAGACTCTATTTCGCTTATTAACTTGCTGTTTCGAATTACCCATTCCATTTCTTCATTATTTAATGTTGTATAGGATGAAGCGATTAAATCTGACTGTTTGTTGTAAAAATGAAATGATATCATCTGTTTTTCAATCAACAAGTTCAAAAACAGACGAACGTTTTGATGAATCGGATTCAAATGTAACTTTAAAATCTTATTTGAATCAAAAAGCAAATGGAATTCTATCAAAAAAATTCTTTGCTCGTAATTAATCATCCTAAATTTCAAATTAGGCTGTGGTAAATTAGTTTTTTTAACATTAAAGAATCTCAAATCCGTTGATGAACATGTTAATAATAACCCTCCAATTATATTCTCATTAAATAATGCTGAACAAGGAAAGACATTATTTATAGGCAATCCTCTTAAAGAATTATATAAATCAAAAGGGTAAGCAACTTCAATTTCCATATTTTTATCCAAGTGTTTGTATATGTTATATTTACGCCCAACGATTAAGCTAAAAAAACGTGCTTTAAAATCCTACAATCAGTGTAATTACACTTAAGTGGCAAATTGCTGTGCCCATGCGGACTTCAAATGCCTTGCATGTTTTTTAGCTTTTTGTTGCCAACCGTTTCTTATCTTAATAGCTGATAATCACGAATTAACAATTCTGCAGAAAGATTTAATCTTTTTGTCAGCTTACGTATCATTTCTACAGTCAATTTTCGTTTACGGTTCAAAATTTCAGAAACCCTACTTTTACCACCAATCTCATTTATTAAATCAACCTGCTTTAATTTCAATTCTTCCATTCTTATTTTTATTGCTTCAATTGGGTCAGGATCTTCAATCGGATAATGTTTATTTTCATAGTCATCAATCATTAATCCGAGTATATCAGCTTCATCACTTTCAGGTGTTCCGATTGCTGCATCAAAAATTACTTCGAGTCTTTTCAAAGCATTTTTATAATCTGAATCTGTTTTAATTGGTTTTATTTTCATAATATTTGTTTTTATATTGTGTCTGCATCAATTTTGTCATACGCTTCATGTGTCCCGATAAATCGGATAAATATCCACTGTTTTTCAAAATTAAACTTTGCGACTAATCGATACGAATTGCCTTTTATATTAAAAACAACTCTGCTATCCTTTAAAATACTTACATTTGCGTATGACTGTTTTATATCGTTTGGTGTTTTCCAATCAGAATTCAATGCCGTATCATACCAAGTTTTTAAATATTGCTCTGTTTCCGGTTGCTTTTCCCAATATTCTCTTAATGTCCTTTTCGCAAAGATTCTTTCCATTTATAAATTTTATTCACTTAGCAAATATAATATAAAATTCTCAATTTGGGAACATTTTTGAATAGTTTTTGTTGTTTACTTCTACGGCTTGGTGTAAATCTCAGCGGTTTTGGAGCTGTTGTGTTTTAACATGCTCTGCACATGGCGCATGCTGATATTGCTTTACGGTCTTTATTTCCTTTGGCTGCTTCCGTAAAACAAAAACCGACGGTTAATCCCGTCGGTTTTTATTTGGCAAAATTTGAGTTTTGAACCGGCTTATTCTTTATCCTTCTCAAGTTTAAAGTAAGCCACGGCATTTTTAAGCTCTTCGGCTTGAGCCGTAAGTTCTTCCGAGCCGGATGACATTTCTTCAGAAGCTGATGAGTTTTGTTGAGTAACTTCCGAAAGTTGGTTTACGGCTTGTGATATTTGGAAACTGCCTTTTGACTGTTCCTGACTTGCTAAGGCTATTTCATTAACCATTTCGGCGGTTTTCTCAATGGCCGGAATCACCTCATCAAGCAGGTTCTCTGAGACTCCTGCGCTTTCTATGGTTTGATTGGAAGTGTGTCCTATTTCCGAAGCTGCGTTTTTACTTAATTCAGCCAATTTTCTGACTTCTTCTGCCAGTACTTCAAATCCTTTGCCGTGTTCGCCTGCGCGCGATGCTTCTATGCCGATATTGATTGCCAATACATCAGTTTTTTCGGCTATTTCGGTGATGATATCAATTTTTTTGATAATTTCATTTATTGCCAGAAGGGTGTCTTTGAATGCGCTTTGACCTTTGCGAATTTTGCTTACGGCATCATTCGATACGCTTACCGCCTTTTCGGCATTATTGGTATTTTGCTCAATGGTAGCTGACATTTCTTCCATAGAGCTTGAAATCTCTTCGGCTGATGCGGCTTGTTCGTTAGCACCTTGGGCAATTTGAACAGAGGAATTGCTTATTTGGTTACTTCCGGAGGCCACACTATCCGCAATGCTTTTTACTGTGCTTACTACTTCGCGTAATTTCTTGCGCATGCTGAAGAGTGCTCCTTCCAGCGTATTGGACTTTATGAGTTTTTCGTCTTTCGTTTCGGCAATCAAATTACCGTTTGCCACTTCTTTAGCTGACAGATAGCCTTGTTTGAAAACTTCAACCATGTCGCGTAAAGCATTAACCAGAACACCAATTTCGTCTTTCTGATTTACATCTACTTCGGCATCATAATTCCCGTTGGTGATTTCTTTGGCAAAAGCCACGGTTTTTTCAATGGGCTTGGTAAAACTGCGTGCCGTATATATAGCTGCAAAAACTAATAATGCAAGAATGATAAGACTAATTATGATTATTCGGTTGCGCATGGTATAAACGGGTTGCAATACTTCGTTTTCGGTAATATCAACTACTACGCCCCAGTTTACGAGTTCCGAACTTACCGGTGCAAAACTGTAATAATGGTGTTCTCCGGCCATGTCGGTTCTTAGAGTATAGAAGGGTTGGCGCGTATTAAGTGAGTATTCGTAAATGGTATCGGTAAGCTTGGTGCCGACGGCTTGTTCTTTTAATATACGGTTGTTTTTTAGTTCAATAGAGTTTTCGTGTTTTCCTATTAGAAAGCTCTCTCCGGTATTTCCCAAACCCGCTCGTTGGTTAAGAATTTCATCGGCCGGTTTTTCGGATAACTGCACGATTAATACCGCCAGAAAACGACCGTCTTTTTTTACCGGAATTCCCATAAACATGGCTTGTCGTCCTCCGGAAGGTGCGTAAGGCTCAAAATCTTCTACGGCCATACGTTCTGTTTTTACCACTGTTTTCCATAAGTCGGCAAGAGCGCTTGTTTTGTATTTTCCGTGCTCTAAGTTGGTGCCCAAATCATCTTCTTTTGCCGTTGTGTACATAACGTGTCCGTGTGCTTTGCAAACCATAAAAATATCGTAGTAATCATAAGCCTCGGCATATCGCATGAAAAGTGATTCGTACCTGTTGGTTAGGGTATCATAACGGTTTGTTCCTACCGGGAATGGATCATCGTGCTTTACTCCCAAATCATTGTGATATGCTTCCAATCGTAAAAACATTTGATATACGCCCTCGCTGTTTGCCAGCATATTCAGGTCATTAACTCGCTCATCAAGATAGTCGGAAATTCGTCCGGTTTGAATATCGCGGATGGAGGTTAATTGTTGTTCGATACGGTCTTCAATGGCATTTTTTGATATTAAATAGGCAAGTGTACCGATAATACTTATTGAAACGATGCCGATGATTAAAAAAAAGCTGATGAGTTTTACGGATATTTTGATGTTTTTCATAAAGAGATATTATATGGTTTACTGACAGTTGCTTCACAATTAGTGAACCAAAGATACAAAATATTTGATATTTTTATCTTTGAGTCCACTCCGAAAAGTCGATTTTTTTGCCGGCAAAGTTGTAAGTATCCGGTAGTCAGCAACCGACGGGTTAACCCGTCGGTTATGGAACGAGTTGTTTATGAGCAGCTTAAAGATATCGCATTTTTTTTATTTGTACCTTTCGGAGTGGACTTATCTTTAATTATTCTGCTTTTCTTAGCTTTAAAAGATTCCGTGAAGTTCCGCGTCAACTTTATCAATTACTGCACTTAAATCTTTGGGCTGATTTATAAAATCGGTATTGTTTACGTCTATAATCAGCAGTTTTCCCAAGTCATAACTCTCTATCCAGCCTTCATAGCGGTCATTTAAGTTTTTTAAATAATCAATACGAATGGTATTTTCATAATCGCGCCCTCGGGTTTGAATTTGTCTGACAAGCGTAGGTACGGTTGCACGCAGGTATATTAATAAATCCGGCGGTTTTACCAATGAACTCATCAGCCCGAACAGCTTTTTGTAGGAACGATAATCTCTGGAGGGCATCAGGCCCATATCGTGTAAGTTGGGAGCAAAAATGTAGGCATCTTCATATATGGTGCGGTCTTGTATTACGGTTTCGCCGGAATTTCTGATATCCAAAACTTGGCTGAAACGGCTGTTCAGAAAATATACCTGAAGATTAAAAGACCACCGTTGCATTTCTTCGTAGAAATCATTCAGATACGGGTTGTCGTCAACATCTTCGTAATGAGCGCTCCATTTGTAATGTTTTGAGAGCAATTCGGTTAGTGTGGTTTTGCCGGAACCTATGTTGCCTGCTACGGCTATGTGTCGGCCTTCTTTTTGTGTATTCATTGTATTGTTTTCTGTTAAATTACCATCCTTTTTTATTGCTTAGCTACCAATACCCAAAGATTTTTATTTTTAATGAGATTTACAAAATTAAAATATTCCCTTTATTAATTGAAGTTTTATAGAAACTTTTAATTCTGCTTTACGGATTTACATTGAGTTGATTATTAGCCTGAAAGGCTTAAAAATATCAGCGCAGGGCAACGCCCTGCGAAACTGTTGCGTGCCCGTTAAAGCCCTAAAAGGGCGAAATATTTCGCTTTGCGATTTTAAAAATATAAAGCTTATGTAATTCATAAGCGTAAAGACTTTCAAATTATACTATTTTTGCAATTTTAAAACAGCTTTAAAATTAATGTATGACCGGAGACAGTTTATATCAACATTTAAAAGATACGATTAGCAGCATTACAGGAAAAATATCAAAGCTAAAAAACAAAATATTACTATTAGCTTGGCTGCGCTTTATTTTTTTCGCATTTATTATTGTTTTGATATTCTTTTTTCCAAAAATGCCGACAGTTATTTTTGTTTTGACTGAAAGCGTTTTGGCCGTTATTTTTATTGTTTTGATAAGAAAAAGCCGAGATTTTGCACAAAAGCTAAATTTTCAAATGCAATTATTGTCTGTGTACGAAGAACGAATAGCTGCTTTAAATGAAAATTATGAAGCTTTTGATGAAGGAAATGAATTTAGTAATCCCGAGCATGATTACTCCTACGACATAGATCTGTTTGGAAAAGCTTCGGTTTTTCAGATGTTAAATCGTACGGTTACGCCCGGCGGAAAAATACGGCTGGCTGAAAAGCTTATGAATATTAATACCGACTCGCAAAGTATTTGTCGAATGCAAGAGGCTGTTGAGGAGCTCAGCCGTTTGGAGAAATTTCATACACAGTTTGCAGCTGAAGCCCGAAGTTCAAAACTGTTTAAAAGTCAAAAGTCTGCTCGTACCGATGATGATTATTTGAATGAGCTCCTTAGTTGGTGCCGACAAAAAAACCGAGTAAAAGCTAATCGCTTGCTTACGGCAATCTTGTATGTTTTTCCGTCTCTTGTTCTAATATCCGGACTTGCTTGGGCTTTATCGTATATCGGCTCATTGCCTTTTGTTTTGACGGTAATTCTGCAATTGGGAATCATTAGTGCATACAGCCGAAAAGTGAGCAGTGCTCATAGCAGTCTTTCGCAAAAAAGTAAACTTTTTTCAGCTTATGCCAAACTAATAAAACGCATTGACAGGCAGGTTTTTGAATCAAGTCATTTGAAACTTCAAAAGCAAAGTTTGCAAACCGGACAAATGAGCGCTTCGGGAAGGTTTAAGCAAGTAGCCGGTTTGTTAAAAGCTTTTGATGTTCGCTTGAATATTTTAGTTGCTCTTTTTCTCAACGGATTATTAATGTGGGATTTGCAAATTCTTTTCAGACTTGAAAAACTTAAGGAGGAGATGCAAGAACAATTGCCCAAATGGTTCGATGCCGTTTCTGAGATTGATGCATTAAACAGCCCGGCAGACTTTGCGGCCTTAAAACCTGATTATGTTTATCCGAAAGTTACAGACGGTGATTTTATCTTTGAAATTACGAACGGTTCACACCCCTTGTTGCCGTCGGAAAGTAGGGTGGGTAATGATTTTGAAATATCCGGTTTGGGGAAATTATTCATAATCACCGGAGCGAATATGTCCGGGAAAAGCACTTTCTTGCGTATGACGGCCGTAAATATGATTTTGGCTTCAGTCGGAACGAAAGTTTGTGCCGATTATATGCGTTATCGGCCTATTCCGATATACACCAGTGTGCGAACTACCGATTCGGTACAAAAAAACGAATCCTATTTTTATGCCGAGTTGATGCGTTTGAAACAAATGACCGACCGATTAAAAGCCGGGGAAGAGCTGTTTGTTATTTTGGACGAAATGCTTAAAGGCACTAATTCCGAAGATAAGCATACCGGCTCAAAAGCACTGCTGGAGCAAATGGTTCAATACAAAGTTGTAGGTTTGGCCGCCACCCACGATACTGATTTGGGAAAGTTGGAAGATGCTTATCCGGAACAAATTTTCAACCGGCGTTTTGAAGCCGAAATTAAAAGCGGAGAACTGTTTTTTGATTACAAAATAAAGCAAGGCATCAGCCGAAATTTGAATGCCGTATTTCTTATGAAAAAGTACGG
>CAYYQW010000121.1:0-8156 GCA_964472505.1 uncultured Bacteroidaceae bacterium | reverse complement strand
GCAAATTTGAAATGATTATTGATGAGCCTGAAAATATGGGCGGCACGAATATGGGACCAAGCCCTATCCGGGTGCTCTAAATGTAGTCTGCATCCTTAATCGCAGAAACTTTTTTTTTGCAAATTACAGCTTTCGTAAAGCCTGTGAATCAAAATAGTGTAAATATTAATAAAATGCCTAATTCAAAATAATTATGAAAACAACAGATAAACCCACATCACAAGAATTTCGCATAGCGGGCGTTAAGCACATTGCCCCGGCGGATACCTTGGCTTTATTAGAAAAAAACGAAGCGTTAATGATTGATGTGAGAGAGGAGAACGAAGTCCGCTCGGAGAACATTCCGCTCAATAATGTGTTGTATCACCCCATGTCGCTAATTATGGAACGATTGGCTTTTATTCCCAAAGACCAAAACATAATTTTGGGCTGCCCCGGCGGAGTACGCAGCACTAAAGTGGCAAACCTGCTTAACCTGCAAGGCTACCCCAATGCAGCTAATCTCGACGGCGGCTTCAATCGGTGGAAAGCAGAAGGGCTTCCGTTCGAAATTAATTTGCTCACAGGCGGGGGCTGCGGATGCGGCAGTACTTCATCGGCTGATAGCGAAGGGTCTTGTTGTTGATATTTCTCTACTTTCAGGATTTGAAAATCATCTTTCATGTTTCCCAAAAATAATTGATTACTAATATCTTAAAACAAAAATCATGTACACAAAATTCACTCAACAGTTTACAATTATTGCAATATTGCTTTTGAGTTTTATGTTTAACGGCTGTGTTCAAAACACCACAGATAAAGGCAAGCAAAAGACCCTTACGGAAGAGAAACAAAGCACCCAAAAGCATAAAGTTACCTTTATTGAACTGGGCTCGGTGCGATGCATCCCCTGCCAAAAAATGCAACCCATTATGGATTCCGTGGAAAAAAAATACGCCGGACAAGTAAAAGTGGTTTTCTACGATGTTTGGACTGCCGAAGGACGGCCTTATGCCGATAAATATAATATTGAAGTTATCCCCACTCAAGTATTTTTGGATGAAAACGGTAAAGAATATTTCAGACACCAAGGTTTTTTCCCGGAAGAAGAGTTGGTAAAAGTGTTAAAACAGAAAGGTGTAAATTAATGAATTAATTTGAAAATTGAACAATTTGAAAATTTGAAAATTAGCAATTTGTCTGATTGTTATTATTTTTTTGAATTAGGCGCATGAGTACTACAAACTATTATTTTACATCCGAGCATTTATCACCGGCTTCGACAAGCTCAGCCTACGGAGGCGTTCGGAGGCTGAGCTTGTCGAAGCCGATATATCAAAACCGAGTGCGATTCCGATTGCCGAGGCGGTCATCACTAAATATATGCGGCACTTGGGACAGAGGAAGTTATAAGTATTAGTTATCCGCCTAATTCAATTAATTTTTAATTCCGAGCCATGAAAGAAGGGACAATCAAAAATAAAATATAACACAGAATGATGGGGAATTTTCAAATTGCCACATTTTCAAATTAACAAATTTTCAAATTAGAAAGAATGTAAAAGGATGAAAATAAAAATTATTGCTGTGGCAAGCCTGTTTTTCATTGCGCTGCAAGCTAAATCTCAAGAATTTAACTTAAACCAATTACTCGACAGTGCTATACAAAACAACTACTTGCTAAAATCCACAGAAAAACACAAACTGATAAAACAATCGGAATTAGAAATATTACAAACCGATTACTTGCCAAAAGTCAGTGCTTCGGCAAGTTTTTCGTATTGGAAATTTTTGATGCCTAATAAAGAAAAACTATTGGGAAGTGCACAAACAGACATGTACACCGATATATCAGTTTATCAGACCATTTATGATTTTGGGCAAACAAAAGTTAAAAAAAACATTGTGGACCAAGAAATACTGCTGAATGATGAAATAATCCGGCAAATGCGGCAGACCATTATTTGGGGAGTAGCAGATGCCTACTTTGAAATGCTCATTTCAGAATCGGAAATTGCAGTTTACGAAAGCACACTGCAACAGCTGAGTGAGCATCTTAAATATGCCGAAAACTTATACAAAATAGGAAAAACATCATCGGTGGATATTTTGAAGATAAAAGTTCAAATATCGGTAGAAGAAAAAAAACTGCAACAAAGCAAAAGTGCACATATCAGTAAGCAACTTACTTTAATTCAGCTTTGTAATTTGCAGTCGGTTGACAACTTAAGCCTTGAAAACCCAACAAAAAAATGGTTTGATAAAACCCAAAATATGCATCACGAGGAGAATATCTCATTCGACAGCATTTTTATAAACCACCCCGGCTTAATGCCTTATGATATCAAAACCGAAATAGAAGGCAAACAAAAGAATTTATTAAAATTAGAAAACCGACCGGAGCTGTTTTCCTACGGCGTTGCATCTTGGGAGCACGGATATATTCCTTTTGGCGATAACTTTAACTACAACATAGGTGTAGGCATACAATACACACTGCCCTATTGGGGAAACAGCAGCTATAAGCATAAAATACAACAAAGCAACATTGTAATTGAGCAATATAATGAGCAAAAGCAACAAGCTTTTCTTGAGATTAAAAAAGAAACAGCCGTATGCTTAAATACATTGGATGAAATTCAAAATAACCTTAAAAACAATCGGGAAATCATTAAAATGGCTGAAGAAACCATAAAAAATGCATCCGTTCGCTACCAGGCCGGACAAGGCAATATAATTGACATTCTCGATGCTCAGCAAATATTGACGGAAGCGAGCATAGAATACGATAAATCCGTCATTGAATATTTGCAAACATTAGCCAAACTAAATTACCTGAGCGGTAATGATGATTATCTTTTTTAAGAAGTTAATTTGAAAATGAAATAATTTGAAAATTTGAAAATGAAAAAAAATGATGTTAATTATGAAAAAGCTACAAAATATAAATCAAAACTACTTTCAACAGCAAATAAAGGAGATTTTTAAATTTTCGAATTTTAAAATTAGCCGAATAATTCTAATTGCAATATTGTTTGGCCTTTATTCATGCGGGGCAGAAAAAACAGAAGCTGTGAAAAAGCCAAAGAAAACCCCGCCGGTTAAAATTCAGAAAGTAACAGCTTCTGAAATGGTCTCAACCATAGACATCACCGGAACTGTTCAGGCCAATATTGTTACTGATGTAAAATCCCCTGCCGACGGCATTATTGAAACGCTTTACGCAAGAGAAAATCAATACGTCAGAAAAGATAAATTGATAGCCGTAATAAACCCCACAGACCGACTTTCTTTAATTTCTTCAAGTATTGAAAAAAGAGAAAATCTGGAACGCAAATTACAATCGGCTAAGGACGACTCTGCTGCTTATCTGGAAATTGAAAAGCAATTATCAAAAGCAAAATCGGATTTGGAATACGCCCGAAATATGTACCAAACCATTCCCGTAGTATGCCCCATGAGCGGATTAATCACCAATCGCCGGCTTGACAAAGGAAGTCAGGTTTCTGAGAAAGACATTATACTCACTATAACCGACATGAGTTCGCTCGTTGTAAAAGCTGAAGTTAATGAGAAATATTTTGAAGCCGTTAAGCAAGGAAAAAAAATAGAGGTAATTCTAAGTGCTTATCTCAACGATACTTTAACCGGGAAGATATCCTTAGTATATCCGCAAATTGATGCTTCTACGCGTAGCGTAAAATTTGATATAAAGCTGTTGGATTTCAAAAAAACCTTGTTGCCCGGAATGATGGCAAGTATTAAAATTCCGGTTTCAACAATTGAAAATGCCCTTTGGGTGCCCGAACACGCAGTTCTGACTTCACCGAATAATGAAAATTTTGTGTTTGTTATTGATAAAGACAGTACAGCTCACCGAAAAACAGTACAAACCGGCTTTGTTTCAGGAAAAAAACTACAAATAACCCAAGGCATAAAAGAGAAAGACGCGGTAGTTATATCCGGACAAGAAATGCTGAAAGATAGTATGAAAGTGAAAATCATTTAATTTGAAAATTAATCAATTTGAAAATTTGAAAATGAATAAAAATAATTTGAAAATTAGGCAATTTGAAAATTTGAAAATAGTTCAATTGAGTCCGCTCTGAAAAATTTTGAAATGCTGATTTTTATTATTATTTTATTACAATAAAAGAAGGAACAATTTAAAAAGAAATATAATACGGAAATGAAACATCTTTCAAATTGTCACATTTTCAAATTTTCAAATTAACACATTTTCAAATTAAATAACTTTCAAATTAACAACATGAGAAACGACAGGGAAAATATTATAGTTGAAAAAACATTTCAATTTGCTTTGAAGATTGTAGCTTTTTGCGAAATACTTGAAGAAAAACGAAAATATGTCATTGCACGGCAATTATTAAAATCGGGTACTTCAATTGGAGCAAACACACGTGAATCACAGAATGCTGAAAGCAAGGTCGATTTTATTCATAAACTAAAAATCGCAGCCAAAGAAGCCGATGAAACGGTATATTGGCTGTTAATCTGTAAACATTCATCTAAATATCCTTTTGAAGAACAATTATTGATTGATGTGCAGGAATTAATTCGAATTCTGTCAAAAATCATAAGCTCTTCAAAAAGAAAATAATTACAATTTGAAAATTTGAAAATGAAAAAACAATTTGAAAATGAGCAAGCCAGCAAATTGTCTGACTGCTTTTAATTTTTTATTTCTTGCAATAAAAGAAGGAACAATTTAAAAAGAAATATAATACGGAAATGAAACATCTTTCAAATTGCCCCATTTTCAAATTTTCAAATTAAAAAATTTTCAAATTAAAAAAAATGAAACTAACAATTCAATCCATAAAACGACCCGCCGGAACAATTATGCTTATGATTGTTTTAATAGTAGTTGGTATTGCCGGAATTTTCAGGTTGCCCACCAATATGTTGCCCGATATCACCTACCCTATGGTGAAGGTATATGTGTACTGGCCCGGAGCTACTCCCGAACAAATGGAGAACGAAGTAGCCATGGTCATTGAACGCAAAATGGCTACGGTTGATAATCTTGACTACATAGAATCCACCTGTGAAGAAGGCGTTTATACACTTTTGGTTAATTTTGATTACAGTGTGGACCGTGATGTGGCCTACCAAGATGTTTTGGCCAAAATGGGTCTGATAAAAAAGGAGTTACCCGAAGGCATTTTGGAACCGGTTGCTTTTAAAGCTGACCCTTCGCAATTGCCCGTGGTTGAAGTGCTGGTATCATCTGAGAATATGAGTCTTACACGGTTGCGTACTTGGGTTGAGAATGAATTTCAGGAAGAGTTTTCTTCAGTCAAAGGGTCTGCCGGAACAGCCCTTTCGGGCGGTATGCTGCGCGAAATAAGGGTGCATATTGACCCTTTAAAACTCGATGGCTACAACTTAACTTTACAGGAAATATCCGACCGCCTGAAAAAAGAAAACATCGACATGGTAGGCGGACGCATGGTTACCGATAAGCGAGATTACATCATAAGAACCTATGACGAATTTAGCTCGATTAGCGAAATAGAAAACCTTATACTAAGGGATATTGATGAAGGAGGCCGGATTTTACTGAAAGATGTCGCAAAAGTTAAAGACCACCATGAGTTACAACGCATCAAAACCCGCTACAACGGCAAAGAAGGCGTTCGGATTTCCATTTTCAAACAGGCGGCAGCTAATGCTGTTACGGTATCTGACCATATTACCGAGCGAATGGAACTTTTGCGGGAAGAATTACCCCCGTCCACCCAAATAGAAATGATTTACGACCAGGCCGAATATGTAAGACTCGCCACCAATGGCGTGCGCGATGCCATGATGTTGGCCGCTCTTTTGGTAACATTGGTAACGGCATTTTTCCTTTTGGGATGGAGAAGGGTGCTTTCCCTTGTGCTAAGTCTGCCGGTTACATTGCTCGGCACTTTTTTCTTTATGCAATTACTGGATTTTTCCGTGAATATTTTTACACTTGGCGGACTGGTAGTCGCCATGACCGTGGTGCTCGACAACAGCATTGTGATGCTTGAGAACATTACCCGTGTGCAGGATACAGACCATGACACACAAAACCCCGTAACAAAGGGCGCTGTTCAAATCAGCGGAGCCATTATTACGGCAACCCTTACCTTTTTATCCTTATTTGTTCCCTTCTTGCTGGTTCCCGGACTTTCATCCCTATTGTTTAAAGAATTGGTGATTACCGTAGCCATTATCATTGCCCTTTCCATGGTGGTTTCGCTTACGATTACCCCTATGCTCATGGCACTGTTTTATCCCCAAGGAAAAACAATAAAGCAAAAAGGCAGTTTTATCACACGCTTATCCGACGGATTTATCCGCGGACTTATTTATATCTACAAGCCGATTTTAAATTGGTCATTAAAACTGCGATGGCCAATACTTATTGTATTTTTACTTTTACTTATTCCCGGATATTATTATCTGCAACAAACAGGCTCCGAATTTCTCCCAAAAGCGGATGACGGCTTGATAACGGTAAAAGTTATGATGCCCACGGGAACAGCCATGAGCGAAACCGACAACGTATTGAAACAGGTGGAGAAAGTCATTCAAAAACAAGATTATGTGCATGGATTTGCCACTCTGGCAGGAGGTAAAGTTTGGGGATTAGTTACCACCGAAAACAGTTTTGAAGGCGAACTGAACCTGCAATTGGTACCCGCAGCCCAACGCCCCATGAATACCGATGAATACGCAGAAAAATTACGGCCTGTGGTGATGAAGACCGTAAAAGCGCCCGGCGCTGTTATTAAAGTTTTTCATACTAAAATGAAAGGGATTCGCCGTACCGGTAAATTTGATATCGAACTTGAAGTTACGGCGCCGCGCAGCGAATCTATGACTAAAATTTTTAGTGAATCTGCTCATATCAAAAGCGAACTTTCAACGCTTGATTATTTATCCGGGCTTGACATTTCCTTGCAGCTCACCAAACCCGAATACCAAATTTCGGTTGACCGGCAAAAAGCCATTGATTTGGGCTTGAGCATAGAAGATATCGGTAACACGGTAAAAACAATGGTGGGCGGCCATGTAGCTACCCGCTATAAAGACGGTGCCTATTATTATCCCATTCGGGTGGTAATGGACGAACAGGAAATTAAATCAGCTAATGACTTAGAAAATATTTACGTATATTCTAAAACGGGAGCAAAAGTGCCGCTCAATGTGGTGGCAGATGTAGTAAAAACAACCGGCCCCGTACAAATTGACCGAAAAAATCAAGACCGTGTTATCAAAGTAACCGCCAACGCTGCGGGAATAAGTGTTGGCGATGCCACTGCAGGAATAAAACAAAATCTGGCGGATTATTCTTTACCTGCCGGATATCGTCTCAGCTACGGAGGCAGTTCACAAATGATTGCCGAAAACATGCAACAAATGGCCATTATATTGCTCTTTGCCCTATTTCTTGGCTATGCCGTTATGGTGCTTTATTTCGAAAGTTTCCTGAAACCCTTAATAATCATTATCCGCATTCCTTTATCGCTGGCAGGTATTTCTTACGCCCTGCACATTACGAATACACCCGTCAGCGTTACTGCACTGATTGGAATTATTATGCTCACCGGAATGGAAATTAATAACGGTGTGATTTTGATAAGCTTTATTGATGAACTCAGGGCTGAGGGGAAAAGCGTGATTGAAGCCATTAAACAAGCCGCCGTATTGCGCCTGAGACCTATTTTGATTACCGATATTAACAGTATATTTGGATTGTTGCCACTGGCACTGCTCTTGGGTGACGGTACCGAAATGCTCCGTCCCATGGCCATTGTGGTAATCGGCGGATTGTTGTTTGGCCTGCTGCTTGTTTTTATTTTTATTCCGATTACGTATTTCATATTATATGGAAAAACAAATAAATTGCAAACCGCATAATACAAATTTCAAATTATGGAACTATTTGATTTCAATACCATTAAAGCGCTGCCTTACGAAGAGATGCATAAAAATGTACTTTACAAAACCGAAGATTTCAAAATACGCGTAATTGATTTACCCGAACAGGGCTCCATGCCCGAATGCAAAATGGAAACTCACGTGGTGTTCGTACTTATGCAGGGGCAGATAGATATTACGGTAGACGGACAAGTGCACAGTTTAAGCGAAAAGCAAAGCTTGGCTTCGGAACCTGCTGT
>CAYYQW010000120.1:0-8269 GCA_964472505.1 uncultured Bacteroidaceae bacterium | reverse complement strand
ATCTAAAACTTGAAAAACACTAAATCCCGAATTAGCTAAAACTTCAAAAAGCTGCATGTACAAAAAAGCCTGAAAGGCTTAAACACCATAAGCCGGGGCAACGCCCCGGTTAAATAATCGCTTGCCGATAAGCCCTGAAGGGGCGCAAGATATTTCCAATCAAGAATTTTGACATATCGTAAACACCACCGAACGCTCTTGCCGCGGGCCGTCAAATTCACAGAAAAACACATTCTGCCAAGTTGAAAGTGCCGGCTTGCCTTCAATTATGGGGATGGTTTCGCTCGGGCCTACCAAGCCGGATTTAATGTGAGAATCGGCATTGCCGTCCTGCTTGTCGTGTTCCCAAACGCCGGCCGGAATTTGCTTTTTCAGAAAACTAATCACATCGCGTTGTACCGAATCATCCCAATTTTCCTGAATCATTATTGCCGCCGTAGCTCCCTGCGCAAATACATTTACCGTCCCGGTTTGCACACCGGACGCTTGAACGAAAGCGGCCAACTCTTCCGTAATATCAACTAATTCATTATGTTGAGTGGTCTTAAAGGTAATAGTTTTCTGCATAAATACTGTATTTGTTAAATCTTTAAATCAAACTTGCAGGCCAATAATCAATACATCGTCTATTTGTTCATGCCCGGCTTTCCAATTATCGAAATTCTGCTCCAGATTAAGTTTTTGGGCTTTGGGCGGAAGCTCGGATGTTTTTGCCAATAATTGTTTGAACGGCCGTGATTTGAATTTTGCATTTTTTGGACCGCCGCTTTGGTCTTGAAAACCGTCGGAAAACAAAAATAACCGATCGCCGCCTTGAATCGGAATAACATGATTTTCAAAGGATTTTTCTTTAGGATACGGACCCACGGGACAACGGGTTGCTTTGATCTCCGAAAGTTTGCCCTTGCGTGTCAAACAAAGCGAATTGTAAGCACCCGCATATTGTATTTCGTGGCTGTCTCGGTTTTTAATAATCAGCGATATATCCAATCCGTCTTGGGTTTCAAACGGATTTTTTTGTTCTTGCCGAAGCGATGTTTTAATGCTCCCGCGCAATTCTTCCAGAACTTCGGCAGCCGTAATATCCGCGCGGTTAGCAATTTCATTTAATAAACTGATTGACAAAATACTAAGGTAAGCACCCGGAACACCGTGCCCGGTACAATCAGCGGCTGCAACAAACAAACGACCGTTTTTTTCTTTCATCCAATAAAAGTCGCCGCTTACAATGTCTTTCGGGCGATAAAAAATAAAATAATCCAAAAAATATTTCGATAAAATTTCGATGTCGGGAAGTGCGGCACGCTGTATCCTTCGGGCATAACGAATGCTGTTTGTAATATTGTCGCTGTAATCTTCAATTTGCTCTTTCTGAGCTTGAATTTCATCTCGTTGAGCCAAAATTTCTTCATTATGTTGGCTAATTTTTCGGTTGGCGGCTTCCAGTTTTTTATTGGCAATAAAAGCCGTTAATATTTGTCGGGCAGCCCATAAATTAAATATTGTAAAAACGATAATCAGTACAGAGTAAAATACAAGAACTGCCGGTTCATAAGCAAACAAAGAAAACAAAACCGTATTTACGAGCAAAGCCATAAAGCCGCTAAACAAAACAATATCGCGCTTGCTTCTGAGCAGACTCAATAAATTAAAAAAGAGCAAGACCGAAATATTAAAGGAAAGATAGCTTATTATGATTTGACCTCGGATATTATCAAAAAAATAATTAATACTTAGCCACATAAAGCCAAAGGTCATAGTAAAATCAAAAAATACGGCTGCATATTTCAGCCACGAATAATATTTATTTTGCGCCGTGAAATAATAAATTCCGCCGATGAGAAAAAAAGCAATGAGGCCAAAACTCATCATAAACAACATAATTCCTTGATTATTAGCAACCAAAAGATTGGAAATTACCGTATATAAAACAAAAACTGTCCGGAAATGATTCAGGCGTTTCTCGGTAATCATCTCACGTCGGTTGACGGCTTGGCGTATTTCCGGCGAACTTATTTTTACTCTCTTAAAGATATTCCGCATAAGACACTTTAATTATAAATAAACACAAATTTAAACAAAAGCTCGAAACGGAAATATATTTTAAGGATTTTTCCCGCAATAATCCTATTTTTGTAAATATGAAAACCGGAACAGTTATAAAATCAACAGGAGATAAATATTTGGTTAAAACCGAAAATACCGAATATTTATGTAATATTCGCGGCAAATTCCGTACATCGGGTTTGCGTTCAACCAGCCCGATAGCCGTAGGCGACAAAGTGGGGTTTGAAGTAATGAGCGAAGAACAAAAACACGGTTTGATACAAGAAATCCGGCCCCGGAAAAATATGCTGGTTCGGAAATCCACCAATTTATCTAAAAAAAGCCATATTCTGGCAGCCAATATCGACTTAGCCGTTTTGATGGTAACACTGAAAGACCCGGAAACCTACCAACTTTTCATCGACCGTTTTCTGGTGGCTTCCGAAAAAGAAAATGTGCCGGCCGCATTGGTTTTCAACAAAATAGATTTACTTGATGAAGAAGAACGGGAGAATTTGGATTACCTGTATATGATGTATAAATCCATAGGCTATCCCTGTGTGAAAATTTCCGTAAAAGAAGAGAAAAATATCGATGAATTTAAACAGCTGATTGCCGGAAAAACTGTGGTTATAAACGGTAACTCGGGTGTTGGAAAATCTTCACTTTTAAATCTGTTAGCTCCCGGTTTGAATTTAAAAACTGCCCAAATTTCCGATTCACACCGTCAGGGAAAACACACCACCACCTTTGCCGAAATGTTTGAAATAGGCGATGCTCGGCTTATTGATTCGCCCGGAATTAAAGGCTTTGGCCTGACGGATATTGACTATAACCGGCTTTCGGAATATTTTCGCGAAATGGATGCCCTGCGCAGCGAGTGCAAATTTAATAACTGCACCCACACCCACGAACCCGAATGCCGCATAAAAGAAGCTGTGGAAAACTATGAAATCAGTCCTGACAGATACAGAAATTATCTGAAAATTTTAGACGAAAAAGATGACAAATACCGCGAAGACATTTATAAGTAAATGCCTGCGGACAGCCGGCTTTCTTTTTTTAGTTAGTCTTACAACCGGCTTTTCGGCAAAAGCTCAAGATTTCAATTTACCCCTGCATCATAATTTTCGGATAAAAGTCGATACATATATCGGACAAAGCAAGGCGGTTGTAAACACCGGTTTTAAACCGGTTTTAAGTTCGCAATTTCAAAAAACAGGCATCAACGATTCAGTTTTATGGCAGCAAAAAAGCGTTTTTTTTAAAGAAAAACCTCAAAACTTAATTTTAAGAAAATTATTTTTCGAAAATTTTATTGATGTCCAAACTGAAGATTTCACATTGGTTGCCAACCCTTTATTCTTCCTTAGAGCAAAAAAGGATAATGAAAAATCGGAGTTTTATACCGTCAATACCCGCGGGCTTGAGCTAAAAGGGCGTTTGGGTAAAAAAATGGCTTATTACACATCGTTTCGAGAAAACCAGGCCTTTTTCGCATCGCATATCGACAGTTTTGTAAGCCGCCGACTAATTGTCCCGGGGCAAGGCGCACACAAAACGTTCCGAGATTCCGGTTACGATTATTCAAGTGCAGAAGCTTACATTTCATATTCACCTTCCGATTTTCTGAATCTCCAAATCGGACACGGAAAGCATTTTGTGGGTGAAGGTTATCGCTCACTTTTACTTTCGGATAATGCATTCAATTATCCCTTTCTAAAATTAACCCTATTTCACAGCGGTTGGCAATATCAACAATTATACGCTCAGTTTGAGGATTTTGAAGATGTATATTATAATTATCACCGGCGCAAACATGCATCAATCAATTATTTGAGCTACAATTACAAAAACATTATCGAAGTCGGAATGTTTGAAGGCATCATATATCAAAGCCTTGATACGACTGACTACAGCTATCATTTACCGTGGGATTTCTACCCGCCCCTGCCATTTATAAAAAGCCTCAGCAACTCAAACAAACTTGAGCATTATTTGCTTGGAGGATTTAACATTATGCTTCGCCCGGTAAACTTGCTGAAATTATATGCTCAAGCGGCATTCAGTCCGGCGCATTCGGGCACGGCTTTTCAGGCCGGTATAAAACTGAATGATGCATTTTTTAACAAACTTTCATCGCATGCGCTGTTTCTGCAAGCCGAATACAATTCAGCACAAAACAGACTGTACGCTCATCCCGACGAAGGCTTACAAAGCCGGTCTCACTACAATCAAGAATTAGCACATCCGGCCGGCAGCAATTTTTCAGAGCTGCTTTTTCGGATACAATACCGTTTTAATCGTCTGACCGTCTCGGCCAAACACATCAAAATAAACCGCGAACGAACAGCCGGGCAAATTTTAATTCCCGACAGCAATTTAGCTGAAAACCCGAATCCGACCGTCGATAATATCACCTACAATACCATAGAGGCGGCTTATACTTTAAACCCGGCTTGGCAACTACAGCTATTCGCAGGCACGGAAATTAGACAATATAACGCCCAAAAAAACAACTTCTTTTATTTTGGTTTAAAAACGGCACTTTCAAATTTCCAAACAGATTTTATCTGAAATATAAGATTTTTATGAGTTTTTCGTTAGTAGAATCATAACTGACAAAGCATGGATATATATACCGCACGTAAACGCATAAAACTCATACTGCTGTTTTCAGCTGTGCTCATTGGTTTTGGTTCGCTCTGGTATTCAGGCGACCTGACGGCAAAACTTCAGGAAGAAGAACGCAAAAAAATCAAGCTTTGGGCTGAAGCCGTAAAAGAAATCCAGGAAATACCCATTGACGGAAAAGTCAGCCTTACACTTTATAAAATCATTGAAGAAAACAAAACCATTCCGGTCATTCTCACCGATGAGCAAGACAATATCATAACCCACATGAATCTGGGTATAAAAGCTTCTAAAAAACCCGGACAGCTGCAAAAAACACTGCAGGAAATGAAAGAAGAACATAAAGCCATCGTTATTCACTTTGACGAAGGAAAGAAAAATTACGTATATTATAAAGATTCATCACTACTGACAAAGCTCTCCTACTACCCTTATGTTCAATTAGGGCTCATCACTTTGTTTATAGCCGTATCCTACATGGCTTTTAAAAATTCGCAACAGGCCGAAGAAAACAAAATTTGGGCCGGCATCTCCAAAGAAACGGCTCACCAACTGGGAACACCTTTATCTTCTTTACTGGCATGGGTAGAGTATATGAAACTAAAAAATGCCGATTCGGAAATGCTTGCCGAAGTAGAAAAAGATGTTAATCGACTGGAACTTATCACGGAACGTTTCTCAAAAATTGGTTCGGAGCCTGAGCTTACAAGCACAAACATTCAAGAAGTTATTCAGGAAACCGTTAGTTATCTCAAAGTAAGAACATCGCGACAAGTAGAATTCCAAATTATAAAAGACTCCCCCGGCGAACTTAAAGCAGCAATCAACAAACCCCTCTTTGCCTGGGTTATAGAAAATCTTTGCAAAAACTCCATAGATGCCATGGACAGCCAAGGCCTTATAAGCATAAACGCCGGCAGAAAAAAAAATGCCGTAATTATTGACATAAGCGATACCGGAAAAGGTATTCCTTCAAAAATGCAAAAATCAGTTTTCAAAGCCGGTTTTACAACAAAAAAACGCGGATGGGGCCTGGGACTCTCTCTGACCAAACGAATTATTGAAATATACCATCCCGGCAAAATATTCATAAAAGAATCGGAACCCGGAAAAGGAACCACATTTCGTATTGAACTGTACGACGACCGAAAGCAACCAAAATTCAAATCCGCACGCTTCTTGTCTTAATCGAACAAAGAATTTTCATTTTACACACGCAAGCCAAAAACAAAAAAAACAATTCTATAGGGCTTATACTGAATGAGAAAATTATTTTTGGCTTTTTTTTTTATTATTAATTTTTATCTTACTTTTGCCGTCCCGAAAAAGAAATTTGTTGTGGAGAAAAAAGATTTTTATACCGTAGCGTTTAAAAAATATAAAGACGGGAAACATCAACTGTCTTATACTATTAAAGATGATTTTATTGAGAAGTTTCCTTTTCGTGATGTCCGCGCTTTAGGTTTGAAAGCAGATGTAGAAATGAATAAAAGTACGCATTTTTTGCATTTTGATATTCACATTAGCGGAAACATCAATATAAAGTGTGGAAGATGTCTTGAATATTTTGATTTACCGGTGGACTATACAACCGAGCTATCCGTTGAGTTAGCTAATCATTCCACCGATTTGAGTGAAGCTGATAAGCAAATCAGCATTAACTGTAACGATGAATTCTTAGTGTTTGACAAACATTTTCACGATTACATAATGCTGTCGATACCATACAAACCGGCACATTCAAAAGATGAAAACGGACAATACCGTTGTAATCCGGAAATGCTCGAACAACTTGAAAAATATTCAAGCAAGAATAACAAAGAAGAAACAGACCCGCGTTGGGACAAACTAAAAAGCATTTTTAACAATTAAATAAATTTTTGAGCAATGGCACATCCAAAAAGAAAAACATCAAAGCAAAGAAGAGATAAAAGAAGAACGCATCACAAAGCTGAATCGAAACAACTCAGCGTATGCTCAAATTGCGGAGCAGCCGTTCAATTTCATCGCGTTTGTCCGGAGTGCGGGCACTATCGCGGCAAACTTGCTGTTGATACCGAAGAAACTTTATAAAAACTAACTCACATTTATTTGTGAAACACCCACAGCCTTCCTTACACAACACCGGAAGGCTTTTTCTGTTTACACTCATTTTTGGATAGGCTAACATTCGGCATATCATATAGCAGCTAAGATAATTTGGGAATCATAAAACTAACATCTATTTTTGACCGAATTTTTTAACAAAAAATCATGGCTAAATACAAAGCAGCAATAACCGGCATTGAGGCATATCTGCCCGATTATATATTAACCAATGACGAAATGGCCCAAATGGTCGATACATCCGATGAATGGATTATGACCCGAATAGGCATAAAAGAACGTCGGATTCTTAAAGGCGAAGGACTCGGAACTTCCGACATGGGAGCCGAGGCTGTTAAAAAACTCCTTGAAAAAACAGGCACTTCTCCCGACGAAGTAGATTTGCTGATATGCACAACCGTTACGCCGGATATGCAATTTCCGGCCACCGCCAATATAATCAGTGATAAAGTCGGAATAAAAAATGCATTCAGCTACGACCTAAACGCCGGCTGTTCCGGATTTTTATTCGGACTCTCCACAATCAGTAAATTTGTAGAATCCGGGCGATACAAAAAAGCCATTTTGGTAGGTGCCGACAAAATGTCTTCCATTGTAGATTATACCGACCGCTCGGTAAGCCCCATTTTTGGCGATGCCGCCGGAGCCGTTCTCATTGAGCCCACTACCGAGGAAGGCCTTGGCGTAATTGATGAAATACTGCATGTTGACGGCATGGGCCGAAAACACCTCCACCAAAAAGCCGGCGGTTCAGTAAAACCCGCGTCTCACGAAACCGTAGATGCTCGCGAGCACTATATATACCAAGAAGGACGTCCGGTATTTAAACATGCCGTATCCGGAATGGCCAATGTTTCGGTACAAATGATGAAAAGGCATAATTTAAGCAACGAAACACTTGATTGGCTGGTTCCGCACCAAGCCAATATGCGCATTATTACCGCTACGGCTCAACACATGAACCTTCCTAAAGAAAAGGTTATGATAAATATTGAAAAATACGGCAATACTACCGACGGCACATTGCCGCTGCTTCTTTGGGAATGGGAAAAACAACTCAAAAAAGGCGACAATCTGATACTCGCTACTTTCGGAGCCGGATTCACTTGGGGAGCCATATACCTGAAATGGGCTTATAATTCTTAAACTAAGCCATTTTATCATTAAAATATTAAATGATTATCCGCATGTTCCCCAAGATTCAGAACTCCTGACCTTACGTAGTTTCTGTCGCCTTTTTTGAATCATGAATATCGAATATTTAATATCGAATCAAGAAGTAACTCATTGATTGAATAGGTTTTCGTGCGTAAGCAAAACTTCAAAATTCATTATTGGGTGTTCAATATTCGATATTAAACGACATTTTAAGTTTGCGAATTAATATCCATAACAATTTGATATTCAGTTAATGGGTCAGGATGTCTGAGATTATAATCACCGACTTCGACAAGTGGTTATTGAGCTTTTGCCGAAATGCTCA
>CAYYQW010000119.1:0-8353 GCA_964472505.1 uncultured Bacteroidaceae bacterium | reverse complement strand
ACTGTTGTTTTACAAATAAGGTAAGTAAGGTAAACGGGTTGTAAACAAAAGTTTGTCCGTCCCACGAATAGCCCAAATATTCGTCGCTAATATACGAACGAACATTCGAAATTTGTGAGTTATACTTTTTTTGAAGTTCTGAAATATTTTCGGCAAAATAGGCATCCAATTCTTCTTCCGTAATGCCGGTAAGGGCGGCGTAATTATCGTCCAAAGTAATATCAACCAAATGATTAAGATCTGAGAAAATTGAAACCTGACTAAATTTTGAAACACCCGTAATAAGCAAGAAGCGTATGTATTGCTCATTGCCTTTTATTACGGAATACAGATTCTTCAAAACATCTCGGTTTTCGGCTGCCTGTGGCGTGTCGGTAATATAGTCTATGATGGGCTTATCGTATTCATCAATAAGTATGACTGTTTGAGTGTCTTTGCCCAAAGTGCGTATCAGCTCTTTAAATTTATCGGAATAGGTTTCCGTTTGAAATTTCACGTCGTTCTGTTCTGCAATATAATTCAATTGTAGGTCTAAAGATTTTCGCAGACCTTGCTCTTTATAATCTAAATGATTAAAGGTAATATGAATTATCGAATGTTTCTGCCAATCGATTTTATCGTGTATCCAAAGGCCTTCAAAAAGCTCTTGCCTTCCGGAAAAAAGCTCTTTTAAAGTACTGATAAGCAGAGACTTTCCGAACCGTCGCGGACGCGACATAAAATAATATTGCGCCGTACTAATCAAGCGGTGAATATGCTCAGTTTTATCTACATAGAGATAATCGTTCTCTCGCATATCGGCAAAGTCTTGTTTTCCGAGTGGTAGTTTTTGCATGGCGTATTCCTTTTTCACAAAGATACAAATTTTATCCTTGTCAGACAGCAGATAGTTTTTGACAAGTCATGCTTTCTATTTCTTTTTTACAAACTGTCCTAATTTTCTCAAATTCTTGAAAAGCAGCGTATAAAAACCGCCAAAACGATTTTTACGCAAAGCCCGCCAATCTTCTTTGGATTTTCGTAAAATGTTTTTCAGACTTTTATTGCTTGCACCCCCTACTCGCATTTTACAGACCACTTCGGGCAGATAGGCCGGCTTGAAATCGGATTTTGAAAAATTTCGTAAAATCAAATCGTAATCGGCGGCTATTCGGAAGGATGTATCGAAAAAGCCGTTTGTTTCGTAGAGTTTCCGACTCATAAATAAAGTGGGATGCGGGGGCATCCAACCGAAATGCAATTTTTGCCGGCTGAAACCGCCCGATTTCCAATGTCTTATAACTTTTTCGGTATTTGCTTTAGATACGTATTGTAAATCGCCGTACACGGCATCGGCATTTGTTTTTTGCAGGGTTTCAACCAAACGGGAAAGGGTATCGTTTTCAGCAAAAAAATCATCGGCATGCAACAAGCCGATGATATCGCCGGAAGCTTTTTTGAAGCCTTTATTGAGCGCATCGTAAATACCTTCGTCCGGTTCGCTTATCAGGCAGTCAATTCGGGCTGCGTATTCATTCAATACTTTAAGTGTTCCGTCGCTTGAAGCGCCGTCAATTACGATGTATTCCACATCCGGATAATCTTGCGACAATACGGACTGTATGGCTTTTTCAATCGTCTGAACGGAATTACGGCAAGCGGTGATGACGGATATTTTCATTCGTATTTTTTTCGAGATACCAATAAAAGGCGGACTTATATTACTTCTTATCAATCAAATAACCCAAATGTTTATAATATTCTGAATTAAGAGCGGATAACAACATTTCATCTTCAAATGTTATATTTTCAATCATTTGAATTAATGTTTTTTTCAGCGGGTGCAGCTCAAATTGTATGATTTGCCATAAAATATCAGGGTCAGAACCTCGGTAATCATGCGCCAATCTGTGTCTAAGGTTTACAATCGCATCCCATTGGATTTTATCATATTTTTCTTTTAAACCGGTATCAATTTTGGCCGTTTCTTCTCCAATTGCAAGAAGAAGATTTGAACTTGCATTAAAATGCAATTGATTCTCTGATTGCCAGAAATCATAAGCATTGTCAAAGTCTTCTGTGTACAGAAATAATTTCTCAATTGCTTCTAAAACAGTAAGAACATAGATTAAATTTTTATCGCTATACATAAATAATCTCTTTTGATGATTTATATTTTACAATCGGATTCATATAACGGTAGTTTATTAAATCAACTCGCCGGTCGAAATATTTTTCCAACTTTTTCTCCAAATTAAAAAGCTCAAAATAAGATAACTTTTTCCCTTCTTTTAAGATATAGCTTATATCAATATCACTGTATTCTCCGGCTTCACCGCGAGCATAGCTGCCAAACAATCCGAATCTGTCAATGAAATACTTGTTTTCAAATTCAGATTTATTTGCCTTGAGATAATTTATTATTTCAGACTTAGTAACTTTCATGTGTCGTTATTTGTTTTTTGGTAAAAAGCTTATCTCAATTATACAATTTTTTTCGGTAGTCTTAAATAAACACAAAATGCTGTTTGCAGGATATTGTAAACCTTATGATAACTAATCTACAAACATTTCCTTAATTATCAATTTTACTTCTTCAATTTCTTTTTCCTGTAAGGAATCAACTATTTTAACAATTCTTTGCTTGTCAATGGTTCGGATTTGGTCAAGAACAATCCAAGATTGACGGTTATTATGCTTAAACAGTACTCTCGTCGGATAATTCTTTGATTGACTTGTTACGGGAGCAATAATAACGGTATTCAAATACTTGTTCATCTCGTTTGGAGAAATTATTACGCATGGACGAGTTTTCTTAATATCGCTTCCGTTTAGATTAACTAATACAATTTTGTATTGTTTTATTGCCATTCTTCAAAATTTTCGTCTTCAAAAACGTCATTTATCAACGGTTCATCATCGCCCCTTTCGTGCATTTTCTTAAACGCTTTTTCCCAAGCTTTTCTCGGCTCGGCTTTTGGTTTTATAATGATGTAACCCTTCTCAAGTATCAGCTCAAGCTTGTCCTTCATATTATACTTTTCAAGCAAGGTTTTGCTCAGTCTGATTCCTTTTGAATTTCCTATTTGAATAATTGAAATTTCCATAATCTCAAACTTTAGTTTGTAATTACAAAGTTAGTACTTTTTCATGATTTTGCATCCGGTTTTTCAAAGAATAAATGCTCCCGTTAACCTATCTCCCTTTTCTTGACCGCTACGGCCGGGTTTCCGCGGTAAATGGTGTATGACTCAAGCTCTGTACTTGCAACCGATTTTACGGCCAAAACCGAATGCGACCGGCAAATAACATTCGGTCCCACAATACTTTGGGCGCCAATCCAAACGCCTTCTTCCAAAGTAATTGTTCCGGTAATTAAATCAAAACTGCTTTTCTTAAAATTATGATTTCCGCAAAGCAGCATCGCTCCCTGCGAAATACACACATTGTCGCCGATTGTTACATCAGCCAAATTGTCAATCCAAACGTTTTCGCCTATCCAAACAAAATTGCCGATAGTCAGACGCCACGGATATTTTATGTTTACCGCCGGTTTTATGTTTACGCCCTTGCCTACTTTGGCTCCGAACAGGCGTAAAAGAAACACTTTAAAACCGCTCACGGGCAGCCAACGGCTTGTAAAAAATAAGGCGTTGGTAAAATACCACAAAATGCGCTTTATCGTCCCGGCTCCGGGTTGATAGCTACTGTTGTCATAGCTTGATAAATCGGTTGTATTCATTATTCAAACAGCTTTTTGTATTGTTCGATTTTTTCTTCCGTTTTTGCTTCCGCCAGGGCATACTCTCGGGCCGACTGAGAAAGTCGCCCATATTCTTCCTGCTCCATCTTCACACAATAATTTATGATTTTTTCAAAGCGGCTCTCATCCTTTAAGTCAATATCCCAGCCTGCGCCGGCTTGTTCCAAATTTCGCCAGGGCGTAGCGGTACTTGTGATTACGGGTGTACCGGCAGCCATGCTTTCAGCCAGACTGTGCCCGAAATTTTCGCCCAAAGAAGGCATCAAAGCAAAATGGTATTGCGCAAAGGTTTTAGCTACATTTTCACTCCGGACTGTTCCTTTATGCTTTACCACTATATTTTTGGGCAGATTCTCGGTAACATCTTTGCAGGCATGCCAATAATCCTCATCGTTTATGCTTCCGTATAAATCAAATTCAATTTGTCCGGCAGTCAAATTTGAAAGTACTTCCAAAGCAAATTTAGTGTTTTTCTCCTGAGAAATTCGGGCTATTGAAACTAATTTCAGCTCTCCGGCCTCTTTCTTAACTGATTTTATATTATCGGGTGTGATTTTTCGCGTAAAGTTGGCCGCAGTTACAATTGGAATTTTATTTCCCAATTTCTTTCTGATATCATTGGCTTCCGAATCATTGGTAGCATGAAAAATAACATTTTTGTATAGTTTGAACAAGCGAGCAGCTTTTAAAAACACTTGCTTTTTTAATGATTTCCGGGAAAAAGCTTGGTCGGAAAGCATTCCGCGCGCACAAATCAGCGTTTTTTTTCCGCTGCCTTTTAAAACCAACAAAGGCAAAATGGAAAAATTATATGAATAAATCCCGTTAATATATGCTGCATCAAAATTAAGACTTTCAACAATTTGCTTTAAGCTTTGCTTCGTTCGCTTTTTTTCGGAAAGATAAATTATCTTGGTATTGCTGTCAAAATCCAACCACTTATCGCTTTCAATATCGAGATAAGGCTCTGTTTCATTATAATCGCTATTGCCGGTAATGATGAAAAACTCATAATCTTTGCCCAAATGCTCTATCATATTGGCAACGGAACGAATCGGCCCGCCGGCTTTGTAGCCCGGCAAAAACCAATCAATAAAAATGAGTATTTTCTTTTTATTCATTAATTCTTGTTTGAACACAAAACTAAGAATATTTTCGGCTTTTAAGCGTTAAATTTCTAATTTCCCTCTGTGTACAAAACCCGGTTTTTGTGAAAAAATATTTACTGTCGGTTCTCCTGTTCTTATGCTCTGCGCCTTTGTTTGCACAAGAGACAAGCAACCTGAGAGGCTATTGGATAAATCCGGGAAAAATCATCATAAAAGCCGACAGTTTGCCTATAATGCCGGGAAGTGTGCAATTATTTGACAAAAATAATAGGCCGTGGCCCAAAAGCAATTTCACTGTTAACTACTCCGATTCTGAAATTTTGTTTAAAAAGCTGCCCGAAGATTCATTATACTTAAGCTACCGTGTTTTTAACCGGCAGTTTAAGGATACTTTTTTTCTGTATCAAAAACCTTCGGAAAACCTTCGTATTAAGCAAAAAGCCGATGCTCCCACGGAAGATAAAACCGGTAAAGGCCTTAGCGATAATTCCCGGTTGAGAACCGGCGGAAGTATTTCACGCGGTTTGACTTTGGGCACAAATAACAGTGCCGCCCTCAACTCTGAAATGAACTTGCAACTCTCAGGCGAACCCATGCCGGGCATTCAATTAAATGCAGCTTTGTCCGATGATAATTTACCCCTGCAAGCCGATGGTACTACTCAGCATATTAAGGAGTTCGACCGGGTATTTATAGAAGTAAAAAGTAAAAAAAGCACATTAACGGCCGGCGATATTCGCGCTAAGTCATCGGAGGGCATGTTTATTAATACGGAAAGAAAAGTACAAGGCTTAAATTATAAGTTCAGGTCAGAGGACTCATTACAAAATATCACGAATTCGCAAATCAGTTTGGCTGTATCGAAAGGGAAATACCGGCGTATGAAGTTTAACGGCCGCGAAGGCGACCAAGGCCCCTACCGCCTGAGCGGAAACAATAATGAATATTTCATAATTGTACTTGCCGACAGTGAACGAATTTTGGTAAACGGAGAAGTTCTGCAGCGCGGCGAGGACTATGATTATACCATTAATTACAATACAGCCGAGCTAAGTTTTACATCCAACTTCCCGATAAACAAAAACAGCAGAATCATTGCAGAATTTGAGTATTCCGACCGAAATTATACGCGCTTTCTTACCGGCGGAGAAACAAATGTCAAAACAAAAAAAGGCGTTTTTTTTGTTAATATTCTTTCGGAAAAAGATGCCAAAAACCAAAGCTTTACGCAGGAACTCAACGATGAACAAAAAGACATTTTACGCATGGCCGGCGATAATCCTCAGGCTGCCGTAGTACCGGCGGAAACCCGAATAGATTCTCCGGACAAAAACCGCATAACATACATAAAAAAAGACAGCCTGGTAAACGGTACGCTCTATCAATCAATCTACGTGTACGCAAGCAATCCGGAAAAAGGTGAATTTTATGTGGATTTTTCATATACGGGGCCAAATAAAGGAAATTATATGCGTAAACCGGAAGCTGTAAACGGTAAAGTATTTGAATGGGTAGCACCAAAAGACGGCGTAGCGCAGGGTAATTATGCCCCGATAAAACAATTAATCAGTCCTAAAGCAAAACTAATGGCAGCAACCGGCGGAACCATAGATATCAGCAATAAAACTCGGTTCAATTTTGAAACCGCTGTCAGCAATACCGATGAAAACCTGTTTTCGGAACTTGACCAAAGAAATGATTTTGGCTATGCGCTGAAAGCCGAAATAATCAGCAAAATTGACAGCAGTGAAAACGGCAGCCTGAGCATGCGCAGCAATTATCTGCATACCGGCCGGAATTTTTCTCCTTTCGAGAATTTCAGAAGCCCCGAATTTGAACGTAACTATAATATTTCCGAGCTGTCACCCGAAAAAGCAACGCACCTATCCGGAATTGAAGCAAAAATCAACCGAAAAGAAAGCTTTAAAGCATCACTTTCAGGAAACTTCTTTGCAACAGGCTCAGACTATAAAGCAGGAAAAGCTAAAACGACTGTGGAATATACCGGGAAAAGCGTTTCAACCGGACATCAATATGATTTGCTTCTTACCAAAAACCGTATAAATCAAAGTCAGTTTATGACATACTCAAGCTACGTAGAGGGAAAATTTAAAGCCATACTGCCGGGAATTAAAAACAGCGGCGAAAAGAATATATTTTTCAAACCGAAAGAAAGCACGCTCCAAAAAAACAGCTACCGCTTTAATGAACTTACGCTTTACGCCAAAAGTCCGGAAAGTGCCAAACTACCCTACTACATTTCATACAGCAATCGCGAAGAGTTTATTCCTGAGAAAGAAAACTTATACTTCGGACTTGAATCACATTCGGCAAAAATAAATTTTAGTCCTATAAATAATGACTTTCATCAACTATCCATAAATTCAAATTATAGAGCAATTTACGGAAGTGATTCTTTAATAAACGAAATGGATTTACGAAAGAATTATTCCGGAAAGTTCAATTATAACTTAAACAGCCGGAAACGCGGCATAAGCCTGATGCTTACGGCCGAACACAAAGCAGGAAGCCGCATGAAGCAAGACTTTAGCTACTTGGAAGTAGCGGCCGGGCAAGGCGCATTCAGCTGGCAAGACTTTAATGAAAACGGCAGGCAAGAGTTGGATGAATTTATGCCGGCTAAATTTCCGGATGAAGCTAAATACATTCGCATACAACTCCCTACCGATGAATATGAAAAAGTGTATGAACAACAGGCCGATTTATCCCTCAGTCTTAATCCTTCGCGTTTTTTGACGGAAAAAACAAAGCCTTTCCAAACCGTACTGAGCCACTTCTCAAACCGTCTGACAATTCAAAGCCAACGCGCATTTGATACAGATGAAAAAATATTAGCATACGCCATAACGGACAGCTTGCTTTTTGAACAAAAAGTAAATTTTCAAAACTTAGTCAGCTATAAAAACCAATCCGGAAACTTTATGTTGAATTATAGTTTTGTGAATAATAAAAACAAACGATTACAAATAAACGGAACGAACTTCCAAGGCAATAATTATCAGAAATTTAACTCCATTTACACGGTTTGGAAATTGCGCATAATGCCCTCATACAGCTTTGGTTTACAAAGCCGTATCAATGATTATCAGCAAAGCGGAAACTATGAAATAGACTATAACACAACAAAGCTTGAACTTCAATACACCGGATTAAAAAATCAGGAAAGCAGGCTTACATTTATCCGTGAAAGCAAATACAACCAATTGGATGCGGAACAACTAAAAATATTTCGTACTGACTTAAAGTATATTTTTAACAGACTCGGTAAATACACGATAAACGGGGAATTATCGTACATTCGGAATAATTTTGACGGCGAAATCGGCAGCCCGGCGGCCTATGAAATGATGCAAGCTTTGAAACCCGGAAATAATATCAGCTGGAACATTAATATACAAACAAAACTATCCGATTATCTACAGTTAAGCTTAATGTATTCCGGAAGAAAATCTGAAGAGAATAAAAGCATTCATACCGGAAA
>CAYYQW010000118.1:0-8435 GCA_964472505.1 uncultured Bacteroidaceae bacterium | reverse complement strand
CTCCAAATATCCCGTAGGCTGAGCTTGCCGAAACCGATATATCAAAACCGAGTGCGATTCCGGTTGTCGTGACGGTCATCAATAAATCCACCTAGCGCTTAATAATCAGACAGTTAAAACATCCGTAATCCGCCTAATTTAAAAACTTTTACAAAACAAATACAACTTGCTTAAAGACAGGGTAATTATTATTGTATAAAGATACAGCAGCTGTAAACATTATTTTGCCAACATATTTATAAAGTTTAGTAACGAGCCGTGTATTTTTTCTTTTTATCAGGCCTCAGAAAAGGAATCTGAAAAATGGCATAAACTGCAAATCCTGCGGCTGCACCTAATAAAGCTCCGCCGAGAATATCGCCGGGAAAATGTACACCCAAATATATGCGGCTGTAGGATACAACGGCTGCCCATATAAAAATTAACAAGCTGTATATTCTGTTTTTAAAAAGTAAAGCCGAATATACAGCAAAACCAAACACATTGGCGGCATGCGAAGATACAAAGCCGTATTTCCCGCCTTTGCTGCCCGGGGTATGAACCATTCCTTCAAGAAGCGGGTCATGCGAAGGCCGCAAACGCTCAAATACATTCTTAAATAAATGTACGGAACTTTGATCGGTTATGAAAACCAAAAGTATAAAACCTAAAAATAAGAAAAATGCTGATTTAAGTTTGTACCGATAAAATAAATAAACCGTAACCCCCAAATACAAAGGCACCCAAGTATATTTATGAGTAATAAACAACATCAACTTATCCCAAAAGGGACTGTTAATTTCGTTCAAAAATAAAAACAAATCATAGTCGAGTTGCAATAAAGTCTCCAACATGATACTAAATATCTTCGTTTATAGCTTCCCAAATTAAATCTTTTAGCTCAGTAAGCCCGGTTTGCGCCAATGAAGAAATAAACACATAAGGCAGATCGGGTAATACTTTCTGAGTTTCTTCCTTTAATTCTTCATCGAGCATATCTGATTTTGTAATAGCCAGAAGGCGCTTCTTATCCAAAAGTTCGGGATTATATTTTTCAAGTTCCGAAAGCAATATATGGTATTCAGCTTTAATGTCGTGTGCATCAGCAGGAACCATAAAGAGCAGTGCCGAGTTGCGCTCAATATGTCTCAAAAATTGATGACCGAGCCCTTTTCCTTCGGATGCTCCCTCTATAATACCCGGAATATCGGCCATGACAAAGGATTGTCCCTCGCGGTATTTTATCATACCAAGATGCGGTGTAAGCGTGGTAAATTCGTAATTAGCAATTTTTGGTTTTGCAGCCGAAATCACAGACAATAAGGTAGATTTTCCGGCATTTGGAAATCCCACTAAGCCGACATCAGCCAGAAGTTTAAGCTCTAAAATTCGGCGTGCTTCAACACCGGGCTCACCGGGTTGTGCATGGCGAGGCGTTTGGTTAGTGGAAGATTTGAAATGCGTATTTCCCATACCGCCTCTTCCGCCTTCGTTCAGGATTTTTTGTTCGCCGTGTTCGGTAATCTCAAAAAGCATTTGATCGCTTTCGGCATCTTTGGCTACTGTACCCAAAGGTACTTCCAGAATTACATCTTCTCCGTCGGCACCGGTTTTATTTCCGCCTGAGCCATTTTCTCCGTTTGGGGCAAATACATGTTTTCGGTATCTCAGGTGCAGAAGGGTTCGGGTATTGCTGTTTCCTTTTAGGATAATGTGGCCGCCGCGTCCGCCGTTACCGCCGTCGGGTCCGCCTTTGGGCGTGCGCCGATCGCGATAAAAATGCACGGAGCCGGCTCCGCCTTTTCCGGAGCGACAATATAATATAACGTGGTCAATAAAATTAGTCTGTGGCAAATTAGCTTTCTATTATACTTGTAATTTGATTAAAAATATCATCGACTGTTCCCATTCCCGAGATTTCGTGAAATTTTCCTTGTTTCTTATAGTAATCGGCTACCGGCGCAGTTTTATCCAGATATACTTTGATGCGCTTCTCAATAATTTCCGGTGTATCATCCACCCGGCCTTCTTCTTCGGCTCGTTTTTTAAGGCGCTCCTTAAGTTCCTCTTTTTCAACATTTAAAGCCAGCATAAATGAAACGGAAAGCCCTCGGCTTGATAAAAAATTATCGAAAGCCTCAGCTTGTTTTACCGTACGCGGAAATCCGTCGAATACAAATCCCGTGCTGTCGGGAAGTTTGTCGATTTGTTTTTCTATCATTCGAACGACCAAATCATCGGGCACCAAATTTCCCTTGTCCATATATTTTTTGGCTTGTATCCCAAGTTCAGTATTGTTAACAATAGCATTACGCAAAAGGTCGCCCGTAGCAATATGGTTAAAACCGTATTTGTGAATGATGTTTTTTGACTGCGTTCCTTTTCCTGCTCCCGGAGAGCCAAATAATAATATAATTTTCATTGGTTTCTTTTTAAATAATTTTTAAGGCCAAATGGTGCATTCGTAAGCAAAAGTATTTAATTCTCACAAATTAAAACCTGAAACAAATGATCATTGTAATTAATTTTATTTAACTAAAGTATATATTTCTTTGATATTTCTGCCGTAACCGTCATAATCTAAACCATATCCTACAATAAAGTCGTTAGGAATTTCCATGCCTATGTAATCAATTGTATAATCTTTTTGAAAAGCATCGGGTTTAAAAAGCATGGTGGCCACTTTAACTTCTTTTGGGTCATAGCCTTTGAGTTGTCTGAAAATATTATCCATGGTTAAACCGGTATCAATAATATCTTCCAAAACAACCACAGTTTTTCCGGCCAAATCTTCATTTACACCAATCAAACGCTTAACATTTCCCGTGGAAACGGTGCCTTCATAAGACGCTAACTTTACAAAAGTGATACGCGCTTGAATGTCAATCTTTTTAAACAAATCGGAAGCAAACATAAATGCTCCGTTAAGTATCCCCATAAAAAGCACATCTTCTCCCTTCAACTCTTTGTTCATTCGCTCAGCCATGGCAGTAATTCGCTTCTGAATTTCCTCTTCGCTAATCGACAATTCAAATTCTTTATCTAAAAGTTTTATTCGTTTCATCCGAGTTTTATTTTAAAAGCAATCAAAATTCAAGCAATCATTATTATTAAACCGACTCAAATCATGCCTATATTTCAAAAAATCCAAAAGTAAAAAAATAATATTAAACTTCTATAAAATTTCATGTATGAATATGTTTGAATATAAGAAAATATTTACTTTTGTAAGTATATTTGGCTAAATCCGTAAAGCTTAGAGTAAATAAATCGGTATAAAAACTAAAAACAGAACAGTAAAAAACAAAAACTATGGAACAACTCCGGAGTTCAAATTTGAAACTTGGAATTACGGCAGGCGGACAACTCGGAAAAATGCTAATTCAGGAAGCAAGCAAATGGGACATTACGACTTATATTCTGGATGCCAATGAAGATTGCCCGGCCGGCGGCTTGGCATCTCATTATGTAAAAGGCAGCAATACCGATTATGAATCGGTCTGTCAATTCGGGAAATTGGTTGATGTGCTGACTTTTGAAATAGAAAATGTGAATGTAAAGGCTCTGAAAAAATTAAAATCCGAAGGCCTCAGAATTGTTCCCGCTCCCGAAATTTTAGAATTAATACAGGATAAAGGATTGCAAAAGAATTTTTATAAAGAAAATAGTATTCCTTCATCGCCCTATCAATTATATGAAAGCTCCCAAGCTATTCTGAAAGGACTTGAATCCGGAGAAATACACTACCCTTTCGTACAAAAACTTAGGGAAGGCGGATATGACGGACGAGGCGTAGCTGTTATAAACGACAAAAGCGATTTGGACAAATTGCTTTCCGGAGCTTCTTTGGTTGAAGACAAAGTGGATATTGACAAAGAAATATCAGTGATAGTTGCCCGAAATAAAAAGGGTGAAATCAAATGTTTTCCGCCCGTGGAAATGATATTTGACCCCAAAAGCAATCAGGTCGATAAAATTATTTGTCCTTCCGCAATAAGCGAAGAACAATCCGAAAAGGCAAGACACAGAGCAAGCCAAATCATTGAAATGCTTGATATGGAAGGATTACTGGCCATTGAGTTTTTCATTGATTCAAAAGGCCGCGTTTTGGTAAATGAAATGGCGCCCCGCACCCACAACAGCGGGCATCATACCATTGAAAGCATAATGACCTCACAGTTTGAACAACACCTGCGTGCTGTTCTTAATTTACCGCTGGGCAGCACTAAATTAAAGCAGCCTTCGGTAATGCTGAATATTGTCGGAAGCGAAGGATACGAAGGCCCGGTAAAGTATGAAGGCATAGCAGAAAGTTTGGCAATTGAAGGCGTTAAAATTCACCTTTACGGGAAAAAACTTACAAGGCCGTTCAGAAAAATGGGGCACATCACCATATTGGCATCAACATTGGAAGAAGCTATAAATAAGGCCGATAAAGTAAAACAATTAATAAAAGTAAAATCATGAAAAAAAAATCAGTAAGCATTGTGATGGGTTCCGATTCCGACCTGCCCGTAATGAAGCAAGCAGCCGAAATGCTGGATGAGCTTGGAGTAGCCTATGAAATGGATATAGTTTCGGCACATCGTACACCTGAAAAATTATTTGAATTTTCCGCCAATGCACACAAGCGCGGCATAGAAGTAATAATAGCCGGAGCAGGCGGTGCGGCACATTTGCCGGGGATGATAGCGGCTGTATCGCCGCTGCCCGTAATAGGCGTTCCGGTAAAATCGCGCAATTCTATTGACGGCTGGGACTCGGTACTTTCCATTCTGCAAATGCCGGGAGGCGTGCCCGTAGCCACTGTTGCGCTTGACGGAGCTAAAAACGCCGGCATTCTGGCCGCACAAATAATTTCAACAGCCGACAAGGCGATAAGAGAGAACATTATAAACTATAAAAAAGGCCTTAAGGAAAAAGTAATTAAAAAAGCCGAAGCATTCAGCAAAAAAAATGATATGTAAAAATGCAGTATTTTATTTATATCTTAGCGCCCGAAGCATTTTGTTTTGTAAGAGACTGCATAAACCGATTTCAAAACAATTAAACACATTGTTCTAAAAGTTCGGAAACATTTAATTTATACAAATATTTAATCTAAAATGAAGAAAAAAATCATCTTGTTTTCTGTTTTGCTTATCGGTATTATAGTATTATCCGTGGCATTAATAAGCCCCCAAAAAGAGGCAAAGAAAGAAGTTACAAAAACAGAAATCACAGAGCCTGCAGACAGCATTCCGGCACCGGAAACAAAACAAAAAGATACACTCACATGGGTAGCCGTAGGCGATATGATGTTGGGAACCAACTATCCGACAAGTCCGAATTATTTGCCGCCCGGCGATGATTGCGCTCCTCTGTTGGAAGAGGTCATAGAATACTTGCGCGATGCCGACCTTACTTTTGGGAATTTAGAAGGTGTATTATCCGACAAACCCGAGTATGCCAAAAGCTGCAATGATCCCAAATGGTGTTACCGTTTCAGTATGCCGGAAAAATATATTAATTGCTTTATTGATGCAGGCTTTGATGTGGTCAGTATTGCCAACAACCACATTTATGATGCCGGCTCGTGGGGCAGTAAAAATACGGTAAAAGTATTAAAAGAAGCCGGAATGAATTTTGCCGGACTCACAACAATACCCAAAGACACTTTTAGCATAGATGGTATAAAATACGGTTTTGCCGCTTATGCTCCCAATTCGGGAACTTGCCAAATAACCGATTACGCTGCCATGGAAAAAACCGTAAAAAGTTTAGACGAAACTTGCGATGTGGTATTGGTTTCTTTTCACGGCGGTGCCGAAGGAAGCAAATACGAGCATGTTACAAGAAATTATGAACACTTTTTGGGACAAAACCGCGGTAATGTTAATAAATTTGCTCACAAAGCCATAGATGCCGGTGCCGATTTGGTCATTGGGCACGGGCCGCACGTTACCCGCTCGCTTGAATTGTACAAAGACCGCTTAATTGCTTACAGCTTAGGAAATTTCTGCACCTATCGCCGATTCAATATCAGAGGCGTAAGCGGCATTGCTCCCATTCTGAAAGTTTGGACCGACCGGGAGGGAAAATTCATAAAAGCCAATATTACGGCCACCTACCAAGACAAACTTAAAGGAACTAAGCTTGATTCGGAAAAGAAAGTCATCAAACGCCTGCAGGAATTAATGGCCGCCGACTTTCCGGAAACACCCCTGCGCATTACGGATGAAGGTGAAGTTCTACGAAAAACGCAATAGTTTTGGGCTAAGCATGCTGCTATATCTGTCGGATGAAACAATTCAAAACGTCCTGCAAGATTTTAAAAAATCTGCTCGGCAGTATTTTTGTGATAAACTATTGATAATGAACAATTTAAGCGTGCGAAACACTCCGAGAACTGCAGGATTTAAAAAACGCTTATCTCGCCATCAAAGAAAAAGAGGACACCGTTTCCGACGGTTGCAGCCTCCGCCTTCAATTCCTTGGAAACAGCATAGACAACTTCACAATAAGAACTTCCGACTAAACCACATTTCACCACTCACACACGTTTCCAACGCGCACGCTTGCGGCGTACAGACGCAATGCTTTGCATCTAAAAAAAAATTGAACTGTGATAATATAGTGCTACTTTTATAGAACAAAAATTGAGATAATCAGCCTTTTACGTTCTAAAAGAACTATAGTCTCAAGCGTTGTCGTTATGCGTAATTACCCTACTATAAAAATTCAGTTGAATATTTTCGCTAACGGTATTATCTTTGCCGGGAGTTCCTTGCAAAGTCCGGTTTTTTGAATGGTGCTTAAAAAGTCCGAGCGCAATTATGGTCAGAATGTAAAAAGTAATCTATTTTTTTATGATTACTTGGGTTTGAATTAAGTGGTGAGTCCCGAATTATCGGGATATCCCGATTGGAATAATTTCAAAGTTAGAAGTTACATTCCTCGGAACTCATTTTATTAATCTCTAAAATTTTAGTATAATGAGCAAAAAACAAGTTTCGTTGGAAGTGGTTAATCCACATGCAGCAGGTATTGACATTGGAAGCAGAAGCCATTGGGTAGCCGTAGGACAAGATGCCCAAGATGTTAAAGAATTTGGTGTTTACAGCCAAGACCACACCGCATTAAGCGATTTTTTAAAAAAGCATGAAGTTAGAACCGTAGCAATGGAAAGCACAGGCACATATTGGCAAAATATTTTTTCACATCTTGTCGCTGCCGGGTTTGAGGTAATATTGGTAAATGGTCGTCAGACTAAGAATATTCGTGGGAAAAAGACAGATATTTTAGATTGTCAATGGATACAAAAATTGCATACTTTGGGTTTATTAAGCAGTAGCTTTTTGCCTGACAGCACAACCGATATTATCAGAACTTATCACAGACACAGACAAAATATTTTAAAACAAACAGGTGCTACTGTTCAAAAAATGCAAAAATACTTACGACTGATGAATTTGAGGTTAGATGTTGTTGTAAAAGATATTGTAGGTTTGACCGGGCAAAAAATTATTACGGCATTTATTGCCGGCGAAAAATCAGGCAAAGAACTTGCAAAAAATCGCCATTTTAATTGCCGAAAACCTGAAAAAGAAATAGCCAAAGCCTTGCAATACAACGGGCGAGAGGATTATTTTTTTGCATTAAAACAAGAATGGAATACATATCTTCATCTTCAAAAGCAAATAGATGAAACAGACAAAGAAATCAAAAAGTTACTCGAAAAAATAATCAAAGAAGACGAAAAAAAGAAAATACACACAGCAAAAAAAAAGCCTATAAGCGAAAAAATAAAAATGCCATAAGAAAAACCGACATGAACCAAATCGGCTTTCAATATTTTGAAGGCGTTGATTTAATGGCAATTGAAGGAGTAAATGATGCAACAGTTATGGCTTTTATAAGTGAATTGGGTTTAGAAGGCATTAAAAAATTTAAGACATCAAAAGAATTTACCGCCTGGCTTCGTCTTGCGCCAAACAACAAAATAAGTGGGGGGAAAGTATTAAGTCATCATTTACCCAAAGGTAGTAATCGCTTAAAAATATCTTTGAGACAATCTGCAAATGTAATTGGGAATTTAAAAGAAGGGCACTTAAATGATTTTTTCAGGCGAATAAATTACAAAAAAGGACGCAGCACAGCCATAAGTGCCACAGCAAGAAAACTTGCCGTCATAATTTGGAATATGTTAGTAAAAGGAGAAGAATATAAACCACCAACAGAATATTTATTTCTTGACCAAAAAAGAAAAATGAAATTAGTCAAGAATATTAGAAATAAAATGACTAAATTCGACCTCAAACCCGAAGATGTCGGATTTAATTTAAACTCTGATTTTCAGTAGTATAAATTTGACGTTAGTTGGAATAAAAAATGAACAAAGTCCTAATTTTACTATTGACAGTTGTAATTATGGCAAGCTGTCAAACACAGCAAAAGCAATCCGAAAACATTGTAAC
>CAYYQW010000117.1:0-8460 GCA_964472505.1 uncultured Bacteroidaceae bacterium | reverse complement strand
CTTTGTAAACTGCCGGTTATTTTCCGGGGATTAGCTTCTTTCTGTCGCATTAGTTTAAATGCCTTCTGTTTCAAAACATATTTTGACCTTCTATGAATATTTTGGAGCTACTGCGAAACAATATAAACCCTTTATTATGAGGTTTTTATGCTCAAATTTCCTAAGCATAATAAGCCCGGCGGAGCTAAAGAGTTCAATCGCTGTTTTTTTAAAAAGCTAATAAATATACTTGATTATCCGGGGGAAAAACGGTACTTTTAGTGTTTGATTTTTGGATACTTAATTGTTTTTATGCAGCATATAACGAATTTATCCCCTATTCCGCTTCCTTTTTCACAACACTACCGAATAAATCTGTAATTAGTTCTGTCTTTATTGAAATTTAATGTGCTTATAATACCCTAATATATAGCAAAATAAACTAAACCATGCAAGATGCTGAATCTTGCCCCAAAAATAAATTATTGACTATTAGTAGTTTACAGGATCCGAAACTGTACTAAATTAAGCAAATCTTTAACTAAACTTGTTATTATGGAGACAAACAATCAGGAGTATCGGATTAGTTTTTTTAAGCCGACTAATCCTTCAACCACAGCAAACCGAAATATGGTTCTGTGGTTATTACTAATCTGGACCATAGCGGTTTTCGGATTTCAAGTCGTTTTGAAGTTGATAGAAGAACCCACGCCCGAACCGGCCTTTTTGAGTTATCTAAAGGTGAAAGACAATGTTTTTGCGGGAAGTGCGAGTGTTGAAGAGCTTCAAACATTTGCCAAAGTGCCCTTGCAAGTCCTTTGTAAAGTTTCCGTAGGCAAAGAGGAAAGAATTGAACTTCAAAAATCATTGAACCAAACATTGTTCACAATCGCCGATGATGAAGAAGCAGCCATTTTGAAAGAGAAAATTCATGCTTTTAAAACGGTGGAAGAAAAAACAGACGATATTTTAGCGCTTGATTATCAGCAGTCAAAACTTGATTTGATGGCCTTTTCGGCTCCGATTTTGGGTCTGGCCGATAATGATGTGAGAACAAAAATACTTCCCTTAGAACTCAGTACGGACTACCCTGAGTCCATGAGCAAAGCTGATATTTTAATGCTTGAATCTATTTTGGAAAAATATCTGATTCATAATGAGTCGGTTTTAACGAACACCACCGTGCTGGGATTTCCCTTTCATTATTTTTACACAGCGGTTTTTCTGTTAATACTGTTTATTTTCCTGTGTTGGATATATTGCGTCAGAACGGATAAATTAAACAAAAAATACGGAATTGATGACTAATTATTTATCAATTTTTAATACGAAACAATTATAATATGAAACGAATAATTATATTAATACTGTTTTTATTGATGTCAAGCACCATTTTTGCGGCTACTGCTGCTACCGATTTAGACGGCAGCTTTAAGCTTGGCCCGGCCATTATAATGATTACCATACTTGTCATATTTGTTATGGTGGGGATAGTTTTCAGAGCTAAAAACACTACGGACTTTTATGCTGCCGGTCGCAAAATTTCTAAGGTTGGCTCCGGAATGGCTATTGCCAGTAACTGGATGAGTGCTGCTTCATTTCTCGGAATGGCTGCTCTGATGTATGGTGCCGGATATCACGGCCTTTCTTATGTGGTCGGCTGGACAGGCGGCTATGTGTTGCTGCTGATTCTGATGGCCGGCCAAATCAGAAAATACGGAAAATATACCGCCGCTGATTTTATCGGCGACAGGTATTATTCAAGAACTCTCAGAGCTGTTGCTGCCGTAATTGCTATTTTAATTTCCATAGCGTATTGCGTGGGGCAGTTTGGAGGAATCGGTTTGCTTTTTAAATGGATAATGGGAATAGATTATTGGCTTGCGGTAATTATAGGAGGCTCAGTGGTTCTAACTTATACCCTGATTTCCGGTATGCTCGGTGTTACCAAAAATATGCAGATTCAGTATATTATTATCATTGTTTCATTTTTGATACCGCTCTTTATACTTAACTTTAAATTCGATTATTTTTGGCTGCTGCCCCAAATTGGTTACGGTTCTGTTGTTACTGATATTGTAGGCGGTATTCCGCTGGCCGAGTCATCTGAATTACTCAATAAATACGGCCATGATTTTGCTGCGGTTGCAATGCCGGAATATGCCATGCCGTGGGATTCTGCCACGGGACAAACATTTTTTCAGTGGATTGCAATTGCTTTTTCATTGATGATTGGAACGGCCGGATTGCCGCATGTTTTGCAACGTTTTTATGTTGTTCCTAATGCCAAAGATGCCCGCTGGTCGGTTGTTTGGGGCTTGTTTTTTATATGCATACTTTACTGGAGTGCGCCGGTTTACTCAGCTTTTGGTAAGATTTTATCGGCACATCCGGAAATTGGAAGGCTCGAAAAAGATGCCATTGTCGTTTACACGGCTCAACTGGGTAATATACATCCCCTAATTGTAGGATTTCTTGCTGCCGGTGGTGTTTCTGCCGCATTTTCAACGGTTTCGGGATTGCTTGTGGCCGGTTCATCAGCATTCGCTCATGATTTGTATGTGAAAGTATTCAGACCTGATTCAACACCAAAAATTCAGTTGAGAATGGCGCGTGTAGGAACCGTTATTATGGCTGTAATAGTTGCATCAATTGCACTGTTAAAACTTGCTCTTATCGGACAACTTGTGGCTGTGGCCTTCTCCTTAGCCGGTTGCACAATTTTTCCGCTGTTTTTGCTGGGAATATGGTGGAGCGGCTCTAACAGGCAAGGAGCCATTGCCGGTTTAATTGCCGGCGGATTGGTTTCTTTCATTGCAATTGCCTATTTTATTGCAGGTACTCAAGGACTAAACTTGCCTTTCCAAGATTTTATTAATTATTATCTTGGTGCTTGGTATTTTGCTGTTTTTGGAGCTCCCTTGGCAATTATTGTACATATTATAGTTTCTAAAATGACTCCGGAAACACCCATCGAAATTCGTAAATTTCTAACTGAAAGTGTTCATGCATAATGATTAATTTTAAAAATAAAAACACAAGGGTCATCATAATTATAATGATGACTCTTGTAATTGTCAGTTTTTTTGTCTCAAAAGTGTATTATCAAAATGTGAATGAAGCCGTTGACCCCAGAATTGTTCCGGCTCGAAAGATGTACGCCGAATATAATGAATTGGCTCAAAGCAATGATTTTCATAATGTGTTTCTGCTGCTCGATTCAATAGAACGAATCTACGGCGATATACCACATTACGAAAATTCTTTTGAAATGGGAGTTTTGGCAAATAACAGAGCTGCGGTGTATCTCACATTGGCGCTGCATCAAGACAGTATCGTTTTGCCCGATAATTCAAGCTATTTATTGGAGTTAAACAGAGATACGCTTATTGAGAAAGCCATGCTGAATGTTTCTTATGCCATTGAAATCTATGAAAATTGGCAGAAAAACTATGGCGATCTTTCGACAGATGCCTGTGAAAAGCTGATAAGGTCTGATTTTTTTCAGGGTCTTGAAAATTATTCAACCGAAGAACGGGAAAAATTTTTAGAAACTCGCCTGAATACATTTATGCAGAATCAGCTTGAGATAAAAAGGCGATTATCTGTAAGTTATACTAATTTGGGAATGGTTTACAGGCAGAAAAAAGATTATGACCGGGCAATAGAATCTTATAAACATGCAATAAATTTATGGGACAGAAACATTACAGCGGAAAATAATCTGAATGTTTTGCTGGGCAGGCCGCTCAAAAAACCATCGGTCATTGAAAAGTTATTTCCGCCGGATAAAGATTAAATCTCTGATAGTCATCCTATCAATTGTTCACAAAGTATGAATAAACAAATTAACAAAATCCTATCTGTCAGTTGATTACGGCAACTTGCAGATTTAATGTTTTGAAAATATTTTTTTATGAAAATTGCTTTTATTTCTGATATTCATGAAGATGTTGTGAGCTTGAGAATTGCATTAAGCAATATTGAAAAACTTGCTTGCGATAAAATTGTTTGTCTGGGAGATATTAGCGGTTTCAGCCCGTTTTATTATTCATACCATAATGAGCGAAATGCGCGTGAATGCATTAAAATGATAAGGCAAAATTGTGATATAATAATTCCGGGAAATCATGATTATTTTGCATCTGAATCATTGCCTCAACTGTCATCCGGATTCGATTTTCCTGAAAACTGGTATGATTTGGATTATTATCAGAAAAAATCAATAGCCGGTTCAAAACTTTGGGATTATGAAAGTTCAGCGTTGAGCCCTAAGCTAAGCCACGAAGACAAAGCGTTTTTAAGCAGCTTACAGCAGTTTCAAACGCTAAAATCCGATCCCGCTGAAATTATGCTTTCGCACTATATTTACCCCAATTTATCAGGAATGGAAACATCTTACTGTAAAAATATTTCCGACTACCGCCGGCATTTTGATTTTATGGCCAAGCATAATGCAAATATTTCAGTCGTAGGGCATGCGCATCCGTCAAAATTATATTACATCGACAGAAAGAAAATTAACAAGAAAAATTTCGGAAAAACGATTGAATGCGATAAAGAATTGATTATCTTGTGTCCGGCAATTGCAAGAGGTGCTTCCAAGCAGGCATTTCTTATTATTGATACCTTAGATAATACAATTTATACGAAACGATTTTAAATGATTGAATTAGGCGCATGAGTACTACAAACTATTATTTTACATCCAAGTATTTATCACCGGCTTCGACAGGCTCAGCCTCCGAACGTTTCCGTAGGCTGAGCCTGTCGAAGCCGATATATCAAAAACCAAGTGCGATCCCGATTGCCGAGGCGGTCATCATTAAATATATCCAGCACTTGGGACAGAAGAAGTTACAAGTATTAGCTATCCGTCTAATTAAATTATATGAATACTCGTATTTATGCCAACTGTATTTTCGGAGACTGAGTCCTTCGACCGCTGCCCAGGAACCGCCTGTCGAAGTCGGTTATTACTGAGCATGCGTAACAAGCTAATATGTAATGAGATAAAACATGAGTAGATATTAATACGGATACACATTTTAAACAATAATTGTGAAAAGCAAATCTCTACATCGATTATTTATCGGAATTATCCTTCCGGCGATTCTCGCAATTCTGTTATTCTTCGTTTCAGTATGGCTGATTATTATTCCGATTGTTGAAAAAAACATGATGAATAATAAGAAAGAAATGATAGGAGAACTGACCCATACAGCTTGGAGTTTGATAGATGAATTTTATCAGGATTACCGGGATTCCGTTTACACAAAAAGCGAGGCCCAAAGGCTTGCAATTTCTAAAGTGGAATTGATGCGCTACGGGAAAGAATCTAAAGACTATTTTTGGATAAGCGATATGACTCCCAAAATGATAATGCACCCTTACCGTAAGGATTTAAACGGGAAATCGCTTTCGGATTATGAAGACCCGAAAGGATTCAAAATATTTGTTGAAGCTGCCCGAATAGCAAAGGAATCAGGCGAAGGCTATTTGGATTATTATTGGCAGTTGAGAGAGGACAGCAGTAGAGTTGTTCAGAAAATTTCTTATGTAAAAGCATTTCCGCAATGGAATTGGATTGTCGGAACCGGAATTTATGTAGAAGACAGCAGGCGCGACATTTTATCTCTCAAAAATCAACTAATCAGAATATCTCTCGGAATAACACTCATAATAGCTTTAATACTTTCATATATAATTCGCCAAAGCTTTAAAATTGAAAACAGGAGAAATCAGGCCGAATCAGATTTAAAATCTTCGCGCGAGAAGTTCAAATCTCTTGTTGAAGCATCAACGGAAGGCACTTTGCTTTTTATCAATAATCAAGTGAAATACGCGAACCACACTTTTAGCCAATTTTCCGGTTACAGCCTTGAGCATGTGTTGAATATGCAATTTGATGATTTGTTTGATTTGTCGTGGGACAATATTCTAAAAAAAATAGATGTGCCCGAAAAATCTATCACTACCGAAGTTTTTTTGAAAGATGCCAAGGGCAAAAAGAAAGAAATTATTATATCTTTAAGTAAAACTTATGCTCAAAATGAAATCAGAATAATTGCCACAATCAGGGAATTAGGAACACACCGCAGAATGGAAATGGCTGAGAACAAACTGGGGAAAGACCTTGAAAATGCGCTTGCAATGATGGTTCAACCGGCTTCTCATTATACCGAAAGTATTATTTCGTGCCACAGCGAATGTTCAATTACGGAAGCTGCCGAGAAAATGACTCGAATGAAAAAAGGTTTCATTTTAATTGCTCAAAATGAAAGATACATTGGTTTTGTAAGCCGAGCCGATATTTGTAACAGAGCCATAGCCGAAGGAATTTCGATGAATGAAAAAATTACCGAAATTATGACGGCTCCGATACCAACTGCGAAAAATGATGCACTTTTACCCGAGCTGATTCAGAATTTTAATCAAAAAAATACAGCATTTTTATTTATTAAAAACGCACAAAAAAATATCGACAAAGCTGTTTCTAAAAACATGCTTGCCAACCTGAATACGAATGCCGTAAGTGTTTTAATTCAGGACATCCGGATGAGCCAAAGTGAAAATGACTTAAAGTCTGTTTTTCTGAGAGTGCCCATGATGGTGAAAGGCCTAATTCGGGGAGGCGTGAAAGCTGAAAATTTGGTAAAATTGATTAGTTCAACAGTTGATCAAATCGGCAAGCGAACAGTTGAGCTGGTGATTGAAGAAATGGGGGAAGCGCCTTGCGATTTTGCTTTTTTTGCACTGGGAAGCGAAGCCCGAAATGAGCAAACTTTTCTTACCGACCAGGATAATGCCCTGGTTTTTGATGATGAATATGCCGAAGATGAAAATGTTAAAGAATATTTTCATGAAATGGCAAAGCGAATCAATTCAATTTTGAATAAAGCAGGAATAAATTTTTGCAAAGGCGAGGTTATGGCGAGTAATCCGAAATGGAATCAGCCGGCTCGGGTATGGAAATCCTATTTTTCAAAATGGGTAAATAAAAGCGATCCCGAAAGTTTGATGGATTCTTCAATCTTTTTTGATATGAAATTGATTTCCGGCAAAGAGGAATTTGTAGAAGAATTGCAACAGCATATCTTATCCGAAGTTAAAAACAAAGCGGTATTTTTTCAGCATCTCGCACAGACAATTATCCGAATAAAATTGTCGTCGGTTTCAAACCAAGGGAGCTTTAATATAAAAAAAATCATGCTGCCGGTTAGCGGATTTGCCCGAACATACAGCCTGCAACTCCAAGAATATGAAGCGAATACATTTGCCCGGATACGCATGGCAGCCGAAAACGGAAAAATTACAAAAGCGGCTGAGAGAGAATTGCTTCATGTGTATGAATTTTTACTAAGCCAACGATTAAACACACAGGCAGACTTGATTCTTAATGAAGAAAAGGCGTCAAATGAAATAGATGCAAGTCAGTTGTCGGATTTTGAAATCAGCCAATTCAAAAAATCAGTCTCAATTATATCCGAATATCAAAGCCAATTATCCGCTGATTTTAAGGGTATTATTTAAAAACTAAACAAGTTATGGAGGTCATTTTCATTAGCGGTATTTCAATGTCTTTATTTATAGTGGTTTTATTGCTTACAAAAAAGCAGAAGGCATTAACCGACTATACGCGGGATATTCTATATGAAAGCTAATAGCTAAAAATTATGAAATACATTTTTTCAATTCTTATTTTATTGCACGGCGCCATTCATATAATGGGCTTTTTGAAAGGCTTTAAAATTGCCCAAATATCAAATCTGCAAATGGATATTTCGCCCGCTTCGGGTCTGTTTTGGCTTATTGCATTTTTGCTGTTTGCTTTGTCGGCTGTGGGCTTTGCACTTGGTAAAGACTTTTGGTTGTATTTTGTTGTGCCGGCTCTTATTATTTCAATCTTTCTTGTGATAAGTACTTGGAGCGATGCCAAATACGGCATGATACCAAATGTTATCATTTTGACGGTTGCAATTTTTTCTTTCTCATCCTGCAGCATGAATAAAATGATTGCCCGCGAAACAGAAGAGATACTTAATGCCACCAAAACATCTGAACCGGTAATTATTACAGAATCGGCTATTCAGGAACTGCCTGCCCCTGTGCAACGTTGGATACGCAGCACCGGAATTATCGGCAAACCGGCGATTAATACGGCTCGTGTGAGTCAAAAAGCACTGATGAAAATGAAACCGGAACAGCAGGATTGGCAAACCGCCCAAGCAGAACAATACACCACCACCAACCCGCCGGCTTTTATCTGGACGGTGGATATGAAAATGGCACCACTGATAAAAATAAAGGGGCGCGATAAATTTGTAGCCGGTAAAGGCGAGATGCTTATTAAAATACATTCGCTCATCAATGTAGTGAACGAAAAAGGCACCCGAATGGACGAAGGCACGCTTCAGAGGTTTTTGGGCGAATTGGTTTGGTTTCCTTCCTTAGCTTTAAGCCCTTACATTAGTTGGGAAA
>CAYYQW010000116.1:0-8471 GCA_964472505.1 uncultured Bacteroidaceae bacterium | reverse complement strand
TACCTGACAATGAAATAATGCATCAATTTAAAAAATCATAAAAATCATAAAAAATCAGTCCAATCAGTGTACCGGTTTTTTAGAAGTCAGAAGTCAGATATCAGAAGTCAGATGGTTGTTTGCTGTCATTCGGGAAGATATTAGTCCGCAAAATCCTATAATGATACCTGACAATGAAATAATGTAACAATTTAAAAAATCATAAAAAATCAGTCCAATCAGGGTACCGGTTTTCAGAAGTCAGAGGTCAGACAGTTAAGCTTGTGCTAACAATATTACTATCCACGGCATTTAAAGACTGTGTGAAAACAAGATTAACTTATCATTTTCCTCGACGAATTTGCGTAAAGATCTAAATTTCCTATCTTGCAGCCCAATTGCAAATTTATCTTACATCTTATATCTAATGAAAATAATTACAATTCTGATTATAACACTTACGGTAAGCCAAATAAATGCGCAAGAGCTCAGGTCGGCGCATGCGGAGCAGCAGGAATATTATTCGCACTATGGTTTTGATTCGGAGAAAGCTTGGAACGCCCTAAAAACCTACACGCCCGGCCAAAATAAAATATACACTTCCCAAAACAGAGAACTGCTGAAAATAACCTACGGCTGGTATCCTTATTGGATGGGAACCGCATACTATGACTTTGACTACAGTCTGCTGTCGGATATAGCTTATTTTTCTTATGAAGTAAATGCCCAAACCGGCGAGCCCGATACAACTCACTATTGGAAAACCACAAATATCGTAAACGAAGCTCATACAGCGGGTTCGCGTGTGCACCTTACGGCTACACTTTTTTCGGATCACGAAACGTTTTTCTTCAATCCCGAAGCTCAGAATACTTTTATCGACAGCATTGTATCCTTAGTGGCTTATCGCGAAGCCGACGGAATAAACATTGATTTTGAAATGGTGCCTTCATCGGTAAAAGAAGAGTTAACGGCACTGATGCACAATTTGTCAGCGGCACTGAAAACGTATCGCCCGGACGCCCAACTTTCCATAGCTCTGCCGGCTGTGGATTGGAGCAATTCATTTAATGTAGCGGCCATGCTTGATGCCACAGATTATTTCATAATTATGGGATACGAATATCATTGGAGCGGGTCGGCTTATGCGGGACCCGGCGCACCGAAAAATAACGGCGGTATTTGGTCGGCCTACGACCTTACCCGCTCAGTAAATAAGTATTTGGAAAAAGGCATCCCGAAGGAACAATTAGTTTTGGGCCTGCCCTACTACGGGCGCGTTTGGCCGGTAGTTGCCGATATGGTTCCCGCTCAAACCGAAGGCAGCGGATCGCCCAAAATATACAGCGCCATTCGTAATGAATTCAGCGGCTATGAAAAATTATGGGACGAGCATGCTTCGGTGAGCTATTACAGCTATATCGAAAACGCACAAAACCGTCAATGCTGGTTCAATGATACGGCTTCTCTGGCTTTGATTTACGATATGATAAAAATGAAAGAGATTGCCGGCATGGGTATATGGGCTCTTGGCTACGACGGCGATTATCCGGATTTGTGGGAATTGCTTGAAGAAAAATTTACGCATGAAGCCAATATCCGGCCTACCGGTACTTTCAGCGATATGGGCGGGCCGCAGGGCGATTATTATAACCATGAAAATTGGCAGTTTACGATAAATCCGCCGGAGGGCGACAGCATTTTTCTTACAATTGATTATATTGATATTGAAGCCGGTTATGATACTTTGTTCATTTACAGCGGCTCGCCTGATGAAGAGCATCTGCTTGCTGAACTGAGCGGCTCGGAACATCCTGAAATAATAAAAACAGCCGGCAGGCAAATGCATTTTTACTTTAAATCCGACGGTGCGACTACCGGCAACGGCTGGCTGATGCATTGGGCTACGGATGAACCGCCGACATCGGATATTCCCGAATTAAAACATAAAAACAAGTTGACGGTATATCCTAATCCCTTTAAAAATCGCTTAAGTATAGATATTGAAAGTGAGAAAAATGAACAGATCACCGTAAAGCTGACCGATATCAGAGGCCGTTCGGTTTTTCAGTCTAAAGAACAACTGAAGCCGGGCAAAAACCAAATTAACTTAAACTTTCTCAAATTTTCTTTACCGTCCGGATATTATGTTTTAACGGTTTTATCGGAGCAAAATGTAATCGAAAAACGTTCGGTAAAAATTTGTAAATGCACCGATTAGTTTCCGTCGGACTTTGCTTTTATCGGAAGAGCCTGACCCGTCGGTATGATTTTCCCGGCTTTCACCATTATATGCCACGGTATAATACTTCCTTTCTCGCCTTAACTTTTTCATCGGTAATATATTGATTATATTCCGTAATTTTATCAATGGTGCCGTTAGGCGTAAGTTCTATCACACGGTTGCAAACCGATTGAATAAACTCATGATCGTGTGATGCCATAAGTATATTGCCTTTAAACTGCTTAAGGGTGTTATTAAAGGCTTGAATGGATTCCAAATCAAGATGATTTGTGGGAGTATCCAAAATAAGCATATTGGCTTCCGATAACATCATTTTGGCAATCATGCAGCGCATTTTTTCACCGCCGGAAAGCACATTTACTTTTTTGTATATATCTTCACCCGAAAATAACATTTTCCCCAAATATCCTCGCAAATACAGTTCGGTAGTATCTTTGGAATAATTGGCTAACCAATCCGCCAAATTTTCATTTCCGGTGAAAAATTCCGAATTATCCAAAGGCAAATAAGCCTTGTTTATGGTTTGACCCCATTCGTAAGTACCGGAATCAGCTTCATCACGTCCGTTTATGATTTCAAAAAAAGCTGTCATGGCTCTTGAGTCGCGCGATATAAAAACAATTTTATCATCCTTCTCAACCGTAAAGTCCACATTTTTAAACAGAACTTCACCATCTACAGTTTTTGATAAACCTTTCACTTCCAACACATTGTTGCCGGGCAAACGCTCCGGCCTGAAAATAATTCCCGGATATTTACGTGATGAAGGCTGAATATCTTCTATATTCAATTTTTCAATCATTTTTTGGCGGCTGGTGGTTTGCTTTGTTTTAGCCACATTGGCTTTAAAACGCGCCACAAAATCCTGCAGTTCCTTTTTCTTTTCTTCGGCTTTCTTGTTTTGAGCTTTCAACAGTCTTAAAGCCAAACGACTTGATTCATACCAAAAGCTGTAATTACCGGCAAATATTTGTATTTTCCCGAAATCAATATCCACGGTATTGGTACTTACCGAGTCAAGAAAATAGCGGTCGTGAGATACCACAAGTACGGTATTCTCAAAGTTGTGCAGGTAATTTTCCAACCAATTTATGGTTTCTAAATCCAAGTCATTAGTGGGCTCATCCAATAATAGGTTATCCGGTTTTCCGAAAAGAGCCTGAGCCAGTAACACGCGTACTTTTTCTTTTCCGTCCAGCTCTTTCATGAGTTTTCCGTGCAAATCTTCCGTAATTTTCATTCCGCTAAGCAGTGTGGCTGCTTCATTTTCGGCATTCCAGCCGTCCATATCGGCAAATTGAGCTTCCAGCTCGGCAGCTTTTATACCGTCTTCTTCAGAAAAATCCGGTTTGGCATACAAGGCATCCTTTTCTTTCCCGATTTCCCACAATTGTTCATATCCCATGAGTACCGTATCCAAAACCGTACATTCATCAAATTCAAAATGGTTTTGATTCAGCACCGAGAGCCGCTCGTCTTTCCCTAATGAGACCGTGCCTTTTGTGGCATCTTCTTCACCGGATATTATTTTTAGAAATGTAGATTTTCCTGCACCGTTGGCACCAATTATGCCGTAGCAATTGCCCGGCGTAAATTTCAAGTTCACATCCTGAAAAAGAATTTGCTTGCCGAATTGAATACTTAAATCTGTAACTGTTATCATCTGCTTATTTTTTGAATCGGCAAAGGTAGTTCTTTTTCCTTCCCGGCAAACAAGTCGCTATACGAATCTGTATTTTTCAAAATATTCGGTTTGCAAGAAAAACCGTTTTGCAGAATTTCACACAGGGCAAAACCCGGATAATCAGGCGGTACAAACGCTTGTGAGCGAGGTCTGATTTCATGGCAGTTTAAAATTTATAGCCCATTGAAAATTGCAGTCCGAAATCAGAATCGTAAACCCGTGAAGACAGAAATTTTTGATACAGGCTAAAGCCAAAGATAATTCCGCCGTCATGCTCAGGTATAATCAGAATACCTTCCGAGAAAGCAAACCCAATCAAAAAATTAAAACTTTCGTAGCCGGAGGGTTTTACAAGCTTTTCGCTGCCTAAGATTGAGTTTGCATGCAGGTCAAAATATACATTATTTATAATCCGCTTCATCGGCGAGATACCCGGCATCAAATAATGCATATACAATTGTGAGTAGCCGGCTCTTAATAATAAGTCGGGATTAATTATAAACCGTTCAGCAGATACGACAAAAGGAGCAAGCCAACGATTGTCCGGATACTCCCTGACAACACGATAGCTCGCTTTTAGCCCTTTAGCATTTACACCAAAATTTCCGGATAATCCAAATAAATTATATATTGAATAATTATCTGCAGCACTTTCTTTCGAAACAAGGGTTTCATATTCAACTGATTTCTCTTTCTTATTTTTCGCCAAACGAGCCCTGTTTTTTATCATTTCTTCAATAAAGTCATAAGCATTAGACCGCAGTGCCAGCTTAATAACACGCTCATAACTTTTTAACGTATTGAAACCGGCATCGGTTATTGTATCTTTTTTTGAGTATATCTTTTGAAGCTGCTCACCCTGTACCAGATAGTATTCAAATTCCGTTTTTACCATAGTCAATGATGCAAGTTTTGTTCTGTCTTCTGAAAGCTCAAATTGCTTTACCCTAATTACGACCGGACTTCCGGCAGAATCCTGCACCAGTGTCTTATTCAGATAATTGTAAATTGACTTTTTCGTACCTCCGTTCAATATAACCGTAGCTTTTTTATCTTGTTTTCTGTCGAAAAATGAGCCAATGGTATCCGATGCATTCCGATCATCAAGTACATCATATATATAAAAGCCCGGGAAATAAATCGGCGCTCGGTCTTTTTCCAAGTTTATTGTATATTCTTGTCCGAAGCTTATCAGTCTAAATGCCGTAAACCATATCAAAATATAATATTTCATGCTACGTATTTTTTTTATAACAAACACAGCTAAATCGGTTATTTTCGTTTAAGCGATGCCCTAATGCCAATGCAAATATAATAAGGCTAATCTGCACCGTGCAATGGATTTCGATTGAGGATAGCCATTTTGCTGCCGTTTGGTAAAAGTATTTTTTTGGCAAATTTAAGAAATTTTTGTTTCACTTCTTCCGTTTTGAAAAATGCCGGCGTATTTTGGCTTTGTAAACTGCCGGTTATTTTCCGGGGATTAGCTTCTTTCTGTCGCATTAGTTAAATGCCTTCTGTTTCAAAACATGTTTTGACCTTCCATGAATATTTTGGAGCTACTGCGAAACAAGATAAACCCTTTATTATAAAGTGTTTATGCTCGAATTTTCTAAACATTATAAGGTCGGCGAAGATATTAGCTAAAATCCTATTTCACCTTTAACAGAAAAAATTTTTGCCCGCGGATATTGGAAATAATCAACTCCGTTATAAATTTCAGGATCTAATCCTTTGTATTTGGTAAGTGTAAAAGCATTTTGAATCGTAGCAGAAATTCTCAAACTCAGTATATTTTTTAAAATATCGTCAAACTCATAGCCTATGCTGATATAATCCATTTTAAAATACGATGCATTTCTAAGATAATAATCTGAAAAGTATTGAGGTGAATCAAACTTATACTCATTTCGGTAATTTGTAATATTACCGGTATAACCGCTTGTATTATAAAGCGAACTATTGCTTAAGGAAGAATTTAGATTATCATAAACATAGTTTCCTACACTTAATCTCCCTGAAAATGAGAAAAAAAAATTCCTATAGTTCATGAAAGAAGTCAACCCAATGACAAAATCCGGATCAGATTTTTCATCCTGAAATCGGTCATTCTCTTCTATTTCTCCGTTTTGAGATCTGTCAATATAGCCCCCTTCTATAGGGTCTCCGTTTGAGTCATAAAGTTGCCGGTACAGAAAAAAAGAATTCATGGGGTAACCGTTACTAAATATTTGTACATATTTAGTGAAACCGTCTGCCGTTATAGGATTTGCCGAATATCCGAGAATATCTGCACTGTTTCCGAGACTTCTTTCCGGCTTATCGTAAAATTGAGTTACTCGGTTTTGGCTGTATGAAAAATTAGCGGTTGCAGTCCACTGAAAATTCTCTGTCCGGAATAGTTTTGCATCTATTGCAGATTCAATTCCCATAGTTTTTATTTCACCCAAATTATGCCATATATTGGCCGGCAAAGTAATGTCAGATAGCATATATACTATATTTTCACCAATTTTTTGATACATTTTCACATAGCCTGAAAACCGGTTATTTAAAAATCCATAGTTTACTATGATATTAAGATTTTTAATTTTTTGATAAGTTATACCATAAGAGTTAGAGTATTTTGGGAAGAGATACAATCTATCTGCATATACAACTGTCCCGTATTCTGAGTTCTTTGAAGGAAAGGTTCCTGTAATTTCATAAGCAAGTTTCAGCTGCAAGTCATTTATTATATCCATATTAATAAAATTTTCCTTATTAATATTCCAACTAAGCATGATACCCGGAAAATTATTTTTTTTAGTTTCAAATAACACTACATTTTCACGTCTTAGATTGAATAGTAATGAATATTTATCTTTCAGACTAAGGTTAAAATTAACAAAATAAAGAAATTTAGGATCTTCAAAGCGTTCGGTTACGGTATGCGTTTCGTGATAATATTTCCTGTTGTGATATAAACCGCCGCATTTCAAACTACTTTTGCTATTAATTCTCTTTAGTTCTTTTGCGTATTTAAGATAGGCATTGATGTATGTGTTTTGTGATGTATTTTTTAGAGTTTGTTCTAAAGTTGTATACTCATCAACCCAAGTTGCGTCAGGATCTGTTATTGTAATGTTTTCATTACTGTATTCATGATTGGCGTACTGCAACACATACTTTAAATTAGGAAGGAAATGAAATTTATAATCAATATTAATTGTTTTGAAATTGTTATCAATATTCTCAGTTTCATTAATTCGATTTAATAAAGCCATCGGATTTCTTATTCCGTTGGGATATTGATATTGCCAAGAGAAATAATCATCATTAGTTTCATTATAAACAGCTTGTGTCGGATCAAATTGTACTGCATTTCCGAATACATATTCATTTCCGATGGCATTTTCATTTATGTTTTTATTTATTTTGAAATTTATTTTCAAATGATCGTTAAATAAATCCTTTTGTAATTTAATGTTAGCTGTTGTTCGGTCAAATTTTGAAGTTTTTATGATTCCTTCCTGAATTGTTTTTCCTACAGAAATAAAAAAGGGAATTTTTATTTTCTTCAATGTTCCCGATAAACTCAAATAATGGTCTTGTCCGAAACCTATCTGAAAAATTTTATCTTGCCAATCAGTTTGTGCATTTCCCAATAATGACGCCGCTTCCGAATTTAGCCCGTATCTGTCATATATTAGGCTTCTGTAATCAGCAGCTGAATAAACCTCAATCTTTTGGGGTAAATCTGAAATTGAAAAATTCCCTATGTAATCAATACTCAACTTTTCCTTTCCACTTTTTGTTTTTATTGAAATTGCCCCTGTTGTTGTATTATCGCAATAAATACCGGATGTAACGGCATCATTTAAAACTGAAATACTTTCAACATCGGCAGGATTTATTACTACAGGGGCATCGTAAAGTGGTATCCCATCAAGAATTATCAGCGGCGAGTTGCTCTGAATAAAAGAACTTCGTCCATGGTTTCTGATAATGAAATCTCCACCGGGTGTGCCGTCTTCGGATGAAATCAATAATCCGGCAAATTTCCCGGAAATTAATTCCGGAAAAGAGACTATAAATCCTTTATTAAACAACTCTTCATCTTTAGACTTATAGTTAATTGTATCAGTATTTGCTTTGTTTTTTAAAGAGTCCGGAATTATATATTTATTATTTTTCAAACTGTCTGTTTCAATTTGCCCAAGTGCAACGGGAATAAACAAGCAAGAACAAAAAACTAAAATGACATATTTGGGGAGAATATTTTTTAAAATTATAAACATATCTTTTCTGTTTAAACGATCTATGGATTTCTAATTATAAGATTTAGAATAGTATGCAAATATAAATTAGTTTGTTCGGAGTTTTGCTTATAAGACGTTTATTTTTTCGATCCGATTTAAATAGTTTCACCTTATTAATCCCTTGATCGGCGAAGCTGCATTCGGCTTGTGCGCGTTTGCAAATTTAAGAAATTTTTGTTTCACTTCTTCCGTTTTGAAAAATGTTGCCGTATTTTGGCTTTGTAAACTGCCGGTTATTTTCCGGGGATTAGCTTCTTTCTGT
>CAYYQW010000115.1:0-8485 GCA_964472505.1 uncultured Bacteroidaceae bacterium | reverse complement strand
AACCAGATTAGCTATATGCGAAATAAACGCCGGTTGTTTATACGAATGTTAGCGGCAACCCTTACGAGCCGCACCTATGACAGAACAGAGATTAAAACACTATGCAACAAATTGAGCAAGCAATTGGAAATGAACTAAAAATATTTGACAGATACTTTAATGACTCTTTTAAAAGTCAGATTGGATTGCTTGACAAAATTCTTTCCTTCTTAGCAAAAACAAAAGGTAAACAAATGAGACCAATGTTTGTACTCTTGTGTTCCCGTATTGGGGGAACAATTAATGACACGACATATAGGGCGGCTTTATTTGTTGAAATGATACATACATCTTCGTTAATTCACGATGATATTGTTGATAATTCGGCACAGAGACGTGGTACATTTTCAGTAAATGCTCTATGGAAAAACAAAATTGCAGTTTCCGTAGGCGACATTTTATTTGCGAAAGCCATTTCTTTATTAGTAGAAAATCAAGATTACAAAATATTAAAAATTCTCTCTTCATCAATAGAAAAAGTTGTTTCTGGAGAGTTATTACAAATGGTGAAAGCAAGAAAAATAAATTTTGACGAAGAAATATATTATGAAGTCATTAAAGGAAAAACGGCTTCATTATTAGCATCCGCTTGTTCCGCTGGAGCTGCTTCAACATTTAAAGACGAAGATTCAATTTGTAAATTTTATCAGTTTGGTGAAAACGTGGGAATGGCGTTTCAAATAAAAGATGATTTATTGGATTATAGTGAATTGGAAATTGGTAAACCAACAGGTAGTGACATCAAAGAAAAGAAAATAACACTACCTCTTTTGTACACGTTAAACAATAGTGACGCCTTATTAAGAAAGAAAATAATAAGAATTATAAAACGCAAGGATGTTACAGATGACAATATATTGTTCTTAATAGAACAGATGAAGAAAGTAGGGGGAATACGATATGCAGAAGAAAAAATGTTGCAGTTTCGTGATGAAGCCTTGAAGATACTATACTCTTTTCCTGATTCAGACACACGAAAAGCATTGGAACATTTGGTTAAATATACAACGGAGCGAAAAAAATAATGACGACAAAAAGGGCAGCCGCTAACACGGGTTTTGCGTCAGGCGGGCAGACGTGCAAACTTGAGGCTTTATGCTTCTATTTAAGTGTTGTGCTGGTTGACAGTTTTGTGCTTCTATGTCCGCCCGAACGCAAAGCCCGAAAACGTTGTGTGGCATACCGACAGATCAAAGTGTTGTACTTAAATGATAATTTCGTATCTTTGAAAAAAAACCGGACAAAATGGAAACATTTAGAATTGACATATTAAATCCCAAAGCTAAATCGCTACTTAAAAACTTGGCTGAATTAGACTTGATTAGAATTAAAAAGGAAAGTGTAAAGTCTGAATTTAAAGAATTACTGGATGAATTTAGGATATATTCTGATAACGCTCCATCTCCGGATGAAATAACAGCGGAAGTAGAGTCTGTAAGAAAAGACAGATATGAGAAGTAAAAGGGTAATATTAGACACAAACCTTTGGATAAGTTTTCTTATTTCTAAACGACTTGACTTTATTGATGATTTATCGTTGAGCGGTAAGATTATATTGATTTTTTCAAACGAACTGATTGAAGAATTCTTGAGTGTGGCCAAAACGAGAAATATTTTTCTGATGATAAAATATCAAACCTGTTAAGGCTCTTTGATAAGTATGGGAAATTAATTGAAGTGTCTTCTGAAATTAATGAGTGTAGAGATTTTAAAGACAATTTTTTATTAAATCTCGCAATTGACAGTAAGGCTGATTATTTAATAACCGGTGATTCTGATTTACTTGTGATTACTAAAATAAGGAAAACTAAGATTACTACGTGGTCAGATTTTATCGAAGAATTAAAATAAAGCACGACGGCACAACAAGGCATCAAACCCAATAGCCACAGTTGTTTTGTAGGATTGTGATATAGTGAAATAAAAATTCCGTACTTTTATGAAACGACAGTGGAAGCGGCTACCGGGTTTATGACCAAGGTTGCCTTACATGAGAAATGAAACAAGAAAATATTTAATTTTAATAAATAGTTGTATCTTTGTAAAAGTCAATAAACAGACGAATATGTTGACAAAGAAAAAATTAAAAAATCAGATTGAAGACTTTCCGGAGGGATTTACAATTGATGAATTGATTGCCGGGCTTACTTTAACAGAGAAAATTGAATAAGGCAAGCTAAAAAACATGCAATTATGGAAATAAATGAAACATTAAGAGAACAGATTTTTGAGATTATAAACAATCAACTCAGGGATAATGACCCGCCTGAGACTAAAGCTACATACGACAGATTGAAAAAAAAAGGATTTGATGATTTCCAAACCAGACAAATGATTGGACAATGTTTAGCAGTCGAGCTTTTTGATGTTATGAAATTTGGAAAACCTTATAATAATGAGCGATATGTTAAGAATTTATTAGCTTTGCCTAAAAAACCATTTTAATAGTTTGAATAAAAAAACCTTCCAAAAGAGAATATACCTGTTGTGTGCAATGCATGACCCAAAATTGAAAACTTGCAAATAAATTTCATTTTTTGATTTTGGATTTTGTTTGGTCGCAATAATTTTGTCTTAGTCGCTTGTGATTTCGGTAACATATATTGAAGCCGCCAAAGGAAGGAAAGAACGTAAAACCATATCAGCATACGCCACGTGCAGAGCATGTTAAAACACAACAGCCCCAAAAGCACTGAGATTTAGACCAAGCCATAGAAGTAAACAACAAAAATACCGGCAGCCCTTTGGATTTAATTTTAAAAAACCGTAATTTTAAACACAGAAATCCGGACTAACTGCTGGTGAAATAAATGCCGGGTGGTTATACGAATGTTGGGCGTCATTCTAAAACGACCCGTAAACAATTAAAATGACTAATTAAAAATCAAAAAATGAAATTTATTTGCAAGTTTTCAATTTTGAGGTATCTTTGTGGTGTATAACAAAAAGACAACGAAAGACATGTTAATCGAATTCAACATAGAGAATTTCCTTTCATTTAAAGATTTAACTACACTATCAATGGTGTCAGCTAAGTCCTTTAAAGAACATCCGGAAACTCATATTATAGAAACAGGCAGTAACTTTAAACTCTTAAAATCAGCTGTCATTTATGGAAACAACGCAAGCGGAAAAAGTAATCTTCTTGAAGCGATGGGGTTCATGAAACAGACTGTTTTGAGCTCCTTCAGAGATGCTTTAATGGAAAATAGCGAAAGGAAATTTCCCTTAGAAAAATTTGCGCTTAATACTAAATCAGAAAAAGATACAAGCTTCTTCGAAATATCTTTCATTCAGAAAGAAACAAAATATCGATATGGGTTTGAAATAGACTATGACAAAATTGTAGCCGAATGGCTTTTTCACACTACAAGCAAAGAAGTTTATCTGTTCAAACGAGACCAACAAAAAATTGAATTAAATAAATCAGCATTTAAAGAAGGGCTTGGAAAAGAAGATGATGTTAAAGAGAATGTTTTGTTTCTTTCCCTTCTTGCAACTTTAGGTAAAGAAACTTCTACGAATATTGTTGATTGGTTCAAAAAATTCAATTTCGTTAACGGAATTCATGACCGTGGACACAAGAGATACACTATTGACAAACTAAAATCAGATAAACGGTTCTTTAATTGGGTATTGCATTTCGTGAAATATTTGGAAATAGCAAATCTTTCAACAACAGAAGAAGATGTTAATGATATAGACCTTGAAACTTTAAGGGACAAAGAAAAAGATGAAGAATTAATCAATCTTCTTACCAGCATTCAAAAAATACAATCAAAGCAACCCAAGAGAGACCAATTAATTACATTTCATAAAAAATATGACAAGAATAATGTATTAGTTGATACCGTTCCATTCAACTTTGACAAACAGGAGTCAGAAGGAACAAAAAAATTATTATATCTGCTCGGACCTTGGTATGACACATTACAGAATGGAAAAGTATTAATCATAGACGAACTTGACTCTAGATTACACAGTCATTTAACCTTGAGACTTATTGACTTCTTTCATAAGTTTAACAAAAGCAATGCACAACTTATTTGTGCGGTTCATGACATATCCTTACTAAACAAAGATACATTTAGAAGAGACCAAATTTGGTTTGTAGAAAAAAACCAATTTGGCGCTTCAGAGCTATTTTCATTAGCAGACTTTAAAACTGACAAGGTTAGAAATAAATCGGCTTTTGACAAAAACTATATAGAGGGTAAATATGGAGCAATCCCTTATTTTGACATTGATGAAAAATTAAACGAATTACTTTATGGGAAAAGGGAAGCGGAACAAGTTTAAAGCAAGGAATGCTGCTTCCTACAAAAGAGAAGTAAAGAGCATTAACACCCGACAAGGACGTAGAGAGCCATTAATAGTTTTAAGTTTTCAGGATTTTGATAGAAATCAAGGGCAAAGTTTCGAAGAATGGGAACATGAAAAATTACTTGCTTTAGCAGTTAGCAAATTAAGAGAAATATGCCAATTGACAGTTGGTCAAGCAACGGCTCAACAAGTAATCAAGCCATACACGAAAGTTGGATTCCCGCCTGAATCAGGTTTTGTTCACCCGAAACATGTTTTACCGGATGTTACATGGTGTTCAATGCATATTCAAGGGAAGGAATGTGTAATTGGACACTTTGAAGACAATGTTTTTCAAATCGTTTTCCTTGACAAAGACCATGAGTTTTGGAAGACAAAAAAGAAAACCACTTGACAGAAAGAGAAGAACGAACGCCCAATATAGTATAAAAGCAATAGCGGGGGGAAGTGGTAAATTCAAGGTCTGTGCATTCAATAAACTATTGTGGTGGCGGACAGGTAATCGCTTTGAAATCCGCTACTGCTCTTATACTTGACCGTTAGCGCTTATTAAAATGAAACTGTAAAATACAGATTAATTGATTATTATATAATAATAAGAATAAAAACTTAAACGAAATCAAGAAATTGAATTTACGAAATATTTTTTTTGTAACTTTGTTAAAACAAAACATGAAATAAGATGCAAAAAATAACAATTTCAATTCCACAAACATTAAGTGATAGATATTTGGATATTAATCATTTGCAAAAATTAATGGTGCAAAATTTTGTCATCGCAGAATATCAGCGTGGAAATTTATCAATACGTGATGCCGCAACAATACTTGAAATATCATATAACGAATTCGTGGATTTATTAGGTAAATATCATTTGTCATTTATAAATGCTGATAAATCTGAAATTACGGATAATTATAATAAATTTCATTCATTTTTTCAATTATATAGATGATAGTAGTTTCTAATACAAGTCCATTGATAGCACTTTCACGGATTGGCAGATTGGATATACTAAAAAAACTGTTTGGAAAAATTACGATAACACCGGAAGTTTTATCAGAAGTTTTGCCAAAAGATAAAAATAATGATTTTGAACATATTAATAACGCTGTTAATGATTTTATTGAAGTTCAATCAATAACAAACGACTATCCATTTAAAAGAACCATTGATAAAGGAGAGAGAAGTGTTTTAAATCTTGCAAATGAATTAAATGCAGATATTCTGATTATTGACGATAGAAAAGCAAGAAATGAAGCCGTTGAAATAAAAATTCAAGCATTTTTGGCATACACGACAGATATTTTAAAACAAGCAGAAAATGATAAAATTATCACTTCGTATAAAGAAATTCAGACGGAATTAAAACAAAAAAACATTTATTTGCCGGATTTAGAATAAACTAAAATGATGATAAACAAAACCGCTAACATACACTATGCAATTATTGCGGGCTTTTGTGGTAGATTGAAACATTGTATATTTGTGCAACCTTGAAACTTTAGTGCCCTGGAATTCTGCAACATACGCATATTGTTTTCCGTTGCCGGTAAGCCTAAAAAACAACACTGCAAAAAATATATCGTCAAAATTCAAGAAAAAAGCAGCCACTTACCCAATCGAAATTATCTGCGTTTCACGATTCCGTACAATATAATTTTCAGAATATTATCAATACGGCTTTCAATATTACCATTACTGTGATTGGGAGCAATAACAGCCTCCAAACCGCGCATGGCAGTAACAATACCGACGGCGGCATCATCAATATCCGGAATTTCAAAATAACCGGCCTCTACACCCGATTTTAAGATGTTGCTGAACAAACGAAACTCTTCTTTATCATAAAGCGTATTCAAACGTTCCACAAATTCTAAATTACGTAATTTAGGGTCTTTAAGCGCCTGGTGAAAATTGGGCAAAACATCATTGGTCTGCATGCGATTAAGCACATAACTTTTCAATTTATCATAAGGCGAATGGTTTTCATTTATGGATGCCATGACCATATTTCGATATAAAATAGCTTCATACAGAACTACGGCATTATAAATCTCGGTTTTGCTTTCAAAATAATAATACAATGAACTTTTACCCATGCGCATTTCTTTGGCAATATCGTCCATAGTGGTCTTCTTGTAGCCATAGTACCTAAACACTTTGCGCGCGTGTTTAATCACTTTGTCTCTTTTATTTCGTTGCTTGAGCGGAATTTTCTTAAGCATATCACCGTTTTTTACATCGCATTATTCAAAATATCCAATACATCATTTCGGCTAAGCTCTTTGGGGTTGGGAATCATGGCTCCGTCATTCATGGCTTTGTCGGCAATTTCGGGAAGTTGTTCTTTTTCTACTCCCAAACTGCTCAAATTGTCGGGCATGCCGGTTAATTGGTTTAAATCGGCATTCAATTGCACAATGATATCAATCACCTTTTCGGCTTTTTGCTCCGTGCTGTGCTCCGGATTAAAATCTTTATCTAAAAACGGCAATAAGTCTGCATACAAATGACCGACTTTATCGCTGTTAAAACGCATAACCCAAGGTAAAAGAATCGCCATTACATTACCGTGATGCACATGAGCCACTGCACCGCAAGCGTGGCCGATAGCATGCACGGCTCCTACCATACCGTTGGAAAAAGCAGCTCCGGCCATAGCCGAAGCATTGGCCATGGCAAAACGTGCATCAACATTTTTTGATTCTTTTACAACGGTTATAAGATTATCCCGAATCAGGCGAATGGCAGCAACAGCATAAGCATCACTAAACGGATTTTTTTGCAAACAACTAAACGATTCCACCGCATGGGTCATGGCATCCATTCCGACCGCAGCGGTTATTTTTGGGGGTAAGCCAAGTGTCATGCGCGGATCCAGAACGGCTACTTTAGGTAATAAGAGTCCGGAAGAAAACGGCATTTTCACATTCTTTTCGGTATCTGAAATTACGGCTACCGAGGTAAGCTCCGAGCCCGTTCCGGATGTGGTGGGAACCACAACCAGCGGTTTTTGCGGACTTTTTAAGCGGTCGGCACCCATGTATTTGGATAAATCCGTATCGTTTTCTGATATAAGGATGTTCACAGCTTTTGCGGTATCTATGACCGAACCGCCGCCGAGAGCTATCAAAGAATTACAATTGTTGACATTAAAGATTTCGGCAATTTGATTCACCGTTTGCACCGATGAATCGGGCGGTGTATCGTCAAAAACTGCGGCAATAACCAATTCAGAATCTTTAAAACTGTGCTTTAAGACATTCAACAAACCCGCAGCCACAATACCTTTATCGGTAATTATCAGCGCGCGTTCGGCATTCAGCATTTTTAGCTCGTAAGGAATGGTTTCAAGTGCTTCTTTTCCGGCATTGATTTTCACCGGATTATAAAATTCGTAATACGAAGGAAGTGAAGGTTTCATTTTTATATTTTTTTAAATCTATATTCCAAAAGGTATTCCCAATAAATAAACATGCAAAGTATTAAACACTTGACGTCTGTTAATAATTGGCCGTTTTTTAAGGATTTTTTTGTTTAAGGGCCCAAAAAACAAATAACCCTCTACTTTGTTTACCAAGCGGATAAAACGCATGGAATCGGCAATATTTCCAACAACGCCGATTTTGTGTTCCGCATATACATGATGAGCGCCTATCTGAGCCGTAATCATTCGCAAAGCCGTAGCGGTATTTTTAATTTCAATTAGCAAGTCAGCATCCGGGTCGGTTTTCAGCCCTTTAAATTTAAGCCGCTTCCCCTTTTTTTCCATTAGTAAAGCCGGGCCGCCGGGAAGCACTTGCATGGCTATCCGAAAACCTTGCGGCCAATCGGCACAATCATTATGTAAATCCTTGTCAAATCGGGTGGCAGACTGTAAGCCTCTGCCCAACAGAAAAAAGCCGGCTTTAATAAGCATGCGCCGAAAGCGGGCTTTAGAAGGCACGTAATCGCTTTGGTGTAAATCACTCATGTTTTTAGAATTATGGACTATTTTATATAATTGGTCGAAAGATACAAAAAAACAATGAAAAAATTAAAAAGATATTAGTATAGAGATGTAAGATATAAGTATTAAGATATAAGACGAATCCGCAATCCGGCTGCAAGGCTGATAGTT
>CAYYQW010000114.1:0-8609 GCA_964472505.1 uncultured Bacteroidaceae bacterium | reverse complement strand
TATTTGAAAAAATAAAGCTTCCTATTACGTAAAAGTGAAGAGTTAGGGATTAACTGAGGGATTGTTCTTGCTGAAAACCGTATCACCGCTTTGTATTTTTATCACATAAAAATCATCCGGTTCAACCGGTTCATTTTGAGCATCGGTAATTTCAACGGTAATCATGCGGAACTCTTCGGTGCAAATTTTTCCTTTTTCGGAACAAGCAAAGAAAAAGGCCACTGTAACGAAAAAAAGCAGTTTTTTCATAGCTATTACTTGTTAAAACTCATTTATAAATCATTACTGTCCGATAAAAATACAAAATAAACTCTAAAAAGTTATATGTATCTGATTATTAAATGTTTTATTTTTTCAGGTAAAGCAAATATATAAAAAAAAGCCGGAAGCCATGAACCAATCCCGATACCGGTAATTGCTTCACGAATAAGTAATTTCAAAGCTTCAAAAAGGTTTTATTTATCAAAAATATATTTTTAAAAATCTGTTCGGGCCGGCTTATTTATTCGTATATTTATGTCTAAAACTAATAAAATGGAAATAAAAGGTATTTCGGTTAAATCACCAGCCGATTTTATTAAAGAAAAGTTTCCGGACAGTTATAACGAATGGCTTGAAAAGCTGCCGGACTTTGCTTTTCAAAACGATACTTTGCGCCTTTGTTGTATTTTCACCACAGCTAATTGCTTATATCATTAAGCCTGATGTTACCAGCCATGATAAAAGGAAAATTGCAACAAATTATAAATTTTCTTAACTTTGTGTTATGACAAAAAATTTAGCCATAGAAAATAAACTAAAAGAATTAAAACCTGTTTTGTTCCGAAAATATTACGTGGACAAGATTGGATATTTTGGATCTTATTCACGAAATGAACAAACACAAGACTCCGACATTGACATTTTAGTTTCATTCAAAAAACCACTTGGCTGGGAGTTTTTTGACCTTCAAGAATTTTTGGAAAATGAATTAAACTTGAAAGTAGATTTGGTTTCTGAAAATGGCCTGAAAACGCAATTAAAAGAATTTATTTTAAATAGTGTAAAATATATATGAATCCGATTAAAAGGGAAAAAGCACAGGCCGGTAACAAAAAATAGAACCATGCGGGCGAAAATATTTGAAATTAATTAATAAAAGCGAACAAATCATAATAGATTCATTCGCTTTATTTTTTTGAGAAAGCGCTCTATTTCTCCATATACCGGCGTACAATTTTAGCAATGTATTTTCCGATAACATCAAATTCCAAATTCACAATGGTTCCTTCCTTAATGTCGTGAAAATTAGTTATTTCATAAGTAAAAGGAATAATGGCTACCTGAAACGACTTATCTTTAGAATTAACTACGGTAAGGCTTACACCGTTAACCGATACCGAGCCTTTTTCAACGGTAATATCTTCCGGTCCGCCTTCGTACTCAAAGGTATAATACCAACTTCCGCCGGCTTCCTCTACCTTGGTGCATCGAGCGGTGGTGTCCACATGACCCTGCACAATATGCCCGTCCAAAAGGCTGTCGGGTTTCATGCTGCGTTCCAAATTAACTTCATCGCCCGCTTGCAGAAGGCCTAAATTTGACTTTATTAAAGTTTCTTTTACCGCGGTTACTCTATAAGTTTCCGATGTTGCTTCGGTTACGGTAAGGCAAACACCGTTGTGCGAAAGGCTTTGATCGGGTTTTAGCTCATGCGCAAAATCGCAACTGAGCGTAAAATGTACGTTCTCGCCTTCTTTTTCAATTTTTCTTACTGTTGCTGTTTTTTCAACTATTCCTGAAAACATATGGTATATTTTTTTGTTATACCGGCAAAATTATCAAAAGCCGGAGAATAATACGGCTTTTTTTTGATTTTACTTAACAGCTTTTTTGATTAGCATTTAAACTTGCTATACATTTGCCGCATTAAAAAAAAAAGATGGAACAGCCCGACAAAAATATTGTAAAATTCATACACAAACATCATGTGCTCACCTTGGCTACAAGTTGTAAAGGTATCCCCTATTGCTCAAATTGTTTTTACACATACAGCGAAGACGACAATGTGTTTATTTTTTCTTCCGACAAGGATACCAAACATATACAAGATTTAGAATGCGGCAACTATGTGGCGGCTTCGGTGGTTTTGGAAACCAACACCGTAGGAAAAATTCAAGGTCTGCAAATTAACGGTACGCTCAACGAACCCACCGGCGAACTTGCCAAAAAAGCAAAAAAACATTACCTGAAACGCTTCCCTTTTGCAAGGCTTATGGAAACTACCTTATGGACGTTGCAGCCGGATTATATAAAAATGACTGATAATCGTTTGGGCTTTGGCAAAAAATTGATTTGGGAAAATCGAGAAAAATAAAACAAGAAATCTTTTTTAATAATTTAGGCGGATAAAATATTTTTACCTATTTTTGCATCCCAAAATAATTAGGGTCGCGTGGCCGAGCGGTTAGGCAGTGGTCTGCAAAACCATGTACAGCGGTTCGAATCCGCTCGCGACCTCAAGCTTTTGCTTAGTTCTGATAAGGCATCAAGGCCTTGTCAGTTCTTTATTTATAAACTTTTTATTCATTTAAAAATTATCTATGCCAGTAAAGATCAGACTCGCAAGACACGGCCGGAAAAAGAAACCGGTTTATCACATTGTTGTTGCAGACAGCAGGGCGCCGCGTGACGGAAGGTATATCGAGCGTATTGGGAAATACGTGCCGACAACCGATCCTGCCACTATAGATCTTGATTTCGATAAAGCATTATCGTGGTTACAGAATGGTGCGCAGCCTACAGACACTGCCCGTGCAATACTCTCATACAAAGGAGTAATGTACAAGAACCATCTCCTTAAAGGAGTGACAAAAGGAGCGTTGACAGAAGAAGCCGCTCTTGAGAAATTTGAAGCTTGGTTGAAAGACAAAGAGCAAAAAATTCAAGCTAAAAAAGACAAGTTGAAGCAAGACGCTGAGACGAAAACTAAAAAAGAGCTTGAAAAAGAAGCTGAAGTAAATCAAAAACGCTTAGACGATTTGGCGAAAAAAGAAGCTGAAGAAAGAAAAGCCGAAGCTGAAGCCAAAGCCGAGAAAGAAGCAGAGGAAGCAGAAGCAGAAACGGAAGAAACCGCTGAAGCTAAGGCTGAAACTCAAACAGATGAATCGGAAGAAAAAAGTGAATAAATTATCCGATATTAATTTTATTGAAATCGGAAAAGTTCTCGATAGTCACGGATTTGAAGGAGAACTTTTAATTCATTTTTCAAAACCTTTAGAAAGTCTTAAAGAAAAGGAACTGTTTTTCGTTTTAATCGACGGAATTCACGTTCCTTTTTTTATTGAACACACTTACAAAAAAAGCAATGCCCGTCTGGCTGTTAAGTTTGAAGGCTTAAATAAAGACAGTGCAAAAGAACTTATCGGTGGAGCAGTGTTCACCGAATCAACGAATATTGCAGAAGCAGAGCCTGAAGAAAACGAGCAGCTCATAGGCTTTGAACTATACGACAATAATGAATACAAAGGCAAAATTACCGACGTGCTGCGTATGTCGGCCAATGAGCTTGTGGAAATCTTTCACGAGGCCAAGCAAAAGAAAGTCCTCATCCCCTATCACAAAGAGTTAATTGAAAAAATTGACGAAGAAACCCGAAAAATTTATTTCCGTCTTCCGGAAGGTATTTTCGATATTAACGATTAATCATCACCCGTCCAACGCTCCATATCCAAACTAAAACCGACTGCTTCCAGCACTCTGTTTACAACCGTATCGGCCAATTCATCGAAATTTTTCGGATTTAAGTAAAAATGCGGAGATGCCGGAAATATTTGCGCCCCGGCACGTGCCAAGCGCGTCATATTCTCAAGATGAATCAGGCTGAAAGGCATTTCGCGTGTTACAAGAATCAATTTTTTTTGCTCTTTTAACATCACATCGGCAGCGCGCGTGATTAAATCATTGGAAATGCCGGCGGATATACGCCCCAAAGTACCCATGGAGCATGGAATCACAACTAAGGCGTCGTAAGCTGCCGAGCCGGAGGCAAAAGGCGCATAAAAACTTTTTGAATCATATATTTTGAGGCCGAACGCTTCGGGATTGAAATCGCCCAATTCAGCCTCCCAAATTTCACGCACATTGGATGAAAACACCAAGCCGGTTTCTGCTGTTTGAGAGGCAATCTCGGGTTTCTGCATTTTCTCCAGAAGACGCCGGGCATAAATCATACCGCTGGCTCCCGTTATACCGACAGCCAATTTTATTTTTTTCATTGCCCCAAACGATAGCGAGCTGCCAAGCTCATGTTATTATTAAACCAACCCAAATCTTTGCGAACACTGACCGGCGAATACGAAAAACGCAAATTAAGGCCGAATTTATCATTAAATATGTATTCTAATTTTACGGCCGGCTGAAAATCAAAATCTTTCATATCGTATTGTTCTTTCGGTACCAAACCGCCTAAATTATAGAGCTTTGAAGAAACCAGAAAAGCCGAAGCCAACCCGCCGGAGACAGAAAATTTCTCATGCAATTTCCACTCCAGAAATACGGGCATTTCCACATAATTAAGCTGCGTTTTAAACTCTTGCCAAACCGTTCCGTCCGGGTTTTTGGTATTCATCACAGCGCCTTTGCCAATATAATACAGCTCGATATTGAAAGCCAAATCGGAACTTAAATCCCGGCCCACATAAACACCGGCCAAGAAACCAATTTTCTCGTATCCGGCCTGACGATCGCCGTCTATTTGACTGCCGCTGAGGCCTGCCGTAATTCCGCCGTAAAAATCCTGTGCCGGAGCATACCAAAAAGCTCCGAGCATTATCATAATTAAAATCGTGTGTTTCATAATTTTCATTTGCATCTAAAATAAGCTTTTTCCTTCTTCTTTGAAAAATTTATTAATAATTTCCGGAAAAGGAAAAGCATTCAAATCACTGAAACTTGTTTCGATGAAATTTTTATCGGCAGACAATAAAGCCTTAAAGTGCTCATCTGCCAAAGGAAGCAAATAAAATTTCACAAATAAATTACGATGCGATAATAAATGTTTCCGAAAACTGCCCGTATCAATTATTTGGTTTGCTTCTATCGAAATACCGTATTGAGCGGAAAAATCATTCGGCAAAGCAGACAGTGTCGGTTTCATTTCATATTCCAAAACCGGAAAATCGTACATGTTTTTCCAAATTCCGGAAGTACTGCGCTTTCGCAGAATAAGCGCTTGGCCTGCATTCGATACATTGCGTACAATAAAATAGTAAATGTATCGGTTTTGCTTTTTTTGCTTATTAACTTTCAGCGGCAAACGGTCGGCCATATTTTCCGCATAAGCGGTACAAACCTCACTCAAAGGGCAGTTCAAACAATCGGGATTGGATTTTCGGCAAAGCATCGCTCCCAAGTCCATCATAGCTTGATTAAAATCGCCGGGATTGTCTTTAGAAACCAGATTTTCGGCCAGATTTGAAATTATATTTTTCCCGAAAGCTTTGTCCACCGGCTCTTGTACGGCAAATACACGCGACAAAATACGTATTACATTTCCGTCAACAGCCGCAACGGGCTCTTCAAAAGCTATGGAAGCTACGGCAGCAGCTGTATAACTGCCTACGCCTTTAAGTTTGAGCAATTCCGAATAGCTTTGCGGAAATTTCCCGTTAAGCTCATGCTGAATGAAACGAGCGGCTGCATGCATGTTTCGTGCACGCGAATAATAGCCCAAACCTTGCCAAAGCAAGAGCAAATCATTCTCTTCGGCTTTAGCCAAATGCTCAAGAGTCGGGAATGCTTTTGTAATTTTATCGTAATACGGCAAAGCCTGTTTTACCTGTGTTTGCTGCAAAATAATTTCGGAAAGCCAAATTTTGTAAGGATTGCGTGTATTTCGCCACGGTAAGTCGCGCTTATTCTCAGCATACATTCCCAGCACGGCTTTCGTAATAAAGGTGTTTTTATCCATAAGTAATGCAAATGCAATTAATGCCGGGCATCTGCGGCATTAAGTACACGTTATGTTTCCTAATCAATATATTTTTCAAATGGTTTAACAAATCTTTCAATCATATCATCAGCTCTTTTTTTTGCCTGTTCTACAAAATGTTTTAAATATGATTTTGCCCATTGTTTGACGTTTTTTGTATATTTTTGGTCTAAATCACAAACATGAAATTGTATCTGCATAGCTGCTGCCCAATTTATGTATAATGTCTCGGGATTTGATTTAAACAGACTTACAAAATGTGCATCTTCGCAGATGAGTTTGTCTTTTTTTAATTGCCAACCTATTTCAAAATAGTTAATAGAAAACTTATCAAATTCTTCGTTATCAAGCATTTTAGCACAGACTTGCGCTAATTTGTAAGACGAAATGATATTTGGCGGTTGGGCTGATTTTGATGTATTTCGTGTTTTAATATCTATTATTTCGTAATAAGTGTCTTTAACCACAAGAATATCGGCTGTGTCGTTTTGTTTTTCATCAAAAGGATTTTCCAACGACCATTTATCCGTTGCATTTTTACCGCGACTTAATAAAAACATTACTGTGGGCGAATTAAATAAATCGTATCGGGCTTGATGCCCGATAATATCCGGATTTTTACTGTATAAATCGTTCAAATATTCGTATTGTCTGAAAGTATGTTTCGGAAATTGTTTTTTAATTTCCTTATATACATGTTTATCAAACGGCTCACCGGCTGCATGTCCCGATAAAGTGCCTGAAATCGGTTTTGGAACACTTGTCCGAATTATGTTTTTTTTGATTGTATCAAAATTTACTATTGTCATCTATCGAAAAAGTTTATCAATTGTATTATTTAATTCGTTTAAATTTTTGACAGAATTATCAGAAATATATTTTTTACATAATTCTGTTATTTCATCATGTAAATTAACATCTTCCTTTTTTGACCAATCAATGGCTCTAAAAGGAATACTTGCTATTGGTTTTTCGGAAAATTCTACGATATTTCCTTTAACTACGCCATTGTATTTTAGCCAATTAAATATTCTGTGGTTATTGAGTAATGCAAGAATATAATGTAAACTTTCTTGTGTTTTTTGTTTTAAAAAAATAGCTGTTACATCTTGCGTGGGGTAAATATTCGGCTCAACATATACAAATCGGAAATAGTCTTTATTGGAAATTCGTTCTTTGCACGGCACAAAAATTCGAGCTTTGTCCGAATTGAACAAATTGAAATTCCGCATAAACACCCATTGCCAATAATTTATTTGTCGATTATATTGGTATCGTTTTTCTAATTGAGGAATAAATTTTTTAAGTTTTTTATAAAAATTCGGAAAATCTGACTTTAACTCATGTTCTGTTTCTATTTCATTAGCAAAGATATATTTTGTAATATCTTTGTAAGTAAATGGTTGTAAATCTTTTGCCTTTATAACATTTATCGAATTTTGCTTTTCATTTTTTGTAAGTTGTTCAGCGTTTAATTGAAAAGCTTTGTCTAAGCCGCTCACCATACCGTTCCCTATTTCGCAGAATTCACCGATGGTGTAGAATTCATTGTTTTGTTCATTATCAAACAACAACAATTTTTGCGATTTTTGTTTTTTTCGGCATTTTTCTTCAAAGAGTTGCAGTTCGGTAATTTTTTCATCATCGGCTAATAGCCAACGCTCATTTTCTTTGAATTGACTTGTTTGAAATACCTCTGAATCATTGGTTTGTTGTTTGTTTCGGATACTGTCGACAATTTCTGTTGTTAATTGTCTGTTTTTGTAGTACTTAACAATAGTTATTTTTTTTTCGCTTTTTTGTTTTGTTTTTATGTATTTGAATACAATTGTAGAAACCGTTGCTTTTTCAAAAATCGGCGTTTCATTAAAATGGTAAATTTCAGAAAAATATCCATTTCGCAACATATAATTTCTCAAACTGATTGAGTGCATGGTATTTAACCAATATTCGGGTGTGATAAAAATCAGTTGTCCATTCTCTTGAAGAAGTTCAATTGATTTTAGAATGAATAAATACGAATAATCGCAAAGGCTGTTAAAATACTTGTTCCACAATTGATTTCTCGCTAATTCAGTTTTTAATTCTTCTTCTAAATTTTTCCAACGAATATAGGGTGGGTTTCCAATGATTAATTCGTATTTTTCATTAATATCAGCACTCACAAAACTTTCATTTTTTACACATTCATATTTTTTGGATAGATGAGCATCAATTTCGTAAGCTGAAATGTTTTTATATCCTTTCTTTTTTAACAGATTAATAAATATGCCTTTCCCGCTCGACGGCTCTAATATTTTACTTTCCGGATTAATAGCAGCTAAATCAATCATAAAATCGGCAATTAATTCCGGCGTAAAGTATTGTCCGTATCTATTTTTTTTTTTCTTTTCGGCTATCATCTTTTAAGTTTTATACAAATATACTGCTTTTTGTAATGGCGTTCAATTTTTTTAATGAAACATAACGCAAAGATAATTTTTATCCGCATATTCTCCAATTGGTGTTGAAAAGGAACGATGGCAAAGTATTATTTTCAGCTGATGCTTTAAAATAATAGTTCGTTATACTTTTCCATTAGATTGAAAATGAGAACTTTGCCAAAGTTTATCTATTTCACTTATAGTGTTGATTATTA
>CAYYQW010000113.1:0-8756 GCA_964472505.1 uncultured Bacteroidaceae bacterium | reverse complement strand
CGGAAATACGGCTAAAAGTTTTGACGGTTTATTTCCGCATCATACAGGAAGCCTTGCATAATGCCCGCAAACACGCACAAGCTGCCAATATTTGGGTGCAGCTACAAAAAGATAATAACAGCCTCACACTTACTGTGGAAGACGACGGCAAAGGTTTTAATCCGGAGATCGAAGCCGCAGGGACCGGCCTGAAAAGTCTGCGAGCACGGGCGCAAAGTATCGGCGCGGAACTGAATATTAACAGCCGACTGCAAAAAGGGACCGTAATTTCCTTGTCCGTAAAAACGGACACTTAGGAAATCCGGTAGTGAGCAATTTTAGGGATAATGGGGATTGAAAAACTAAAGAAAAAACCCGACCTTTGCATATATAATGAATAATATGATTAAATGAAAAACATCCATATACTTATTACCGATGATCACGAAGTAGTGCGTGAAGGGCTGCAAAAAATAATAGAGAATCGTATGTTTAACATCCGTGTGCAGCAGGCGCGGGATGCCGAAGAAGCACTTTCAAAAATGCAATTGCAGAATTTTGACATTTTAATTACCGACATTAAAATGCCCGGCATGAACGGCATAGAGTTAGTTGAAGAAGTAAAGAAACAAAAGCTCGACACGGAAATCATAGCCCTTACTTTTTTGGAGCAGCATCACTTCATTCGTCAACTGATAGACCTTGGGGTAAAGTATATTCTTCTCAAATCGCAAGAAGGCGGTATATGGAAAGCCTTTGATGCCATGCGCGATGGCGAAGAATACCATTCGCCTGAAATACTAAAAATAATTATTGAAATGCGCGATGAAAAGCCCGACCAAGCCGGTCCTGTTCTAACTCCCCGTGAAATAGAAATGCTAAGGCACTTAGCCGGAGACCTTTCCACAAAACAAGCAGCGGATAAAATGCACGTAGCCGCCTCTACCGCCGACAGCTATCGCAAGAGCCTCCGCAGCAAATTTAAAGTAAACTCCATACAAGGGGTAGTAGCAAAGGCTTATGAATACGGCATTCTGAAAAAAGTATAAAACCAAGACCTACTTTTCACCATCTCCCCGAAATCCGGTATGAAGCAATTCACCGGATTTCGGGTATTTTATGGGCGGGGGGAATGGTGTAGTTTTGTGAACAGATTTTAAACCAATTTGTCTAATTTAAAAATCAATTCACATGAAAAAGCATTTTATTTTATTGTTGTTTGTAAGTTCTATTATGATTGGAAATGCACAAAAGCCGGAAGATTCTGCAGTAGCAAGCTCCAAATTTGAGGCTTACAACAGAAGCGGATTAACATGGGTCTATCTGGAAACCCCAAGTCGAAAAATGTCCGGTGATGTTACCAAAGCATTGAAATATGACAATATGGTCATAACAGAACGCTTTGATGATAACAGAATAAAGGATTATAAAGTCAAATTGAAAAGTGCAAAAAAATCCAAAGAAACGCTAATGGAAAATAGAATAGCAAATAAAGTAATGGGGCTATTAGCCGGAAATGATATGAGCTATAATGAAGCAATGGAAAGAGCAAAGTACACAATGACGGACTCTGATGCAAAGGAGTTTATGGCATCCCGCACAGGAGTAAATAGTGGCGCAACCAGAAAATGGTTTGAACCGGTGTTACAATCTAATTATATTCTGGCTTATGAAGTGGGAGATGTAATTACTTATAAGGAATACTACGATAAAATAGACAGAGAGAACAAGAAAAGAGCGGCAAAAAGCAAGAATTATGAGTATAAACCTGTAAATAGAACTAAAACCGGCTATAAAAGCAGCATCACGGTTCATATTCATAAAATTGTATACAATGATTCAATCAGCTCTGTTATGGGCGAAACTGTATTCAAATCTGAAAACCCGGTTATTCAAAGACGTGCAATGGCAAATTTTGATTTTCCTTTAGAGCATATTGTTTCAAAAACTTATGGCATTGACGGTGGTGTAATTATTGAAGAGGCAGAGAGAAGAAAATTAAAAAAAGATGACTTTTTCGCTATTATGTTGTCTCCGTCAAAATTTAGAGGGTTAATAGCTGAAATGGAAAATGAAGTTGAGGAATTCAAAATTAAGGCGACCATTTTTGGAGTAAAGCCTCTGCTTGCAAAAATCGGATTAAAGGAAGGTATTGGTACAGACCGGCGTTTTTTTGTATATGAGCAGATTATGAAAGAAGATGGTGATATTAAAGAAAAAAGAGTTGGTGTTGTGAGAGCTAAAAATCACGTAATTGACAACCGTGAGGTTGCTCAAGGCGACATGGATCCTTCCGAGTTTTATCAAATACAAGGACGAAAGTTGGACTTGGGAATGATGATGCAAGAACAAAAAGATATGGGCTCCACGCACTTTGGTTTTGGAACTGCAGGTATTAATTTTAAATATGATCTTTTAATGTCTGAATATTTTGGAGATTTCACTTACGGATTGCGTGCTTATATTGACTTAAACTTTGCAGAATACCATAAATTTGATAAAGGCTATATCACAAAAGATCGCGATATATCAAAATTTTTGGGCGAAGACTCTGATGTAGGTCTGGTTGGATTAAGCGTAGGATTGGGAAAAGACTTTCATTTTATGCGAAGTTTCTTTGCAGGACCTCTACTTGGTGTTCAATTTGAGGGAGCTGCCTTTACAAATTCCGATGTAGATGAATTTCTCGACAAAACTTTTGAAGATAACGAAACGGTTCAGATTGAGGGTATAAGTTATGAAACATATGGCACCGGTAAGATTACATACAAAGCCGGACTGAGAATGGGAATGTACATCAATCATCGATTTAAAGTAATCGCTTCAATCTATAACACGCCGGTTGGCTTTAAGGAGACTGACTTTTTTGGGCCACTATCCGAGTTTTACATAGATCGTTCACCTATTCGAGCAAATGTTGCTTTAGGTTGGGATGTCAGCTTCTAAAAAATAATTAATGGCGGAGGGGAAACCCTCCCCCTTATTTTCTGTGTAAGATTAATAATCATATATCAATCTTTAAAAATATAAAAATGAATTTTAAAACAATTATATTATTACTGATAGTTCTTTTGTCGTTGAACGCTTGTAAGAGTCTTCTAATTACAGCTCCGGTTGATTTTACAAATTACGAAGTAGAGGCTTTGAATCAAGGAGTTGACGGTACTACCCTTATTAAAGTTTACTCATACGCCCCAACCGTAACTGATGCAATACAAAGAGGAAAGTTTGATGCTGTCCATGCGGTTTTATTCAAAGGAATCCCGGGAAGTAATCGTTCAGAACCTATGGTTAAATCAAATTATAATGACCATAAAGATTACTTTGATGCTTTTTTTGGTTTATATAAAATTAAAACAACACAGCAAAAAATTGAATCAGGAAAAGTGGAGCTGTTTGATATTAACCAAACTTTCAATGCGCCGTATCGCCAATATGTACAGATAAGTAATGATGGCTCCATTGACCCGGCAGACAGATTAAAAGTACCAAAAGGGTATAAAGTGGGGGTAATTGTATCTGTTAATACAGGTGAATTAAGAAGGAAACTTGAAAAAGACGGTATAATATCAAGATTAGACTCAGGATTTTAATTAAAAAAAGATAACAGTTATGATAAAAAAAATTTTACTATCCGTACTTATTATTATAAGTTTTTACGCAGACATGAAGGGGCAAGCCAAGCAGCCTGCTGTCATGGTGGTTCCGGCAGATATCTATTGTAATCGGCATAACTATACTATGTCTTTTGATGATCAAGGAATAACAAAAGTAGTACCGGACTATAAAAAAGCCCTTCAAAACGATGCACATCTTCGTCAGGTCATTGCAAGATTAAACAGCATGATAACCGACAGAGGCTATTCGGCTGATAAAGTTCGTCTTTTAGAAGCCGAGCTTAAAAAAATAGAATCTACGACGGCTGAACTTGAGGCACTAACGGGAAAAACTTCCGGAGCCGCCATCAAAGAAAGCCCAATTGACCTTCTTAAACGAAGAGCTAAAGCCGACATTATTATTGGGGTAGATTTTGAGCTTAAGCGAATCGGCCCCAAGCAGTACATTCATTTTAATATTACATCTTATGATGCTTATACCAACGGTCAAATAGGCGGCCAATCCGGGGACGGCCCACCCACCCTTACAGCAGCAGCTACTCCCGGTTTACTTTTAGAAGAAGCATTGTTGACACACATGGGTAATTTTTTGGATCAACTACAAAATTACTTTGACGAAATGTTTTCCAAAGGCCGAACATGTAATTTCAGAATTCAAGTATGGGACAATGGCGGTATTGACTTGGAAGAAGAATATGAATACGATGATGAATATCTGGAATTGGTTGAAATAATAGATACATGGTTTTATAAAAACAGTATTTCCGGCAGATATTCAAAAGAAGATGGTTCAGCCAACTTTGCTCTATTTTCGGCTCGTGTACCTTTGTTCGACAATAAAAATCGTCCTGTTGATGCTGAACGTTTTTTAAGGGGATTGAGAAGTTTTCTCAGGAGAGAGCCTTTTAATCAAACTTGTAAGATTTACACTCGCGGTTTGGGTGAAGCATGGCTGATTATAGGAGAAAAATAATTACATAATTTTTAAATAATGACCACAATGAGAAATTTATTAACACTATTACTGAGTTGCATAGTTTTTTTGTCGTATGCTCAGAATCAGGTAAATACGCTCACCATTACGCCTGTAGTTTTTGAACAAACAGAACCTGTTTCAGATAACGTAAAAAACTTATTAAAAAATAAAATGATGCAGGTTGCCTCTAAGTATGGTTTTGCCAGTGGAGTTACAAAGCATAGGCATATCATGTTTCCTGACATCCAAGTTTTTAGTAAAAATATTGTTCCGTCAGCCCCCCCAAAAGTGATGATGGTATTGGAAATTACATTTTACATAGCCGATTATGATACGAAAACTATTTACGCATCGAAAATATTTAACTTGAAAGGAGTTGGCAGCAATGAGACCAAGGCCTATTTTTCTGCTGTCAAACAATTAAATATTAATAATCAAGGCTTTGCTGAGCTAATGGAAACGGGGAAACAGAAAATTATACACTATTATAATAATAATTGCGGTTTGATAATTAAACAAGCTAATAATTTGGCTGATCAAGATCAATACGAAGAGGCACTTGCTATTTTGGCAAGAATTCCTTCAGACTGTGCTGATTGTTATAATCGTTCACTCAATGCTTCCAAATTGATATATGACAAATATGAAAAGCAACAATGCTTGGTGAATTTGGCCAAAGCAAAAAGTGTATGGTACTCGGAACAGAATTATGACGGTGCGCTTAAAACAGAACAATATCTGTCTCAAATACTACCCGGGTCAAGTTGTTACAGGGAAGCGTTGCAATTAGAAAAAGAAATTAAGCAAAAAATTGAAGATTTAGATAATAAACAATGGAATTACGCTATCAAAAAATCTGAGACAGATGCAAAAATTGAAGAAGCCAGAATAAAGGCCATTTCTGAAATTGCTATTCAACAAGAACAGAGAAAAGAAAGAGAATATAATCGCTCCGAAATTATCATTGTAAAGTAATCATATGACTATTTCTATTCGCAGCATCGGCATACTGGTGTCTCTATTTTTTGTTTTAGGAACCGGTGTTGTTAGTGCTCAAAAAAAACTAATAGAAAAAAGCCAACGCAAGAAGCCGGACTGGGTAAATGCCGTCATGTCTAATTATATAATTATGTCTGCGAGAGCAATTACTTTAGAAGAAGCTAAACGACAAATTATTCCTAATATCAGGAAAGAAATAATTAATTCTGTGGCAGTATATGTACAATCAAGCAATACGTCCACCCTTATTAACAAAAATGATAATGGTATGATTAGCACGGTGGAGCAATTTGTAATGGAAAGTCATTCTGAATCAGCAGATATTCCCATGATTAAAGACCTTTCTCTTTCACATGCAGATGATTTTTATTGGGAGAAATTTAAAGACAAGCAATCGGGAGAAGTCACTTGTGTCTATCACGTTAAGTATCCATTCTCTCAAGCAAAACGGCAAAAAATAGTACAAGCCTTCAATGAACAAGATGCACGGATGGAAGTTTTATTGAAGAAAGTACAATCAGAACGCGAAACATTAAGCACCACCAAACAATTGTATGATAATTTGAATACTCTTGCAAAACTACGCAAATATTTTCCTGATAACCGAAAGGAAATGGCAGATCTGGAATATAAGTTCTATTCCGATTTATTACAAAACATTCATATTGATGTGCTTGAAAAGAGCACGCAAAAGATTCAATTTGCGGTTGTGAGTAATAATAGAAAAATGCGTATTTCGGAAGATATAAAACTTTCATCATCTTTCGGTATTAAGATGAATCCCTTGACTGAAAATAAAGGCACTTATACACTTGAATATAGCGATGAGGGTAGTTTGAAATACGGCGAAAAGTATATTGAGATTGAACTTTTTATAAAAAATAAAAAACTCTACAAAAAGTTAATTTTGAATAGCACCGAGAAAACATCTAAGATAACTAGCGTGCGAAATATTCATGCAGTTTTTGAACGAGAAGCAGAACAGCTTAATTTGGTTTCTGTTCAGTTAGGCGTAGATGCAAATATTTCAGAACCCATACATTTGAAAACGCTGAATATTGAATGGGAGAGCACCGGAACTCATTATTCAATCCCGTTTAATCGAACAATCACTCAAAGTGGGCACAACACATTTCAACAAAACCCTCGCATATCAATCAATAATCTCAATATACGTACAGCTGAGCCTTATGTATCAGGCAATTTGACCTATTATGTTGAGCAACAAAAGAAAAGTTTTAGTTTTTACTATATTGATTTCAAATATACATTTCGCAATAAAGAACAGTTTAAGCAACCGGAACGAAGTGCCGGCCAAAAATAATTTTTAAATCTTATATATTATGAAAACACAACTGTCTATTATTTTTATTTTGACATTATTTCTTTTCCTCATGCCAAACAAAGTTCTTTTGGGGCAAGTAAAAACGGTAAAAGAAATGAAAAAAGAACGGAAACAAAAACTGAAAGTTTTAAAACAAAAAGCAATACGAGTGGCCAGAAAAGAGGCTAAACGAATGGAAAAAGAAGAAGGTTGGCGGACTTTTGCAGGCGATCTTCCGCTTGAAAAGCAGCTGGAAAACGCATGGATTAAAGAAAATGAAATGCGCATTAATGACGATATGAGTGAATCCAATGCGTATATTTCATCACTCGGCATTGGAGTCAGTAAATCACAATCCGGTGCTAAAATGCAAGCTATTGAACGTGCTAAAATAGAAATTGCCGGCAAACTTAATACCTATGTAGCAGCAATTACAAAATCTAATATTGCGAATACCCAACTTTCAATAGTTGATGCTGAAACCGTGGATGAAATAATTCAATCTTCGCGTAGCGTAACTTCAGCTACTTTGAAAAATTTAGAATCTGTGGTAGTGGTCTTTCGAAGCAAGATTCCTCGCAAAGAACTTAGAAATAATAATAAACAGCAATTAGCACCCGGTACGGTAGAAGTCCAAGTAAGAGTTTATTATGATTTGTATCAGGCAGAAATTCAAGTTAGGAATGAGATTGTAAAAGGTCTGAAAGATAAAGTGGATGCAACGGAGGAAGAACTCAAGAAGATGATGGGTTTGGAATAAAATTAACGGAGATTCCTGAAAATCCAAAAAAGAGTAAGGAGCGTATTCCGAAAAGCTTATGAGTAGGAGCCATTTAAATTCTATCTTATCATGAAGAAAATTACTTTATTTTATTTTTTATCTTTTGCCGTAGTACTTATGTTTATTTCGGCTTGTAGTGAAGATGATGACGAAACAGTTCAACCAAAGAATTTTGTAAAAATCGGAGGTACAACCTATGAGTTAGGCTCAGGGTTCTATGAAAACTACGGAGAATCATTATCCGGAGATTATGAGGGGTTTAATATTGATCTATATCTTTTTTCAAATGGTATAAAAATAAACTCCAACGGTAGCGATTATGAAATGAGCGGGGAAGGACAAATTTTATATTTTGAACTATTCTCAGAGAAAGGCGAATATATCCCCTCGGGGAATTACTTTTTTAGTGCTTCTGAAACAATCGGGACATTTGATATTGGCATATATGCGTTAAATTGGGAACCGGAAGAAGAAAATACCGTATTTTACGATATAGCTTCCGGCACGGTTGATATTACACGGAACGGCAGTGAATATGCTGTGAATCTGGATCTTGTGGATTCAGATGGTACAAATATTTCAGGAGAATATGAAGGTACACTTAATTATATTGATAGCTCAACAAAGAAAAGCAAAACATTTTTTATTCAGTAGTTTTTTCATAGTTCAAGCAATTTTTAACAGATGGTTTTTTGGAGATGAAACTATTTTCATCTCCATTTTTTTCTTTCCTATATTCAAGTAACAAATTTCATTTCTCTCCAAGCAATAATTATTACCGACCGGTTTTATTGATTTTTTTATATGAGTACTGAATATAGTAGAGAGAAAATGTAGGCTCTTTATTGATTTGTAAGTCAATATTAAAGCAAAAATATTAAGCCGGCGTGGATTCCCCCTTGGTGATGTGCATCCTACGATTATTTCGGAAGGGTCGGGGTTTGATTTTTACAAAATCAAAAAAAAATAAAAAATCGGCAGACTGTTTATTTACGGATTCACCCTGTCGCTATCAGTTTTGTATAAAGTCTGATTTTTTCTTAAAGTATTGAATAAAAGCAGTAATTATATATCTTTGTA
>CAYYQW010000112.1:0-8966 GCA_964472505.1 uncultured Bacteroidaceae bacterium | reverse complement strand
TTGGTTTAGAGTTAATTCTGCTTGCCGTTTAACACGGCAAATCCGTTGTTCGGCTCTGTTTTTTTGAAATTACCAACAAACAATAAATAAATTAAATTAAATGAATATCCGCATTTCCCCCTATTCGTATTTTAAGTTGTTGCTTATTAGCTTATTACGCATACTTAGTTATCACCGACTTCGACAAGCTCAGTCTCCTTCGGTATTTTCGGAGGCTGAGCCTGTCGAAGTCGGTGATTATAATCTTGGGGAACATGCGGATAATCATTATAAATTATTAAAAGTGAAGCAAGCTCAATATTTTGGGCTTGCTTTTTTTGCGATAATACTATTTCTGAAGTTTCCCGCCATAACTCACGCTTTTCATTACTTTCAAAAATTCAGCGTTAAAATCAGCCGGGTTCTGTGCAGACGCTGCCGGGTCGGAGACGCCGGCAGGTCTTCTTCTTTTTGTATTTATAACTGATTTTTAGATCTTCCGGCATCCCTTTTGGGATCCGGAAGCATCTTGGTTCAAGTCCTTACTCAGGTAAAACAGATGGTCGCTTTTTTAGTAATATTTGAATTAGGCATTTTATTAATATTTACATTATTTTGATTCACAGGCTTTACAAAAGCTATGATTTGAAAAAAATGTTTCTGCGATTAAGCATGCAGGCTACAAAATATGATTTTACCGCATTTTGATTCTATCAATCCCCCTGCCCCCTTCTCCAAGGGGGAATCCGAAAATCACCGGTGTGTTGTAATTTTAAAATTTGTCGTATTCATACGTCTAATTCAATATTTGAATTAGCTTAATAAGGTTTTTTAAAGACATTCGAATTTAAGGTGTTATTCAAAAATCACCAACATATTTAAGAGTTATTTGTATAAAAAGTGATAAAATTTCAAATAAGCCCCTGTTTTTTTAAGATCTATTTATTAAAAAATAGTAAAATTTTCAAAATCCCCCTTGTTTTTTAGATTCAAGTTTTTATATTTGGTGTTTTTAAATTTTAAAAATAGCTTTATGGCATCACTGCGACAAAAAACCATTGAAAAAATCATTGACCGAAAACCGGTTAAGCACCATCAAACAGAAACAAAGATTTCCGATTACTTCGGACAAAATGTTTTTGATTATGAAACCATGCACGGCTATATGCCTAAGCATGCCTATGAGCACGTAATTAATGCGGTAGAAACCGGAACAAGAATCAAGCGTTCGGTGGCCGATCAAATTGCCGCCGGTATGAAAGCTTGGGCGGCCGAGCGCGGCGCCACGCATTACACGCACTGGTTTCATCCGCTTACCGGACAAACCGCCGAAAAGCACGATGCTTTTCTCGAAATTGACAGCCGAAGCAAAGCTTTTGAAGGCTTCAGCGGAAGAATGCTCTCTCAGCAAGAACCCGACGCGTCGAGTTTTCCGCACGGCGGACTTCGCAATACGTTTGAAGCTCGCGGTTACACAGCTTGGGATCCGTCCTCGCCGGCTTTTGTTATTGATAACACATTATGTATTCCGACCATATTTGTAGCCTATACCGGCGAAGCGCTTGATTATAAAACGCCATTGCTCAAATCCTTGAATGCTCTGGATGAGGCTGCTGTTGAAACCATGCAGTTTTTCGATAAAAAAGTGACTAAAGTATCGGCTACTTTAGGTTGGGAGCAAGAATACTTTTTGATTGACCGAGCGCTGTACGAAGCTCGCCCCGATTTAATGCTTTCCGGACGCACCTTAATGGGACATTCCGCAGCTAAAGACCAACAACTCAACGATCATTATTTTGGAGCCATACCGGAGCGGGTGGCTGCTTTTATGAAAGAATTTGAATATGAGGCGCATAAGCTTGGTATTCCCGTAAAAACCAGACACAATGAAGTGGCTCCAAACCAGTTCGAATGTGCCCCAATTTTTGAAGAAGCCAATTTGGCCAACGATCACAATCTGCTGCTTATGGAAGTTATGCGGCGCGTTTCCGTTCGGCATAATTTCAAAGTGCTGTTTCACGAAAAACCTTACCAAGGCATTAACGGCTCCGGAAAACACAACAACTGGTCCTTATTGACCGATACCGGCGATAATCTTTTGCAGCCCGGCAATACGCCCAAACAAAATTTACGTTTTCTGAGCTTTTTGGTAAACGTGGTAAAAGCCGTCTATGAGCAAGGCGATTTATTGCGTGCTTCCATTGTGTCGGCAGGTAATTTGCATCGTTTGGGTGCCAGCGAAGCTCCTCCGGCCATTATGTCCGTATTTCTGGGCGAACGGCTTACGGCCATGTTGGATGAATTGGAGCAGCAAATACCGGAAAGTAAAATGAGCCCGGATTTAAAAACAAAATTAAAGCTCAATATCGGAAAAATTCCCGAGTTGATGCTCGACAATACGGATCGAAATCGCACCTCGCCTTTCGCTTTTACCGGAAACCGATTTGAATTTAGGGCAGTCGGTTCAGCGGCTAACTCTGCCGGGCCCATAACGGTTTTATCGGCTGCCGTAGCCGATCGTTTGAATGGTTTCAATAAGGATGTTAATGATTTAATTGCCGAAAAAGGTTTGAAAAAAGATGAAGCTGTTTTTCAGATACTGAGAACGTACATTTCGGAATCGAAAGCGGTGCGTTTTGAAGGTAACGGATACAGCGCCGATTGGGAAAAAGATGCGCATAAGCGCGGGCTTACAAATATTAAAGTAGCTTCCGAAGCTTATAAAGCTTATATCAGCGAGAAAACCATACAGTTGTTTGAACGTACGGGTATTTTAACCAAGCGAGAGCTAAATTCTCGGTATGAAATAAGTATAGAGGAGTATAATAAGAAAATTCAAATTGAATCGCGTGTTTTGGGCGATTTAGCCATAAATCACATCAACCCCACCGCCATAAAATATCAAAATATTTTGATAGAAAATTTACGCGGATTAAAGGAGCTGTACCCAAATTCGGAAGATTTTCACAGAAATGCTTCGGACTCACTATCCACTTTAGAAAAATTGAATAATCATCGTAACAAAATTATTACGAGTGTAAAAGAAATGATTAATGCACGTAAAGAAGCCAATGCCAAAGATAATTGTGCGGAGCGTCTGGCTATGTATGAGCAAAATGTGATGCCGCATCTTGATGAAATTCGTTATCATACCGATAAACTTGAGCTGATTGTAGATGATGCTTTGTGGCCGCTGCCAAAATATCGTGAAATGCTGTTTACGCGCTAAGTTGTATTGTTTTGTCGGAGGTCAGAGGACAGAATTCAGAACTCCGGCTTCTGAAAAATAAAAGAATTAGGCGTATAAGTACTACAAACTACTATATTACATCCAAGCATTTATCACCGGCTTCGGCAAGCTCAGCCTACGGAAGCGTTCGTAAGCTGAGCTTGCCGGAGCCGGTAACGCTAACTGCACAGACCTTGTCTGTTGAGCAAGCCTGCGGATATTCAATTTCAATAAACATCGTAAAAATAAATTGCAAAGATGATTATACAGAAGCCCGATCATAAGGAATAATGAAGGAAAAGCTGCTGCCTTTTCCTTCTTCCGATTTTAGTTCCAGCATGCCGCCCATAAGCTCCACATAAGCTTTGGCTATGGTGAGGCCCAGGCCGGTACCGGTAATGTCGTGAGTAGTCAAGCCTTGTCCTTGGCTAAACGGGTTAAAAACCAGTTCCTGGGTATTTTGATCCATTCCTATGCCTGTATCTTCCACAAAGAATTCTATGAACGATTGTTTTATTTGGGCTCCGAAACTTACCTCGCCTTGTTTTGTAAATTTCAATGCGTTGTGAACCAGATGCTTTAATATGGATTTAAGTTTTTCGGCATCGCAATGCACGTAGGAGCGAGGGTAGGCTATCTTATTTGTCAAATTGAATTCCAAGCGGCGTTCTTGAGCCATTAGCTCATATTCCGAATAGATTTCATTGAGAATATCATCGAGGTTTATTTTTTGTCTGTGCAGCTCCACCGAGCCCGATTCTATTTTTGCAATTTCCACTATAGTATTGACAATTTCGAGAAGTCTTTCGGTACTTTCGTTTAAATTTTCGGTATATATTTTCCGGTCTTCCGTTGTCAAGTCTTCGTCATTGAGCATCTGAGCAAAGCCCACAATTCCGTTTAGCGGTGTTCTTATCTCGTGCGACAAGTTTGAAAGAAAAGAAGATTTCAGTCGGTCACTCTCGCTTGCTTTGTGTTTGGTAACCTGCAATTCGTTATATACATCACGAAGTTCGTCGAAGCGTTCTTTGAGCTCCTCGTTGGTTGTTGAGAACTCTTCATTGGCTTGCATTAACTGAAAATTTTGCAGTTTTAATCGCATAAACAGATAACCGATTACAAGTCCGGCAATTCCGCCAAAAACAAAAGGGAAGATGAATGCGCTGATTTTCAAATCATAACCGGCAATCAGCTTTTGTGCTGTAGAGAAAGCACAAAGCAAAGCGGCTCCGATTATGAAATTTAATATATGGCGTAAAGTCTTCATTAATTGTTTTGTTCTACACCAAAGATAATAATTTTTTTTTGAGCATAATACATTTTTTTACGAGTAAATGATTTTTGGGGAAAATTGGATGAAAAATTAGTTTTGCAAAAAAAAGCAAGACATGTCAGAACGATTAAAAGTTTTTTTGGCCATGGCTGTTGCCATGATTTTTTGGGGCGTTTCATTTATATGGTCCGAGCAGGCTTTGGCGGTTTATAATCCCTTTACGGTCGTGTTGTTTCGCTTAATCATTTCAGTTGCTTTGTTGTATATACTGAATATTTGGTTAAAGCGTATTGAGCCGATAGCTTCCAAAGACTTACCCATATTTATATTGCTGTCTTTTTTGCAGCCGTTTGCATATTTCATAGGAGAAAATTACGGCATAGTTTATACCGATGCCACCACCACATCTGTTGTGATTGCTACCATTCCTTTATTTAGCCCGCTGGCGGCATATTTTTTTCTTAAGGAAAAAGTTACGCTTATTAATATTGTGGGTATTGTAATTTCCATAGTGGGCGTAGCCTTGGTTATTCTGAAAGATGATTTGAGCTTTACTGCTGACCTTACCGGTTTGTTGCTTTTGTTTGGAGCTGTAATAGCTGCGGTTTTGTACTCGGTGGTTGTGGTCAATTTATCCGGAAAATACGGCATCTACAGCATCGCGGTGTGGCAAAATGTAATTGGTATTGCTTGGTTTATTCCGGTATTCTTTTTGTTTGATTTTAATGAATTCAGAACCATAGGTTTCCAGGCGAAGCCTTTCTTCTTTATTGCATTATTGGCCGTTTTTGGTTCTACACTTTGTTTTCTTTTTTTTATTTACGGTGTGAAAAAATTAGGAATTACACGCGCCAATATTTTCGGAAACTCCATTCCGGTTTTTACGGCATTTTTTGCTTTTATTTTGTTGGGAAGAACGTTTACTTGGCTAAACGTATTGGGTATTTTGCTGGTTTTGACCGGTGTAACCGTTACTCAGATTAAACGCAGAAAGCTTAAGGAAAGTAAACAGTTAAAGATTAAACGCATTTATCCCAAAGCTTAAGAAAATCTTGAGTTTTCTGTTATTGCTGCCGGCTCGGGATTTTTTAATTGATTCTCAGGCTTGTTTTAAAATATATTTCGGTATTTTTGTGTAAACCTGTAATCAAATTTATGGATGCGCATAAAAATTCCTTAAACAGCATTAAATCTTGGGCAGAAGATGACCGCCCGCGCGAAAAATTATTGCAAAAAGGCATTAACTCACTTTCGGATGCCGAGCTCATTGCCATTTTAATCGGTTCGGGAATACCCAATATTTCAGCGGTTGATTTAGCTAAAGAAATTCTTTTGGCTGCCGGAAATAATTTAAATGAGCTGGGACGTTTTTCTCTTAGCGATTTGCAGAAGCATAAAGGTATCGGAGAAGCCAAATCAATAAGCATAGTTGCAGCCTTGGAACTCGGTCGTCGGCGTAAAGCATCAGAAGTTATACGCCGGAAAACGCTTACCGCTTCACAGCATGTTTACGATTTGCTTGGCTCTTTATTGGGTGATTTGCAACACGAAGAATTTTGGGCTTTATACCTAAACTCAAAAAATGCCGTTATTCGGCGCGAGCAAATAGGTGTAGGCGGTATTGCGGGAACGGTTAGTGATGTTCGCAAAATTATGCGCATTGCCCTTGAATCACATGCTACCGCTCTTATTGCATGCCATAATCACCCTTCCGGTAACTTAAATCCAAGCTCGGCTGACCAAAAACTCACAAAAAAACTCCGAGAAGCCGGCAAACTCATGGATATACCTTTATTAGACCATGTAATTGTCAGTACAAAAGGGTATTTTAGTTTTGCCGATGAAGGTATTTTGTAGGTTAAATTCAATCATTTAATGATTACTAAAATTTCATACCCAGCTCAAAAGAAAAATATCTGCCGTAGCCTAAAGTGCCACGATTAAAGGCATCATTGCTTCGGGTGGTTGGGTAGCGAACTTCGCTGTCTGCTACATTGTGAATGTAAGCATTGAAAAAAATGCCTTTATCAAACAGATTGTTTAATCGTAAATTGATATTGCCCATGAAATAGCCGGGAACCGTCTCGCCAATTCGGCTGCCGTCATAGATGAGCTGTTCCGGTGAGCGGTTATCATTAATATCGCTGATTTCGTCCGGTGCCCAATAGCTTTTCATTTCATCAATATAATAGCCGGAAAACCCTAAGCTGTGCTCCTTATAAAAACGATATGAAGCCGTAATATAAGCTAAAAAATCGGGCGCATACCCTAACTTTATATGTTCATAGCCCGCTTGCAGATTTTCAGATTTTTGGTAAGTAACACTAATTTTTGAAAAAAGTTTTTGATTGGGCTGAAGCATTAAGCTGAGTTCGCCTCCCAGAGTTTGCAGTTCTCCCGAGTTGGTGTTAAACAGTTGCATTTGCCCGTTTTGAATCGTGTTGGTACGCGAGATTAATTGATTAGCCCGGTTATAAAAAACGCTGCCGTTAAGGCTTAGAAAATCGGTGGCCATTCCCATATAATTTATTTCAAAAGTACTCATATATGCGGGTTTCAACTGCGGCCTGTCAGGAAATCTTACAACATCCATATTTTCCCCAATCGACGGCTCTTTTACAGCCATGCCGTACATTAGTTTAATGTAGTGAACTTCTGTGAAATTATATAAAACGGCCAGCCGCGGTATGAGAATTAAGTCGTCGTGAAGATAAGTACCTTTGCGGCTCAGAAAGTTAGTATTATTATTTGCCGGATTTAAACGCAGCTGATAGTAAATATCGTATTGGGGGCTTTGTTCGGCACGCAGGCCTCCGATGAATCGAAATTTGTTATTCGGGCTGTAAATAAATTGTGCATATAAAGCTCGGTTATGTTTGTTCTCATTCCGAGTCAAACCCGCTTCTAAATTAATGTAATCGGGGCTTAAATTCGGTGCATCCACAATAAGTTTATCGCGGTAAATATACCGATAATAAATACCCAACTCGGTCTTAATTTTTGGAGTAATGCTGAAACCGTAGTTAAATTCAAAGTCCAATGCGTCCGAGTAAATATCGTTAAAACTGTATCCGGTGGTGTCGCTGTTGTGCTTGTAATCCAGTCGGTTACGAAAGCTGTAATGCCCCAATTGTATATTTAACCGGCTGTGTTCCGGTATTTCTTGTTTATAGCCAAAAACCATATTGGATGCTTGTATCTCGGCAAGATGGCCGTCTTCAAAACCCGGGTAAAAATCAATTACCCCTCGGCGAGTAAAGCTTTGTGAATTTTCAAAATAGAAGTTTTTGAATGAGAAAGAAGCCCCGAGGTATCCGCGATGATTGGCTAACTGGCCGGCGGTCGTTGCAGCGGGCGATAAACCCCAAGCGGGCAAGCCGTTAATCGGATCTTCCGGATTAGTCATCATGTCGGCGTAAGCTTTATCTATTCCGTTATTGCCGTATATGCCGGTATGTATGCTGTATGTGTAATCTTTGGAAGTTTTTGACAGTTTGGCAAATCCTTTATAATTTATTTGATTGCCTCCGCCTGCTGATACCATATTCTCATTTTCAACTTCATTTGTGATAATGTTTATCGATCCTAAAAAGGCATTGCTTCCGTACACAACAGACATAGGACCGCGGATAATTTCAATGCGGTCTATAGCCTCTACCGGCACATTGACTTTAGTAAGCGGAAAAGAGTTGTACCAGTCTTCTTTTTGACTGACACCGTTGACCATTACGGTCATATTGCCAAAAGCTCCGGTTGAAAAAAAGCCTCGAACCCCGAAATTATCGGAGCCAAACCAGAGGTAGTCATTTATCATATACATTCCCGGGACATGCGTAAGGATTTCCTCCAAGCTTTGCCAGCCTTGTTCTTTGATGTCTTTCTCGCTTATTATTACAATGCTTGCGGGCAGGTCACTTATGCTTTCATTTTCCTTTCCGCCTGATTGAACTTTCAATGACAGCAGATCTTCCAAAGACATTTCAAAAATATCCGTTGTGTCCGGTTCCTGGGCAAAACCGGTTAAGCTGCTCAACATTATTAGTGATGCCGTAATAGCAATAGCTTTTATCATTTAGGGAATTTTAATATGCAAATAAAGTTATAAAATGAAATCATTATTTATAGTTTGATATATCAAATATACGAAATTATTATTATTATGTGAATAAACTGCTTTTTGCAACTGCTTAACATTTGATTCTGTGTTTTTTGTTAACTAATCAGTGTAAAGCAGCTATGAATGACATTCAATAACTAAGGGATCTATTCGCAATTAAATTGAACACCGGCATTAGCCGAAAATATATCACCCATATTGTGGGCTAAAGCCCGATATTTCACACTATATTTAATCCACGGCATAAATGCCGCGTCTAATTATATTCCCTTAACTTGACGGCTATGGGGCAAGGGGTGGGTTTAGCTTTCGCTGAATTTTTCAATAGTTTTTTAAGATTTTTTAAAAATTTGGTACCATAAAAAAAG
>CAYYQW010000111.1:0-9291 GCA_964472505.1 uncultured Bacteroidaceae bacterium | reverse complement strand
TTAAACAATTTATTACACCTCGTTAGAGGTGCAATAACGATAGAAAGCCGTATAACACAAAAGGTTGCACCCCAACCGGGGTGCTATATTCATATCGCATTTTTTCTATCGCTCTTTTGCCTCTAACGAAAAATGCTAAACGCAGGTGCAGGAATTGAAAGTAAAATGTTTATTTACAGCACAATATAAATTATTGCACTGTCGTTTCAAGTTACGTGCAATGCCTGCACTTGTCGTTTTAGCATATGTTATGCTTATTTGTTTATCAGCAATTTAGTTTGTTTTGTGTATTTACTATCTGATAATTTCAAGATATAAATACCATTAGTAAGATGTGATAAATTCATAGTTTTGTTTTCTGTTTTATTTTCAATTTGCTCTGAATAGACCAACTTACCTGAAATATCAAATATTTGTAAACTTGACATTGTTTCATCTCCAATATTAACGACAAACTTTCCGCTTGAAGGATTGGGATAAATTGATAAATTATCGTTTAAATCAAAATCATTAAGGCCTGATGCTAATTCAATTGCTTTTATAGTCTCGTGAGCATCAACCTTTCCATATCCCCATGTATTGTTTGGTACTGAACCTGTATAACTATCTGTCCACGCATTATTTTGCATAAATTGTTTAATTTCAGTAGGCGTTAATGTTGGGTCTGTTTCAAGCCATAAAGCAACTATTCCGGCAACCATTGGACTTGCCATTGATGTTCCTTGCATTGTTGCAAACCACCAATAATCTGTTCCATTATTTACGTTTGCGATGACTTTTGAACTTGTGCTTGTATAATTTGCATCAAAAGAGTTCACAGAAGAAACAATTTTGTTCCCTGGTGCAGTAATATCTGGTTTTGTTCTGCCGTCTGCCGTTGGACCCAAACTTGAAAAATTCGCTATTTCTCCTACATCGTATGAGAAGGTATGTTGGTTGCCTTGAAAATCAGTATAGCTGTTCTTAGAATTGTATGCACCAACAGAAATAATAGAATTTGCTGTCCCGCCAATTTCACCAACAGTTAAATTTGTATTTCCGTCAAGAATTGGATTTGATGCTCCTAAATTTGTGAATAACGCTTCACCGGCACCGCTACACCAAGCATCAAAACTTGTATTTGTTCCGATTACTTCAAGCATTACATAGTCATAAATATCACCGCTTTCATCTTGGTCTGTATTATCAAATTCAATATAGACATGAGGTTTGTTGTTATGTGGGTTTGAATGCTCAACCACTATTGTAACAGGAACTTCATCTGAGTACATAGGGTCGCTATCTTGCAAGGTATAGTTGTATGTTCCGTCTGTTGAAGTTGAAATATAATCTGTATAATCTTCATATTCATCAGCATCTATATTATATACATTTATTGCAACTGTGAAATCTTCACCCGGTTCTCCCCAAATATCAATAAATGTATCGCCGGCACTCGGATGTTCTATATTTTCGGGAAAAGTAATAAAACTGTAAACAGTCTCGTCTGTGCCAAAATCATAATCCAAATGCAACTTATCGCCACCTTCATTTCCTGCTGCACCAACTAATATTTTCCCTTCTCCTGATAATATATCAAAGAGTTGGTCTAAAACAGATGTGCCATCATGAGGACCAATATGACTACCTAAACTCATATTAACAACTGCCGGTTTTCCAGCAGAATTGGCATAATCAAATATATATTCAATTCCTTCAGCGAGTCCTACATTTGAGTAGTTTGATGGGACTAAAACTAACTCACTTTCATAAGCAACACCCTTATATGTATCACTTAATGCAGACCCACTACCTGCTGCAATTCCGGCTACATGAGTTCCATGACTGCCGGCATCAGTTCCATCGTTTGCGTTGTTTAAAATTGTTGTATGTCCAACAAGTTCATTTCCATAACTATATCCTGATGGTGGTGTGCCACTTTCACCCTGTTCCCATACTCTGCTTATTCTGTATTGAGTGTAATCAGCATTGTAGAAGGTGGGGTGCGTATAATCAAAACCACCATCAATAACACCAACTACAACGCCATCACCTGTGTAAGATTGGGTTAAACCTGTGCCGTTATGCACCCAGTTTACCCATGTTTGCTCTCTTGCAGCATCTAATTTGGGTTTTACTTTGTGCCCGATTTCCAAATATTCAAGTCCTTCTACTAATAATACATTTTCGAGTTGATTGATAGGGATTAACGAAGTGTAAATATTACCGACCTGTGTGTTCAGTTTTACACCGTAATCAGCAAGCAATGACTTATCAATGCTGCCGTCTGTTTTAATAAAAGCACTTACATAGGTTTCATTATCTGATTTTATCAAATTAAAATGTTCTGTCAGATAATCAGCATTTCGTTTTTGCTTTAAGTTTGACAACAACAATGCCGTGTAAGGCGAGCAGTTTTTTGATTGTTTGTAAACGTAACTTGCTTTTGTTGCTTGTTTGTTTTTGTTGGTTACTTGTGCATTTACAATCTGAGAAAATGCAAACAAGATGACGATTAAAATGGTAATTCTTTTCATTTTTATTTATTTTTAAGTTCAACTTTTTTATTTATTTCAAAATATTTAATACCGTCAAGTTCTAAAAATTTGTAAAGAGACTTCAACGGAATAACAACGGTTGTAATATCTCCAACCGATGAATTGGTTTTAATTTCTAAATTGACTAAATCTGCTTCATTATATTGGCTGTTCGTTTTGATAAATCCGCTAATTTCAAATTCTCCGTCACTTTCGGTTATGTTGTATTTTGTTTTCAACTCTGACGAAGGTTCAAATTCTGAGATTTCATTTCCTGCAAGCTCATTTTTAAAATCTTGTAGAAATAATTTTGTATGCAAAGACATATTAAATTTATATTCTGTTTGATTTGATTTAGCAACAGTTTTGTCCTTTTTTTTGGGTTTCATTGACGAACAACTTATCAAAAGGATTGAAATTGTAATTACTGAAATTAGTTTCATATTGTTTTATTTTTTAAAATTTGTACATCAAATTTAATAGAGTTTTTCAGGGGAGGGTATCTTATTTTCATATAATTTTTCATTAAGCACTAACATTTCTACTTGTGCAACCCGTATTGCATAAAGCTGCTATTGTATTTCTGCACCCACAAGCTGTAATTGATTACAAATCATACTTTTACTTGTTTGTCTGTTTTGCTGCGGAACGCATTGGGCATTGCACAATGTATGCCGGCTATTCCAAAAGCTCTAAAAAGCAATAACTTTCATTTTCTAAAAACCGTTTCTTTCACGGCAGTTGTTTTCATCATAATAAAAGCATTGGCTTATCAAGCTATAAAACTATAAAGAGTTTTTGGCTTCTGCAAGATTATTGTACAGAAAACCCCGCTAAGCAGTGTGAGCTTACAGGCGCTTTGTTTCACGAATCGTAAGGGGCAAATATAAAATTCTGTTACATGTTTTTGATACGTGTATCCTATGTATCCGCCTTTACTCATTAGAAATTAAATACGATTTTGTTAATTTTAGTTGCACATAAAGAAAATGCACTTATGACGGACGCCAAGCATTAAGTGCAATGTTATCGTCTTATTTTCTTTATCTCGATCTACCGTCTATCTTTATCATTGCTTTTTCTATCTTCTTTATCTTAATCTTCTGTCTTCCTTGCTCATTACTCTTTCTGTCTTCTTTATCTTGATCTCCTGTCTAACTTGCTCATTACTCTTTCTGTTTTCTTTATCTTGATCTCCTGTCTAACTTGCTCATTACTCTTTCTATCTTTTTTATCTTGATCTCCCGTCTATCTTGATCACTACTCCTTCTGTCTTCTTTATCTTGATCTACCGTCTTCCTTGATGTTTTTCTGTTTCATATTAACAAATTTCTTTGTAAATTATGCAAGCGTCCATATCGGCTTTTTTGTTGATGTTGAAATATTTTTAATTTTTCCGTCTGATGACAAACTGTATAAAAGGTTCCGTATTTTTGTTCTTTTTTGTTCAATATCAAGCTCATCGTCTATTTCATTTAACAATAAATCATCAATATCTGTTCGACCGGCTCTTCTTTTTTGTTTTAAAAATGAGATTATTGCATATTTATAATCGTTATCATCAATAGGATAGCCTTTTTGTCTTTTGTCTAAAAGAAACACAATACCTATATCAATGTTTTTGTCTGAGAAAATTTTTTCTGTATAAGAATTTCGCACATTATCAGAAAAGATCGTAATTTCAACGTAGTTACCTAATACATACTCAGGTAAAGGCAGGTATCGCTCTTTTTGTTTAATGAAAATACGCCTTATCCCACTACCAACTGTGTCAATCATACCAACACTCTCCATAGCCTCCGCAAGAAAAGGATTACGGTAATCATTTGGTGTAAAATCTTTCAAAAAGATATAATCTTCAATTGCACCATAGTAGAATCTTCCTGTGCTTTTGAATGTCAATTCATAATTTGCAGTTTCAGTTACTATTATTTTTTCTTGTTTTGAGTAATCCTGATGAGCAATACAATTGTTTAAAGCCTCTAAAATCACCCAATTGTCATATCTGAATATTTCTATTGGGTTAAGTGTTTCTTCACTTGGAAGTATTTTAAATTTGCTGTTACGTTGTTTTAAACGCTTTAACAAATTATCTCGTTTAAGAATAAAAGGGGGATCAAAATGTTCATAATCTGCTTTGTCTCCATTTTCATTTATATAAACATAAGTAATTCTGGCATTTGGAAATAAATAATGCTTTGCCTCCGATTTGCCAAGAAGTAAAAGAGCTGTGTTCGTGATTTTTCCGTTTATCGTCAATTTAGCTTTATTTAAAAAAGTAGTCGTATCCCAACTATCTATTTCATCGTAAAAATCGCTACGTTCACTGCCTTCTTTAAACTTTTTGGTTGCATATTCAATGGCTTTGGCATCTAAATCTTCAATAGTCGCTTTATCAACAATTTGTCCTGACCAATCAAATTTTCTTTGATTCCGGATTTTATCTAATTTATATTGACTTAGTGACACAAGGCTTTCATGTTCTCGCCCAAACCAATGTCCTTTCCATGCGATGGGTGTTCCCCTTGGTGCCGGCGGAATTTGGAACATAATAACTCTGTTCCCTTCAACAGTTATTACGTGAATATTTGCAAATGAAATTCGGTCTGTTATATTATCAGCAATTTGCTTTTTTAGTCCATGTAAACGTTCTGTTTTAACTCTATAATCTGTTCCTATTATCTTATGCGTTTTATCGTGAACTCCAAAAATCAGCCACGCAAAATCTTTTTCCAAAATATTAGCTTCATTGCTAAGTGCAGAAAAATACTTTCCTATTTTATCTGTTTTGAAGTTATCATTAGCATCTTTAAATTCAAACCATTCATTTTCAGAAGGTAAATTTCTAAAATAATTTAATTTATCAATTAATTCTTGCTCTGTAAACATAATACATTGGTTTTATATAAAATTCAATAGTGTGAAATTTACCTGTTGTTCTGTTGTTCTTTAAACTTAATACTGTCTATGTTAGTAGTATAAATGTAATGCTTTATGCATGTCCTACTGTATGCCGGCTATTTCAAAAAGCTTTAAAAAGCAGTATGTAACTTTCATTTTTATGAAAACAGTTTCTTTCACGGCAGTTGTTTTCAATATAATAAAAATGCTTGCTGTCAAGCTATAAAACTATAAAGAGTTTTTGGCTTCTGCAAGATTATTGTATAAACTCAAATTGATAGGTCTCAGCTTTCAATCCTCCCTAAGCCTTCCGGTATAATTACCGGAAAAGGCCTAATTATCTGCAAAAAAGTCAAAAACACCCCAAAAACAGCCGTTTTGTGGCTTGCCGGGGCTGTGAAACGGGGCATTTTTGAAGCGAAATGCGAAAAAAGAGCGTTTTTTTGCGTTCTAAGAAATTTTGGGCAAGTGTGCTGCTATTGAGCGAGAATTTGAAAACCGGCATTTAAAGCCCTTACAGACAGCACTTTATCTTTGATTATCAACCTTTTACATGAGTTATGCAAGCTTAGGGTACCGCTTTAATTGTTGATTTAATAAATTGCGGACTTGCGGAATCGTCCGGTGTCTAAAATCCGGCCTCTGAATTCCGACCCCTTATCAAAACCCGCACAGTACTTATTTTTCGGTTCTCTTCCCCGACTTTCAACTTCCGGCAAATATTTTGTTTATACATAGTAAAATCATAAGATGTACAAGCATGAAATACTCCATTATTATAAACCGCCGGCATTTTATATTGGCATTATTCGCAATTTTATTCTTAATGCCTCTGAGTTCCTTTGCACAGAAACAGGATGTACCGATTGTGAAAAAAGCTGTGCAGTTAAACTTATCCGATACAAATAACAAATCAAAGCGCCCGCCCACACGAAATTCAGACATTCCGGAACTGAAAGTGTACCAAGGCGGTGAATTACTACACAGCCAACGCCCCGATTCCAACCGGCGCAAAATTACAGTGAGCCAAAAACCCGGTAAAGAGCGACCCGCCGACGAAATAAAGCAAAACCCTGTCCGCTCGGAAATGAAAATCGGGAGTAAACGACACCACAATCCCAAACGCCCGGATACTACTGCCAATAAAAACAATTCAAAAGATGATCCGCCGGTATTTTATGAGGTATATCTTACTAACGGCTCGGACATTGACGGCGACGGCTATTGGGATATTTGGGATTTTGAAATAGACATTGACCCCATCTTCGGAACCGTAGCCTACGATGTATGGATTAGCATTTATGATAATTACGGAAATGAATGGTCGCACGGACCGTTTGATTTTTCGGGCTACAGCTCTGCCGACAATGTGGTAATTACCGATTTTGATGCCGCACTTTGGGGCTTTACCAACGAATCGGATGTCAGTTTTACATTTTATGCCGACAACGCGCTCGGTGGTGACTCGTATTTTTTAGATGTAGCGGTAGATTTACCGCCGGATTGGCCGGTATTCGAAGCCATCTATGCCGTAAACACTCTGGACGAAGACAATAACGGCTATTACGAATTGTGGGATTTTGAAATTGATATTGATTCCTATTACGGCGACATTGCCGATAATGTATATATTGAAATTTGGGACGATGAAGGCAACTCATGGGGTACCTTCGGGCCTTACGATTTCTCGGGCTATACTTCCGCCGACAATGTGTTTATTGAAGGTTTCGGAAGTGATTACTATAATTTCAACTATGCCGAAAACGTCAATTTTACCTTCTACGCTTATAATGCCTACGGAGACGACCAAATAAGCAGGAACACTCCTGTGGATAAACTATGGGACTATCCGACTTTCTACGATGTGTATATTGTGAATGAATCCGACCTCGATGGTGACGGGTGGTACGATGCCTGGGATTTTGAAATGGATGTGGATGCACTCTACAACCTTACGGCTGAAGACGTGTATATTGATATTGAAGACGATGAAGGCAATTTTTTCGGAACTTTCGGCCCTTACGACTTCACCGGCCAAACGGGAGACGATAATCTTGTGATTACCGATTTTTCATACAACAGTTATATACTGAATAATCCCGAAAATGTCCGATTCACTTTTACGGCTTACAATGACTACGGTTCCGATCAAATGAATAAAGATGTGCCGGTGGACAGTTATTTTGAAGCACCCGTATTTTACGAAACGTATGCCGACAATATCAGCGATGCGGATAATGACGGCTACTATGAACAATGGGATTTGGTTTTGGATATTGACGCACCCTACAACGGTGTAGCCGAAAACGTATATATAGAAATCACCGATAATGAAGGCAATAATTGGGGAACTTACGGCCCCTATACCTTTGAAGGCGAGACCTCAGCCGACAATGTCAGCATTAGTTCATGGTATATGGAAGATTATAATTTTCAAGCGCCTGCCGATGTTGTATTCAGCTTTTATGCCTATAATAACAAAGGCAACGACACAGAATACTTAACTGCTCCCGTTGACGTCATAAGTACCGATGCCGGGCTGAGCAGCCTTAAAGTTAACAGCACAGCCGTCCCGGGATTCGAGCCCGAGACACTCACTTACAATTACGATCTTCCGTACAGTACAAATACAATTCCTACAGTAACAGCAAGCCCAAACCATCCGGCAGCTAAGGTGCAGATAACACAAGCAACGAATTTAAGCGGAACTCAAGCACAACGCACGGCCACGACGGATGTTACCGCCCAAGACGGCAGCACCACACTCAGCTACGAAATTGTCTTCAATCTGCTGCCGCCCAATGATGATGCAACTTTAAGTAATCTAAGCGTAGAAGGCCTTACCGTTGACGGCTTTGCATCAAACACCTATTCCTACACATATTATGTTGCATTCAGTGAGACTCAGGTGCCGATTACGACAGCTACCGCCAATGACCCCTACGCTGAGGTGCAAATATCGCATGCCGCCAATCTTGAAGGGACACAAGAAGAACGCACAAGCACGGTTACGGTTACAGCCGAAAACGGCACTACCACATTAAGCTATAAAATCATATTCAACAAACTGCCGATAAGCGATGACGCAACTCTAAAAGACTTGACCGTAAACGGAGAAACCGTCGCAGGATTTCATCCCACCGTTATTAATTACAGCGTAGATTTGCCTCACGAAAGCAGTATTCCTGTTGTAATCGGTGCGCCCAATCACAAATTTGCGCAAGTGATTGTTCAAAATGCCGAAAATTTGGAAGGCAGTGAGGAAGAACGCACCACAACGGTTGAAGTAACTGCCGAAGATGATGAAACGATAAGGGTTTACAGCATTCTGTTCAATCTGCTGCCCGTTTCCACAGAAGAAACCGACAAATGGGATATTTCAGTCTATCCCAACCCGGCGCACAATTTTTTGAATATAGAAACAAAAGGGATAACCCATAATTATGACAGCCGCATACGCATTCTAAATGCTGCCGGAAAAATTATGGATGTGAGAACGCATATTTTCCGAAACAAAATTCAAATACCCGTAAACAATTGGGCTGACGGTATGTATATTCTGATTATTGATTCACAGAATAAAACATTCACGAAACGCTTTATGATTGTAAAATAACAGTATCAGAACTCCTGATCCCCCGTAAACAGAACGGGCGGATTTTGCAATTTTTTTGACTTACAAGTACGGAAACAACGAATTTCGGGCATGTTCAGTTATTTGGCTTAACGGTAAAAAACGCCCTACCGATTGATTTGCCGGATATGGACAGAGGTTTTTAATCATATATTATCATCTGAAGTTTCGCAGCATAATTTTTCTCACCCGTGTTTTTAGATATAAGTATTTAGATATAAGATATAAGACAATTTTGCC
>CAYYQW010000110.1:0-9374 GCA_964472505.1 uncultured Bacteroidaceae bacterium | reverse complement strand
GCTTAATGTATTCCGGAAGAAAATCTGAAGAGAATAAAAGCATTCATACCGGAAACTTAAGTATCCGGGCTTTGTTTTAAACCATAAAAAACTTTTTGAATTAGGCACATGAGTACTACAAACTCAGAACTCCTGATCCGAAGACAGATTATCAGATAGTTAGCTTAAGCAGCACGTAATTTGTGATTGTCGAAAAATACGGCTTTCAAACCCTTAAAGCGGTCGAAGACCCTTGAAGCGGTTGGTTCTTATCAATCCAACCGCTCGAAAGGTTTACAACCGTTTCGAGGGTTTCTCTTTCGATAGACCCTTGAAGCGATTACTGAATATATTTGAAATATATCCAAATTTCCGACAATGTATATTACGAAAGATCAGGAGTTCTGAAACTATTATTTTACATCCAAGCATTTATCACCGGCTTCGACAAGAGGTTATTGAGCTTATGCCGAAATACTCAGCCTCCGAACATCTCCGGAGGCTGAGCCCTTCGACTGCTGCTCAGGAACCGCTTGTCGAAGCCGATATATCAAAAACCGAGTGCGATTCCGATTGCCGAGATGGTCATCACTAAATATATGCAGCACTTGGGCCAGAAGAAGTTACAAGTATTAGTTATCCGCCTAATTCAATAAACCTTAAAAAAAGCCCGTCCCAAAAAATTCGGAACGGGCATAATATATACTTTCAAAAAGCCTATTTTTCAGAGCTAATTTCTATTAGATGCTCTACGGCTTTGGCCAATTGTTGGTCTTCGCCGGCTTTTAGTTTGTGATATTCATTATTTACTTTAATATCCGGCTCTAACTGTTTATTTTCCAACAAATCGCCTTCCATATCTCGCGTTCCCACTTGCGGTATTCCGAAAATAATGGTCGGGTCTGTTTGGCTTTCCCACCAAACAGCCGTCATGGTTCCCGGAACGGGCATTCCTATGATTTTCCCTATCTCTAAAGTCTGATACACATAAGGAAAGGCATGCGCATCGGAATAATTACCTTCGCTTGTGAGTACTGCAGAAGGTTTTATCCATTTGCCCATGGGGTCATAACCAAACTTTTGTCCGCGCGGAACAAAGTCAAGATATTTCTTACCACTTAACAATGTAGCCAAATCATCGTGCAACCAGCCGCCTCCGTTGTAACGGCTGTCAACCACTACGGCATCTTTATGGTAATTACGGCCAAGCAGGTCGGAATACACCTGACGATAGCTGGCACTGTTCATACCGCGTATGTGCACATAACCAATTTTTCCGTCGGATAATTCTTCGGTTTGTTCTCTGCGCTTTTTCACCCAACGCTCATACAACAAATTACCTTCTTTGCCGATACTGATTGGCTCAATAACCAATTGATAAGTTTCTCCGGAAGCGGGTCTTCGGATGCCTATCAATACTTTTTTACCTTCTTTGTGATTTAAAAATTGATAAAAATCCTCATCGCCCGTAATCTTGTTTTCATCGATTTTTTCAATGACATCTCCGACTTTTACATCTTCTTCGGCCAAGTCAATCGGCCCTTTATGTATGATTTCCCGAATGGTAAGGCCTTCACCGGCTTTTTCTATATCATAAAAAATACCTAAAGAGGCTGTTTTATCTCCGTCGTTGCCGCTTCGCCAGTAAGCGCCGGTGTGCGAGGCATTTAACTCTCCGAGCAGTTCACTGAGCATTTCTGCAAAATCAAAATTATTGTTGATATGCGGCAAAAACTTCTCATATTCATTTTTATAAAATGCCCAATCCACCCCGTGCATATCTTTCACATAAAATTTCTTAAGCGTTTGGCGGTGGATATGGTCAAACAAATAGGAGCGCTCGGTATAGCCGTCGTGTTCAAATTCTGCTTTGTATGAAACCGGTTTTTTTGAGTTATCGGCTGTGCTTATTTTTATAATTTTACCCCTTGACAGAATGAACAGATGTTTTCCTTCGTTGTCGGTTTGCAGACTGCTTCCGCCTACTCCCAGCTTAAGAACAAGTTTGGTTTTATTTTCATAAATATCTTTCATCCATAAATCATAGCCTTTTTCAAAGCGGGTTAAATAATAGAGTTTCTTGCCGTCGTCCAACAATACGGCATCGGCCAAAGCTGAGGAATGGTCGGTTAAGCGCACAATTCGGTCTTGCAAATTCTCGAAATCTATTTCTACTTTTGCTTCGTCCTTCTTATCCTTGTCTTTTTTCTTTGATTTCTTTTTATCCTCATCCTCTTTTTCTTCTTTATCGGCATCATCACCATATTTTAATTCATACTCTTCTTTTGAAGCGGTAAATTTATTGTAAGCTTCCGTAGTAAAAAGCATGGCATACACATCACGATGTGAGCCCCAGCTGCCGTGGCTTCTGTATCCTTGCCTGTCCGACTGCCAAATCATCCCTTTTCCGTCCAAAATCCATTTGGCACCGCCGTCGGAGTAGCCGCTTAAAGTCATATTTTTAGGTTCTTCGGAGCCGTCGGCTTTTACCAAACCCACATCATTTGAAAATACAGTATTGGGCGAATAATTTACCAGCAAATACTCGCTGTCGGGCGACCACTGATAATATTGGTCTCCGTCGGAATAGGAATAATTGTATTTTCCGAGCAATGCGGTTTTGCTTGTCTTTGTTTCCAAATCCATTACTTTAAGTTCGGTTCGTTCATTCAGATAAGCAATCTTTTTCCCGTCGGGAGAATACTCGGGTTGAAAATTATCCTCATTGTTGCCAACCAAAAGCTCTTCTTTTAATAAAGTCGCATTGGCAAAATTTTTCTCATCTTCCAATGCACGTTTTGTTTGATAAATTTTCCAACTGCCTCCACGCTCCGATGCATAGAGTATTGCATCACCCTCGGGACTGAAACTTACCGAACGTTCCTGTTCCGGAGTATTGGTTATTTGTTTGGTTGTGGAATAGTCCGTGGCAGTTACAAAAACATTTCCGCGCAATATAAATGCAATTTCTTTCCCGTCGGGCGAAACGGCAATTTCTTTGGCGCCGGATGATTCTGTTTTGTGTTTTTTCTGCTCCGCAAAATCATTTATAATTTGAATGTCTAATTTTTGGGCCTCACTACCCTCTTGCATGGTATATATTTCGCCGTGGAAAGAAAAACACAAAGTACCGTTTTCCGAAAGCGACAAAAACCGAACGGGATGTTTCTCAAACTGTGTTAATTGCTCTGTTTTTCCGCCGTCCGGAAAACTTTGCTTATACACATTTAAGGATGCTCCGTTTCGCTCACTTGTAAAGTACAATGTCTTTTCATCAAACGACAATACAGGCAAACGGTCTTCAGCTTCTCGATTAAAGATAAATTCATGTTTTCCGGTTTCGGAATCATACAGCATAATATCACGTGTCGAAGAATTTTTTTGATGCTTTCGCCAATAATTTTCGGGCCCTTTACTGTTTTGGTAAAGAATTCCTTTTCCGTCTTTCAAATATTTGGCCTCCATAGCCGGTGTGGTAAAAACCTGAGTAATTCTGCCGCCTGCAGTCGGTACCGAATACAACTCATTCAGGTATCGCGTAGGAAAACCTGCACTCGTATGCGCATCTTGGATAACTGCCGAAAAGAGAATGCTTTTACCGTCGGGCGAGAAATCCGAAGGCAGTTCGTTGCCGGAATGATACGTTAAGCGTTTAGCTTTACCGCCTTCAGCCGGAATCGTAAAAATATCAAAACTGCCGTTTCGGTCAGATGCAAAAGCAATGGTTTTGCCGTCGGGCGACCAAACGGGTTTGTAATCTACGGCTGTATGGCGTGTCAAAGCCTCTGCTTTTCCGCCTTCTGCCGACACTTTATATATATCGCCTTTATAAGTGAAAACCACAAAGTTTCCGTCGGGCGATATCGCTGAATATCTCAACCATAAAGGATTTTCTGAAGCCGTTGCATATCCGGTAAAAAGGAATATGCTTAGGATAATCAATATGTGTCGCATAAAAATAATTTTTAGGTATGATAAAAAAGGATTAGTGAATTCTTTACATGAATAAACAGATAGAAAGTATATCTGTTTGCTGCTTATGATATAATTATGCAAAATACGAAACTTCCGGGAATTATTGGCCGTTTTTAATAATAAAAAGCTATTGTCTATCATAATTTTCTTACCTTTGGATAACTTGATATAATTTTTAAACCAAAATTTTAATTATGGACAAAGCTGAAATACCACAAAAGAAACCTTATGTAATGGAAACCGAAAAAGGGAAATATGCCTGGTGCAGTTGCGGAAAAAGCGACAAACAACCTTTTTGCGACGGCAGCCATAAAGGAACCGGTTTCAGCCCGGTAAGAATAGAAATTGAAGAAACAAAAAAATACGCCTGGTGCGGGTGCAAGCATACGCAAAATCCGCCCTTCTGTGACGGAACACATGCCAAATTAGATTAGTACTAATATAAACCCCGAAAAAGTGTGCTGCTTTTTTTTGCGGCACACTTTTTTTATGTTTTTCTGTAAAACAAACCGCGCTCTTGTCTTACTGCAGACCTCAAAAACCAAGCTAAATTTTTTGGGCATTTTTGGGTTTACTAACAGACTAATTTTCAGGCTTCTGAAATCAATCCTTTGTCTCGGTGAAATAGTTCGGGTAATCGGTAATCAAGCCGTTCACATTCATTTTTATGTATTTCTGCCCTTTCTTTTCCGAACGAATCGTCCAAACATTTACTTTCTTACCCATGCTTTTTGCTTTTTTCAAAAAACGATTGGAAGCAAAATGATGCATGATGCTAAACTCTTCCACAATTTCATATCGATCGAATTTTACGAAGCGAAACCCGTCTGCATCGTAATGAAAAAAAGGTGTGTCGGCAATAAAAAGCTTATGCAGCCGAATGTCCGGGTCAATTTCATGAATCCGAAACAAAACATCATCGTAAAACGATTGCACAATGATACTGTCTTGCAAGTCGTACTCACGGATTAAGTCAACCACATTTTGCTCAATTCCGGGATACATCCAATTTCCCTCTTTTATCTCAATAAGCAACTCACTTTTACCTTTTACGGCTTCAATGGCTTCCTTGAGTGTAGGTATTTTGGTCTCGGAATATTTTGCGCTAAACCAAGAGCCGGCATCTAATTTTCTTAATGCCTCCAAACTGTGTTCGTGCACATAACCGCTGCCGTCGGTGGTTCGGTCTAAAGTAGTATCGTGCATTAAAACTACAACTCCGTCTTTAGTTTGGCGCACATCTATCTCTACACGATCCACATGATGTTTCAAAGCCTCATTAATTGAGGGTAAAGTATTTTCGGGAGCCAAACCGGCCGCACCTCTGTGCCCGGTTATTGTCAGCTGATGACTTTGGCGCACAAGTGTTTTGGTAACAAAAGGCGGCGCTACCGAAAAAGAAACATAAACCAAGGCTACAATGAATACAAAAATCAAAAATCGGATTATTTTTTTCATACCGTTAAACCATTTTTATCTGATACAGTCAAAGAAGCAAAATTAAACAATAAAATTTAAGAATTATGAAACATTTGAATTTAAAAACCATCGCACTTTTATCATTATTCATCGTAGGGTTCACTTTTGCTCAAGCACAAAAACGCGGATCGGGCAACGGCCCTCACGGCAACGGATGTAATATGTTAGATTTAAGCGATGAACAGGAAAAGAAGATTGATGATTTGCGTACGGCTCACATGAAAGACATGCTGCCCTTAAGAAATGAACTGAATGAGAAACGCGCTCGGCTGCAAACCCTCAGAACGGCCGATAAATACGATGCTTCCGAAACCGAAAAAACTTTGGAAGAAATGAGCGCAATTAAACTCAAAATGGCAAAAAGCCGTGAAGCCCATAAACAAGAAGTAAGAAGCCTGTTGACGGAAGAACAACGTCTGAAATTTGACATGCACTCAGGCAAAAAGCATCATGCAAAAGGCCGAAAAGGCAATGTAGGCCCACGAGGCAAAGGATACAATGGTGATTGCCCGCATGGAAATCAACCGAAAAACCGTGCGAATGCACCTAAATAAGCAGTAATTAAGTTTTTTTCAAAAATCAAGCAATTAAAGCCGGCAAAATCATTTGTCGGCTTTTTTTATCTTATTTTTCGACGGAACATTTGCATCTGACTTCTAAAGCCTGACCTCTGAAATCTGTCAAACCTCCGTACAGTTTCTGCAAATCTCAGTCTCGGAACGATTATTCAAAAGTTTTTTTCGAAAAGCACGGGCTTTTTTTCCGTTATTTATTGTTTTAAAAGAAGTATTTTTGATATTACCGAAAGCATGTTCCGCATTTTTATCAAAACAGCAGGGCAAAACATCACCGTCCCAAGTAATAACCGATGTTTCCCATAAGCGGCGACAACGATTTTTAAGTTTTCCTTTCAACACCCAACGGCCGTTTGATTTTTTTCGATAGCGGGAATGTTTATCTGCTTCCGGCATAAGCTCATGCCCGGCTTCAAAATTGTAGAATTGTGCTTTTTTGAATTCCAATCGGTCGGCTCCTACCCTTTTTGCAAACTGCTTTATGGCTTCAATCTCATGTCTGTTACTTTTCAAAAGCAATGTTTGAAGAATAACTTTAGGGGAAGATGCGCCTAATTCCTTTCGCAAACCGAGAAGCCTTTCTATATTTTTCATTAGCATTTCTACATCACCGCCTTTTCTGTATGCGCCATAGGATTCCGGGCTAATTCCGTCCAATGAAATGATTAACTCATCCAAACCCGAACTTATAAGCTTATAAGCATTATTTTCAGACAGATAATGACCATTGGTTGAACTTATGGTATAAATATTTTTGTTTTTGGAAGCATATTCCGCACAACGAAAAAAATCTCGACTCATAAAAGGTTCTCCCTGAAAGTATAATATCATGGATGAAATGAAAGGAGCCGTTTCATCGGTAATTTTTTTGAATAATTCAAAATCGATTGCACCTTGCGGGCGAGTAATCGTTTTCATACCAACGGGGCATTGCACACAAGATAAATTACAAGCAGTTGTAGGCTCCACCGATAAACTTATGGGATAAGCCAAACGGGTGCTTGTCTTAAATAGCACCGCCATCAGGTAACTAAAATAGACTTTCAAAGCGTTAAGTAATCGCTTCCGGCTAAGTTTCTTCAATTTATTCATGCAACAAAAATATAATAATGAATTGAATCTCGGCTTGTGTAGCTTATTATGTCGTAAATGAATAAAAATGGCTTCCTGAGTATGCCTTAAGAAAAACTTCTTATCTTTGATTGATGCGGTATAAATCTTAAACTTATGAAATCTATACTATTTGTTTTTTGCTTTTTATGCGCCACCGGCACAAGTACAGTTTTAGCACAAATGACGGGACAAAGCGTTTCTTTATGGCTGGGCGGTAAGTCGGGCTTTTACGGAATTAGTTATGAACAAATTTACAATGAAGATTATATCGTAGGATCAGGTCTGGGTAGTGTAATCGTACGTACCGGAAAGTCAATCCGAACCATTGACTACCAAAAGCCTACAGAATACACCGAAAACGGAACTTATACCGATATCAGCTTTATGACACCTTTTTACGGCGGCATGTCTTTTGGCGACAGGCACCGATTTAATGTATATGCCGGACTGACGCTGTATTTAGACTTTTACTTCACCAACTATCCGAGCGGCAAAGAGAAAAGCGTTAATCTTGTTGTACTTCCGTTCATAGGAAGCGGTTACGAGCTGCGCAGTGATAAATACCGTTTTAATACATCGCTGTACTTGACTCGCCTGGGACCTAAGTCCGGATGGTTACCGCCGTATATTCCTTGGTTGGGTATCGGCTTTGGCCGAAATTTTATTCCTTAAGTTGAGAACTTTATGCAGAAAACATTAATTATTGTGAAAAAACATTAAGCTTTCCGGTTATTCCTGTGTAAAAAAAAGCTTTTTCATTAAATTTGTATGAAATTTACAAACTTATGTACATAAAAAGTGTTTATTTTGCCACAGCGCTCAAACGAAAAACGATAACAAAAGCTAACAGCAAAAACTTATCCCGGCTTTCAAATTATCAGATAAATCAGTAATTTATGGATACAAGATATAAATATCTCAGCCAAATAGATTCTCCTTCCGACCTGAAAAAGTTTAAGGATGAAGAACTCATTGAGATTTCAAAAGAATTACGCGAATACATTATAGACGTGGTTTCCGGAAATCCGGGGCATTTTGCTTCCAGCTTAGGTGTAACCGAACTCACGGTAGCTCTGCATTATGTTTATAACAGCCCGAGCGATAAAATCATTTGGGATGTGGGGCATCAAGCCTACGGCCATAAAATTCTTACCGGAAGAAAAAACCGTTTTCATACCAACCGGAAATTGGGCGGCATATCCGGCTTCCCGACCATCAGCGAAAGCCCGCACGATGCTTTTGGTGTAGGGCATTCGTCCACCTCGGTTTCGGCCGGCTTGGGAATGGCTGTGGCTGCGGCACTAAAAAAAGAAAACGACCGCCACGTAATTGCCGTTATTGGCGACGGAGCCCTTACCGGCGGACTGGCATTTGAAGGCCTGAACAACGCCGGCAGTCAAAATGCCGATATATTGGTTATTCTCAACGACAACAACATGTCCATAGACCCCAATGTAGGTGCGCTGCACGACTATCTATTAGACATCAGCACATCCAAAACCTACAACAAAGTAAAAGACGATGTATGGAATATATTGGGAAAAATCCGAAAAATAGGCCCCAACACCCGAAAACTGATACAGGTAATAGAAAGCGGGATAAAATCCGTAATTATGCGACAAAGCAATTTATTTGAAGCCATGAATTTCAGGTATTTCGGGCCGGTAAACGGCCACGATGTAAATCACCTGGTAAGCGTTTTGAGCGATCTGAAAGATATAAAGGGCCCTAAACTTTTACATATAGCAACCGTGAAGGGAAAAGGCTTTAAAGCAGCCGAAAGCGACCAAACCGGCTGGCATGCTCCCGGCCTTTTCGACAAAAATACCGGACAAAAAATTAAACCCAAAAACAGCGATGCTTTGCCGCTCAAATTTCAAGAAGTTTTTGGCCATACTTTGGTAGAGCTGGCCGAACAAAATGATAAAATTGTTGGCGTTACGCCGGCCATGCCCAGCGGCTCGTCCATGAATATTATGATGAAAGCCATGCCGGACAGAGCTTTTGACGTAGGCATTGCAGAACAACATGCCGTAACCTTTTCAGCCGGTATGGCGGCTGACGGCCTCATGCCTTTTTGCAATATCTACTCTACTTTTATGCAAAGAGCTTACGACCAAGTAATTCACGATACGGCCTTACAAAAACTTAATGTAGTTTTTTGTCTGGATCGAGGCGGATTAGTCGGAGACGACGGCGCTACGCACCACGGAGCTTTTGATTTGGCTTACATGCGCTCCGTTCCCAATATAA
>CAYYQW010000109.1:0-9498 GCA_964472505.1 uncultured Bacteroidaceae bacterium | reverse complement strand
GCCTTCGTGTCTTTGTGGCTCTCTTATTATTGCCGTTAAAACTCTAAGGCACTAAGTTTTTAATATTACAGTTTGCAAAACAATTAAACTCATTTCCTTTGTGTCTTCGTTCTGTCCATGTTATTTTTGCCACTAAGGCTCTAAGGCACTAAATCTTTAAATATTACAGTTTGCAAAAATTAATCTCATTTCCTTTGTGCCTTCGTGTCTTTGTGGCTCTCTTATTATTGCCGTTAAAACTCTAAGGCACTAAATCTTTAAATATTACAGCTTCCAAAACAATTAAACCATTTCCTTTGTGCCTTCGTGTCTTTGTGGCTCTGTTGTCATTGCCGCTATGGCTCAAAGGTTTTAATATCAAAGCTTGCAAAAATTAACTCAACAAATCTTTCACTTTTTGGGCAATTAGGCTTCCTTCCGCTTTTCCCTGCAATTCTTTTACGGCAGCTCCCATAACCTTGCCCATGTCTTTCATGCTATCGGCACCGGTTTTTTCTATGATTTTTTTTACGGCAGCTTCCACCTCTTCCTCCGACAGTTGTTCCGGAAGATAAGGCTCAATAAAAGCAGACTCTTTCAGTTCTCTGTCAGCCAACTCCTTGCGTCCTTCCGTAGCATATATTTTAGCCGATTCTTTGCGTTGTTTTACCATTTTTTGCAATGCCTGAATTTCCAATTCCTCTGTAAGTTCTCCTTTGCCCGAAGTTTTCAATAATAACAATTCAGACTTTATGGCTCGTAAAGCTTCCAGACGTTCCTTGTCTTTGTTTTTCATGGCACTTTTAATGTCTTCATTAATTCTGTCAAATAAGCTCATAAAATGTGTTTTATTGTGAATGATCATTTATTTTTCGATACTCAAACTCAAAATATGTTCAAAAATACAAGAACTTTCATAAAAAGATGCAAAATATTCAACAGAAAAACTCTCAACCGTTAATCGTGATTAAATAAATATCCTACAGAATTACTTTGGTACTATTTCTGATGTATTAAGATACTTTATTCTCTATAATATTTCAAGCGAATGGTATTGTTGCAGATTAATAGTTTCGTAAAAAGCGGAGTTTTTTTTACTTTTGCCTTTCACTTCAAATTATATAATACAATATGGATCAAATCTTTTCAAAAATACAAGAACTTTCGGAAAAATACGCAGACTATACAGCGAAAAACCTTTCCGAAATGATTAAGCTAAAATCACTCAGCATGGGTGAAGAAGATGTTCAAAAACTACTGAAGCGCCAAATGGAAGAAGCCGGTTTTGATGAGGTACGCATCGACGGACTCGGAAATGTAATCGGCAGAATAGGACAAGGAAAGAAAATATTAGCCATTGATGCTCACATGGATACCGTTGACTTGGGCAATCCGGATAACTGGGATTTTGACCCGCTCGGCGGCGAAATCAAAGACGGTTATGTTCACGGTCGCGGAAGCGTAGATCAGGAAGGCGGTGCTGCCGCTTTTGTAACAAGCGGACGAATACTTAAAGAACTGGCTTTTGACAAAGATCTTACCATTTATTTTACCGGTACCGTAATGGAGGAAGATTGCGACGGGCTGTGTTGGAAATACCTTTGGGAAGAAGAAAACATTCGGCCGGATTTTGCCGTGAGCACAGAACCCACCAATCTCAACATATACCGAGGACACCGCGGCCGCATGGAAATGCGCGTTACTTTTAGCGGTATATCCTGCCACGGATCGGCTCCCGAACGCGGCGAGAACGCCATATACAAAGCATCACGAGCGGCACTTGAGATAGAGAAGCTCAATGAAAACCTAAAACACGATGATTTTCTTGGTAAAGGAACCATAACCATTTCTGAATTTAAATCCGGCAGTCCGTCGCTCTGTGCCGTTTCCGACTATGCTCATCTGCATTTAGATCGTCGATTGACTTGGGGCGAAACCAAAGAATCAGCCACTGCCGAAGTACAAGCCCTTGTAGAAGCCCACGGCGGCAAGGTAGAAGTAATGCATTACGAAGAAAAAGCTTGGACCGGGAAAGTGTACGGTATGGAAAAATATTATCCTACTTGGAAATTGGAAGAATCACACCCGTGGGTACAAACCGGAGCTAAAGCATTTAAAAATATTTTCGGCAATGACCCAAAAATTGATAAATGGACATTCTCAACCAACGGCGTTACCATAAACGGATACTATAAAGTTCCTCTGATAGGTTTTGGCCCGGGCAATGAGGTATTGGCTCATGCGCCCAACGAAAAAGTACCGATTGAACATCTTACCAAAGCCAGTGCTTTTTATGCAGCCTTAGCCTATGAGCTAAGCAAAGAGATATAAACTAAATAACAAACATTTCAAACATTAATAATATATAATATGGCAATACGAAAAAATATTGAAGCGCTCAAAGCGCTTAAAAACGACTTATTCGGAAAAGATTTCTTATTAACTTGGGAAAAAAGTGATGATGATTTAAAAACCATTCTTACGGTAGCCCAAATTCTTAAAGAAATGCGAGAACGAAACATTTCTCCCAAAGTATTCAAATCCGGATTGGCCGTTTCTCTATTTAGAGACCAATCCACACGTACTCGTTTCTCTTATGCTTCGGCAGCCAACCTTTTGGGGCTTGAAGTACAGGATATGGATGAAAGCAAATCACAAATTGCTCACGGAGAAACCGTCAGAGAAACGGCCAACATGATTTCATTTCTGGGTGATTTTATAGGCATACGCGATGATATGTATCTCGGCGAAGGCAACCGATACATGCGCGAAGTATCCGCAGCCCTGAAAGACGGTTTTGAGCAGGATGTATTGCCGCAACGCCCCGGAGTCATAAACTTGCAATGCGATCAAGACCACCCCACACAATCCATGGCTGATCTTCTGCACCTGCAAAATAAATTTGGTTCTTTAGAAGCTTTAAAAGGCAAAAAAATGGTGATGAGCTGGGCTTACTCGCCAAGCTACGGAAAACCCATGTCGGTGCCGCAAGGCATAATCGGGCTTATGTCGCGTTTCGGAATGGATATTGAATTGGCTTATCCGGAAGGCTATGACCTGATACCGGAAATTACACAAATGGCCGAGAAAAACGCTAAAAGCAGCGGCGGAAGTTTTAAAATAAGCCATTCCATGAAGGATGCCATGAAAGGAGCAGATATTGTTTATCCTAAAAGCTGGGCTCCCATGCATGTGATGCAAAAACGAACCGAATTGCTGAAAAATAAAGACACCAAAGGTTTGGACGAATTAGAGAAATCTTGCTTAACCGAAAATGCAAAACACAAAGATTGGGAGTACAATGCCAATATAGAGAAACTCACCAAAAACGGCAAAGCTGCCTACATGCATTGCCTGCCGGCCGACATTTCCGGACTTTCTTGCAAAGCAGGCGAAATAAGCAATGAAACTTTTGATAAACACAGAATTGATACATACATAGAAGCCGGCTACAAACCTTATGTTATTGCCGCTATGATGTTCGCCAATAAGTTTAAAAATCCGGGCGAAGCACTTGAACGTATTAATTTGCGAAGCAGTGAACGATTCGGCGTTTAAACGGTAATGAAATACTTAAAATAAATTCCGGGCTTTTAATAAGCCCGGAATTTATTTATCCGATAATTAAAGCTTGTCTGTAATGTCCAATTTCATCGTTATATCGATCTTGAACATTATAGCTCAAACTCTTGACTTTGCAACAGACCTGTTTATGATAACTAATTTGTATGTATATTTGCAAATAAGAGACATCGGTATAAACGCATTCAAAAAATAAGATATGGATATAATGGAACTAATAGGCTATCTGGCCTCCGTGATCATAGCGATCTCTATGACAATGAGTTCAATCGTGAAATTCCGTTGGATAAACTTGGTCGGTGCCGGGCTGTTTTCAATCTACGGGTTCATCATAGGAGCTTTACCGGTAGGAATTCTCAACGGATTCATAGCTGCAGTTGATATTTATTACTTAATCCGAATATACGGAAAAAAAGATCTTTTTTCTGTTTTGGAAGTACAAAAAAACAGCAACTACTTGCTTAAATATTTAGAATATCACAAGGATCAAATTCAAAAATATTTTCCCGGCTTTGAATACAAACCGCAACTGAATACCATCAGCTTTTACATACTTCGCAATATGACCGTAGCGGGTGTATTTCTGGCGCATTCCGAAGGGGATGTACTAAAAGTAGGCTTGGACTATGTAGGGCCGGAATACCGAGATTATCAAAACGGGAAATATGTATATCACCGATTAAAAGACAAACTCATTGATGCCGGCTTTAAAACCATACGCACCTATGGCTACAGTTCAAAACACGTGAAATATCTGAAGAAAATGGGCTTCGAAAAAACGGATGACGGCCTGTATTATGAAAAACAATTAATCAGTTCCAATAAATAATTTCACCCATATTCAAAAAGCATCATTATGCAAATATTAGTTACCGGAGGAACCGGTTATATCGGCTCTCATACAGTTGTTGAATTAATGCAGGCAGGCTATACGGTCTGTATTGCAGATAATTTGTCTAATTCAAAACTTGAAGTACTTCAGGGAATAGAGAAAATTACGGGAAAGAAACCCGAATTTCACCAAATTGATTTGGCCGACAAACAAAAGGCAGAAGAATTCTTTGAAGAAAATCATCAATTTGACGGCATTATACATTTTGCAGCATATAAGGCTGTGGGCGAATCAGTTGAAAATCCCTTGAAATACTACGATAATAATTTGAACTCGCTTATAAATGTACTGAGGGCGATGAAAAAATACGCTATCCACAATTTAGTCTTTTCCTCATCCTGCACGGTGTACGGACAACCGGACAAACTTCCGGTTACCGAAGAAAGCCCCATAAAAAAAGCCGATTCACCCTACGGGCATACCAAGCAAATTTCGGAAGGCATAATAGAATCGACAATACATGCCGAAAACTTGCTAAATGCAACAGCTCTTCGTTACTTTAACCCGATAGGAGCTCATGAAAGTGCCGAAATCGGAGAACTTCCCATAGGAAAACCGGATAATTTAGTGCCTTTCATAACTCAAACAGCCGCCGGCATTCGAGAAGAACTGCTTATTTTCGGCGACGATTACAACACGCCCGACGGAACCGCCGTAAGAGATTATATTCATGTATGTGATTTGGCAAAAGCTCATGTAATAACCATGGAGCGTTTACTCAACAGCGCATATAAAAAGCGCTTTGAGATATTTAATCTGGGGACCGGCAAAGGCAGCTCGGTAAAAGAAATGACAGATACTTTCCAAAATGTTACCGGCCAAAAACTGAACTACAGATATACAGATCGAAGAGCAGGCGATGTGGAAAAAGTTTGGGCAGATACTACACGCGCAAACCGTGAGCTTGGTTGGGCTTGTGAACTTAGCGTTGCCGATGCTCTGAAATCGGCATGGGAGTGGGAAAAACGAATTAGAAATATATAACTGAAGTTTCGCAGCATAATTGTTTTAGATATAAGATATAAGTATTAAGATATAAGACGATTTTGCAATCCGGCTGCAAAATAGGATACTTACATCCTTTTGGTAAGGCATCAAAAGAAAAAATATAATAATTCTTGCTTTCTGCGCTAACAAAAGACCCATTGCAACGCACTGTAAATAATAAATTTATAAAAGTAAACTAATCATATTCAACAATTTGAATGTATCGAAGTTTTAATATATAAAAAAAGGGGCATTGCTGCCCCCTTTCTAAATCCTAATTACAAAATATAAACTTAATGTACAATAATCGGGTCGGCGTTTCCGTCCGGGTCTCCGTTTACTGTTCCGTCTGTTGTGTAGTTACCCAACAACAATACTCCGGCTGCATGAGGAGCGGCCATTGATGTTCCGCTGATAGTGTTATATCCGTTTTTGTACCAAGTTGATTTAACATTAACTCCGGGAGAGCAAAAATCAACCGGCGGATTAGCATAATTTGAGAAATAAGCCCAATCATCATTACTATCCATTGCAGATATGGTGTAAACATTGGTTCCGTTTACGCGTGCGGGAGAGTAATTATTGGCATCATCACTGTCATTTCCGGCTGCCAATACAAATTTAACTCCGCTGTTATTGGAAGCATCCAGTACAGCTTGGTCAAGCAAGTCTGAAACAGGGCCGCCTAAGCTCATGTTGGCTACATCACCGGCATTACCGTTAGCACCTACATAATCCACACCGGCAATTACGCCCGAATAAGATCCCGAACCTCTGCGATCCAATACTCTTACCGAAACCACTGAGGCACCGGCTGCAACACCAATTACACCTAAACCATTATCTAATGCGGCAATGGTTCCGGCTACGTGTGTTCCGTGTCCGTTTTGATCGTCTGCATCTTTGGTTCTGTCGGCGAATGTTGCACTTCGATTTACATCAACATTCAAATCTTCGTGGTCAAAATCAACGCCGGTATCCAAAACCCAAGCAGTTTTACCGGATCCGTCAACACCACCGTTTACACGTGCAATTCCGTAAGGTACTTCTTGTGTAGCGTCTCCGCCATCGTCGCCATCGTCGCCTCCGTCATCTTCCCAAGGCGGACGAAGCATTACAACACGGTCCGGCTCTACAATTACCGAAGGATCTTTCCTTAATTCATTGGCCTGATCTTTGGTCATTGTTGCAGAAAAACCAATAATTGAATTAGAATAATAGCGTTTGGCAGTAACACCGCTCAAACTTTTTTGTGACAGATAGTTGTTTACCTGCTCTTTTACAAAAGCTTGCCGCTCATCGTAAGATTTAAGATTTTCCAAGCCGGTAAAGCTTTTATCATTTTTATCGAAACCTACAATATAGGCATCTTCAATGATGGCTCCGTTCTCGGAAGTAGCTTCAACAACATTGTCGTAACTGTCTCTTTGGAACAGTTCTTCTTTTTCTTTTTCTTCGCAGGATACGAAGCCTACCGCTACGACTAAAATTAAACTTACAACTCTTAAGAATGATTTTCTCATAATACACACATTTTTAGTTATTAAAAAAATTCAAAGCTAATATATGATAAAACTCATGCAGAGTAAACCGTTTGTCAATACAAAACTTGCAGTTGTCAATAAATTACGTATTTTTGTCATTGAATGTTAAATTGTACTCATTCTGCATTTTAGCCCAATTTTAAGCTGTTAATCAGATGTTTATGAGAAAATCCGAAAAAATTCGCTGCATTACTGTTGATGATGATTTCAGTTCATTGTCACTTTTAAGTAATTATGCTAACTTAAATGAAGACTTAGAACTGCTGGGGCAATATGCCTCCGTAGAAAATGCTTTGGAAGCGGTTGCCGAATTCAAACCCGATCTGATTTTTGCGGACATACTCATGCCCGGAATGACCGGCTTTGGGCTCATCTCTCAAATTTCCAAAAACATTCAGGTAGTGTTAGTCAGCGGCTCGCGTGAGTTTGCTGCAAAAGCTTATGATTTTTCGGTTTTGGATTACATCGTAAAGCCCATTAGTTTAGAACGCTTTAACCAAGCCGTTGCCAAATATAAAAAATACCACCAAGCCGATTCAAAAGACAGTGAGCAAGGCTCAAAAGCCATTTATGTTACCGAAAACTATAAAACGGTAAAAATTCTAAAAAAGGAAATCTATTATCTTGAAAGCTATAAGGAGTATGTCAATATCTTTCTGAAATCGGAAGTAATTAAAACAAAAGCCCGTCTTCATTATTTTGAAAAATTGCTTAAACCCGATTTCATCAGAATACACCGTTCTTACATTATTGCTAAAAATAAGATTATATTTTACACCGCTACCGAAACCAAAACAGAAATAAAAACACTTCCGGTAGGCCGCACTTACCGCGAGGAATTCAAAAATCAAATGCAATCATACACCAAATAATAATTACAGTATGTTACATCTCAAAAACACCGTTTACATAGATCCTGTCGAATTCAAAATGACCCAAACCGATATTTTTGCAGAAGAAGGCCATAGAGGAAAAATACATTTCTCGAAACCGGCTGAAGCCAAAATCGCCGAAACACTTGACTGCAAAGGGCAGTTTGTAACCAAGTCCTTTGCCGTAGGGCATCACCACATATATTCAGCTTTAGCCAAAGGCATGCCTGCACCAAAAAAAATACCCGAAAATTTCAACGAGATTTTGCAATATGTTTGGTGGACACTCGATAAATCCTTAGATGCCGACAGTATTAAAGCAAGCGCATACACGGCAGGCATTGAAGCCGCCAAAGCCGGTGCATCTTTTATCATCGACCATCACGCTTCGCCCAATTGCATTGAAGGCTCATTGGATATTATTTCGGAAGCTTTGGATGAGCTTGGATTGGGACATCTGCTTTGCTACGAAATAACCGACCGTGACGGCAAAGACAAAGCTGAAGCCGGAATCAATGAAAGTGAAAATAACCTAAAGAAGCAACAAGGCCTCGTAGGCCTGCACGCCTCATTTACCGTGGGAGACGAAAGCCTGAAAAAAGCGGCCGAACTCATGAAAACCTACAATACCGGTGCGCATATCCACGTAGCCGAAGCGGAATACGATGAACAGCACTGCCAAAAAGACTACGGCATGTCGGTTATTGAACGATTACACAAATTCGGGCTTTTAGACTCGCCCAAAACATTAATCATACACGGTTTACACCTTAATAATAAAGAGCGGGAACTCTTAAAAAATTCACCGGCTTGGGTGGTGCAAAATACCGAAAGCAACCTGAATAATAATGTGGGCTTTTTTAAGTCGGAAGGGCTGAGTAAACGAATAATGATGGGCACCGACGGTATGCACGGCGACATGCTGCGCAGCGCTCAGGCTGCTTTCTTTGCCGGACAGCCGTTTGATAATATTGATTTTCCGGAGGCTTACCGCCGATTCAGAAATACAGACCAATACATAAACAAAAACGGATTTGAAGGTTATGCCGATAATAACTTAGTGGTGCTTGATTACCCAACCGGCACGCCGCTTACAAAAGACAATTTTCTCGGGCACTTTATTTTCGGCCTGCGAGCCGCTCATGTGCGCCATACCGTTTCGCAAGGAAAACTTGTGGTAAAAGACCGTAAAATACAAGGCGTAAACGAAGATGAAATTCTGGCTTTTTCGCAAGAACAGGCTAAGAAATTGTGGACTAAGATGGCAAAGTGATTCGGATAGTAATAATTTTCACCCTTTTTCGTGCTTCGATTCTTCAGCTATTCTTTAGCTGCGAAAGAGTCAAAAACTGTGTTTTGGCTTTATATAAAAGCTGTATCATTTCTCGGTAATTTATGATACTTTATCCGTAAACTGTAAATGTCGCTAAATTGAATAACACAATACCACGGAAAATCGTTTTCTTCGGATTTATAAGCATAGAAAGCTATAACAATCGGATTTATAGTGTTTTATACATTAGTTTGCAGTGGGGTAAGAACTTGTATTTAAAAAAAATTGAAAAGTGCGACAGTTTTTTTACCTGAGATCGGAAATTATGTGATTTCAGAAATCATAAGAAATCATAAAAATCATAAGAAT
>CAYYQW010000108.1:0-9570 GCA_964472505.1 uncultured Bacteroidaceae bacterium | reverse complement strand
TTCGCCACCTCACTACGCAAGCCGCAAAGCCCCCCGGTGCCAAGCTGTTTTCGTTGGCGTTCATTGTAAAAGCGAAAGTACAAAGATAAAAAGTAAGTCAGATTAGAATTGTATATTTGTGAAAATCAAATTTGGATAAATGACAAGTAAATCACAGATAGAAGTTGAGAACAAGCTCATTTCGATTGTAAAACAAGATGAGCAAGATTATATAAGTTTGACTGATATGGTTAGAGGTAAGGAAGGTTCCGACCATATCCGAAATTGGATGAGAAATCGTAATACTGTTGAGTTTATTGGATTATGGGAGACATTAAATAACCCGAATTTTAAACCTGTCGAATTCGACACCTTTAGAAAGCAAGCCGGTTTAAATAGCTTTAACTTGACACCAAAAAAATGGATTGAGGCTACTAATGCAATTGGACTAATTTCAAAATCGGGCAGATACGGCGGTACTTATGCACACAAGGATTTGGCATTTGAGTTTGGGTCATGGATTAGTCCAATGTTCAAATTATTGCTGATTAAGGAGTATCAAAGATTAAAAGAGATTGAAAGCAACCAATACAACCTTGAATGGAATGTGAAGCGGATTTTAACAAAAACCAATTATCAAATCCATACGAATGCGGTTAAAGATTGTATTGTGCCGGAGAAAAACTACGACAAAGATAAAGAATGGTTGATTTATGCCGAAGAAGCTGATTTGTTAAATGTTGCATTGTTCAAATGTACAGCGAAAGATTGGCGTGAGGCAAATCCTGATAAAGCAACGAAAGGATTGAATATTCGTGATTTTGCGAGCATCAATGAACTTGTCGTACTTGCGAACTTGGAAAATCTTAATTCCATATTAATTCGTAATCAGATTGAAAAAGCCGAAAGATACCGACAATTAAGAGATATTGTACAGATTCAATTAAAATCGCTTAATGAAAAAGATTTTATGAAAGCACTGAAAAAAGTATCCGATGATATTTACATAGACAATAAGAAAAAATCGAAATGAACAACGAAACGGCTACACATGGTATACTGCATGAAGGTTTCAGTGGTTTTCGAGCGTTTGTAGTTCGTAAAAAAAGTCCCTGTAAACTGCCAGGTTATCGCTTCGTAATTCCGCACGACACCATACCATAAAGCTTTTCGCACACCCAAAAAACTCACTTCCCCTCAACCCCTTCAAACAACCATTTTTCTCATCACTAATATTTTACCCTTTGCCGGCGGCCTTCATTATTGTAACCATCGAAATAAAATGTAACGGCATTATTTTCAGTATCTTAAGATAATATCTGATTTTGGAGATACCGGTTAATCTTGCGGTTGGGCAAATAAATTTGGCGGTTTTGCCGTGATTTTGTAAAATTGAAAGTTCTAAATCATAAGCTTTCTAAATTATGGAATCCTTTAATACTTCTTGGCTCTATGTGGCCGTTGCCGTTTTGTTCTTGCTGTTTCTCATTGGCATTTATAATAAATTGGTGCGCAAGCGAAATGCCGTTGAAAATACTTTCGGCGCTATTGACGCCATGCTCAAACAGCGTTATGATTTAATTCCCAACTTGGTAGCTACCGTGAAAGAATACATGAAACATGAAGCCGGTGTATTAACCGAAATCACCGAATTGCGTTCAAGAGCGGTGAGCGATGATGTATCGGATGAGGAAAAAGTATATCTCGATAATCAATTATCAAAAAACATGGGCAAACTTATGGTGGCCGTTGAGAATTATCCGGATTTGAAAGCCTCTGAAAATTTTCTCCAATTGCAAGCTTCCTGGAATGAAATTGAGGAGCAGATTTCTGCCGCAAGGCGAACTTACAATGCCGTAGTAACGGATTATAACAATTCCGTGGAAACTTTTCCCACAAACTTAGTTGCCGGCATGTTGGGCTTTAAGCGTAAAAATGTGTTTGAAATTTCCGCAGCCGAACGCCAAAACATCAGTGCAAAGGATTTGTTTAATGCGTAGCTGCTTAAGTTGTTTTAACACAGATACTCTCGGGCATGCCCAAAGAAGATTTCAAAAAATATTACGAACGCGAACTGACCGAAGTTTTAAAGCAGTTCGATAAGCGAAAAAGGGTATTGCATTGGTTGACTCTGTCCAATATCACTCTAATTGCCGGTTTTTTGGCTTCAATTTTTTTTATTTTAGATTGGCAAAATTCAGAACCGAATTGGTGGCTTGCGGCAAGTTTGCCTTTTGTTATTCTGTTGGTGATTTCTTCATACAAACGGCGAGTTATCAGAAAAGAATTACGGCACGAATACAAAACCCGAGTAGTCAATAAGATAGTCAAATACATTGACCCTTCTTTGGATTATCGCTACGATTACCGTGTTTCTACTCAGGATTTTACACGCAGCGGCATACATAGCCGAAAGCCCGACCGGGTTGATGGTGAAGATTTGATAGCCGGAGTATTGGGCAAAACCGAAATTATGTTTTCCGAATTGCATGCCGAGTATAAAACCGTTACAACCGACGGAAACGGACAGTCCAAAGAGAAATGGCGTACAATTTTTCGGGGAGTATTTTTGATTGCTGATTTTCATAAAAATTTCAAAACCGAAACCTATGTTTTATCTGACCGTTGGGAGCGTGTGTTTGGCAATTTTGCTCGAAGATTTCAAAAAATACGCGGCAGCGGCGGACGCGGCAAATTAGTAGAGATGGAAAATGCAGCTTTTGAAAAAGAATTTAGGGTGTATAGCCATAATCAGATTGAGGCGCGCTATATTCTGACCCCCGCCATGATGGAACGCATGCTTGATTTTAAAAATAAAACCGGTTTCAAAACGGCATTCTCTTTCGTAAATTCAAAAATGTTTGTGGCCGTTCCTCTGCGCAAAGATTTGTTTGAACCGCGTTGGTATGGGCCTAATGCAAGCTTAAAACATACGATGAAGAGTTTTAATTATCTGTTAAAGTTCACAAGCATTGTGGATGCGCTGAATTTGAATACCCGAATTTGGTCGAAACAGTAAAATACCTGATTTTCAAAAAGCAATGAATATAACCAATAAACATAACTGCCCTTTACTGAGATTTTCCAATCTGTCGGAGCAGAATGAAATCACACATTTTGTATCCACACGGCAAGGCGGATACAGTCTGGGCGATTACGAAAGTTTGAATTTAAGTTTCACCGTAGGCGATGAGCCCGGACATGTAAAAAAGAACCGAGAAGCATTGGCCAAAGCCGTAGGAATTTCTCCCGGAAAATTTGTATTCCAAAATCAGCAACACAGCAACAAAGTACGCATAGCCAATCCTTCCGACTGCCAAAATTTTGCTGAGCATACCTACAGTTTTAACGATTCCGATGCATTAGTTACAAATCGCAAAGGAATCTGTTTATTCGTTTTTGCAGCCGATTGTGTGCCTGTATTATTGTTTGACAAAAAAGAGAAAGTAATAGCAGCGGTGCATTCCGGATGGCGAGGTACGGTTAAGAAAATTTTGCAACATACATTGGCAGCCATGAAAGAGAATTTCGGCAGTCGGCCGGAGAATATTTTGGCCGGTATCGGCCCGGCCGTTCGGCAAGAAAATTATGAAGTGGGAGGGGAGGTGGCTGACGCTTTTTATAAAGCCTATGGCTATGCAGCTCAGGATTTTATTTTCACACCCAAAGGCAAAAAAGAGCACTTGGATTTATATGCCGCCAATCATTATCTGTTGCGGCAATTCGGTGTTCCGGATACACAGATTGAAATCTCCGAGTATTGCACTTACGAAAACAGTGAATTATTTTTTTCGGCACGCCGGAAGATACGCTCCGGGCGGTTTGGTGCGGGTATAATGCTTAATGCTCAATAATTTGCAAGTTGTATTCTTCGGCAAATTTGGCTTCGGCATCCTTTAGTTTTTGAGCTGCTGTTCTGAGTTTTTCCCGTTTTTTCATATCCAGACGTTCAATTTGCTCTTGGTCGTCAAAAGTGAAATTTTCATCGGGAATGCAATATAAATCAAGTTTTTCGCGGTACTCGTTGCCCAATACTTCCCGAAAGGTTTGAAAATAATGTCCCGTGGCTTTAAACAAAAAGCTGTCGGGTGTTATGGGTTTCAGTTCTTTAAGTTCTGAAATGGCTTTTTGGCTGACAACATTGGCTCGGTGCATGGCATATTTGATTTGTGTGGAATCAAAGGATTCAAAAGCCGTCTCAAGGCTGTCGGCAACCAGCACAACATTTTTGTGTATGTTGTTAATCTTTTGTTTGTATGCTTTGGCATCCTCAGGTGTAGGACCGCAGGATATAATGAAAAGCAGTAAAAAGCTTAGCGATAATTTGATATAAATATTTGCTTGGATTCGGTCGTTCTTTTTTAAAAAGTGTATTTTTTTCATACCCGATGTTTTTTACAAAAATAGCAAAAAATAAAAACTTAAGATACGAATTATTATTGCAGACAGCTTTTTTTTATAAATTTGGAGCTTGTAACCGGTTTTTCCGGATATTATAATTTGTTTTAAATCAAAGAATACCAATGATACTTTCCAATACATCGGAATATGCTTTGCGCATTATGAGCTACATGAGTAAGGAACCCAAACGATTACATTCTGCTACGGAAATGGTTGAAAGCTTAAATATTTCGGATAAGTATCTGCGGCGCTTGATGACTACACTCAGTAAAGCCGGCTTTATACGAAGTATTCGCGGGCGAACCGGCGGTTACCTGTTTGATGAAAAGCCCGAAAATATAAAACTTTCGCAGGTGGTAGATGCCGTTGAGGGCATGGAAAAGTACAAAGGCTGCATTATGGGTTTTGACCATTGTTCCGATGAAAACCCTTGCGTCATGCATAATGCATGGAAAAGTGTTCAAAAAGAGTTTCTAAAAACTTTTGAGGAAACCTCTCTGGCCGATTTGGATTTTGAAAATATATACAAGTTTTAAGCTGAATTTTTCTTTTAATTAGGCACATGAATACGACAAATTTTGAAATTACAGCACACCGGAAATTTTCGGATTCCCCCTTGGAGAAGAGCCTGTTCCGATTATTTCGGAAGGGTAGGGGGATTGATAGAATCAAAATGCGAAAAAAAACATATTTTGTAGCCTGCATGCTTAATCGCAGAAACATTTTTGCAAATCATAACTTTTGTAAAGACTGTGAATTAAAATAATACAAATATTAACAAAGAGCCTAATTCAATTTTTCCTTTTATCCGTTTCCCTTTTGTTATAAAACCGGAATTGATACATAGAAAGTACTCCCTTCATTTGTTTCAGATTCTGCCCAAATACGTCCGTTTGGCATTTCGGCGTATTTTTAGATATTCCAAATCTCAAAGATTTGCAATATCTTTCATTACTTAAGTCAAGTGATTATTCTCTATCCGGATTTTCGGCTTATTGCAAAGACGAGATTATTATATTTTCAAAAAAATGCTTATCTTTCTTGTTTGAAAGCAGTTTGAATAGTTTACAAAATACGATAAACCATGTTAAATATTGCATTATTTGGCCCGCCGGGCGCAGGAAAAGGAACTCAGTCAAAATTTTTAACCGAGCGATATAAGCTTATATATATATCCACCGGCGATTTGCTTCGACAAGAAATTGATGCCGACACAGCTTTGGGACGTGAAGCTAAAGGCATCATTAAAAAAGGTGGCTTGGTTTCGGATGAAATTATCGTTCAAATTATTGAGAAAACCATAACGGACAATCCGGATGCCAACGGATTTTTATTTGACGGCTTTCCGCGTACTTATATCCAGGCTTATATTTTGGAAGGTTTGATGTTGAAACTGCATACCACACTAAACCTGCTTATCAGCATAGAATTACCCGAGGAAGTATCGGTGAAGCGTTTGTTGGAACGCGGAAAAACATCCGGTCGCAGCGATGATAATGAAACCGTTATCCGCAACCGGCTTAGGGAATACCAAGAGAAAACTTTGCCGGTGCTGGATTTTTATAAAGAGCGCGGAAATTATGTGTCGCTCAAAGGTAACCGATCGATAGAAGAAGTTCAGGAATCCATTCGTGAACTGATTGATAAAGAATTGAGTAAAAAGCTGATGAATATTGTGATGTTCGGTTATCCCGGATCGGGCAGGGGCTCGCAGGGTTTGGCCATTGCCAAAAAATATGATTTGGAATTTGTGGCTACCGGCAAAATGCTTGATGAGGAAGTTCAGAAGGGAACGGACTTGGGCAAGCGCATCGAAAAATTATACACAAGCGGAGAATTGGTGCCCGACGAAATTGTGGTACCGCTTATTGAAAAGAAAATTGAGCATTCAGAAGGAGTGAAAGGATTTATTTTTAAAGGCTTTCCGCGCACATTGGTGCAGTCATATATTTTGGACGGAATTTTAAAAAAACACGGTTCTTCCATTACAAAAATAATTGAAATACAAGTAGATACGCTTGAATTAATACGCCGCCTGGATAAGCGAAGCAAGACCGACAAACAAATGCCCTACGACAGCAGTACACAAAAGATTGTAAAACGTTTGGAAGAGCATCGAAACAAAACCTTGCCGGTTATTGAAAAATACAAAGAAGTGCACGAAGTATCAGAAATAGACGGCGAAGCAGATTTTGATACGGTTTTCCGAAGAATTGCCGATGAAATCGAAACCGGTTTTAAAAATTTGCGTTAGTTAAGGATTCAAATCTACCGGTTATCTGTTTTTATAAATTTTCACAAGGACTGTGACAAGTGTTTGTGTAATTTTTGACGAAATGCTCAGTTTTTTACGGTATTTTCGGAGGCTGAGCTTGTCGAAGCCGGTTATAAATGACGAGATTAAATGATTGATAATTAGTGTTTTAAATGTAAATATTCATCTGCTTTGTATTAGCCGTTTACATAGCGGAAAATCGTTTTTTATTTGAAAACACCGGCTTACAATTTCCGATAGTTTTTTTGCGTTTTTCGTCGATTAACGAGATAAACGCCAAAAAAGACAACGCCCATTGAAATTATTTGTAAAATACCCAAGTCTTCGCCGTCAATAAGTCCCCACATAATCGCAAAAATTGGGATAATGTATGTAATGGCTGCCGCAAATACCGGGCTCACGTAGCTTACTAAAGTATAAAAAAGTAGCAAGGCAAGCGCAGAGGACAAAAGCCCCAGCAGAAATATATAAAACAATGACCAATCTGCTTCCGGTTGTGCAAAAGAAGCTTGCAGGTCGGTAAAAAGCAAAGTGATTCCGGCAACGGGAGCCGCAAACAAAAATGTGAATGCCGTAACGGTAAAACCGTTTAAATCGGTGAGTTTGAATTTTATTTCATTTAAACTAATGGCATAAAATACAGTGGCTAAGAAAATATAAGCACTGTACCAAAGCTCGCCGCTGAAAATGTCGCTTGAACTGCCTAAAACAAGTCCAAAAGAGCCTAATAACCCTACAATTACACCGATAATGCTTTTTTTGGTGGCATGAGCACCGTAAAACCATGCTCCGATTATAAGCGCCGTTATCGGAAACAAAGAATTTAGCATACCGGCCAATGAGCTGTCCACCTTGGTTTGTGCCAAAGCAAACAAAATCGAAGGAAAGAAATTGCCTATGAAAGCGACAATCAGTAAAGATTTAAGGTCTTTTTTCTTTAGTCGGTTTAATTTTTTTAGAATTAGAGGCAGCAGAATAATACCCGCAAACAGCATGCGAAATGCCCCAACCTGAATGTGTGTAAAGGATTCCAAGCCGCGTTTCATAAGTATGAACGAACTGCCCCAAAGCGCCGCTACAAATATTAGTATGGCCCATTGCCAAAAAGGTTTCGTTAAATCAATTAGTTTCAAAGCAAATGTTTTTTTATGGTAAAGTTTTGCAAAGTAATTGTTATTTTTTGATATGCTCAATCAAATTTTCCGAAAAACTAAATATCCATACCGAAGGCTTCGATCCAAGCGAAGCCTTCGGTATGTTCATTTTCAAATTGACTTCATTTTCAAATTGTTACTCCCCCACCAAAATAAACGATCTCCAAAGACACGGATGCTTTATGTTTTTAGATTTTAAATAAATTAGCAATTGCAAACAAAGGTACAGTTTTAATTTTTTCGTATTCGGAAAAATTTTCGAGTGATATTCTTAAACCGAAATCAATTTTTTTTTCGTCTAAAAAAATGTGCATACTTTGCATTTGACCTTTTGTGCCGGCTTTTACTTCTATCGGTAAAATACTGTTATTCAGTTGTATAATGTAATCTATTTCGGCATTACTGCTTTTGCTTTCTCTGTGCCAATAATACAAATTATAGGGCATTTGAGAGTTTGAATTTTTTATAATTTCCAGACCGGTAAAAAGTTCCGCAATATTTCCTTTGTTTAGTGCATTAACATTTTCAGCCGTCAGAATTGGTGAAATATCTAATCCGGTTATTTGATGAAAAATTCCAATATCGAAAATCAGAACTTTGAATTTTTTTTGATTTATTTGAGCACCCAAAGGAATTCCCGAAGCCGAAGTATGATAAACCTTGTATGCCAAACCGGCCATAACAAGCATATCCAATGCGTTTTGCATCGTTTTATAAGTAGAACTCGTATTCACGTTGGAATAAATAAACTTTGAACCGGTTTGAAATGCTATCGAATTGAAAACCTCCGATAAACATTCAACCGGTGTGCGTTTTCTGTACTTCAAAAAATCGTCTTTGAAAGTCAATATCAGGTTTGAAATAATTTTTTGACATGTTTGTAAATTTCTATTATTGATGTAGTTACTAACAACTTCGGGCATGCCTCCAATCAGCAAGAAAGTTTTCAAAAAATCTTTCAAGCGATTAAAAAACGGCAAATCAATCGGCTTATTGAAATTTGAATTTTCAATTATTTCTACCAAAGAGTTTTCATTCATTGCCCTTAGAAATTCCAGAAAATTCAGCGGATACATAAAAAGAGTTTCTATTCTGCCGACACCATAAGACGAAATCTCACTCAAAGCAAACTCTAATAACGAACCTGCTGCAATTACGTGCAATTCCGGCATTTTTTCGTAAAAAAAACGGAGCGATTTAATAGCTTCGGTACATTCTTGAATTTCATCAAAAAATAAAAGCGTTTGACCGTTTTTTACCGGAATTTGATAATAAGCAGAAATTTTTTCAATTAGATCCTGTGGATTTATTGAGTTTTCGAAAAAATATTTTACATCTTCGTCTAACTCAAAATTAATTTCGATAAAATATTTAAAAGTTTTTCCTAATTGCCTCACGGAATATGTTTTACCAACTTGTCTTGCACCTCTTAAAAGTAAAGCTTTTCTGTTTTTATCTTGTTTCCAATATAAAAGATGTTTATCAATGTTTCGTTTCATATAATTGAAAGTTAAAAAATACAGGACAATATTAAGAGTAAAAAATTAAAAACACAAACCAATATTGTAGTCTAAAACTTAAAAATACAATTCAATACCCTATTCCCCCACCAAAATAAACGGCGACCAAAAAAACGGATGCCAAGCTTTTTCTATCATTTCGAGTTTTGCTTTTCGGAGTTCGTTAAACTTTGCCAAAGTTGCAGTTTCAGAACTCCTGACCCCTGAACAGATTATCAGCTTGTTAAGTGATGTTGTTCGT
>CAYYQW010000107.1:0-9704 GCA_964472505.1 uncultured Bacteroidaceae bacterium | reverse complement strand
ACAACCATTCAAGTGGACAATGTAGTAGTAGAAGAGGCTTCGAGCGTAAATACTATTGAAGCCGGTAAAGTAAGTGTATTCCCGAATCCGACTTACGGCGAAATCAACATTAGCTCGGAAACTACACTTAAATCAGTTGAAGTTCTGAACATTATCGGACAAAAAGTAATGTCGCGTGATGCTTCTGCAAATCAAATGACTATTAGTGCAGAGTCCTTAACAAGCGGTGTTTACTTTGTAAAAACTACCGATGTTGACGGAAAATCGAGCATTACTAAAGTTATCAAAAAATAACTAAGCTTTTTTAAAAAGCAAAAATATAAAGCGGGTTGTCCTTGTGGCAACTCGCTTTTGTTTTTTTGAGATAAAAGTTTTTTTGAATTAGGCGCATGGATATAAAAGTACAGCATATTGTTTAAATATGCGGTTCCCCCTTAGAAAAGGGGGACAGGGGGATTGATTACAACAAGATGCGAGAAAAATCAATTTTTGTAGTTCACATTCTGCATGATGAAAACATTTCTTCTAATTAAAACTTTTTGTAATAATTGTCAATCAAGGACTTGTCAGTATTAGTAAAGTGCCTAATTCAAAAGTTTTTTTAGTCTGTCGAATCTTTTAAACCGCTATTGAAGCGAGTTTGGCAAATTGTGTTACCGGCTTTGTCAGGCTTAGCCTTCGGGCTAATCAGGAGCTGAGCATTTCGACAAAAGCTTAATAAGCACTTAGTGAAGTCGGTGTTTTAAAAAAAACTGTATTAATAATCACGTTTTTCGAATTTTTCGTTTTTCTTTTCTTCCATGCGTTTTGCGATGAGGTAAATCAGAAGGCCGATTACTAAGAAAGCTCCGCCTGCGAGCAGCAAAATAGTGAGAGAAACCATAGTTGTATTTTTAAGGAATAAATTGCTTCGGCAAGTTACGATTTATTTTTTGAATATCTTTTTAAAATGATATTCAAAAAAAGCCGCAAGATTTATTATATTTGCGGCTTGATATCAAGTGTTATATTAATTTTGTTTTTTAAAAATCATCATCGTCGTCATCGTAAAAATCATCGTTGTAGAAATCCTCTGAATCATCTTTTCCAAATGGGTCTTCGCCATCCATTATCGAATCAAAAGGATCACCTTCAAACAATGCTTCCGGGCCTTCGCGCAAGTAGGTTTTTACTTCTTCGGGCGAGAATTTTTTTGTATTGGTAACAACAATAATTTCTGAAAGAAAATTTCCGAGTTCGTTAATATTATCAACAGTGGTTTTGAAAAAATCAGCTACGCTTTTATCTACAGGCAAAAGACAACTTACGGTAACAAAGGTATCGTGAGTCTCAATATCTTCAATTTCGGCTGAACGTAAATCGGCACTGTACATTAATTCTTTTTTGATGATATCGGCTTGCCATTCGGTAATTGTTTCAAAATCAGGCGTATTGATTATGGCAAAATAGCGTAACATATTGGCTTTCCCGCCCAGTCCGCTTATGATGAATACTTTTTCGTCGTCGGTGAGCGAGCCTTCTATAAGAGCCCGGCTCTGCTGGCAGGCAATAACGGCCCATTTTTTTATTTCGCCTTCGGCTTTGTCGGCATAAGCCTGCAGTGCTCTGTAAGCTTCAATGTTTTCAATATTGCTGAGCCGCACCAATAACAGTTTAATATAATCAAAAGGCAAATCAGTCTCGAAGAGTTCGTTGATGTCACTGTTTGGATCATCCACCAGCAAATCATCATCGGTCAATATGGATTTGAATTCATGAAAATATTCCATGACATCCTGATCAACGCCTTCTTCAAAAACATTATATCGTTTATCTTTTCCTATGTACTGTATTAGGATATCTTTTTGCATATATGCTGTTTATACTTTTCGCAGGCAAAGGTACAAAAAAAAGCAGAAGTGCAAACGCTCTAAAAAGATTGTTGAAAAAGATTGGGAAACTACTCACAGCCTTTTGTCGATTATGTTACAGCTCAATAGCTATGTCTTTGTCATTTACTTTCTCAAGCAGTTCTTGGTATTTCGTTGCCTGACTTTTGTCCATTTCATTTTTAGAGTGCTCCAGAAAATTCATCACCGGGCCGAGTTGTTCGTATTCTGCATTTTCAATCATCAGCTCGGCTGCTGTCAGATTGTATGACACTGCAGTTTGGTCGTCTCCGCGGTTGTCGTAAAAATCGGCAAGCATGCCGTAGGCTAAACCCAATTCAGCTGTTATGTCGGCTTCTTCTTTTGCTGTTATGGCTTTTTTTAGATATTTTTCTTCTTGTTTTTTGTTGCTGTAGGTATTGTATATTAAAGCAATTTCCTGAAGTATATAGGCCTGCACCGGGCGTTGTTTATATGTTTTGATTTTCTTTTTGCAGTATTTTAAAAAGCTTTTGGGAGTGGATGCTTGTTTATGCATGATCCGGATATTCAGAAAACTCTTGTAAGCTTTATTAAGCAGATTATTGGCTTCAAAAATATCGATGGCTTTTTCGTAGTTCAACAAAGCTTCATTGTATGCTTTGTCGATGGCGTAGCTGTTGGCTAAGGCATGAATGGTGTCGGCCAGTTCGGAATGCTTGTGTGTGTTTTCATAAATATCAGCCGCATGTATAAAATAATTTTTGGCTTCGCTGAATTTTTCTCGGCTCAGAAAAAAATATGCGGTATGGTAAAACACTCTTGCTTGCTCCGGACTTTCCGGCGGAAAACTTTCGGTGAGGTTCAGAAATAAACTTATGCTTTCATCAAATGTTTCCTGCTTTGAATAAGCTTCGGCAGCTTTGTCTATGATTTTTATTTTCAGCTCTTTATTATCATCCATGTTTTTGAGCTCCTGAATCGCTTTATTGGCATATTCGACAGCTGCTTCGTATGCTTCTTCTTCGATGTGTTTTTGGCATATTTCATATAGGAATTCTGTTTTTTCTTTGTTACTTTTATCTTCCGATTGTTCTGCCTGTTCAAGTTTTTGTTTGAGCTCTTCTATTGTTTGTGTCATTCGTTTGGTCGTTTTTTGTGTATGCTTGGTTTTGATATAGACGGATTTAACAGCGTTTATTTTTATTATTTAAGCTTTATTTCTCGTATTTTATTTTTGGTTTCTTGTATTTCTATTTTGATGTGATTTTCGGGTAATAAGTGTTCAATCATCTCGGGCCATTCTATAAAGTTGATGGCTGAATTGTCGTAAAAATATTCTTCATAGCCTAAGTCGTAGGCTTCTTCAGGGCTTTCTATTCGATAAAAATCAAAATGAAATATTTTTTGTTCCGATTGGCTGAGGTATTCATTTATAATGGCAAAAGTGGGGCTGGTTGCCGGTTCGGTACAATTCAGAGCGCGGCAAAAGGCTTTGATAAGTGTGGTTTTTCCGCTGCCCATTTTTCCGTACAAGGCATAGACCGCTGTTTTGTTGTTATTCTGTTGCAGGATATCTTGTGCAACTGCGTCCAGTTCCGATTCTGTTTTTATGGTATAGGATTTCATGCTTTAGTATCTGAATATTTAATCTTTTTTTAACTCAATTACCGGCACCAACATTTCGGCGGGAGAAATACCGCCGTGCTGAAATGTGTCTTTATAATAACGTACATGGTAATTGTAATTATTGGGATAGGCAAAAAAGTCATTATTATTAGCAAAAATGTAGGATTGGCTGATATTTGCCGTTGGCAAACCGACGCTTTCGGGTTTGGTTATCTCATACACTTCTTTTTTCTTATATTTCAGGTTTCGGCCGCTTTTGTAGCGCAGATTGGTTGTCGTTTCTTTATCACCAACTACTTTTACGGGATTGTTGATGTTGATGCTTCCGTGGTCTGAAGTTATAAATGTTCGAATGCCCGCTTTGGATAGTTTTTGAAGAAACCCCCAAAGCGGAGAGTTTTCAAACCAAGCTTTTGTAAGATTTCGGTATTGTTGCAAATCAAAAGCCAGCTCTTGAACCATCTTATTATCGGTGCGTGCATGAGAAAGCATGTCAATAAAGTTATATACCACTACCGATACATCGTTTTTTATTATTTGGTTAAAACGTTCGTTGACTTTAAGACCGTAGCTATACTCTAATACTTTTTCGTAGCTTATACTGACTTTTCGCCGATAGCGTTCAAAAAATTCCTGAAGTAATTCTTTTTCAAAATTATTTTTTGAGCCTTCTTCATGATCGTGTTTCCAGTATTGCGGAAATCGTTTTTCGATTTCGGAGGGCATCAGTCCCGCAAAAAAACTGTTACGAGCATATTGTGTGGTTGTGGGTAAAATGGTGTACCACATTTCTTCTTTAATAACCGGCATTATGGTTTCAACAAGCGGGCGAATCATCCGCCATTGGTCAAAGCGCAGGTTGTCAATCATAATGACGGCAACTTTTTCGTCTTTATCGGTCAGCGGCTTTATTTTTTCTTTCATAAAGTCGGTAACCATTAGCGGCCTTTTTTCCGCTTTTTCATTGAACCAGCTTTGGTAATTGGTCTTTATGAATTTGCTGAAAGCCTGGCCGGCTTCTTCCATCTGATTTTGAAGCATTTCGCTTAGCATGGCCTCGTTGGAGCGCTCCACTTCCATTTCCCAGAAAATTAATTCGCGGTACATTTCTTTCCAATCATCAGCCGTGCGCATTTCGCCAATTTTTAGGCTCAGTTCCCTAAAAGTACTTTGGTATCTTTCTCTTATTTTTTCGGTTACAATGCGGTTGCCTTCAGCGTGTTTTTTTATGGAAAGAATTATTTGTTTCGGGTTTACCGGTTTCAGAAGATAATCGTCGATATTATCGCCGATAGCCTCATCCATTATGCTTTCCTCTTCATTTTTGGTAATCATTACCACGGGTACCGCCGGGCGCAGATACTTTATTTCGGGCAATACATCCAAGCCCGATTTCCCCGGCATGTTTTCATCCAAAAAAATAATGTCGAAACTTTTTTCTTTCAGAATCTCAATGGCATCACGGGCATTGCTTACCGTTTCGGTATGGTGTCCTTTCTCTTTTAGGAAGAGAATGTGCATTTTTAATAAATCAATTTCATCATCAATCCACAATATATTTTTTCCGGCCATGCTTGTTTTTTATTGATATAGCGCAAAAATACAAAAGAAAGACTGAGAGCGGAAATATATCGAAGCGTTTTAACATCTTTTTTGAAATTACTTTCTTGTTTTTCATTTAGGCCTAATATATTGTGTGTTTTATTATCTTTGCCGAAACAGAAATCTGCTTATTAGATGATTTTGTGCGGATTTTTCAAAAAAAGAAGAAAGTTATGAAGGTAAGGCCAAAAAAGCGCTTAGGACAACATTTTTTAATAGATGAGAGCATTTCCGCCCGAGTGGCTGATTCGATTTCTGAGGATTCTGCCGAGAATTTGGTGGAAGTAGGGCCCGGAATGGGAATGCTTACGCAATTTCTGATTCCTAAGTCAAAAAAATTGTATCCTGTTGAGGTTGACAGCGAATCGGTTGAATACCTGACAGAGCATTTTCCCGATTTGAAAGATAAAATTATTTACGGAGATTTTTTGCAATTCAATTTAACTGATAAATTCCCTGAGGGCATGGATTTAATCGGTAATTTCCCATACAATATTTCGGCTCCCATACTTTTTAAAGTGCTTGAACACAGAAGGGTAGTGCAGTCGGTGATTGGAATGTTTCAGAAGGAAGTGGCACAGCGCATCGTGGCTTCTCACGGGAATAAGACCTACGGCATTTTAAGTGTGTTTATTCAGACTTTTTATACCGCCGAATTGCTTTTTAGCGTAGGACCCGAAAAATTTAGCCCGCCGCCCAATGTCGATTCTGCTGTGTTACGTTTGCAGCGCATTCCCGATAAATCTTTGCAATGTGATGAGGCTTTTTTTTTCAAAACGGTAAAAACCGCTTTTGGTATGCGCCGAAAGATGCTTAGAAATTCCCTCAAACCCATTTTGGGAGAAATAGTATTGGATCACCCCTTTATGACTTTACGTCCTGAACAACTCAGCCCGAAACAGTTTGAAGAACTGACTTTGGTGCTTCAAAAAGCACTTTCATAGCAGTATGTTTTTTATCTGATTTATTTGCTTATTATGCTTTTATCTTCTTCAAAAGAATACAAGCGGAATTTTCTGGTATTAGCTTTTTTATAAACCGGACGAATGATATTTTCGCTCATAAGTTTCTCCGTAAAAATATCGTTAAGCTGAGAAAAGGTTGCATAATTGTAGAGGCTGAAAAGCTTTTTCTTTAAAAAGTAAATACAACCTTCACCTTTATTAAGTTGTTTTTCAATGTATTCGGTGCTTCCTTTGTCCGTGAATTCCTCCGATTTGGTTGCCAATTCGCTTGAAAACTCATGAGAACATACTTTGTCGGCCAATCCTTTTTTTAGCTGCGAACGCAAAATCGCCGGTATAATGTAAGCGAAAATAATTATAAAGAATATAATAACTGCTCCGGCTGCCAATTTGCCGAAATCACCGCTTCCTATTTTCCGGATTAGTTCCGTGCCTGAATATAATAGTGAAGCCAAAATACTGACACCGGCAAAGATGTAAAAAAGCAGATGAATTTTAGGACTTGCATTTTTTTTGAAAGCCTCTTTTTTATCGTGTAGTTTTTCTTGGTGTATTGCTTTCAGGCGATTTTGCTTGTGTTTTATTATTCGGTCTTTTTGTTGTACTTCTCGGCGTGTTTCACTGTAAATGTTTTCGGCCAACTCAGCCAGCAGTAAAGCCCCCTTTACTGTATTGTCTTGCATGTGTACTATCCCGTTGATTTTTCCGTTATTGATTTTTTTTCGGAGGCATTTTATAAGTTCCTGTTCCGAGAGCTCCTCATTATAGTCGGTTTTCAAATAGTCATAAACTTTCTTTCTTTTTTCTGTGTTTTTCATAGTATGATTGCTTTTACGGGTTTGTTATGAAATTGTAATTATCGGCTAAAATTCAAAAAATTCGGATTTTTTGATTACAGTTTTTCATAGTCATTACAAAAATACTAAAAAATATGTTTGGTTGCCTTTATAAAAAGCAATTTTTTTTTATAAATTTCAAATTTTAGCAAGAAATATATCAGGAAAACGCATAAAAAAGAAAAGGTTCAGATACATTTTGTATCCGAACCTTTTAATCTTCTGGTGGTGAGAGAGAGTTTTCACAACATTTCTCAACATCCTGTTGAAGTAATGAGTTTTCCGCAATTTCAAAATTTCGAAAAGTGAAACAAAAATGTTTACTTATGCGAATAAATTTCGCTACCAATTTACGAAATATTTTGCAGATATATTGGCAGAACGATATTCTTTTTCATTTTTTTTGAATTTAACAATTTGAAATCATTCTAAGTAGGATTCGCCCCATTCCCCAAACCAAAAAAAAGAGCTTCACAAAAGGTGAAACAACTTTTTTCCGTTTTGGGCAAAGAGGCTTTCTTTATTTTATTCCATAGACTTACGTGCACGATAAACCGGCACATCAAAGTTTTATCAATCACTGCGTTCCTCCATTGATTGCTGCAGCTATCAAGAGTCGAAAGCAGCCCACAATACTTTAGTTCCCTGCGGATGCCATGATAATAGATCATTTAGGACGAATTAAAAGGTTTTGATAAAAACTAAGATTGCATTTTTGCCCTATATCAAGTATTTTTGTAGAAAATTAACAAAAGAAAACATCTTTTGTTTAGTTATTGCTAAACTTTTTCAAAAATTATGCGTAATTTTGCAATAAGAAATATTCCGGAAATAACCGGCCACATTGAATTTTTTAAACTTGAAATAAACGGAAAGTGTCAGTTTGATGAGTTTTGGGGTGAAATAGAACAATCAGGAAATTTAAAATCGGAATTGAGAAAAGCACAAACAATAATGCAGGAAGTTTCGGAAAATAAATTTCTTCCAAAAACTAAATTTAGAAATATTACACCTCAAAATGAAACGCTTACGGAATTTGAAATAAAAACGAAACATCTTAGAATTTATTTGTTTCATGAAAAGCATACCGGTAGAATTATCGTTTACGGTGGCAAAAAAACATCACAAAAAAAAGATATTAAGCGGTTCCGGAATATCAAAAAAGAATATTTTAATTCACAAAAATCCTAAAAACGAAAAACAACATGCTGAAGTACAAAGATTTAATAAAAACACCCGAATACCGGCTTGAGACAATTCAAAATGAAATTTTTCGTCAGGTATGGGCATATATGGAAAAAGAAGATCTTAACCAGAGTCAATTGGCAAAAAGGCTTGGCGTTTCCAAAGGTTATATCTCTCAAATAATAAATGGTAATTTTAATTTTACGTTAAAAAAATTAATAGAATTGGCTACCTTTATTGGTGTTGTCCCGGAAATAACTTTCAAATCGTTGGATGATATTGCAAAAGAAAATGAACAAGCTAAAGTTATTCCGATTGACTATCACGTAATAAGTACTCAATCAGGAACCGGCAACTTTAGGAAAATCTCTAAAAAAACAGAATCTGTAACAGTTATGGATGACTTGGCTTCATAGGACTTTTGATAGTTTCTATTGTATTAACAGATTGAACTTTTTAAACAGATGAAAAAAGAAACAACTTTTCAAATTGGGATAAAAAAAATTAAAGATCTGGCATTTTCTGTGGATGAATCTATTGATCCCGGAAAGGAGATTGGGCTAAAAATGAAACATAGCTTACAATTTAATAAATCCGACAGCACAATAGAATTAGTATTGGAAATAAGCTTTCTCAAAAAATCTGACGACAAAATATTTATGAGTAGTCGAACGGGAAATATATTTTCAATTCCTGATTTAGATAAATTTGAATCAGAGGATACACCCCAAACCTACAATATCCCGGATGCTATGTTAACAACAATTGTCAGTCTGTCTTTTACCCACTCAAGAGCATTGATAGCACGAAATGCAGAAGGAACAAAGTTTTCTGATATATTTTTACCAATAATTGACCCCAAATCTCTTGCAGAAAAATTTTTCAAAAGCAGCAATCATTAAGATAGATTTAAAGTAATTGATATCATTTCCCGCCCCATTCCCCAAACCAAAAAAAAGAGCTTCACAAAAGGTGAAACAACTTTTTTCCGTTTTGGGCAAAGAGGCTTTCTTTATTTTGCCCCATAAACTTACGTGCACGATAAACCGGCACATCAAAATTTCATCAAAAAACTCCGTACCTCCGTTTTTCGCTAAAACTTTGATAAGCCGGAGCAGTCCGTATGGTTCCGGTTTCAATTAAGCCCGCTCAGAGTCCGACACTGTCTGCAGGTTATAAGGCGTTCCTCAGCCCTACGCTCCCAACCACAAAAAATGCTCTGCAAGGCCAAGCCCTGCGGGTGCTTTATGTTTTTTTGAGCTTTTACAAAAAAATAAAAGCTAAAAAAAACATAGCAGCCTTGCATAGCACCGGCAATTTTAGTGCAAAGCTTTGCACACATTGCCTTTTTTCTGTGGTAGTGGCTCCGGGCTTCGTCACAGCAAGCTACTTTTTCCGCCCGAACCCTTATATGGTGTGCCTAAAAAGGCACAAATTTATTACGGGCGTAAACCGCTTGCAGTATAGGCGAGCCTGCGGGTCGCTGCGGCACCGGTTTGTCATAATTTTTGCAAGAAAAATGCAAAAAATTCCGCCAAACCGCCCGGCAGGGCAAGGCGCTATCGCGGCTCTCTTGCCCTGTGCCATGCTCCGCTCGCAACGGCTCCGCCTGTCTATTCCCACCCGCCCACCCCTTGTGT
>CAYYQW010000106.1:0-10062 GCA_964472505.1 uncultured Bacteroidaceae bacterium | reverse complement strand
ATTTCTTTTATGGTTCCGAATTCACTGAGTTTTTCAACATCCATCATATCTTTATCGCCTACTATGGCTATTACCATAGGTTTGTCTTGAATGTTTTCTTTGTAGAATTTCAGTATATCATCAAAAGTCAGCGATTCGTAAAATTCGCTTTTCATTTTGCGCGGATCTTCTTTGTAACCTTCGGTTTGCCAACGGTTTACTTGTTGTGCCAATTGGCGGAAAGAAGGCGTGGCCGTTAGTGCCGATTGTTTAAGATAGTGAGCAATCATTTCGGTACGTTCCGTTTTTTGAGGCATGTCTCTTACCAAGTCATTGAAAATTTCAATGGCATTTACGGTTTTGTCGGCTTGCGTACCAATGTATCCGTAGAATATGGTATTGAAACCTTCTTTTGCGGGAGCGTTGTAAAAAGCAGCCGCTGAATAGGCCATGGAGCGATACTCTCTGATTTCCTGCAATACCAAACCGGAAAATCCGCCGCCGAAGTATTGATTAAAGGCTTCTATTGCCGGTTTTTCTTCTAAGTCATAAGGTTTCCCGTTGATTAAAAAGAAAATTTTGCTTTGCAGTGCTTTGGGTTTGTCCACCAAGAAAACCGTATTTTCGGTGTATGCTTCAACTTTTTGCTCAGTGGGTGCATCCGATGCTTTGGGTGCTTTGCTGAAAGTGAGATAATTGTTTACCAATTTCACAAAATCGTTTTTGTCGGTTTTGCCGGCAAAGAAAACTTCGGCTTCATAGCCCAATGCTTCATTGAGTTTCTCAACTAAATTAGCCGTTTCTAATTTTTTTATTTCTTTTATTGTCAGTCGGTTGATGTAGTCTGATTCATCTTTGTATTTAATGTATTCAAAAAGTGCTGAGGCTACATTATCGGGTTCCGATTTTTCCATTTTGCGGACGGATTGCTCGCCTTCCACAACGGTCTGAATCTTTTCTTGCTCAATCTGTGTTTTTGTAAGCAGTTCGTTGAGCAGTTTTAAAGATGCTTCCAGATTTTCTTCAATACCGTTAAGCCGTATGCTCAAATAATCATCGTTTACCGAAACGCTGTAAGAGCTTCCCAATGCGGCAAATTCAGATTTTATTTGATTTACGTCTTTGTCTTCGGTACCGGCAAGGCTCATTAGTTGGGCGGTGTATTTTAAGAGTGGTTCCTTCAGTTCGCCGTGAGCAATTTTATATTCCAGCGAAAAAATATCATTTATCGTATTTTCGGCTATATATACCGGTGTTCCGTTTTTGGCTTTGGCCGAAGCAAGATCTTTGTCGAAATCAATGTATTTGATTTCGGTATTCATAACCGGAATTTCCTCAAAGCGTTTGGCAAATTCTGATTTTTTGTTAGTATTGGTAATTAAAGGTTCGTAGCCGGGTTTTTCAATTTTTTCTTTATCGGGCGATCCCATTTTGGAGTGGAAAGCCAAGTAGTTGTCACCGTAGTATTTGTTGGCTGCGTCTATAATATCTTGTTTGCTGACGGCTTTTATCTTTTCGGGTTGGTTCAGGTAGTCATCCACATCTTGCCCGCGCATATAAACGGATGCAAAGAGTGTTGCTTTTCTTTCCAAGCTTTCCAAGCCTCTTACAAAGTCGGTGTATGTGTCTTGTTTAACGGCCTCGAAATGTTTATCGGAAAAATCACCCTTTTTAAGCATTTCAATTTTTTCCAACACTAATTGTTCGCCGTCTTCAAGGCTTTGTCCCATAATTTTTGGTATGAACATAAACAGCGTACCGCCGTGGTCGTTTTGAATCATGGGAAAAGCAAAAGCTCCCAAAAGTTCGTTTTCAATGGCAAGTTTGTCTAATAAACCGGTTTGGTTGCGGTTTGAGAGAATTTTATTGGCCATATTTAAAGCCGTTTCGTCGGGATGTCCGGAAGGAACGGTTCTAAAACCCAGAATACCCATTTTAATGGGGCTTAAACGGTCTTCAAAAAACTCACGGCCTTCAAAAGGCGCTTCTTCATATACTTTTCTTTCGGGTATTTCAGCAGTTTCCAATCGACCGAATTTTTCGGCTATAATGGGTTTGATTTTTTCGGTATCGAAATCACCGGTTATCACCAAAGCCATATTGTTGGGCACATACCAAGTTTTGAAAAATTGGTACATTTTGGTAAGCGACGGATTTTTAAGATCATCGGCGGTTCCGATAATCGTCTGCTGCCCGTAGGGATGATTTTTGTAAAAATTGCGGTTAAATGCTTCAATCAGTTGCGTTTGGAAACGGTCGTTATACAAGTTTTTTTCTTCATAAACCACTTCCAATTCAGCTTGAAAACCGCGAAATACGGGATTTATAAAACGGTGGCTGTAAAGATCCAACCAGCGCTCAATTTCCCCGGGAGGAAATGCATTGTAATAGAGGGTTTGATCCCAACCGGTTCCGGCATTCAGCGAAGTGCCTCCCATGGCTTTTATGATGTTGCTGAGCTCATTGGGTATGGCATATTCATTGGCTTTTAGAGAGGCTTCGTTAATTTTTTTCTGAATTTCGGCACGTTTTTCTTCATCTTCTGTTTTACCGAGTTCATCGTAAAGCGAAAAGATTTCGTCAATATACTTTTTCTCTTCCTCCCAGTTAACGGTACCCAGTTCTTGGGTGCCTTTAAACAGCATGTGTTCTTGGTAGTGAGCCATTCCGGTGGCATCCGCCGGGTCGTCTTTGGCTCCGGCTTTTACGGCCACCACGCCGAATACTTTTTGTTTAGTGTGGTCTTCGTTTAAAATTACCGTGAGGCCGTTGTCCAACTCATAGTTCTCAACTTTGAGCATGGATTTTTGAGCATTCAGCGAAAGCTGAAAAAACAACACAGCCACAATAAGCAGGCTAAATGTTTTAAATTGGTATTTCATAATGTTAAAAATTTATAGTTTGTAAAAAGGATTTCATTCGATACGTATTCCGATAATAATTATATCATCGGTTTGTTCATAATTGCCTTTCCATTGTTCCAAACTGTGTTCCAAGCTTAGTTTTTGTTGGGTTATGCTTTGTTCGGCAATGGATCTGAGCAATTCTTTAAATCGTTTAGTTTTAAATTTCTTGCCGGATTTTCCTCCAAACTGATCCGGGTATCCGTCTGAAAAGAGATAAACCATATCATTTTTTTGCAAATCGATTTCAATATTCTGAAATGCTTTTTCTTTCAGATAAATTCCGATTGGATTCCGAACGGCTTTATGTTCAATTAAAGTTTGATTTCTGATAATGATTAGAGGATTATACGCACCGGCATATTGTAGTTGTCCGGTTTCTTCGTTCAGTATGCAAAGCGCCATATCCATTCCGTCTTTTTGGCGGGCATCGTGAGTGTACTGTCGAAGCGATTTTTTTACTTTCATTCGCAGTTCTTCCAAAATTACGGAAGCTTTGGGCGGATGTGTTTGTACGATTTCGTTGAGGAAAGAAATTCCGAGCATGCTCATAAAAGCACCCGGTACGCCGTGCCCGGTGCAATCGGCGGCAGAAAATATTTTCAGCTTATCTTTTTTATTGAAATAATAAAAATCACCGCTAACTACATCTCTGGGTTTGAAAAAAACCAGGCAGCGCTCCTTGCCAAAAGCAGTATTCTCAGGCATTACGGCATTTTGTATGCGCTGTGCGTATGCAATACTGTCGGTTATTTCTTTTTTCTGATCCGACAGTATATCGCGTTGTTGTATTATTTCTTCGTTTTGAGCTTCAATCTCATTGTTTTTATGAATCAGATTATCTCTTTGGCTTTCAATTTCTTCTTTTTGCTCGCTGATTGTTCGGGTGCGTTCTATAACCTTTTGCTCCAGATTTTTATTCAGGTCGTTTACTTCATCAAAATAGTTCTTCAGCCGCTCCGACATGTTATTGTACTCGGCTGACAACTGTCCGATTTCATCGTTGCTTCTTACAATGCCGTATATGCCCATATTCCCTTTTCCGGTTGCTTGCATGTTGGCCAGCAGTTCGTTTATGGGTTTTACCACAAGGCGTACCGACCAGGTGATGAAGAAAGCCAAAAAAATAAGTGCCGAGATGGTGCTTTGTAAAAGCCCCCAAAGCATGATGTAGGTATTGTCGGCATTTATGAACATGCCGTATTTCATGTATTTTTCTGGAGTCATCAGCCTTTTTATGCTGATGGTTTCGTTAAAAAGTATTTCTTTTTGTTCGGGGCTGAAATCCGGACGGTCAAATTGGCTGAATTGCGTGATGCTTGTTGAAAGATAAAAACTTACCATTATAATGGGAAAAAGAATGGTAATCAGGTTGACGGCCCAAAAGTATCGGCTCACTTTATTTCTGTGTTTTGAGTCGGCTACGGTTTGTAACTCTTCCGGCGGGAAAATATGTTCTAAATACACAAATTGCAAACGGTTTTTTTGCCAATAGTAAATAAAAATTCCCGTAAGCAGCGATGCGATGATATGCACGAAAACCAAGTGCTTTTCGTTATACAGAAACTCGTTCGGATAATCCGGAAGTGATATTATTTCTTTGATAACAAGAAAGTCACCCAAAATCAAAGGCAAAAATAAAACGGCTGAGTTAAAGAGCGGAAGCCGGCGTATATAGCGTTTTGTATAGGCGGATATTTTGGGGGGAATGCTTTGCTTTTTACGTTTTTTCCGAAAGTAAATTTTAACCGGAATGTTAGCGGCTGTTACTAATAAAATAAGAAAAACTGCAAGAATGTTTTGAAATTTTTGTGTCCGGAGTTGAACTTGATTTTCTTTGAAAATTTTTTCGATGTTTTCGCCGGGTTTTGTGTGGCTATGGATGCCGCTTTTTGCTTTTTCAATATCGTTTTTAAGGCTGTTAAGTTCAGTTTCCGGTATTACAGCCGTAAACTGATTAAGCCTTAATATACTGTAGTACGGAAAAATAAGCATTCCGTAAATAAAGAAACCCGTTAAGAGGATGCGGAAAAAATAGTATGGCGGTGTTTTTTTTGTCATTCAATACTCAATGCTTGGTTTAAATAATATCCATTTTTCCGTGTAAAAACCAATAAGCCAAAATTAATAAAGAAAGTGTAAAAAACATATAGGCATATCGAGAGATGCGTTTCCGATTGTTTGGCCTAAATGCGGATGCCACACCCAGCAAGGAAAAGCCAAGCCCGGCAAAAACAAAGATACCTAAACTGACAAAATCATCGTTCAAACTGTAATTTACTGCGGATGCAATAATCATAAGCAAACCGGCAATCATAACCGGATAATTAATTTTTCTTGTATTTTGTTCTTGCATTTTTACAGATTAAAAAAGCTGTTTAGAATATTGAGTAATTGATTGATATCTTCAACTTTTTGCATTTCACCGGTTTTAGTGTATGCCGCCGTCATATATCTTAAAAGCCTTTGAATGACGGCAGGCATATCGGACGGCTCAAAAAATGAACTTTTCAGCGGCATTTTGTTTTGAATGAGAAATTGCCGAATATCATTTTTTGTAAGTACGGCTCCTTTATTAAATGGATTGATATAGAACGTGATACCTTCTATTTCTTCATCTTCTTCTTTGAATTTATTTTTTTCTTCGTAAGCAAGCAAGAGGTTTCTCGGGAAATTAACGGGCTTGATTGAAAAGCCAAGTTGGCCGGCTACATGCATATAAATAAGCCCGAGAATAATGTCGCTGCCGGTTTTTCTTTGCAGCACTTGGTCTATCAGATTATTTTTCGGATTAAACGCATTGCTTATATCCGGACGGAAGCGATGAACAGTGAAAAGTACATGGTTAATGGCTTTAACTTGCTGCAGTGGGGTGGCGTATATGCTTATTTCTTCTTTTAGAGAATAGACCAAAATTTCCAGTTTTTCCATAACATCGCGCTGTTTCAGATTGCGCGATTCATAGCGTGCAAGAATGCTCAAAATTTCTACAATATTGAAATAACCGGCTTCACACCAATGCGTAAAATCAGCGATGACGGAATTGATGTGGATATCTTCCGTAAGCCGCTGCAGGCGCTTTTTGCGCAGAGCGTTATCGGTTTCGGCGGCAGCCGTTTCTAAGACAGGCATTACCGACCGGCCGTATTTTCTCAGGCGGGCAACTACGGGTTTGTATATGGTTTCATCCGGATCATCTAAAAGATTGATGAGCGAATCTACCTCGGACGGGTTTAATTGGTTCGGCATAGTTTTTTTATTCTGCCAATCGGTTCAATACCTTTTCTATTAAGGCTTTAACACTCGGTTTATAATCTTTGCTGTATTCGCGGCGTATTCTGTTGGCAATGATATTACAAACCGTCAGCGCATTATGACCCAGTGCTTTTGAAAGGCCGTATATGGCTGAGCTTTCCATTTCGTAATTGGTTATTTTTTTGCCTTGAAATTCAAATTTGCTGATTTTGTCATTCAAGTCAGCATCACGAAGCGGCAGGCGGAGCATTCTGCCTTGTGGCCCGTAAAATCCGGGTGCCGAAATGGTCAGTCCTTTGCGCATGTCGCCGGCTATTTTTTCCAGCAATGTTTTGGATGCATCCGGAAAATAAGGAACGGGTAATCTGCTTCGCCAACCGGTGTGTTCCAGAAAAGCTTTTTGCAAATCATCATTGCCCATGGTTTTGCCGGCGGCATAGAAATTCAACAGTCCGTCAAAGCCTATGGATGTTTCGGTAGCAATGGGTGTATCAACGGGAATATCGCCTTGCAGAGCTCCGGATGTTCCTATGCGTATCAGGTTTAGTGAAGTATGCTCCGATTTTAGGCTGCGGTTTTTCAAGTCAATATTTACCAGTGCGTCTAATTCGTTTACAACAATATCAATATTATCGGTTCCGATACCGGTAGAGAGTACGCTCATGCGTTTCCCTTTATAGGTTCCCGTATGAGTTATAAATTCTCGGTTGTGTGCTTTAAACTCAATTTCATCAAAAAATGATGAAACCACTTCTACGCGTCCTTGGTCGCCTACCAGTATTATGGTATCTGCAATATTTTCGGGTTTTAAATGCAGGTGGAAAATACTTCCGTCATCATTTATTATCAGTTCTGATTGTCCAAATTTTGTCATAGCTTTAATATTAGTAATATGTTACTTAAGTGCGGAGCAGTAAACTCCAAAGCTCAAAAATACTGATTTATTGCATAAAAACCAACAGATGCCCTGAGTGATTATAATTTTTGCTTGAAGCGGGCTTCTGCCGTGGTTGTTTGGTCGGCGAATTCTTGTTTAAGGTATTTATAATAACCGGTCAGAGCTATCATGGCAGCATTGTCGGTGGTGTACTTAAAAGGCGGAATATGAACTTTCAGATTTTGCTTTTGTCCCATTTCCGTGAGCCTTTCGCGGAGTTCCGAATTGGCTGAAACACCACCGGCCAAGGCCACTTCATTGATGTCGGTTGCTTGAGAAGCAGCTAATGTTTTCTCCAAAAGAATATCTATTATAGTATATTGTACCGAAGCACAGATGTCGTATAAATTATTTTTAATAAAATCTTCATCGTTCTTTATTTCATCCCGAATAAAATACATGAATGCGGTTTTTAGGCCGCTGAAACTAAAATCAAACTTGGGAATATTGGGCCGCGTAAAGCTGTAGGCATGCGGATTTCCCTTTTTTGCATTTCGGTCAATAACGGGGCCTCCCGGGTAACCTAAGCCTAATACTTTGGAGCATTTATCAAAAGCCTCTCCGGCAGCATCGTCAATGGTTTCACCGATAATTTCGGTATCGAACAGGCTGCGCACTACGATTATTTGTGTGTGGCCTCCCGAAACCAATAAGGTGATAAAAGGAAATTCCGGATTGTTGTGTTGTATATTAGGTTCTTTGAGGAACAGAGCGGCTATGTGTCCGCGCAGGTGGTTAACTTCCACAAGCGGAATGTTATTGGCCAGCGCAAAACCTTTGGCAAATGATGTACCTACGAGAAGTGAGCCCAAAAGGCCCGGCCCGCGCGTAAAAGCTACGGCGCTTATGGCTTGTCGTGTTATGCCGGCTTCTTTTATGGCCGTATCAACTACCGGAATAATATTGGCCTGGTGCGCACGCGATGCCAATTCGGGCACCACACCGCCGTATTTCTTGTGAACCTCTTGGTTGGCAGTGGTTTGAGATAACAATATGCCGTCTTTTATTACAGCCGCCGAGGTGTCGTCGCAAGATGATTCTATGCCTAAAATATATACATTTTTTTTACTCATTCGGACTTACATCTGTTCGGTGATTTTTTTACGCAAAGCTTCAAATTCTTCCTTTTCCAATTTAAGTTTAGGGTTGGAGAAATGAATGTCCGATTCTTTTTTGAAGGGAATCAGATGCATGTGTGCATGCGGCACTTCCAATCCCAAAACCACTACGCCTACGCGTTCGCAGTCGGTTGCACGGTCTAAAGCTTTGGCTACCGGCTTGGCAAAAACATTCATTTCCGCCAATAAGCCGTCGTCCAAATCAAAAAAGTAATCCACTTCTTTTTTCGGAACAATTAAAGTATGGCCTTCGGTAAGCGGGTTGATGTCAAGAAAGGCTATAAATTTATCATTTTCTGCAATTTTATACGCAGGTATTTCTCCTTTGATGATTTTTGTAAATATGCTTGCCATAATGTTTGTTTTTGGGATTAATAAAATATGATGGTCATTAGCCGTTAAAGCTGATATCAACAATTTCGAAAACTACTTTTCCGGCCGGTATATCAATTTCGGCTTTTTCGCCTTTTTTCTTTCCGTAGAGTCCTTTGGCAATGGGCGTGTCGGCCGATATTTTCTTTTCTTTCAGGTTGGCTTCACGTTCCGGTACAATGGTGTATTCCATTACGGCACCGGTTTTTACATTTTTCAGTTTAACGGTGTTCATCAGTTGTACTACGCCGGTGTCTATTTTACTTTCATCTAAAACTCGTGCAGTACTAAGGGTGTCTTTCAGTTGTGCAATTTTCATCTCCAGCATACCCTGTGCATCTTTAGCGGCATCGTATTCCGCATTTTCCGACAAATCTCCTTTGTCACGCGCTTCGGCTATTTGTGCCGATATTTTTGGGCGTTCTACTGATTCTAACTGCTTAATCTCCGCTTTTAGTTCGTCTAATCCTTCCTGGGTTAAATAGGTACGTTTAGCCATAATTTATAATTTTGAAAATAAAAAAGAAAGAATCCCCGTATTTGCATACAGGAACTCTTTCAATTGTTTATGCAAATATACGCTATTTTTTTTAATCGACAAAAGCCGGCTTAGGGTTTTATTAGTCGTTTTTTTTAGTTCGGTCTTTTTTTTGAATGATTTGTGAGGCTATAATGGCATCTTCCAAATTAAATTCTTTATTTTCTCCTTTTGTTTTAGTGCTCCTTGCTATGCGTTTTTTTGCCGGCTTTCTTTTCTTTTTGACGCTTGGTTTTTTCTTTAAATCCAACGGAATGGTTTCCACTTTTGGTTTTTCTTTTAAGTGTTCCAGCATTTTATCCGCTTCCCAATAATTTCTGCGTTGTTCGTCCGTGGTGTATCGGGGACGGTTTTTTACTTTTTTTACCGAAAATATAAGCCATGCGGCCAATCCTAATAATGCGGCTGCTATCATGCTCAAATATAATGACATACTGTTTATTTTGTGTTTTCTTAATGCAAATATAGCATAAAGCAGCTGAAAAAGCCATAGTATGTGCCGTGTTTTTTACTTTTGAAGGATAAATATTTTTTTGAGGTGTTGAGATTAGTTTATTATTCTTTTGCATTAGGCGGATAACTAATACTTATAACTTATTCTGTTCCAAGTGCCGCGTATATTTACTGATGACCGCCTCGGCAAACGGAATCGCACTCGGTTTTGATATACCGGCTTCGGCAAGCTCAGCCTACGGAAGTGTTCGGAGGCTGAGCTTGTCGAAGCGGGTGATAAATGTCGAAGCCGGTGATAAATGCTTGGATGTAATAAAACAGTTTCTATTATCCATGCGCCTAATTCAATTATTCTTCTATGTTGGGTTTAAGATTGGATTTAATGTTAGTTCTTTCATCATATCTATAGTTCTACTTTACGATTTTGAACAGGCTCTAAAAGAGCTCTGAAAGAGCGTAATATATAAGCATCGGGCAACGCCCGATGTAATGTAACCGTCCGGATCT
>CAYYQW010000105.1:0-10188 GCA_964472505.1 uncultured Bacteroidaceae bacterium | reverse complement strand
TATCTGAACAGTACACCCTTTATTTACGGTTTTGAAAACTATAAAGACATACGAAGCAAGATAGCGTTGACAAAAGACAATCCGGCAGTTTGTTCCGAAAAGTTAAAAAACGGAAGCGCAGACATCGGGCTGATTCCCGCAGCAGAATATCCGAATATTCCCAACGGACAAATTATTTCCGACTATTGTATCGGAGCCAAAGGAGCCGTAAAAACCGTATTGCTGCTCAGTGATGTAGCTTTGGAAAAAATCAAAACCATACTATTGGATTATCAATCACGCACTTCGGTAAATCTGGTGCAAGTATTAGCCGAAAACTTTTGGAAAATAAAACCACAATTTGTACCGGCCAAAAAAGGCTACGAAACAACAATCACAGGAAGCACGGCCGGAGTCATCATCGGAGATCGTACCTTTAAACTTCCCAAGAAATTTCGATATACTTATGACCTGTCTGAAGAATGGTTTAAATTTACCGGTTTACCCTTTACTTTTGCCGTTTGGGCAGCAAATAAACCAATAAATCAAACTTTTATAAAACTTTTTAATAAGGCCTGCCTATTTGGTTTGGACCATACCGATGAAGTAATTCGCCAATTTGCCGATAACGACTATACCGATAAAATACGCCTGAAAGAATATTTGGAAAAGGATATCAGTTATAATTTCGATAATGAAAAACGTAAGGCTATGCACTATTTTTTGGAATTGAAACAAAAAATTAAGAATTCTTAACCAATCAGCCCAAAGTTTGAATTGCTCTTTATACTGCTTTTTTCTACTTTTGTTGAAATTTTACTGAGGATGAACCCATTTCGTTTCCGTTTTTTTGTATTTGTTATAAGCAGCTTAGCCATACTGCTTGGGTCAAGTACGGTCAAAGCCCAAAAACCGCAAAATCGTCAAAGCGGGCACAGCCACTACGACAGCACCGAGAACCACTTGGTTATAAAAAAAATAACGCCTTTTTTTAATACCGAGAAAACAGAACAAGACAGCAGTTTTACATTGTTTCACATATTCAGGCCCTCACAACAGCAATCCGTTTCCATTTCACAACTTGGAAATATTGGGCTGCCTACCATATCAAATATTTATCACGACCGGCTTTTAAATTACGATATAGACTTCATGTTCAACGCACCTTTTGACTTGTACCTGCAGGAACCGAATGAAGTAAGTTTTTATAACACACGCCGCCCTTACACAAACATTATTCATACATCCGGAACCAAAGTTAAAGATGAGCAAACCATAGCTTTTACGCACAGCCAAAATGTGAACCCTCGATTAAATTTTACTTTTGATTATAAGCTGATAAGCTCAACCGGGCAATACCCCAACCAAAAAGCCCGAAACAGTACACTCAACTTTAACTCTAATTATCAGACTGAAAAATACTCAGTCTATGCCGCTCTTAACCTCAATAAATTTGATGTGCAAAACAACGGTGGCATTATCGATACCGGCTTTGTTGACATAAACTCGCCGGAAACACATCTCTCCGAAGCATCAACACTGCTCAGTAATAATCATCTTTTTTTACTTCAGGAATATCGAATCGGAAGAGACAAAACCGTACTGAAAAACGACAGCATGGTGAAAGTTTTAGAGCCCCTTTTTAAATTCACCCATTATGCAACTTTTACACGCCGATACCGAATATATAAAGACAAACAAAGTTTTGAAAACGGTTATTACACCAATTTCTATATTGAAAAAGACCAAAGCATGGACTCGGTCTTTCTTAGTTCCATGCAAAACGTATTTGCCGTACACACGGAGCCAAAATTCATACAAGAGAAAAACTTCGGATTTGACCTTTTGGTTTCCAATAAACGCAATGCTTATTATAATTTTCAAGAATATATTTTTTTAAAAAACAAACACATTTTTTGGGATACCAAAATAGGCGGGCAGGTTTATTCCGGAAAAAAGAATGCACTATCTTACAGACTCTCCGGCGAATACTATTTTACAGGCTACCGTCTCGGCGATCACAAAGCTGCCGGAGAAATTAAGCATAGTTTTTCAGACAGTACCAAAACCCATATTAAACTCAATCTTGAATACTCATCGGCCGAACCCGATTATTTTCTCAACACATTCTATTCTAACCATTTTAGATGGGAAAATGATTTCTCGCCGGAAGTAAATGCTCGTGCCGACTTAAGTTTTGCCGTTCCAAAAAATATGTTCCGAATAAAAGCTACGGCAAGCGCCGTACAAAACTACACCTTCTTCTCGGGAGTAGCTTTGCCGATGCAGTTCTCCGAGTGGATGTATGTATATAGTGCTTCGCTGAAAAAGGATTTCGATTTAGGCCGTATTCGCTTTTTCAATGAAGTGGTTTGGCAACAGTCTTCCAATCCGGACATTATAAATCTTCCCATGCTGGCTGCATATCACTCCACTTCAATAAGACTGCGCATTGAACATGCGCTTACCATGTATGCCGGTTTCGACATACAATATTCCACAAAGTATAAAGCATACAGTTTCATGCCCGGACACGGTATGTTTTATTTTGAAAATAATTTTGAAACCGGAAATTACCCCATTGCATCGGTCTATATCAACGGAAAAATAAAAGAAGATGTGCTGTTTTTTGTGAAATTTTCACACATAAATTCCAATATACTCCGAGACAGCTATTATACCGTTAAGCGATACCCCATAAACAACCGCATGTTTAAATTTGGGGTGCAGTGGACTTTCAATAATTAATAACAACCCGGTTAAGCTGACATACTGCAAATATCAGCCAATAAAGAAGTGAGATTTTTTAGTAATTTCGCAGACAATAGATTAAAACAGTTAAAGAGTTAGATTTTTTTGAATAACTACAAATATACAAGTACACTACTCTACCCCACAATTTTATAAATATGCCTATTGAACAGGAAAGAAACAGCAAAAGCCATGGATAACAAGTCGAATTACCGACAAAAAAATAAGCGCAGCCTTTATGCAAAACGAATCACACGCTACAGAAAACTGCATAAAACTGCCGGCATTTATTTGTCAGTGTTTTTCTTTATCATCACCATCAGCGGAATTCTTTTAGCTTGGAAAAAAGATGCCGGAGAAATCATTCAGGCTAACACAAGGCAAGGCACAAGTACTGACTTCAAAAATTGGCTTTCAACAGACAGTCTGCATAAAAACGCCGTACAAATACTACACGATTCCGTTTCGCCCTATTTATCGCCGGAACTAAGCCGCATGGATATCCGGAAAAACAAAGGAACCGTAAAATTTATATTTAAAAATCATTACTATGCCCTGCAATTAGACGGTGCCACCGGAGAGCTGCTTCACACCGAATACCGCACGGCCGATCTGATTGAAGGAATTCACGACGGCTCCGCGCTTGACCGACTGCTCAATACCCCAAACGAAATCATTAAACTCATATATATGTCGGTTACGGGAATTTTCGGACTTTTATTGATAACTACGGGTTTTTTAATATGGTATGAAGTAAAACACATACGGAAAAAAATAAAAAAACAAACACATACACCACAAAACCGGTAAAACAATCAATAATACCGGGCATTCATCAAAAAAATATGCTGCTGATTTTATTTTGTCTGCTAATTCCGTATTTTTGATAAATACTAAAAAGCTTACTTATGAAAATACTAAAAGCACAACAAGTTCAAGAAGCAGATAAATACACCATGAAAACCGAGCCCATACTTTCCATTAACCTTATGGAAAGAGCAGCCGGAAATTGTACCGACAAAATTGCTCAGCTCTATGATTACAGAAAAAACATGCACATTTTTGCCGGGCCGGGAAACAACGGCGGCGACGGACTTGTAATTGCTCGCAAACTCTATGAAAAAGGCTACGAAGTAAATGTTTCCGTACTAAAATTCACCGACAAATTCTCCGATGACTTCAAAACCAATTTAAAACGATTGGAAAAGTTACCCGAAATTGAAATTTTCTATTTAGAAAAATCAAATAATTTTCCGCAATTAAATAAAAATGACATACTTATTGATGCCATATTTGGCTCGGGATTAAGTCGGCCGGCTGAAGGCTTGCCTGCTGAAATTATAAAAAAAATAAACGATTCGGGGCTGCCTGTATTATCCATTGATGCTCCGTCGGGCTTGCAAGCAGAAGAAAACCCGAGCAGTTTCACGGCTATAAAAGCCTGTCATACCTTTACTTTTGAATTTCCCTTTTTGTCGTTTTTTTTCCCCGAAAATGAAACATACACCGGTCAATTTCACATTATCCCCATCGGGCTGTCCGATGAATACGTTAAAAACACGCCAACCGACTTTTACATGACTGAGCCGGAGATGATTAAACCGCTTATAAAGCAAAGAAGTAAATTTTCGCACAAAGGAACTTACGGACACGGCCTGCTTTTTGCCGGCAGCTACGGTAAAGCCGGAGCATCACTTCTTGCAGCTGAAGCGGCTTGTCGAAGCGGAGCCGGACTAATTACAGCTGCCGTTCCGGCCAAAAATTATCGAATATTGCAAACAGCACTGCCCGAAGCTATGCTGCAAATTGACAGCGAAGACACATTTTTAACCGAACTGCCCGACCTAAGCCCTTTCGATGCCATTGCCGTTGGGCCCGGAATAGGTTTTAATCAAGCGACTGAAAACTTACTGGAGAAATTAATCCTAAGCTCTGATAAACCCATAGTTTTTGATGCCGATGCACTCACTATTCTATCCAAACGGCCGAATTTATTAAAGAAAATACCCGCCGGCAGTATCTTAACGCCACATCCGAAAGAATTTGAACGGCTGGCAGGAAAACAAAAAAATCATTACCGACGCCTAATAAAGCAGCAACAAATGGCGAAAGAATTAAAATCAGTAATCATACTGAAAGGCGCTCACACCACCATTTGTAATCCTGACGGAGCCTGCACTTTCAACACTACGGGAAATCCGGGCATGGCCACCGGCGGCAGTGGCGATGTTCTGACAGGTATGCTTCTGGGTTTAAAAGCACAAGGCTACAGCTCTGAAGAAGCCGCCCTAATTGGTGTATATCTGCACGGAGCCGCCGGCGACAGAGCCGCAGAAAAAAAAGGCCAAGAAAGTATGATTGCCGGTGATATCACAGACCATATTCGATTTATTGTATAAACAGGAAAAACAAAAACCCTCTCATAAAAAAACAGCGAATACTTTTTGAGAGAATATTCGCTGTTTTTTATTTGGCAAAGCCATCTACTTATCGGTATTCAAATGCTTTTCAAAAAACTTATAAATGCGTTTGTACTCATCCGTCCAGCTGCTTGCTTCTTTAAAACCGTGGCTTTCTGTCGGATAAACAGCCATATCCCAATTCTCTTTTCCAAGCTCAATCAAGCGTTGCGCCAATCGAACCACATCCTGAAAATGCACATTGGTATCCACCATGCCGTGAAGAATCAGCAAATGCCCCGCATCAAAAAGTTCGGCATGGTATATGGGCGAGCTGCGCACATAAGCCAAGCTGTCGGTATGCGGCTCGTTTAAAATATTAGAAGTATAATAATGATTATAATGCGCCCAATCGGTAACCGAACGTATAGCTGCTCCGGCTTTAAATACATCATTGTTAAAAAACATAGCCATTATGCTTATAAAACCACCGTATGATCCGCCGTATATACCTATCTTATCGGAGTTGATTCCGTGTTCTTCAATTAAAAATCGGGCACCGTCAACATGGTCACTCAGATCCTTTCCGCCCATGTGCCTGTATATTCCCGTGCGCCATTCACGCCCGTAACCGGCGCTGCCTCTATAGTCAATATCCAAAACCGTATAGCCTTTATCAACCAAAAAATTGTGAAACATGTATTCCCGATAATAATTACTCCACCACTTATGAGCATTTTGAAGATAACCGGCTCCGTGAACAAAAAGTACTGCGGCATCATTTTTTTCTTGCTCACTCGGTTTGTATAGGCGCGCATATACCGTCTCTCCGTCTTCGGCTTCGAAACTAATAAATTCCGGCTTTCGCCAATCATAAGCTTCAAAAGCATCGGTTTGTGAGTGCGTTATTTGTCGGGCTTTTGCATCGGAATCATTATCGGCCAAGTACAACTCCCAAGGACGGTTGCTTTCAGAATTTCGAAAAGCAATTTTTTTCTCATCCGGTGATAAATAATAATCCCCGATTCCTCTAAGATCGGTTATTTGTTGCGCTTTGCCGCCGGTTGCAGGTATTTTGAACAAACTGCGTACGCCGGGATGTTCTTCATTTGACAAATAGTACCAATACTGCTTATCACGCGACAAGCGCACATCCGAAACTTCATAATTTCCTTTCGTAAGCGCTTTTTTCTTCCCTTTTTTAGTATCATACAAATATAAATGCGTATAACCGCTCTCTTCGGAGATAAACCAGAAATGTCGGTTATCTGCTAACCAGCCCATATCGCCTTTAGCAAGGCTGTACCAGCCAATTCCGGGTCCGGCAATCCAAGCCTCATCGCGCTGCCTGTCAATCAGTTTTAATTCCCCGTCGGATAAATCAAGCTGCATAATCCAACGGTCTTTATTGTCGGTCGAACGTATTTCAACGGCACAATGCTCACCATTATCGCTCCAGTAAGGCCCGTGTAGCCATGCGGCTCTGTTATCTGCCGGCGGTAATTCTTTATCCGGATAATCCGAATAAAAATCAGGCTGCTGATCAACACCGGGGATATTATCTGTGTTCACATAATATATTGTGTCTTTCTCAATATTATAAATTCCGGTTTTGAATTCAAAAGACTCATCTCCTACTTTCGAGCGCGTCGGAATATCTTCGGTATATCCGCTTTTCGTAATATAATTGGGCACATTAGCGGTTTTCCCGGTATTGGTTTTTTTATATAATGAAAAAACTACAAAATTTTCATCGGGGCTCAATTGTGCATCAACCACCGAAAATGAACCGGTATATATTTTTTTGGGAGCCTTAGGGCGATACTTTTCCTTATATTTCTCCTCTGTTTTTTGCTTATTATCTTGTTGAGACAAAATTTCAAATAAATTTAGCTGATCGTCTTCCAACCATTGTTGCTGTTTATTTTCAGCTTTACTTTTGGTTTTATCCGAAGCTTCGCCGGATTCAAAATCGGTAATCTGTTGAACCGTTCCCGATTCTCTGTCCCACTTGTAAAGATTATTTTTGACGATATAAATAATACTTTCTTTGTCTTTTGAAAACCGTGCAGAACTTTCGCTGTCGGCAGTATATGTTAGCCGATTATTATTATCTTGCTTTACATCATAAAGATACAAATCGCCAAAATTGATATACAGTTTTTTTGAGAAATCCGAATTATACTCACCTCCTGCTTGCACGGAGCTTAAAAATTCTTCGGGCGGTACTCGGTATGTTTTCTGACTTGTTAAATCATAAGCATACAAAGTATCCGTATATCGGCTTTGCGGGTTGCGTTTGTAATATATCGTTTCGCTTTGTTCTCCCCAAAAAATGTTTTCGGGCGAATACCCTACCCAATCATAACCCTGCATTATATCTGAAATACGAAGGGAGCTTTTTTCCTGAGCCTGAACAAAAAATACGATACAAATCGAAAGGCATAAAAGTGAGAATCGTTTCATGATTAAAATATTTGATGAATCTTCAAAAATAGCCGGAAAAATATCTAAATAAGAATTTAAGTCAGTCAGGTCCTTTGCTAAAAAAGTGTGTTGGATAGGAATAAGAGGTTATGGGTATTTTGGGAGCTTTTATAATTCTTCATACAAAAACGGATGTGATGCCTCAAATATAAAGAAAAGCTTTTGGCAAATTCGACATTAAAATAAAGAAAAAATAATAACTTTGAAAATCGTTCAAAAAAATACAATGGTGAAACGCAATAATTTTCGTTCGTACCTAAGCCCTCTTATTTTAATTGCCGCCAACTCAATTCCTTTAATTGGACTGATAATGTGGGATTGGGATGCTTTCATGATTCTTATATTGTATTGTTCGGAAACATTCATAATCGGAATTTATAATTTTCTAAAAATTCTGCTTGCCCAAAAAACGCATTGGGGCTTTAATATTTTCATGAGTGTGTTTTTTTTAATACATTTCAATACATTTGTCCTTGTTCAAACTGTATTTGTTGTGGTTTTCAGCAGCCTGAATATTTCGGAACTAAACAACTCGGTATCAGATGAAGCGGACGGACTAATCGAAATTACGGAACAAAGCGAAGCTCTGCTCAACAACCCTTACCTTATCGAAAGCATTGCTGCTCTGATTATTAGCCACGGATTTTCTTTTCTTTTTCATTATTTGGGCGGAAAAGAATTTCAACGGGCTGAGGCCGGAAAACTAATGATCGAGCCATACGGCAGAATAATCATACAACAGCTTACGGTAATTTTAGGCGGTTTTGCTATTTTAATTTTTGCATCCTCAGCTACTGCTCTGCTTGTAATGTTGGTTGTTCTGAAAACCATATTGGATTTAAAAGCCCACATCAAACAACACAGAAAATTTAACTCCAAGCTTCAGATTCAATAAATTATTGCCTATAAAACATCTTTACAGTCCTATTTTTTTAGTAAATTTGCAACAGGACAAAACAAAATATGCTGCCATACAAAAAATAATATGCATGCAGCAAGGTGCTTAAAAATTCAAAAAATAATTGCATGAAAAAAATAATAATTGCACTGCTAATAATAACAGTTGCCGGAGCATCGGGCTATTTCATCTTCAATACTGCGGGTTGTAAGCAAAAAGAAAAAATTGCCGCTCTTGAAGACCGAATTAATGAACTTCAGGCAGAATATGTTCCTATTCGGTTTAAAATTTTGAATCGCGAAAACGGAAATATACGTGCAGCACTGAAATTTTACGATGCGGACGGCAAAGTAATTAACCGTACAACTAAAGTTCTGGAAGGTCGCGAACTGTCCGTTGACTTTTATGTAATACCCGTGAAAGACAAATATTTGGCTTTTCCCGTTAAAATTTTCACAGATAAAATAGCTCCCGACAACGGAGAATCACTTACTGAACTCTATGATAAAGAAGGTTTTCCGCAGATATTTTTCTCAAAGAACTTGGATAAAAAACTAATGGGAGGATTGGAACTTATTTTCACAAAAATAAAGGAAGATAATTATTCGGCCGATGATAAATATTTTGGGAATATGGTACACGATATTCCACAACTAAAAGCATACAAGATTGGCGAAATTTATCGCATTGTGTGCCGAACAAAAGGCGGTATCGAAGTCATTCAGGAATAAACCTGTAATCAAACATTCCGAATATTTAATTATGTACTCAAAAAATACGAGAATCCTGCTGATTAGCATTATTATTTCGCTAATCACAATTCAAAGTTTTGCGCAATCCGGAGAATTTTTAGAAATTAAAGGCGCTTGGTATGTGCCCGGTAATCCGGAAGGAGATGAAAATGAGCACGGCGGGAAATACATCCGCATAAAAACTTTTTTGTTGGGAAAAACGGAAGTTACCAATGCTGAATATGCCGATTTTCTTAACCAAACAGGTCATCATTCAAAAAATGATATTTTGTACATTAAATTGGATGGCAAATGGCGCAAACAATCTTGCCGAATTAAGTTAGAAAACGACAGATACACAGTTGAAAAAGGCTATGAAAAGCACCCCGTAAATTTCGTAAGCTGGTACGGAGCAAACGCCTACTGCCAATACAAAGGCGGAAGATTACCCACTGAGGCTGAATGGGAATATGCTGCCCGAGGCGGCAGATTATCGGAATGCAAAAACCTGCGAAAAGAAAAATGCCGAAAAAAACATAAAGCTTTCGCCGGAAGCAATAATCCGGATGAAACGGCCTTTTATGCCGAAAACTCGGAGATGAAAACCCGAGCTGTTGCACAAAAAGCCCCCAATCAACTCGGCTTATATGATATGTGCGGAAACCTTGCCGAATGGTGTGCCGATTGGTATAAACCCGATGCATATAATAACTATAAACGATTTAATCCCAAAGCGTCTGAAACCGGCGATTTTAAAGTACACAGAGGCGGCTCTTGGTACAATTCAAAAGATCTGATTAAGGTATGCAACCGCAGGGCATCCAATCCAAAATCCACAAGCATACTGCGAGGATTTCGAATGGCTAAAGATATCAATTAGAGTTTGCCTATAACGGAAGTTCCTCAAGTATTTGATTATAATTTTCTGTATACCCTTGTTTTG
>CAYYQW010000104.1:0-10234 GCA_964472505.1 uncultured Bacteroidaceae bacterium | reverse complement strand
GTATCGAATAGTACACTGATTTATTAAGATTATTATGATAATATAAGATTCAAAAATCCGAATTTTGAAAAGGCAAAAAAAATGCGACAGTTCTATTTACGTTGAACCAAGAGTTCTGAATTTTGAAAAAAACTAAGCATATTTGAAAGAACTTTGAAACAAAAGTCAATACTTCACAATCTCCCCGCCCAATATCACAAGTTCGGCCTCGCCTTGCGTTTCAAATCCTTCGTAAATATTAATATCGGTATTTTGAATTTGGGTGTCGGTTGAGAGCAGGCTGCGTTTTTTTGGATTCCAAATCACCAAATCGGCATCGCTGCCTTCGGCTATCACGCCTTTTTGCGGATATAAGCCAAAAATATTTGCCGGCCCGGCTGACATTAATTCCGTAAATTGCTCTAAGTTAATTTTGCCTTGTTCCACACCGTATGTATATAGCAATGCCGGACGAAACTCTAGGCTTCCCGCCCCGTTGGGTATAAATCTGAAATCAGATTTTCCTTTTTCTTTTTGAGCTTTGCTAAACGGACAGTGATCCGTTCCTATCACATTAAAAGTACCGTCCGACAAGGCTTTCCACAATTCGTTTTCATTGCCCGCAGGCCGCAGCGGCGGGCTCAATACGTAAGCCGCCGACTCATCAAAAGAGCCTTCATATCGTCTGTCGTCCAACAACAAATAATGCGGACAGGTTTCGGCAAATACTTTAACGCCCTTTTTCTTCGCTTCTCGAATATGCTTTAAAGATTCGACTGCCGAAACATGTACAATATAAACCGCACAGCCGGTTTCTTCGGCCATGTCTGTCAGTTTTTTTACGGCATCGGCTTCCGTTTGCGGCGGCCGCGACTGCGGATGGTATTTCGGTGCGGTTTTTCCTTCGGCAGCCAATTTATCACGCAGTTTTTCTATGGTGTCACCGTCTTCGGCATGAACAAGCAATACTTTATCGTACTTGGCAAGCACCTGCATGACTTTTCGCAAGGCATCGTCTTCCAAACCAATTGCTTTTTTATAAGCCATATACACTTTAAAGGATTCCGTACCGCGCTCAATGCAAGCTTTAATTTCCGTTTCGGTATTTTGGTCAAAATCAATCGGGCTTACATGCAGCCGGTAGTTACAATGAGCCGATTCAGCTTCTTTCTCTCTTTTATCCAAAGCCGCCGTAAGCGATTCTCCTTTTTGCGGCGTTACAAAATCCATTATGGTGGTGGTACCGCCCCGCAAAGCCGCTTTGGTTCCCGAATCAAAATCATCGGAAGAAAAACCCGCCGGCGTCGGCAAATGAAAATGCACATGCGGGTCTATAAAACCCGGAAATACATATTTCCCCTCCGCATCTATAATTTTTAATGCAGATACATCTCCGATTTCATCATCGGAAATCAAACGCATAATTTTCCCTTCGCTAATCAATAAGTTGCTTTTAAATTGCTTATCGGCATTCACTACCTGAGCATTTTTTATAAGTATATCGGCTTGCATGTTATCCCGTTTTTAGTTTCTCCCCAAATATCGGTATTTATAAAGCTATGATAAAATTTAAAGCGAATATTTCTCGGAAATCTTGTTTTCTTTAATAAAAAGTGTGAAATTTACAGCGATGAAACAATCTGCCAAACATATCGGCCAAGTTATCTTCAGAGGCAAAGGCCTTTTTGAATGCCTTATTTTTTGATTTCTATCCCCTTTTTTCCAAAAAAAATCATCCCTATTTTCACATTTCATCAAAGCAATTATAATGGCCGAAATACTTCTGTTTGACATCAAGCACTACGCCCTGCACGACGGTCGGGGCATACGAAGCACTTTCTTTTTTAAAGGCTGCCCGCTGCGCTGCCCGTGGTGCCACAATCCGGAAAGTTGCAGCACAAAACCGCATGAATACCAAAGCATTCAGAAGTTTAAAGGAAAAACGCTTAAGCTAACTAAAACGGTCGGCAAATATTACAGCCTTGACGAGCTAATGCAAACGATCAAAAAAAATCAATTGCTGTATGAAGAATCCGGAGGCGGCATCACACTTTCGGGCGGTGAACCTTTGATACAGGCTGATGCCGCTCAAGCACTCTTAAAAGAATGCCGAAGCATGAATCTGCACACTTGCTTGGATACAAGCGGCTATGCTTCAGAAAAAAATCTTAATAAATTAATGCCTTACGCAGATGAAATTCTTTTTGACCTTAAATTAATTGACGATAAAAAGCACAGGCAATACACCGGTGTATCCAATCGCTCCATTCTCAAAAACCTGCGATTAATTGACCAAATTCGACCTAATTTGCGCATTCGCATTCCGATTATCCCCGGTATAAATGCCGATGAGCAATCGTTAGAAGCATTTCTTGAATTTTTATCATTATTAAAGCATCGCTATCCGATTGACCTGCTTCCCTATCATAAATTAGGCAGTCATAAAAAGGAGCAACTCACTTTGTCCGAAGCGGTTACAACCTTTGAAGAACCTAACAGTACAAGCATTTCCCAAATACAGTCAAAATTTGCAAAAGCCGGTTATGAAGTAAAAATCGGCGGCTGATACGAAAATTATTCGTAATTTATAAAAAAAGAAACCCATGAACACACGCATACAAAAACTCAGAGAAGCAAGCGAAAACGCCGTTCCGCGCATATCGGCAGAACGCGCAGAAATCATTACCGATTTCTATGCAGAAGCCGCCACAGCCAAACTCAGCATAGCTGAACAACGCGCAGAATCTTTATTCCGAATTTTAGGCCAAAAACAGCTTTATCTCGGTAAAGATGAACTAATTGTCGGCGAACGCGGTCCGCAACCCGCTGCCGTTCCCACTTATCCGGAAATTAACCTGCACAGCCCGCAAGATTTGGAAACCCTTGATACAAGAGACAAAGTGTGGTTTCGCGTAAGCGATGAAGTAAAAACAATTTACAAAAATAAAATCATCCCGTTTTGGAAAGGAAAAACCAATCGTGAACGTATTTTCAGGGAATTGGACGATGATTGGAAAGCCGCCTACGAAGCCGGTATTTTTACCGAATTTCTGGAACAGCGTGCGCCCGGGCATACCGTACTCGGAAAGCGCATGTTTGAAACCGGTTTTTGGGATTTGAAAAACGAAATTCGAGAAAGTATCAGTAAGTTGGACTTTTATAAGGATGACCAAGCCTTTGCAAAAAAAGAGCAATTGCGCGCCATGAGCCGTGCCTGCGATGCCGTAATAAATTATGCTCACCGCTATGTTCTTTTATTGGAAAAAGAAGCAGCTGAATGCGAAAACAGCTCCCGTAAAAAAGAATTGCAGAAAATGGCAGCTGTTTGCCGCAATGTACCCGCCGATGCGCCTAAAATATTTCACGAAGCCTTGCAGCATTATTGGTTTATTCACATCGGCGTTATTTCTGAGCTCAATCCGTGGGACAGCTTTAATCCGGGGCGATTGGATCAAAACCTGATACGCTTTTATCGAGATGATTTGGCTGCCGGGCGCATCAGCAAAGAAGAAGCCAAAGAATTGCTTGCTGCTTTTTGGGTGAAATTCAACAACCATCCCGCTCCGCCCAAAGTAGGAATTACGGCCAAAGAGAGCAGCACCTACACCGATTTTGCGCTCATCAACCTCGGCGGCCTCACACCCGAAGGCCGAGACGGTGTAAATGAACTGACTTATCTCATTCTCGATGTGATTGAAGAAATGCGTTTGCTGCAGCCAAGCTCCATGATTCAGGTGAGCAAAAAAAATCCCGACCGCTTCATTCGCCGAACAGCCGATATTATAAAAACCGGTTTCGGACAGCCCTCAATTTTCAATACCGATGCCATTATACAAGAACTTCTGAATCAAGGTAAAAGCCTGCAAGACGCACGCATGGGCGGCGCAAGCGGCTGCGTGGAAACCGGAGCCTTCGGAAACGAAAGCTACATCCTGACCGGCTATTTCAATCTGCCAAAAATCCTGGAGCTCACACTCAATAACGGAACGGATACCCAAAGCGGAAAACAATTGGGCCCGAAAACCGGAGAATTCACAAAATTCAATGATTTTAAAGCCCTTATGCAGGCTTTCAAAAAACAATTGGAGCATTTTATTGATACTAAAATTAAAGGCAACCGAATTATTGAACAAATATGGGCACGCTATCTGCCGGCACCTTTTATGTCGCTGCTCATTAATGACTGTATCAGCACCGGTAAAGACTACAACGCCGGCGGTGCGCGCTACAATACAAGCTACATACAGGGCGTGGGTCTGGGAACGGTTACCGATTCACTTTCCGCGTTGAAACATATTGTTTTTGAAAACAGAAAAATTTCACCCAAAGACTTATTGAATGCTTTAGATACTGACTTCAAAAATCTTGAAGAACTGCAATACAAACTGATTTACGAAACCCCCAAGTACGGCAACGATGACGACGAAGCCGACCAACATGCCGTAAGTGTTTTCAACCTGTTTCACGATGCGGTAAACGGCCGGCCAAACACCAAAGGCGGGCATTTCAGAATAAATATGTTGCCCACCACTTCGCATGTATATTTCGGAAGTGTAACCGGTGCCCTGCCCGATGGTCGCAATGCACACAAACCGCTGTCGGAAGGCATTTCGCCGGTGCAGGGAGCCGACCGAAACGGCCCGGCAGCCGTAACGGCATCGGCGGCAAAAATCGACCATCTAAAAACCGGCGGCACCCTGCTCAATCAAAAATTCACGCCGGATTTGCTCAAAACCGAAAAAGGATTAACAGCTTTGGTAAAACTGGTGCGCTACTACTTCCGTTTAGACGGCCACCACATACAATTCAATGTAGTAAAAGCCGAAACTTTGCGCAAAGCACAAAAAGAGCCGGAAAAATACCGAAACCTGATTGTGCGCGTTGCCGGATACAGCGACTATTTTAAAGACCTAAGCCCGGAACTGCAAAACGAAATTATTGAACGTACCGAGCATGAAGGGATGTAATATATGCCTTACTCTCGGTGTGTTTGTAAAATGCCCTGCGAGTAAATTATCCAAAAACACCATAGGAGACTAAGCATTTTCCTGTTTTTCAAAAAAAATTAACCAGGAATTTGCAAACAGAAAAAATACATCTACCTTTGTAAGCAAATACTTACATAATGTATTTATGGAACGTCAAAGTACCGAAATCAGGCAAGAACAGATAAAACAGGCCGTGCTCAATATTATTTATACCGACGGGCTGAAAAATCTGTCAACACGAAATTTAGCCAAACGCATCGGGCTGAGTGAAGGCACCATTTTCAGGCATTTCGATTCAAAACAAGCAATTATTCTGGCGATTATAGATGACGTTAAGAAAGATTTTATCGGCTCGCTGCGCAGCATTGCCAATTCAAATGCCGAACCCCAAAAGCGTTTGGAACAGCTTCTGCATCAAACGGTTAATTACCTGACAGAAAACAAAGGCATTACCATGCTTCTGTTTTCCGAAGCTTCACATAACAACGATGCGGATTTAAAACAAAGCCTTTCGCAAATTTTCAACAGCCAAAAAAAATTAGTCAGTAAAATTATTCTCGACGGCATAGCATCCGAAATATGGGATGAATCCGTTCCGGTTGAGAATGTGGCCATGCTTTATATGGGAATTCCGGTATCTGTTAATATTGAGGTGATACTAACCGGCGGCGAATTTCATGCGGATAATTTTTGCCGGCGCATGATGCAATTGCTGCTTAAAATATTGAATTAATAATTTTTTTACCCTCTAAGTAAGTAAATGCTTACATGCAGATAGAAAATAATTTTTATACAATCGCTTAAAATATGAACAATATAATTTTTCATACTATTTTTTTCTTGCTCTTCGCTGCGGGCAGACTGCAGGCTCAGGAAAAACCGGCATCAAAAACCGAATGGAACGGCTATACACAATTGCGGTTTTCAAGCGATTTGGATACGGTAAATACCTTTGCCCTGCGCCGCATGAAATTGTGGGTACAATCTGCTCCCGGATTCAGTGAGAATTGGGGATATCGCGTACAAAGCACCATCACAAGCAATCAAAACGAAAAATTCTTTTTGCAGGATGTATTGGTATATTATAAAACGGGGCGATTCACCTTTAATATCGGGCAGTTTATTCCGCGCTACAGCCTGCAGCGTTTTCAGCCCGATTTTGAAATCCCGCTCACCGAACGCACAGCCGCCATTGATGCCCTAATTCCCAACGGAACACTTGGCGTAAGAGATATTGGTACAGAAGTAAAATACACATCCCAAAACAAGAATATCCAAACATGGGTTGGCGTGTTTAACGGTTACGGAATTAAGGATTATCGGTTTGATAATCAAGGTATTTTGCTTAGTCACAAAACCGATTTCAGACTTTTCAATACACCGCTTAATACCGGTTATTCAGTCATGTATCGTAAAGCCGATGACTTACAAGTTAAATCCGTATTGCCCGATTCGGTCCTGTTTTCGGGGAACGATTTGCGATACAACCTGTTCGCACACTATCAATCGCAACAATTTGAAATTCAAGCCGAATATCTGTGGGCATGTTTAGATAAGAAATTCGCCCGGGGTTATTACATTCTTGCAGCACTCACACTCGGAAAGCATCAATTTGTAAGCTCGTGGAACAGATACAACGACTTAATAAGCAGCACAGAAGATGTACCTGTCATACAGCTTGCTTATAACTATTTGCTAAATCACGATAAACTCAAAATAATGTGGGACAATGGTTGGAAAATCAAGAACGGTAAAATGAAAGATTATTTCACCACATTACAGCTACAGCTGTTTTTCAAATAGAATAACAACAACAGAAGCAAATCAAAAGCAACTGATTATCAATAATTAACAGTTTTTATAAACAATTTAAAATGTATCAAAAATGAAGAAAATTTTAGTATTACTCAGTTTTGTAAGTGTATTTTTCGGAGCTTATGCTCAGACCGAAAACAAAGGGGTTGACCCTAATGAATGGCTCGAATTCGGGCAAAAATTTCACGGCCACAAATGCCCGGCTATGCCAAACGGGCTTAGAGTAGCCGCTGCCGCTATGAACAAACTCGGCGTTGAGCGTACGGGCGACAGCGATTTACATGCCATTTTAGCTTTGGGTGATAACCACTGTGCCACCTGTTTTGCCGACGGCATTCAGGTAATGACCGGTTGTACTTTCGGAAAAGGCAACATCAGTAAAACACACAAAGGCAAATGGGCTTTGACATTGGTTGATAAGAAAACCAACCGTGCCGTTAGGGTAACGCCAAAAGCCGAAGCCATGCTGGCCAACAAAAAAACGGAGTTCTTTACCGAATACCGTGAAAAAGGCGTTCCGCCAACCCACGTTCCGGACGAAGTAGTGGAGCCTTTGGTACAAAATGTAATGAACGCACCGGCCGAAAAAATCATGGAAATATCGGAAGTATTTGAATACGAATGGAATGAGCCGCCACATACTTTTAACGGTTTTGTATGCGAAATATGCGGCGAAATGACCGTAGAAGAATACGGCCGTGTAAAAGGCGATAAAAAAGTGTGTATTGATTGTGCTGCAAAACACAAACATTAAGAGGCATTTGATTAATTGCTTGAACTATAAAAAAACTTACCGAGTAATTTCAAAAATTATTCGGTAAGTTTTTTTTATCAAATTAAGTGTCGTATGTTTGCGACATAAAACATTAAAAGCATGACAGACAATAAATCATTGCAATTTGCTGCTAAGCAACGAGAATTTGCAAAATTTGCAAAAATTCTTTCGCATCCGGCTCGGATAGCAATTATTCAACTGCTTGCTCAAAAGAAGGAAATAAAAACCGGTGATATTTCAGAACTTCTGCCGCTAAGCCGCCCAACTGTTTCGCAACACTTAAAAGAGTTACGCAACGCAGGCATCATAGACGGCACAATAGACGGCCTGAAAATCCATTATTGCCTTAATGAGCAAAAGCTAACGGAAATGAAAGCGAAATTCAATGATTTGTTTGACAAAGCGATTAATGATTTTAAATGTATATGTTAATTGTGCAAGTTGATTATCAGTAGTAACTAAGGGTGTGAAATAGAATAACCTTTACAATTATTTTTTGTAATAGTCAGATATACTGTTTTTTATCAAATAAAGATGACCAACTTATTTTATTTCACGCCCTAAATAACAAAAAAATTAAACCTATGGCAAAAGTATCCGAAGAATTAATTGAAAACCTACAGTCATTATCGAACAAGGAATTGGTGAAAATAATCGTAAAATTCGCAAAAAAATATTCCGAAATGAATGACATTTTAGAATTTGATTATGTAAAAAGTCAAACTGAGAAAGAGTTGTATGAAGATTTAGTGGAAAATATTGAGTTTGAAATGAGTGGGATAGACGGAAAAATTATTCAAAAAGAACTTGCTAAATCAATTCGTATTTGTATTAGCGATATTAACAATTATAAAAAGGTAACAAAATCCAAATACCGTGAAGCACTTGCTTTACAGTACTTATTAAACAAAATTTTGGAAGATTATTTAAAAGATTTTGGAACTTGCTGGACCGTATTTGACAGTAAAGTGGCAACTACTGCAAAACGCTACTTCAACGCAGTTTTGTCCTTACACGAAGATTACCATATTGAGTTTCAGGATGATTTTGGAAAAATCCTTAAAATAATTAAACATGAATGCAGGCATTTTGATAGTATTTTTGATTTACCAAATAGTTTTGAAGAAATGAAATTGCAGAAAACTAAAAAATTGTAATGATATGGATGATATTAAAAAAATTGTAACCAAAAACAGAATAAAATGAATAAGAATATGAAATTCAAAGAAGTAACAATTGCCAATGAACCTAAAAAGACCATTGGTTTTTTCGAAAAATACCTTACCGTCTGGGTGGCTCTCGGAATTCTTGCCGGGATAGGCCTGGGTTATTTTTTCGGTGATTCCATCGAAGTAATCAGCAGACTTGAGTTTGCAAAAGTAAACATTCCGGTAGCCATACTCATTTGGCTTATGATTTACCCGATGATGCTCCAGATAGATTTCACAAGTATTAAACAAGTGGGTAAAAAACCCCGGGGTGTTGTTTGGACTGTAATTATCAACTGGGCTGTCAAACCGTTTACCATGGCGTTTTTTGCTTGGATATTTTTTTCCAAAATATACGCAGCATGGATTGACCCCGCCCTGGCAGGCGAATACATAGCGGGAGCCATATTGTTGGGTGCGGCTCCTTGCACAGCCATGGTTTTTGTTTGGAGCTACCTGTCTGATGGCGACCCCAACTACACGCTGGTGCAGGTTTCGGTTAACGATTTGATAATTCTGGTGGCTTTCATCCCAATCGTAGGTCTATTGCTCGGTATTACCGATGTTACCATTCCTTACGATACGCTGGTAGCAAGCATTATCATTTTTGTGGTTGTTCCGCTGGTGGCCGGAGTAATTACCCAGCGAATTCTGATTAAACGGCGCGGAGAAGAGTGGTTTAAAAATGAATTCTTACCCAAACTGAAACCGGTGAGCATTATTGCCCTTTTGGTTACATTAGTGCTGCTGTTTGCTTTCCAGGGGGAAAACATTCTGAATAACCCGCTTATTATTTTGCTTGCTGCTGTACCATTGGTTATTCAAACCTACTTTATCTTCTTCTTGGCTTGGTATGGCGGTAAAAAGCTGAAACTCCCGTACCGGGTTTGTGCCCCGGCAGCCATGATTGGCGCCAGTAACTTTTTTGAGCTGGCAGTGGCAGTCGCCATTGCACTTTTCGGTTTGCAATCGCCGGCTGCTTTAGTAACCGTTGTGGGCGTGCTGGTTGAAGTACCCATTATGCTGTCGCTGGTGGCGCTGGCCAAACGGTGGAGGTACTAATTTTGTTTTATTCATTTTAAAAAGAGTAATTGACTGCGCAAATGTAGATTGTTTGATAGTACCCGTGCAGGAATAACATTTTATGATTATCCTTATGTAACCCAAGATTATAATCACCAACTTCGTTAAGTGGTTATTGAGCTTTTGTCGAAATGCTCAGTCTCCTACGGTATTTTCGGAGACTGAGCTTGTCGAAGTCGGTGATAACTAAATACTCATGATAAGCTAATAGATAAAAATTTTAATACAGATAGGGATAAATGCGGATATTCATTAAAAGTTTATATGATTATGAGTACGAAAGTTGAAAAATGATGAATATTTCTGAAGTCTTTGAATACAAATAACCGTGAAATAATACGGCCGGGTAAAAGGCGATAAAAAAGTGTGTATTGATTGTGCTGCAA
>CAYYQW010000103.1:0-10268 GCA_964472505.1 uncultured Bacteroidaceae bacterium | reverse complement strand
TTTCGTTCCAATATTGAATTAATCAGTTTTGCTCCGCCTTCAATAATCAGAGATTGTATGTCGCGCTCATAAAGGGTTTTGAGTATGAAATCAAAAATATTATTATCCGGCGGTACTTTTATGTATTCGCACATGGGTTTGTTTTCTGATTTTATTTCATTGAAAATCAGTGTTTGCGTACTTCCGTCAAAAAGCGCAAGGTCTTTCGGCAGGCGTAAATTTCTGTCGAGCAGAATGCGCAGCGGGTTTTTGCCGGCATAAGACCTTACGTTTAATTTCGGATTATCTTTTTCGGCGGTATTGGTTCCCACTAAAATAGCATCTTCTTCGGCTCGCCATTTATGCACGCGTATTCGGGCGTATTCATCCGTAATCCAGTTGGGGCCTATGGGTGTGTCGGGTGTTCGGGAAAAGTCGATGTAACCGTCGGTGGTTTGTGCCCATTTTAGAATGATATAGGGCCTTTTTTTCTCATGGAAAGTAAAAAAACGGGCATTTAATTCACGGCTTTCTTTTTCCAGAAGTCCGACTTTTACGTCAATTCCGGCTTGGCGCATTTGGGCAATACCTTTTCCGTCCACTTCTTTATACGAATCGCGACAGCCGACGATTACTTTCGGAATTTGTTTATCAATAATCATGCGCGAGCAGGCCGGTGTTTTTCCTACGTGGGCACAGGGTTCCAAACTCACATAAAGCGTTGAGGACTTTAGCAGCGATTTATCTTTTACCGAGTTTACGGCATTTACCTCGGCATGGGCTTGGCCATATTTTCGGTGCCAACCTTCACCGATTATTTTATTGTTATGCACAATCACCGAGCCAACCATCGGATTGGGGCTTGTGAAACCACGGCCGTGTTCGGCCAGCTGTAGGCAGCGGCGCATATACTGTTTGTCTTGTTTGCTGAATGTCATGTGATTTTTTTTGCAAAAGTAGAAAAATTATCAAATTCTGTTACCTTTGATTTCCCAAACTAAAGCATGGAAAATTGAAAGTAAAGCAGTTTATAAAATATTTTAGAGACCGACTCTCCGGTTTTTTCCCGCCCGAAGAAATTACGGCCTTGGCTGCAGAAATTTTTTCGGATTTGAAGGCTTGGGATAAAACAGCTTTATTTTTAAATGGCGATGAAGCGCTTAGTATTAAAGAAACAGAACGTTTATATGAAATCACTGGGCGTTTGTTAAATCAAGAACCGATTCAGTACATTTTAGGCTATGATGAATTTTTCGGTTTGAAAATAATTACAAAACCGGCTGTGTTAATTCCGCGCCCTGAAACCGAAGAGTTAATTTATGCTTTGGCAGAAAAATATTCGGCTCAGTCAGAATTGAACATTCTGGATGCCGGCACCGGAAGCGGTTGCATTGCTTTGGCGCTTGCCAAACAATTTCCGAAAGCACATATTTATGCGTGCGATATTTCGGATAAGGCTTTGCAAATTGCCAAAGAAAATGCAGAGCGCCTGAATTTTCCCGTTCGATTTTTTAAAGCGGATTTGCTGAATCCGAGTGAATCGTTTCCGCCTTCAAAATATGATATTATTGTTTCCAACCCGCCCTATGTGCGAGAATCCGAGAAAGCTTTGATGCAAAAGAACGTGTTGGATTTTGAACCCGAAGCCGCACTGTTTGTCTCGGATGAAAATCCTTTGATTTTTTACAAAGCTTTGGGTGATATTGCTCAGAAATACCTTAAACCTGAAGGATTGCTTGCCGTGGAAATCAATGAGTTTTTGGCCGAAGAAACCAAAGCCGTTTTTCTCAGCCGAGGCGCTCATAAAGTTGAGATTTTAAAAGATATTCACGAAAAACAACGCTTTATATTGGCTGAATTTTAGGCTGTCTTTATTGACTCAGCTTTGACAGCTTTTAAACAATTTGATTTATTTAGATTTTTTCATATCTTCGTTTTGGTATAATTGTCTTTGTTTTTGAAATGCCTTTATAAATCAACAAAAATAATATTATGAGAAGCGAATTATTAATGACGGAAGCGGAAAAGGATTTACTAAAACGTGTTCGGGAATTTGTAAAATGGGTTCCCAAACAACTGCTTTTGGATATGGATGCCGAAAAAGTGAGGTATCCGACAGAATTTATCAGAGAGGCCGGAAAACGAAATTTGCTCGGATTACGATTCGATAAAAAATACGGCGGCAGCGGTATGTCTTGGAGCAGCGAAATGATAGCTTTGGAAGAGGTCGGTTTGCTGGGAACATCGCTCGGCTGTTTATATTCTTTATTTTCAATAGTGGGAGAGGCGCTCAGTGTTTTTGGTACCGAAGAGCAAAAAGAACGGTTTTTGGTTCCCATGTTGAAAGGCGAAATTGGCGTGGCCGAAGGTCTTACCGAACCGCGCGGCGGCTCCGATTTTTTTGCCGCAACCACTACCGCTCGGCGAGAAGGTGATACCTTTTATCTAAACGGACAAAAACGCTTTGTGGTGGGGGCTGAAGGTGCTGATTTAATTTTGGTATATGCCGTTGTGGAAGGAATGGAAGACCCTAAAAAGGGCATGACAGCTTTTTTGGTTGAAAGAAATTCTGCTGTTAAAACCGAACACGTTTACGGTTTGATGGGAACACGCGGCGGAGGAACCGGTCGCTTGCTTTTCAAGGATACGCCCGTTCCCCTCAAAAATGTTTTGGGCGGCGAGGCCGGCATTGGTAACGGAACGGCTGTATTTCATCAAATGATGGTTCCCGAACGGCTGACATCGGCCGGAGGTGCCGTGGGAATGGCACGAGGCGCTTTGGAAGTAGCTGCACGATATGCTGATAAACGAAAAGCTTTCGGACAAAAGATTCGGGTTTTCGAAGCTGTAAGCGCAAAAGTTTCCGACAGTTTAACACTTCTGGATGCTTCGCGCGGAATAAATCTTGCTGCCGGCAAAACGGCTGATTGTAAAGACGCAACAAAAGGACATATACGACGCATGGTTTCGGAAGCCAAAAAATTCTCAACCGACGCAGCTTGGAAAGTCGTGAATCATGCCATGCAAATTATGGGCGGAATTGCTTATACAAATATTTATCCGGTGGAGAAAATGCTGCGTGATGTTCGTTTGATAACCATTTGGACCGGAACCAATGAAATTATGGATTTGGTAATTCAGCACGAGTTTTATAAAGAATTTCTAAGCAAAAAAAGCAGCAGTCGAGATATAGAGGGTGATGCCGAAGGCGCTGATTTGCCCGATGAAAAAATATACAATGATTAAACTGTGTGCTTCTATTTGTGAAGTGCCGTGTAATCACGCAGAACGGTTTTTAAAAATTCGGCCGGAGTTTCCGTGGGGGTAATTCCGGCTTTTTTACTTATGGCATCTTCTGTGCGCTTAAGCATATCAATTGCCGTGGCACGGCTTATGTTACGATAATAATGGTCTAAAACTTCTTTCACGGTTTTTATGTCTTGGTCATCCAGAAATTTGACTGCTTCATATTTGGCTTGGTATTCATTACTTAACTCGGTATAGATGGTTTTTTGGAGTTGGTCGGTATCTTTTGTACTTACAACGGTGGTTTTGGCTACCATATCGCCGAGGCGTTGGCTTTTTTTGCTTGCTGCAATCGAAATAATAGCCACCGAGCCGTAGCTTATATTGATATCAATCAAGCGGAAAATCCAACGTATGAAATAGCTGCCCACCGAAGGTGATGAGCCGTCAATTTTTATTACTTTAATTTTTAAAGCTTTTTTACCGAAACTTTGCCCGTTCATAAATATTTCCGATACAAGGTGGTAAAAGAATATCGGAATGAGTGCAATAAAACCGATCGAAAAACTAGTGTTATAGGGTAGATTATCCATAATCAAAAACACGCTGATATAGTAGCTTGTAATAATGGCTAAATCAATGAGTGTTGCCAGCATGCGCTCGCCTATACTTGCCGTTCGGTGTTGTATGGCTACATTCTGTGTGGTTTGTATTTCAAGATTCTTCATTGGTCGTTTTGATAATTATTTGACTGCCGTCTTTATTCATGTTTAATTTGGATAAACCCTGATTGGTACGGGTTTATGTTTTTATATCTTTAGTATTTGTATGCCTGTCTTGTATGCTAAATTAATAAATTCCGTCAAAAACTTACGCAAATTACAAAAAACAGGATTTTTTTAATAAAATAAATTTTTAGTTTTGTATGAAATCGTGCCAATTTTGGCAATAAACTACGAATAATATTTATTTCGGAGACCGCCGATGAAAGAAATTGTATTTATAAATAAGAATGCAGAAGACTGGCAAAATCTTGAAAGCGTTATTGTTTCAGGTGAAATTTCCGACCCGGATTCCCTTACCGAAATGTATGCCCGCCTTACGGATGATTTGGCCTATGCGCGCACCTATTTTCCGGAGTCCGAAACAGAGTTTTACTTAAACAGTTTAGCACGCAAAGCTCATGCATTTATCTATAAAACCAAGAAAGAGAAAAATAATCGTTTTTTGGTGTTTTGGAAATATGAATTTCCGGTAGAAATATACAAAGCGCGCAAGTTTATTTTATGGTCGGCTGCGGTATTTTTGTTTGCGGCTTTTATCGGAGCTTTATCGGCAGCTAATGAGCAGGATTTTGTTCGGCTAATCATGGGCGATTCCTATGTGGATATGACCATTCGGAATATTGAAAACGGCGAACCAATGGCCGTTTATGCTTCGGCCGAAAGAGATTATATGTTTTTGGCCATAGCCTATAATAATGTTCGAGTGGCTATGCTTACTTTCATTTTGGGCATGTTTTCGTACTTTGGAACCGGAGCCATATTGTTTTTCAACGGAATAATGCTGGGCAGTTTTCAGTATTTCTTTCATAAGTACAATGTACTATATGATTCGGTTTTAAGTATTTGGATACACGGAACGGTTGAGATTTTTGCGATTATGGTTGCCGGAGGTGCCGGACTTATTTTGGGAAGCAGCTTTATATTTCCTCGAACCTATTCGCGGAAAGTATCTTTTATGAAAGGCGCCAAAAGAGGAGCTAAAATTATTTTAGGTTTAATTCCTTTTATAATTTTAGCGGCTTTTCTTGAGGGTTATATCACCCGCCATACCGAATGGCACGATTTTATAAGAATTGGAATTATTGCGGCTTCGGCAGCTTTAATTGTTGCGTATTTTTTCGTTTATCCCTATAATTTAAGCCGTAAGTTGAAAAAGGATGAAGAATTTAAAGCATTTTATAATAATTTATTTTAACGAAATTTATGGAAAACAAAGCAATAAGTTTTTGGGAACAGCGTGATTTTGGAACGCTTATAGGAGCACCGTTTTATTTTTTACGTCAGGAGTTTAAGCCGTTTTCTTTGATTCTTTTGAAATATGCCGGGCCTTTTCTTGCCTTGGCTATGCTGGGCTTAGGTTTTTTCTCTTTTGATACTTACAATTTGTCTTTGAACTCGTTCACGGGAAACAATCCGCCTAAATTCAGCTACTTGTTTCTTTTTATAATATTTTTCGTAATCGGTTTACTGGCGGTTTTTCTTTTAACGAACAGTTACATAACACTGTATGTAAAAGCCGGAAAAGATAATTTCTCCGAAGCGGACGTAGTTACTTTAGCAAAACGAAAAATCCTTCCCATGTTGGGTTTGGTGTTCTTGGTAGTCGTGATGGTTTCCTTGGGAATGATTTTGTTTTATTTACCCGGTATTTATCTTGCCATTGCCTTGTCATTTGTATATATGGCACTTATTTATGAAGATTTGGATGTAGGAAAAAGTATTTCCCGTTCGTTTGAGGTTGTTAGAGGCAAGTGGTGGATTACATTTGCTCTGATTTTTGTTTTCGGGATGATTGTGGGTTTTACCTCTTATCTGTTTTTTATTCCCGGTTATTTGGTCGGTATCATAGCGCTGGCAACTGATTCCTTTGGAATAGTACAATTGGTGATTGTAGTGATTTTTGCCGTGCTTTACTTTGCGGCTTATTTATATATGTTGGCTTTGCAGCAAATACTTATAGCCTTCCAATACTTTAATATTCTAACCGAAAAAGAAGGCGGAAATCTAAACAGCCGAATAGATGCCATATACGATGAAAGCTTTGGAGAGGCTGAAGTTTTAGATGAGGATGAACATACGAATGAAAACTTGAGCGAAACAGATGAAGATCAATCCGATGATGATAATTCCGAAGAAGATTCAGATAAGGATGATTCTTATGACCGCTTCAGCGACCCGAACCTGAAAAATCGCTTTACCGATGATGATAACGACCCGTATAAGCCAAAATATTAAGTCAATGAATGTATTTATTCGTCTTTCGACGGTATTTGTTTTTTTGTGCTTTTCTTTAATTGCTGCCGGGCAACCGGAGGGTGTTACCGTTAATGATACACTTTCGTTGGAGATTAGAAACTCGCAAGTGCAGCTTGAGTATTTTTCAAAGCCGGATTTTGATTATACAAAAGAACTTGCAAAAGAGCCGGTTACATTTTGGGAGAAACTTAAATATTGGCTGTTTAAAATTCTGAATTCAATTTTTAACGAGCCGGTGCTTGAAACCATATTTTATGTAATTGTAATCGGGTTCATTGTGTTTTTAATTATTAAATTAATGGGTTACCGATATTCCGGGTTTTGGCTTCATAAAAAACATATACGCGGAGTAGCCGGCGAAACCTATGACGAAAAAATTCTTACGCTTGATTTTGATAAAGCCGTTCGCGAAGCTCTTGAAAAAGAAGATTACAGAGCAGCGGTAAGATTTCAATATTTGAAATTGCTTAAAGAGTTTGCCGATAATAAAATTATAGCCTGGGAACCCGACAAAACGAACAGAGAATATCAGGCAGAAATTAGCCGGCACGGACTTGGTCCGAGTTTTGAAAAAGTTACCCGTGTTTATGAATATGTCTGGTACGGAGATTTTGAACTCAAACGAGATACTTACGAAAAAACAGCCGATGATTTTGAAGTGCTTCGACTCAATATTCCGTCGTAAAAAAACAGAGCATACGATATGCAGATAAATAAAAGAGACTTAAGATATTACGGCAGCATTATTGTGCTTTTGGTTTTGATTATCCTGACGGAAATCTTCAAAGAAAAGCCATTGGATTGGACGTTTTATTTAGAGCGTAATTCAAAAGACCCTTACGGCACTTATGTGCTTTACAAGGCTTTGCCCGATTTGTTTGATGAAACGGGTTTGAGCGACCAAACCGTTTATCAAACAGCAAAAAACAAATATCATCGCAAGCATAATTTTATTTTTATTACCCATACGTTTAACCCTCAAGAAACTGATACCGAAACCCTTTTGCAACTTGCCGAAGCCGGAAACAACATATTTGTAAGTGCGTTTAAGTTTGAAGGCGCCTTTGCCGATACGCTGAATACAGAAACTTATTTTATCTGGAAATCAAAAGACGATTCTTTAAACTATTCTTTTTGCAACAGTGCTTTGCAAGATTCCGTTTATTGGTTTGGAGATAAATTTGAAGGGCATTATTTTGATAAAATTGATACGGCAAAAGCCGAAGTACTTGCATTTGTGGATGAGAATCATGCAACTTTAATACGTCAGGCTTACGGTGAGGGTTATATATATCTGCATACACAGCCGGATGTATTCACTAATTATGCATTCATAACCAAACGAAAAGCCGGTTATGCTTATTCCGTATTGTCGCATTTGCCAAATCAAAAAACCATTTGGGACAGTTATTATAAACCTTATAAAAGCACACACTATTCACCTTTGCGTTATATTTTTAGAAATGAAGCTTTGCTTTATGCTTGGTATGTCTTGTTGATATCACTTTTACTTTATATGATTTTTACGGCTAAAAGAACCCAACGCATAATTCCCGTTATTGAGCCCTTAAAGAACACCTCAGCCGAATTTGCAGAAACATTGGGGAGCTTGTATTATCATAAAAAAAATCATCGTCAGATAGCCTTAAACCGCTTACATTATTTTAAAGATGAAATCTGTCGGGAATACTATATCAGCTCAGAGGATTTTACGGTTAAAAACCTTAGTTATTTGAGTGAAAAAACAGGGATTGATGAATTACACTGGAAGAAATTATTTAATGCGGAGAACTCAATAAAAAGCAGCAAAAACATAAGCAGCGAAGCTTTGTCTGAATTTAATCAAATGATAGAAACTTTTTACGACAACAGAAAATAATACATAATGGAAAATACAAATTTTGAAAACAGAACCGATTTAAGTGAATTACGAAATAAACTGGAAGCCGTAAACGCTTCGGTAGGAAGTGTAGTTTTAGGTCAGGAAGGCGTTATTCGTCAGATACTTATTGGTATTTTGAGCGACGGGCATTTATTGTTGGAAGGTGTTCCCGGTGTGGCTAAAACCCTGTTGGTGAAACTTTTTGCCAAAAGTATTCGTGCCGATTATTCGCGCATACAGTTTACACCGGATTTAATGCCCTCGGATGTGATAGGAACTTCAGTTTATAATTCCGCTAAGGCTGATTTTGAGTTTCGCAAGGGACCGATTTTCGGGAATATTATTTTGGTGGACGAGATAAACCGTTCACCCGCCAAAACGCAGGCAGCTTTATTTGAAGTTATGGAAGAACGGCAAATTACCTATGACGGTACACTCTATTATCCCGGAAATCCCTTTATGGTTTTTGCCACTCAAAACCCGATTGAATATGAAGGCACTTATCGGTTGCCCGAAGCGCAATTGGACCGTTTTCTTTTCAAAATACGTGTGGATTATCCTTCAAAAGCGGTGGAAAAGCAGATACTGGAAAATGCGCACAAACGCAAGGGACAAAAAGAGACCGAAGGCATAGAACCGATTATGAGCACCGATGAAATAAATCATTTTCGTACACTCACAAAGTCTTTATATATTGATGAAAAACTCATGACTTACATTACCGAGATAGTTGACCGCACGCGAAACCATGCGGCCTTATACTTAGGTGCTTCACCGCGTGCTACCGTAGCTTTGATGAATGCATCCAAAGCGGCGGCAGCTCTCAACGGGAGAGATTTTGTAACCCCCGATGATATTAAAGAAATTTGTTATCCGGTTTTGAGGCATCGCCTGATTATGAGCCCGGAAAAGGAAATGGAAGGTTTGAAACCGGAAGATGTCATTAAGCAAATTATCAATAAAATTGAAGTCCCCAGATAAATTCCTTTTATGTCGAAAAGAACGCTTGATGTTTGCCTTTCCCCGGCGCTTTATCAGGAATATGCCGCGCCGGATACTACCGTAATTATGGTAGATGCCATACGCGCAAGTGCAGTGATTTGTACTGCTTTTATGAACGGTGTTGAGGAGATTATTCCTTTTTCCGATAAGGATAAAGCCTTTGAAATGAAGAAGAAAGGATATGTTGTGGCCGGAGAACGAGACGGAGATATCATTCCCGGTTTTGATTTTGGAAATTCACCCTATCATTTTTCCAAAGAAAATATCGCCGGCAAAAAGTTGGCTTTTACCACTACCAACGGAACTCGCGCCTTGCAAGTAGTTGCCAAAGCCGATATTTCTGCTCGGCAAATTTTAATTGGTTCTTTTCTGAATTTAAGTGCTTTGGCGCGTTATATTGAACTCGACTCTCAAGGAAATGTCTTAGTGCTTTGCTCCGGTTGGAAAAATTCCGTGAATATAGAAGACAGCTACTTTGCCGGGCGTTTGGCTCAAATGCTTGCTGTCGGCGGGAAATTTTCTCTTAAAGAAGCCGCTCATTTGGCAGCCTTTTATTCATCGACTTTTCCCGATATGGCTTATGATACCCTTATGGATTTGTCGCCGCGTTTGAAGAAAAAATCCCTCAGGCTCGAAGCCGATTTCAAATATTGCCTACAGGAAGACCTTACCGATATAATACCGGTATTTAAAAACGGGAAGTTAGATGTAAGATATAAGATGTAAGATATAAGATGTAAGATATAAGATGTAAGATGTAAGATGTAAGATGTAAGATATAAGATGTTGATTGTTGATGCCTGAATAGGGTTGACCGTTATCTGCAGCAGTTGATTTTTTTTTAAGTCCTTACAGAAAGCTATAAACTTTCTGTCTTGCAGCCGGATTGCGGATTCGTCTTATATCTTAATACTTATATTTTTGTATCAATCAATCCCCCTGTCCCCCTTTTCTAAGGGGGAACCACATATTTAACGACATGCTGTAACTTTAATTTTGATATTACTCATGTGTCTAATTCAATAATATTTTTTGTCTTTTTGAGTACTTACAAAATCCTATAAACTATCAGCCTTGCAGCCGGATTGCGGATTCGTCTTATATCTTAATACTTATAT
>CAYYQW010000102.1:0-10336 GCA_964472505.1 uncultured Bacteroidaceae bacterium | reverse complement strand
GTAAAGAAATTTTGGGCGGCTTTGTATTATCCTTTTTTTAACATTTATTCTTAATCAAAATATACAATAAAATGAAACAATTTAGCATTATTATCTTGAGTATGTTAGTACTTTTCACATTTTCATGTACAAAAGAAAAAACTGAACTTGTAGATACAAACAATGAAAGTATATCTGTATTACCTGAATATGAGTATTCGACAACAATTGATTATACAACAAAAGAGAATACCTCTGCAAAAATCACGGTTTTTACGGATGACAAAGCCAATTTCCCGAAGAACGTAAAGATTATACCAATATATACTTTGCCTGAAATGAATCAAACCGGCAATGCTGATGTAAGGTATGAAAACGATAGCCTTTTGAATGACAAGCCCTCTGTTTGGATTGATGTAACAAATGTTAAACTGCCCAAAGCTGCAAAAGGGTTCAAAGTTAAACACGATGCAGGGGGGAGCAAAGCCTATACCGATTTTGCATATTCAGCAAATGGGGTTTATGGGGCTTCTGTAAAAAAGACAAACTCATCAGGCTCGATAAGAGCAAAAATTGGAGTTCTTTGGGAAGGATCCGATTGGTTTTACAGCTGGTTGGTAAATGCAAAACTTAAATGCGAGGACTGTTATGTCGGTTGCTATCCGAGCAGCAGTTTCTATAAGATGGCCATAAAAGTAACTACCCGGTGGGGCGGCACTTTTGATCCTAAGTTCTATTATGAAGATACCAAATAAAAATTAGAAGCTAATTATTTTAAAAAGCATCCTGTAAAAAGGATGCTTTTCATCATTTTTTATATATTCAAGTGTTTTTAAATTTGCAAACAATAAAATATATATTTTGAACAGAAAAACATTAATAACGCTATTTATTTTCTTTTGCTGCCTTTCTTATTCGTCATCTGCACAAAAAGTTACGGTTTACGGCTATGTATATGACCAACAATCTAATGAAGCGCTAATAGGCGCATATATAAAAGACACCGGAACCGGCAATACAACAAAAACAAATGCATACGGATATTACAGCATAAAAACAACTTCCAAGACAAGCTTAATTGCTTCTTACGTTGGTTATAATGCGGAGGAAAAACTGATTATTGCTGCTTCGGATACTGCCGTAAACTTCAACCTAAATGCAGCAAACGAACTGGAAGAAATAACCGTTACCGGAAAAAGTAGTATTATAACCGAAACTGAAATAAATACAATCAATCTGAATGTTAAAGATTTAAAAATAATGCCGGTTTTTGGAGGAGAATCCGACATTTTAAAAGCAATACAAAGTGTTGCCGGAATACAATCCGGCAATGAAGGCACCACCGGACTGTATGTACGCGGCGGCAGTCCGGATCAAAATCTTTTTTTATTAGACGGTGTACCGCTTTACAATGTATCTCATTTATTCGGTTTTATGTCAGTGTTCAACGATGATGCGATAAACAACATAAAAGTAATAAAAGGCGGCTTTCCGGCAAGCTACGGCGGACGCTTGTCTTCGGTATTAGATATCAGAATGAAAGAAGGAAATTTAAAGAAACATTCAGGAAATATATCGGTCGGCCTTATCTCATCAAAAGCCATGATTGAAGGTCCGATAAAAAAGGATACCGCTTCTTTTCTGCTGTCTGCAAGACGTACCTATATTGATGCTTTTTTACGTCCGTATTACTATTTTGTTTCTAAAAAAGATAATGACCAAGTATCAGCCGGTTATTTTTTTTATGATATAACCGCAAAAATTAATTGGAAGTTGTCTTCCAAAGATCGTTTGTATTTAAGCTGGTATTCCGGAAAAGACAATTATTACAGCTCATATCAATCAGAGAGAACGAATGAAAACAATGAATTTTTTATTAATGACAGAAGAGATTTATATTGGAAAAACAGACTCTTGAATCTTCGCCACAGTCACATCTTCTCCAAAAACTTGTTCTTTAATGCCAATTTATACTATTCTTATTACAATCTGACAAATAATTATTTATCTCAATTAAGTTCTGCTGCGGAAGGCGATACTATTGAGCAATATAATCAACTAAAATATTCTTCAAAAATAAATGACTTTGGGCTTAGCTTAAATTTAGACTATTATATAAATACACAATATTTCCTGAAAACCGGATTTAATGCGGTAATTCATAACTTTCTGCCCGGTATAAAAACACATGCTTTTAATGAAGAAGGAAACGAAGTGCTTGATGAAACCGGCAGTCGTGAAATAATGGCAAAAGAATTCAGATACTATATTGAAAATCATCTCAAAGCATCTGAAAACCTTAAATTTAACGGGGGAGTAAATTTTTCGCTATTCCATGTGGAAGATACAAGCTATTACTCAATAGAACCGAGATTATCAGGTATTTTTATCATTAACTCTAACAACTCAGTTAAAGCAGGCTATACCCATGCCCAACAGTATTTGCATTTGCTCACAAACTCAAATATCGGCTTACCGACAGATATTTGGGTTCCGCCGACATCAAAAATTGCTCCGCAAAAGGCCCGGCAATATACTGTGGGTTATTACACAAAAATGCCCGCCGAAATAAGCCTGAGCATAGAAGTTTATCATAAAAAAATTAGTAATCTTATCACATATACAGATAATACAAGTTATTTTATTGAAGATCAAAACTGGGATGATAAAGTATATACCGAAGGCAACGGGAAAGCATACGGTGCAGAAATTTCGATAAATAAAAAAACTAATAGGTTGAATATTAACTTTGCTTATACCTTATCACGGTCAACCCGACAATTTGATGAAATAAATAAGGGAAAGGAATATGTTTATAAATATGACAGAACCCATGATATTTCTGTGAATTTGACCTACAAAATAAAAGAAAACATAACATTATCGACAAACTGGGTCTATGGTACAGGTAACGCACTCACCTTACCTGTGGCAGTTTATCCCTCTGTTTTGTACCCGCCGGATCGAACCGGATGGTCTTTCTACGGTGACGGCCTTCCGATAAGCTTTCCCGGGCAAACCACTCACTACAGAGATAAAACCGAACTATTTATATTCAGCGAAAAAAATGCATACCGTCTTCCGGCTTATCATAGGTTAGATATTAATTTAACAATGACAAAACAAAAGAAAAGAGGCATAAGAACATTTAATATTGGGCTTTATAACGCCTATAATCATCACAATCCGTATTATTTGGTTTATGCTTACAACAGTGATGCTTCCGGAAACTTGGATGCATCAGGTGAGTTTCGTACCGTTTCTCTGTTCCCTGTAATGCCTACCATTTCATACAGCTTTAAATTTTAAATCATGAAACATATCATTTATACATTGATAACAGCTTTGCTTCTTTTTTCATGCGAAAAAAAAGTTGTTTTTGATTATGAAAAACCTAAAGAAGCATTAGTTGTCAATGCACAAATTCATCCTGACAGTACATTTAAAATTTTTCTCAGTAAAACAATTTCTCCAACCGACACCATAAATTTTGAATCTGAAGAAAACATACAAATTGAAGTTTACAAAAATAATACTTTTTTAGGCTTTGCTGACAAATATACACAGCCTGAAGAAGAATACGAACTTGGTTTTTATTCTAATGATGAGTTTGAATTTACGGAAAACGACAGTATCAAAATTGAAACCGGCAATCCGAATTATAATGCCGTAAATGCAGAAACCCGCATACCCGAAAGACCGACAATTAGCCGTATTTCTGCAAACAATATTATTTTAGACGAAAACACTATGATGTGGGGGTACTCGCTGGACTGTAATATATCCCTTTCAATAGAAGACAATCCTTTAGAAGAAAATTATTACGCAATTGATTTTTTTTATAATGCGAATTTTACATTTTCTGATTTTTTTACAGGCAATTTCACCGATACACTTTATGAAAGCAAAATTATGTTTGAAATTAATGATAGTGATGCAATACCAAGCTATCAAAGAAATACGGGTTATTTAATTTCAGATGAATTATTTAATGGAGAATCAAAGGAAATAAATGTATTTATAGACTCGGGAATAGACATACACAATAAAGATTTTGAAGAGTTTTATATAGTAGTGAAAAGCCTTAGTAAAGAGTACTTTTTATATCAGAAAACTTTAAGAGAATATTATTTGAACTCAAACAACCCGTTTACTAATCAACAAGAAGTCTATAATAATATTAACAACGGATACGGTATCTTTTGCGGTTATAACTCTACCATTGATACAGTAAGAATTAACTAACAGAAAACACACCATAAAATATAAGCAATCTTTACTCATTATTTATCGCAGCACGGTTTTTACAAATCCACAAATACCCGAAACACTTCAAAACGTCCGGTAAGGACTTTTGAACGTGTGGGCGGAAGGGCAGGCTGAATAAACAAAACCATGCCGGTTTAAAGGTGATGAAAATCTGCCGGATTTCTACTCATTAAAAGCTTGGAATACAATAATTTCTTAACTCCCAAGCAAACTTAAATCCGGCAGATTTATTTGCATTTAGGCCATGACGTTTTGAAGTCCTGCCGGACGTTCAAAAGTCATTGCTGCGGCACGACTTCCAATAAACTACAAGTAAAACCCCACGAAACACAAATTCGCAAATGCCTGAAACACTTCAAAACGTCCGACAGGACTTTTGAACGTGTGGTCGGAAAGAAACACTTCAAAACGTCCGGTAAGGACTTTTGAACGTGTGGGCGGGATGCCAGGCGATAATTTTAATTACTCACAGACCATGACGTTTTGAAGTCCTTCCTTCGACTGATGCTCAGGAACCACCGGACGTTCAAAAGTCATTACTGTCATTCAGGCCAACCACAAACAAAACCCCACGAAACACAAGTACTGACACACAAAACAAATAAAAATCACATTTTTATTTGCATTTTTGTTTTCTTTTTATTTGTTTTACGAACACAAAATAAAGAAGGCTGCAAATTTATGAATCCAAATTCCCATAAGCCCGGAAAGCATCGCTTTTGTAGAGAGAGAGGAACTTCGGCTTTATAAAACCAACAAACATATTTTCATTTTATGCAAGAATAAGTTTATTCGGATAATGCCGCTTGGGATTTTCTTTTGATAAAGAAATTTTGGGCGGCCTAAGTGAAATCCTTTTCTAACAAAATTATTCTTTAATAAAAATTTACAATAAAATGAAACAATTTAAAACAATAATAGTATTAATGGTTGCAGCCTTATTTGTGTTTTCAGGGTGTGAGAAAAGTGAACTTATTGATTCCGAACATGATAACAATCCGAAAAATACTTCTTTTCTAAATTTTAAAAATAAGAAAGATATAGAAAATGCATTGGAAATAGGCTCATGGGAAGCAAAACCCGAAAATTTTATTTCAATGTATGACATATACATTCAAATAGAAGAAACAGAGGATGAAAAAATGCGCAAAAGATTAATAGAGAAACATAAAGATATTTTAAAATTTGATGAAGACAGCATCATTGATTTGATCATTTCTGATCCGGTTTTGGCATCTTTTTTAAGTCCGAAAGGATTGGTAAAAGTTGGTAATGAAATTAGTTTAGTAAAGAAAGACAAAATTATTACTTTGACCGACGGAGATGCTTCAAAAATTGAGTTATTATATCAATTTGAAGAAAGCAATAAAGAATTCAATATTAGAGTAGATGATCTTATACAGATTAACCGGACGAACAAAGCTGAATGGTCCGGAACAAACAATTATGCCTTTCATAAAAAATTTAAGTGGGAAAAATGGGCACTATACAGTCCTTGGAATTCATCAGCAGGCGGAAAAATTAAAAGTTACAGCTATGAGAAAAAATTATTTGGCTGGAGATGGGTAACCTATAAGACAAACCTTTATCTGCACGTAAGATGGGATCGCATTGTATGGGGTCAAGATGGAGACATAACTCGTTGGGATAATGGCCATATTTATGATTCAAAACACGGATGGTTTTTATCCGAAAGACGATACAGAGGATCGGGTTGGACACCGAATCCCGTGTATGGCTTAACCATAGACGGTTCGGTTAATGGTTATAGTTTTAACCATTAAATTTCAAATACGCATAAGGCATAAAAAATATTTGAAAGAAACTGACAAGGGGCAGAAACTTTTTGCCCCTTATCAGTCAATAATACAATAAAAGATACTTTCCAAGCGTAACTAAAAGAGTTATTACAGAAGAATATCACAACTTTTTTTCTGACAAATAAAAAGCCATACCCGAATGAAAATAATCAAAATAACTTTTCTTGCTGTATTATTTCTTTCAGCCTGTAGTCCGATAGAATATCATGCGGATATTCCAAGTGCACCGCCGCAATTAGGTGTCTATTGCATCTTTTCGCCGGACAGTGTTTGGAAAACAGTGGTTTTTCGTATAGGAAATCTTACTGATTACGAATATAATAATCAAAATCTGCAAATCAGTGATGCGCAAGTTCTGCTTTATTCCAACGGCGAGTTACAAGAGCAATTATTAAGTACGGGCGAAGGCGTTTATACAAGTGCTGCAGGGAATAAACCGGTTGCAGGAAACATATACCGGCTTGAAATTCATAAAGAAAACTACCCTTCAATTATTACGGATACGGCTTCTGTGCCTCCGAAAATTGTTATTGACAGTATTATGTTATATAATAATATTCAAGCCGAATATAATAGTTTTTTATCAAGCTATGGCGTAGAATCCGGGAATCAGTTAGATTTATTTTTCCAAAACCCGGACAATTTACCCATTACTGCAAAAAATACCGGTATTCTAATGTCTGTTTTCTACAAAGATGTCTTTTTTGAAGATATTTCAGTTTATTCTCATATATATGATACTCCGGACAAAGAATTAAACTTTTTCCGATGTAATAACGACCAAAACTGTTACATTCCGAATAATTTTAATGAACTGCAGATTTCTTTTGGTTCGTCAGCATTTTTTGACTTTTATGAAACTGCAGACATACAGGATTATGCCCGAAATAGTTTCTTTAGTTATTTCCCGGGCAATATTAAATCAAATGTTGAAAACGGACAAGGCTTATTTGCCGGTATAAACTACCTGCATATTAATCTTGATACCATCAACCCACAATAATAACTGTTACAGAATACAAATAACAATGAAAAGATTGTTTTTTATTTTCATATTGTTTTTCCCTTTTATCATAAAGGCTCAACAATACAACATCTCCGGTTGTGTGAAAGATGAAAAAGGCAAAGCATTACAAAATGCCAATATTATTGATTCAAAAACGCAACAAAGAGCTTCTGCCGATAGCTTTGGGAATTATAATATAAGCGTTTCGCACGGAATGGCAGAATTATCAGTTAGTTACTTGGGGTACGAAAGTAAAAAGAAAGTGTTTAATTGCAACAGTGATACGATAATAAATTTTGTATTAACTAACAAGGATAACGAAATAGGAGAAGTTGAAGTTATCGGGGAGAAAGATTTTGAAAAAGCAATTAGTGAAACCGTGATTTCAACCAAAATAATAGATAAATTACCGTCTCTTGGCGGAGAGAAAGATTTAATTAAAGCATTATTACTTGTTCCGGGTGTTCAACCGGGGAGCGAAGCCACAACCGGTATTTTTGTCAGAGGCGGCAACAGCGATCAAAACTTAATTCTTTTGGATGAGATGCCTATTTATAATATTTCGCATTTATTCGGATACATCTCTGTTTTCGATATCGACATGACCGAAAACATAAAAATCATTAAAGCAGGTTTCCCGGCAAGTTACGGCGGTCGTTTATCCTCGGTGGTTAAGCTTGACCTAAAAAACGGGCAGAGCGATTCAATAACCGGAATAGGCAAAGTGGGGCTTGTATCTTCCAAATTGCAAGTCGAAATACCCCTAAAAAAAAATACATACCTTTTAGTTTCTGCACGAAAAACATATTTCGATTTATTTGTTCGCATGTTTAATGCCATAAAAACCGGCTCCGGACAAGAATACGGAAACTATATGAGCTTTTATGATTTGAATATTAGAATGACAAGCAAATTATACAATAAAAACAAAGTATTTCTAAACTATTACATGGGAGACGATATAACTGAATTTGTAAACAAATTCAATTCCGGCAGCATTAAATCATCTGATATTTACAAAACAAAAAGCGGGAATAAAACCGGCAGTTTAAGATACATTCACGCATTCAACACTAAGCATTCTTTAAGCTTCATAAGCGGCTTTTCCGGATATAGGCACATACAATCTTTTAAATCCGAAACGGAGGACACACGCAGAAATGAACATACAATAGATTATTTTAATGAAGAAAATAAAATTTTTGATATTATTAATACCCTTCAGTACAGCTACTCCAACCGATTAATTAATACACAAATTGGCATTCAGCTTACTAATCATAACTATACCCCCTTTTCGGTGAGTTATAATGAAAATTCAAATATAAAATCAGAAACTTATCATCCGCTTGAAGCAGTATATTTTATTGATAATATGCTACACACAAATAGGTTTACGATAAACACGGGTTTGCGCTTTACGAACTATTTCGAAAAAGACTTGTATTTCAATAATCTCGAACCGCGAATTTCGGCAAAATACCATTTTTCAAAAAACATCACAGCTAAAGCTTCCTATACATTGATGCACCAATATAATCATTTGCTAAGCAATATTTCTACAGGAATGCCTGTTGATATTTGGTTTCCGGTTACACGAAAAAGCCCTCCTCCGGCTGCAAATCAATATTCTTTTGGCTTATCAAAATCAAATCTTTTAAAATATATTGACACAGGTTTGGAAATATACTATAAATCAATGGACAACTTAATAGATTTTTCGGATAATGTAGTTACTAATCCTTCTCTTTCTAATATAGAAAAATACATTGTAAATGACGGAAAAGGAACATCGTACGGAATGGAGTTATTTGTACGCCTGAATACCGATAAATTAGATGGTGCCGTATCTTATACGCTTTCAAAAACAGACAGGCAATTTGATGAAATAAATTCAGGAAAACCTTATCCGTTCAAGTATGACAGACGACATAATTTCACAAGTTTTTTAAATATTCAATTATCAGACAAGGTGGTGTTTTCTGCTTCATGGATATATATGAGCGGATATGCTTTAACGCTGCCCGTTGGCAGATACTATACACCCGAAACAACAAACCGGGCTTCGCTTTTGTTATATTCAGAAAGAAATCAATACCGAATGCCTGCATATCACAGATTAGATATGGCTGTCAGTCATGAAAAAAGAAAGGAAAAAGGAATACGAATATGGGAAATTAGTATATACAACGCTTACAACAAACGAAATGCGTATTACATTGATATATACAGAGAAAGTAATTATAATGAAGATACTCAAGACCTTGAATATTCTCAACCTAAGCTTTGGCAACGTTCTTTATTACCGATTATTCCTTCTGTTAGCTATATTTATAAGTTTTAACGCAAAAGTACTCCGAAAAAGCATTTTACGCCTAAATTTAATAAAATAATTTTCCGAAACATATTTGCTCTGATAATTACATTCGTTACGTTTAGTTCAGTATAGCTTAAACTCAGTAAAACCTACTATATTGACATTGCGAATCAAAGCCATCCTATTTTTTTACTAAAAAAAATTATCATAAGTTCAGAACACTTCAAAACGTCCGGAGGACTTTTGAACGTGTGGGCGGGATGGCAGACGATAATCTTAGTTACTCACAGACCATGACGTTTTGAAGTCCTGCCGGACGTTCAAAAGTCATTGCCGCGCCACGATTTTCAACAAACCACAAATAAATCTCCGCGAAACACAAATTCGCAAATGCCTGAAACACTTCAAAACGTCCGGCGGTTCCTGAGCAACAGCCGAAGGGCAGGACTTTTGAACGTGTGGGCGGAAGGGCAGGCTGAATAAACAAAACCATGCCGGTTTAAAGGTGATGAAAATCTGCCGGATTTTCACTCATTAAAAGCTTGGAATACAATAATTACGCAACTCCCAAGCAAACTTAAATCCGGCAGATTTATTTGCATTTAGGCCATGACGTTTTGAAGTCCTGCCGGACGTTCAAAAGTCATTGCTGCGGCACGACTTCCAATAAACTACAAGTAAAACCCCACGAAACACAAATTCGCAAATGCCTGAAACACTTCAAAACGTCCGACAGGACTTTTGAACGTGTGGTCGGAAAGAAACACTTCAAAACGTCCGGTAAGGACTTTTGAACGTGTGGGCAAAAGGGCAGGCGGTAAATGTTCACAGGCCATGACGTTTTGAAGTCCTCCGGACGTTCAAAAGTCATTGCCCCACGAAACACAAATACCAACACACATAACAAAAAAATATCACATTTTTATTTGCTTCTCTGATTTCTTT
>CAYYQW010000101.1:0-10423 GCA_964472505.1 uncultured Bacteroidaceae bacterium | reverse complement strand
TCTCTCTCTCTCTCTCTCTCTACAAAAGCGGTGCTTTCCGGTTTTTGCTTTCTAATATTCATTGAAAATACAGTTTGGTTTTGTTTTCGCTTGCAAAGCAAATAAAAAGAAATCAGAGAAGCAAATAAAAATGTGATGTTTTTTTGTTATGTGTGTTAGTGCTTGTGTTTCGTGGGGTTTTGATTGTTATTGGTTTGAATGGCACTAATGACTTTTGAACGTCCGACAGGACTTCAATACGTCATGGCCTGTGAGTAATTAAAATTACCCCCTGCCATCCCGCCCACACGTTCAAAAGTCCTATCGGACGTTTTGAAGTGTTTCTGGCGAACATTTTGATGTGTTTCGAATTGTTTGTTCAATATCACGGCACAAGCGGGAAAAGCAAGCTGTTATTCGTTGTTTAGCAGATGTTTTCGGCAGTTAATAGTTGTATGGAAAAGAATACTTCCGTAAAGTGTATTTTTGCTTCAATAAATTAACATTTTCGACAAAAATTACAGTTACCATGATATTTAAAAAAACAGTAAATCACACATTAATACTTATTCTGTTTTGGGCGTTTTTGCCTACTGATGGGTTCTCTTCTAATTCGGCATGGAACAAATTACAAAATAACCCGTTTGAAAACAAGCAGTTACGTGTGTTTTTAGATTTTCCCTTCTGGGCAGATGAAAATTATGTGCGCCTTCATATTCCTATTGTCGAATATGTAAGAGATACGGAATTGGCCGATGTACATATCATTATGTCTCGCCACACTGCCGGACAGGCCGGTTCAAATTATGTGATTCGTTTTATAGGACAAGGCCAATGCAGCAGCATGAAGAATGAGCTTAAGTTCTGGGCCGAGTCCACAAAAACGGAACAGGAAATCCGAGATGCATACACAAGCATGATTAAAATAGGCTTGGCTTCTTATGTCGCCAATAAACAAAACAGTCCTGAGAATTTAGCTGTTATATACAATTTTGATACTTTGGAGCAAACCAACGGCACCGGTTCAAAAAAAGACCCTTGGAATCGTTGGGTATTTGAGCTTTACGGCGGGGCTTATTATAATGCAGAGCAAACTAAAGAATCATTACACGTTCGATACGGAGTATATGCCGATAAAATTACCAAAGATTGGAAAATACGAGCAAGGCCTTATTTTAACTACAACGAAAACAGTTTTGAAGTGGATGACTCCACCATTACGGTAAAATCACGCAGAGACGGTTTTGACGGCTATTTAATTCGCAGTATTAATGATCGCTGGTCAACGGGGGTTTATACCGATATGCTTTCGGCTACTTATTATAATATGAATTTTCAAATTGAGATTTCTCCGGCTGTTCAGTACAGTCTTTTCCCATACAGCGAAGCCATGCGGCGCTCGCTTAGTTTGGCCTATAAGTTAGACTTTGTTTATAATGATTATCTTGAGGAGACTATTTTCGGCAAAACCGAGGAAACTTTATTGGGGCATTCTTTGGTGCTGTCTGCCGATTTTCTTCAAACTTGGGGCAGAGTAAGAGCGGGTGTGGTTGGTGCGCAACATTTTCATGATTTTAAGTCAAATCGTTTAGAACTGTTTACACAAACCGACTTACGTATTTTCAAAGGTTTTGCTCTGAGCATTCAGGGGCAGTTTGATTTTATTAATGATTTGGTAGCTATTCCGGCCGGTGATTTATCTACAGAAGATATTCTTTTGGAACAGCAACGCCGAGCCACCAATTTCCAATTCTACGGGCATCTTGGTTTTACCTATACCTTTGGTTCCGAACTTTCGGCCGATTACAATCCCAGACTTTAGAAAAATATTTTTCTGATTTTGGGTCGTCCGTTTTCTTAAAGCTCAATATTCTTGCGCCGTAGCACTAAATATACCGAAGCCGGATTTTTGCTTTCGAACAAAAATTCCGGCTTCGATAATTTTCTTAATAAATAGTATAGCTCACTATTCAAGTTCAACCAACAGATACTTTCCGGGTACGGTTTCGTCTGACTTAACGAAGATTTCCTTAATTTTTCCGTCTGTTGGAGCCACTAAACGGTTGCGCATTTTCATGGCCTCAAGAATCAGCAGTGTTTCATTTTCTTTCACCTTATCGCCCGGTTTTACCATAATTTCACGGATTGTACCCGGAATAAATGAGTGAATTTTTTTGGGATTATCCTTTTCCCATTTTTCACGTTCCGTAAAGGTTTTATTTAAAGTCGTACGGTAAGGTGTATGATCTATAATAAATTCAGTATAATCCTTTTTTGGAGCTTTTTTGTCTTTCATATTGCTTGGTTTAAAACGGAGGGATTCCGTGTTTTCTGTTTGGTTTTGGCACTTCCTTGTTGATAGAAACCTGCACGGCGTGTTCTAATACATTGCGCGTTTCTTCCGGTTCAATAACTGCGTCAATATAACCTTTGGCAGCAGCCACATAAGGATTGGCAAATTTTTCTTTATATTCTTCAATTTTGCTTTGTCGCATTTTCTCAGGATCGTCGGCGGCTTCTATTTCTTTTTTGAAGATAATATTAGCAGCACCTTCAGGTCCCATTACGGCAATTTCTGCACCGGGCCATGAGAATACAAAGTCAGCGCCCAAATGGCGGCTGTTCATCGCAATATAGCCTCCGCCGTATGCTTTTCTTAGAATAACCGTTATTTTCGGAACAGTAGCTTCGCTGTATGCATAAAGTATTTTTGCTCCGTGGCGAATAACTCCGGCATGCTCTTGGTCAATACCCGGTAAATAGCCCGGCAGATCCACAAAAGTAATAATCGGAATGTTGAACGCATCGCAAAAACGAATGAAACGTGCAGCTTTGTCTGATGAGTCCACATCCAAAACACCGGCCAACACATTGGGTTGGTTAGCTACGAATCCTACACTCTCTCCTTTGATGCGGCCAAAGCCGATAACTAAGTTCTCCGCCCAATTTTTTTGAACTTCAAAAAACTCTGATTTATCTGTTACCGCTGCAATTACTTCACGAACATCATAGGGCTCTTTAGGGTCATCGGGAACAATTTTTGAAATATTGAATTTTTTGTTCGGGAGTTCCGGTTCAAAAGGAAGCGGCCGCCTTTGGTTATTCCAGGGGATATATGTAATAAGCTCCTGTATTTGTTCAAATGCTTGCCGTTCGGTTTCGGCATAAAAATGCGCATTACCTGTTTTTTCACTGTGTACTTTGGCGCCGCCAAGGTCTTCCATGGAAATCTCTTCGCCCAGTACGGTTTTTATTACACTTGGGCCGGTAATGAACATTTTTGAAATATTATCTACCACAAATACAAAATCGGTAAGTGCGGGAGAATATACGGCTCCGCCGGCGCATGGCCCCAGAATAACCGATATTTGAGGAATTACACCGGAGGCTTTGGTATTTCTGTAGAAAATTTCACCATATCCTGCCAATGAATTTACACCTTCCTGCACGCGGGCTCCTCCGGAGTCGTTGATACCTATTAAGGGGACGCGCATTTTTATGGCGTGATCCATTATTTTTGTGATTTTACGAGCATGCATAAGGCCTAATGAGCCGCCTGCTACTGTAAAGTCTTGAGCAAATATGCAAACCGGTTTTCCTTGTATAGTACCCGTTCCGGTTATAACTCCGTCGCCCGGAAGTTCCTTTTTATTCATGTCAAAGTCTTGTGCTTCGTGTCGAATAAAAAGGTCGTATTCGTGAAATGAATTTTCGTCCAAAAGATAAATGATGCGGTCTCGAGCCGTCATCTTTCCCATGGATTTTTGTTTTCTAATGGCTTTTTCGCCGCCGCCCAACAGAGCTTTTTCTCGGCGCTGTTTTAAATCATCCGATTTTCGTCGTGACATAATGCTGTTATTTGTTTGTTTAGCGCTTCAAACTTAACAACTCTTAGCTTTTCGCTTACTGATTTTTACCATTTTTTTAAAACTCCCAAATGGTTTAAACGGCTAAGACATCCTATAGCTCTTAAATAGCCTTATTTATATAGTTATTTAAATATTTTTATAATGTCGAATAACATAAGTAGATTACATGAAAACTTAAAGTGTTTTGCACAATATTTTTAAAAAAGCACTTTATAATACACATAAATATTCATACTATTTAAAGCTCTCTTATAGCCAGTAAAATATGCCGTTTGCCCGGAGGACCCGGCAAGCGTTTAACCGCAAAACCGGCTTTGCGCATGGCTTGTTTTACGGTTCCTTTGGCGGAGTAGGTTAGGAGCCGGGCTTCGGGCTTGCAGTGCCGAAATATGTGTGAGAAAATCCGACTTGTCCATAAATCCGCTTGTTTCTCCGGCGAAAAGGCATCGAAATATATAAGGTCGTATTGGCCGGTTAATTGCATATTACTTATGTCTTGTTGTAAGCGTCGGATGAAAAAATTAGCAGTGATTTTTGTTTGAATATCATCCGGAGCATCATGCAGTTGTCGGAAAAGTGCAGGATCTGTTTTTATCCGTTCGGGATAATTGAGTTGTTCAACTATTTCGGAACTTATCGGGTGTTTTTCAATGCCGGTATAGTCGATTGTAATTTCCGGCCGCTCTAATGCAAATTTGAGAGAGAGCAGGGCATTAAGCCCGCTCCCGAAACCCAATTCCAAGATCGAAATTGTATCTTTCTTTACCGTATTTAAGCCCTTATTAATAAATATGTGTTGCGATTCGGCAATTGCACCGTGTACCGAATGATAATGTTCGCCATATTTTTCCGAGTACAGGCTGTTTGAGCCGTCTTCACTTGTTGTAAGCTTTATCGGCATTAGGTTGTTTTATGAATTGGCTTTTTAGCGATTTCAGTATGGGTTTTTAAAATTTATAAGTGAAAGCATTGATATTCATCCCGGCACCTACGGAGGCAAACAGTATTAAGTCCTCTTTGTTTATCGGATGTTCTTTGTATTCCCCTTTCAACATCAAATCAAGCAGGGTAGGCATGGTAGCTACCGAGCTGTTACCGAGACTCTTTATGCTCATGGGCATAATGTCTTTGGGCATGGGCCTTTTATAAAGTCGATAGAAACGTTTAACAATGGCGGCATCCATTTTCTCATTGGCTTGGTGAATGATGATTTTCTTTAAATCATCAATTTCACAACTGCATTTGTCCATGGCTTGTTTCATAGCAACGGGAACATGGGTAAGCGAATATTCATAAATTTTACGGCCCTGCATTTTTATGTATTTCATATCGTCATCAGTTTCGGGTTTATACGATTTCCCGAAATTCAGGTAGTGCAACTCTTCATTGCTGTGTGTAGCTGCCGCATGCGATAATAAACCGCGTTTCTCCTCCTCTTCAATACCGTCCACGATTACTGCTCCTGCGCCGTCGGCAAAAATCATGGAATCGCGGTCGTTGTGGTCTATTACGCGCGATAAAGTTTCCGAGCCTATCAGTAAAAAGCGCTTGCCCATGCCGGAATTTATATGTGCATGAGCCAACAGCATGGATTGAACCCAGCCCGGGCAGCCGAATAAAATGTCAAAAGCTACGCAGTTCGGGTTTTTTATATCCAATAGGTGCTTAACTCTCGCAGCAAGCGAAGGAACACTATCTGATTGTGTTGTTTTATATTGCACATCACCAAAATTATGAGCCAGAATTATATGATCAATACTTTCCGGGTCGATTCCGGCATCGGCTACGGCTTTTTTTGCGGCTTCGGCGGCTATGTCCGAAGTTACTTGATTTTCATTAGCATAGCGCCGTTCGCTTATACCGGTTATTTTTTCAAATTTCTCAACAATGGTTTCGCCCGGTGAATCAATACGCTTTTGATTTTCATCATAAAAATCTTTGTTAAGAAACTCACTGTTTTTGAGAATTTTTTCGGGAATATAACTTCCGCTTCCTCGTATTATCGTATTTAGAAATGCCATGCTTGTTTGGTTTAATGCTTTAAAATGATGAATGAATTCTTTTTTTGACTGCACAAAAATAATGTATCTTTGAATTCTAATAATATTTTTTTTTTAAAATTTGATTTTTTAGTCTATATAAATAAAACTTTATTCAAATGAGCACAGAAATACAAAAGTTAGAACCCAAATCTATTTGGCAAAATTTTGCTAAACTAACGGAAATTCCCAGACCTTCAAAAAAAGAAGCAAAAATAATTGCTTTTATGCAAACTTGGGCCAAAGAAAAAGGCATAGAAACTACTACCGATGAGGTAGGTAACGTAATTATGCGGAAGCCGGCAACAGCGGGTATGGAAGATCGAAAAACGGTTGTATTGCAAGCACATCTTGACATGGTGCCGCAAAAAAATAACGATACGCAGCATGATTTTGAGAAAGATCCTATCAGTGCTTATGTTGACGGAGACTGGGTAACGGCCAAAGGAACCACACTCGGAGCTGATAACGGTATGGGCGTGGCAGCAGCCATGTCGGTTTTGGAGGCCGATGATATTGAGCACGGCCCCATAGAGGCGCTTTTTACCATCGACGAAGAAACCGGAATGACCGGCGCCTTTCATCTGAAACCCGATGTTTTGAAAGCTGATATTTTACTGAATATGGACTCCGAAGATGAAGGAGAACTTTACATAGGCTGTGCCGGCGGAGTAGATACAACTTTGTATTTAAAAAATAAGCGCAAAAAAACACCCAAACGTTCAAGTGCGTATAAACTTACGGTAACCGGGCTAAAAGGCGGACACTCGGGACTGGATATTCCTTTACAGCGCGGAAATGCCAATAAAGTACTGTTTAGAATTTTACAAAACGCTGCCGATAAATTCAAAATTCGATTAGCCGATGCGGAAGGCGGAAATATGCGTAATGCCATTCCGCGAGAAGCTGAAGCCATTATCACCGTTCTCGAAAAATACGAAGCCGATTTTAAAACATTCCTGAAAGAAATTGAAGAAACAATAAAAGCCGAACTTAAAGAAAGTGACCCGGGATTGGCCGTAAAATTAGAAACTGCCGAAAAACCCGAAAGCGTTATGAAAAAAGGGACAATGAAGAAGCTTCTGAGAACGGTGCGAGCCATGCCGCACGGCCCGGTGCGTTTCATGGACAGCATGCCGCAGGTACCCGAAACTTCCGTTAATCTATCCATTGTCAAATCTGAAAATGAACGAATTACCATTGCAAGCTTGCTGAGAAGTTCAGTGGATTCTGCTAAGCTCGATTTGCAGCAAAGCATTGAAAGCATTGCAAAACTTGCCGGTGCTGAATGTGAGCATACCGGTGAGTATCCGGGTTGGAAACCACAGTTAGATTCACCCATTTTGCAAAGCATGAAAAATGTTTATGAAAATAAGTTCGGAAAAACTCCGGCCGTAAAAATTATACACGCCGGCTTGGAATGCGGTATTCTGGGGGCTACTTATACCAATTGGGATATGATTTCATTTGGCCCTACCATACGTTTTCCGCACTCACCCGATGAGAAGGTACACATTGGGTCGGTTCAAAAGTTTTGGGATTTTCTTTTGGAAACCCTAAAGCATGTACCAAAAAAATAAGACTTTTTGTTAGAAAATGCTTACAAAAACTGCTCAACATTATGTATGAGCAGTTTTTTTGCGTATATTTGCCGGTTACACACAAAGCAGTAGCAGCTTATGAAAAAGATACATATTGATACAGAGGTTTTCCAAGTAGATTCTTTGGAAGAACTTTCACGAGACGAAAGGCTTTTGGCTGAAAAATCCAAAGAAGCCGTCAAAAATGCTTATGCTCCCTATTCAAAATTTAATGTAGGCGCAGCCGTACTATTGGAAAATGGAGAAATTTTTATCGGAACCAATCAAGAAAATGCCGCATTCCCTTCCGGCATGTGTGCCGAACGGGTAGCTATCTTTTATGCCAATTCACAATACCCCGATACTGCCGTCAAAGCCATTGCCATAAGCGCTTTTTATAACGACCGCTACACCGAAGAACCCGTACCGCCCTGCGGAGCTTGTCGCCAAGTGCTTTTGGAGTCTGAAACACGATTTAAAAAGCCCATAAAAGTACTGCTTGTAAGCGACGATAAAATTACCTTTACAAAAAATGTAAAAACTTTATTACCCATTAGTTTTGATGAAGAGTTTTTGAAATAGCATTTATTTATTTTTTTTAATTGCTTTTGCTTAATAATTTTTTCGGATATTTGTTGTTGAAGAATATACATTTTTGACTTTTTTAAACAACACATATTATGAAGCCTCTTTATTTATTGTTTGCACTGTTTATGCTGCTTAGTTATTTAAGCTTAAATGCTCAAACCGAAGAACAAATCCCGAACTCAAGTTTTGAAAATTGGACTGATGCACATACGGCCGAAGGTTGGAACTCTTATGAAATAGACTTGGTGTACACCGCTTATTATACAGCAAATCAAAGCAGCGATGCCGCAATCGGTGATTATGCCGCAGAATTGATAACTCAGGATGTACTCACCGAAACCTTGCCCGGCATCATTCTTTTGGGCGATATTGACCTTGAAACCTTTATGCCTTCCGGCGGTATTCCTTTTACATCAAGGCCGACGGGTTTCAGCTTTTCGTATAAATATGCGCCGGTCGGTGATGACGAAGGCTTAGCAATAGCCTTGCTCACCAAGTGGAACGAAACCGAACAAGTGAGCGATACCGTAGGAGCCGGTTTTTTTATGATACAAGATGCGCAAGCCGATTATACGCGAGTGGATGTTCCTGTTTATTACCAATCCGATGAAATACCCGATACCATAAACATAGGTTTTATTTCTTCTGCAGAAACACCGCTGGCAGGAACCGTTTTGACGGTGGATGAATTGGAAATGCGTTATGATTTTCTTAATTCGCCGACCGTTTGTTTTCCGGCCGATAATATTTCAACGGAAAGCTTTGATTTGCAATGGGCGCCCGTAGCTCATGCCGAGAGTTACAGAGTGGAAGTGGCATACGATGAAAATTTTACGGATATGCTTGCGGATTATCCGCTCGAATTGGCTCACAGTTATGATGCTGTGCATACTGTAGATGTTTCGGAAATCGGACAATACTTTTACAGAGTAAAGGTGCTGTATGAAACCGTCGAAAGTGAGTATTCCAACATTGTGAACGTAGCCATGCCTACTTTAGCTTTGGATGCAACACAAATCGGTTCCGGTGCTTTTACCGCTAACTGGCAAACCGTGGCCGATGCCGATGACTTTTTATTGGATGTGGCTGAAGATTCAGAATTTGCAAATATTTTGGCGGAATATAATGAGCGTTCGGTAGGTACGGGCGGGAGTTTTTCCGTAAGCGGCTTAGATGCCGAAACCGATTATTTCTATCGTCTCAAAACCGTTTACGGAAGCGCTCTTTCTCCGGCTTCCAATACCGTTATGCTGAGAACTCAAGTATTGAATACGGAAAATCTGAAAGCTCATGATTTTGAAATTCGAGTTAATGGAGATATTATTCGAATAGAAAGTACAAACAATTCCTTGCCGGCAGGCCTCCGAATTTATGATTTGAGCGGGCGACTTGTCATGCAGAAACAAGTCCGCAAGACCGGCACAGAAATACAAATGCCGCTGCGGGGGGTATTTATTCTCGAGTTAAGGAGTCCGGATGAGTTATTTTCCGAAAAAATAACTATAAAGCAGTGATTTGAAACATAGTTTTTTTACAAAGGGATATTATAAAAGCTGTCTTTCGCCTGAGTTTGAAAATACAGGAATGAGAGCGCTCCGAAAAGGCCGTAATTCAATGAATAAAATCGTAAATGTCTGATAATTAATAACCAACAGCTTAACCCGTCAGTTTATAACGAGCTAATGCATAGGCTCTTAGTCGAAATATAAGATTTATTTGATACATTTCAGAGCAGATACAGGAATGCACCGCTAAACCCGGTTCCGCAGCCCGATTGCAAAATTGTCTTATATCTTAATACTTATATCTTAATACTTATATCTTACATCTTACATCTTACATCTTACATCTTACATCTTATATCTGTCCTCTATACCCCCAAATCCTGCTTTATTTCCCGGATGCGAGTTTCAAGCTTTTGTTCGGTAGCTTTATAATCTTCTTTTTTCTTTAGATCTGTTTTGACGGCGATATAAAACTTAATTTTTGGTTCGGTACCGGAAGGCCTTACGGTGATTTTTTCTCCGGCTTCCGTAAAGAATTGAATAACATTCGATTTGGGAAGCTCAATCGGGCTTTTTTCCCCTTTCTTCAGCACCGTGCAAATGCTTTCTTCGAAGTCATTTATTTTTATAATGTCGGATCCGGCAATTTGTGCAGGCGGATTGTTTCTGAAATTATCCATCATGGTTTTTATGGCTTCTTCGCCGGCTTTACCCGCTTTCGCCATATTTACCAAAGCTTCTTTATAAAAGCCAAATTTTATATAAATATCAATCAGCAGTTCGTAAAAAGTTTTTCCTTGTGACCTTGCCCAAACGGCTGCTTCGGCAATTAGAGCCGTGGAAATAACGGCATCTTTATCGCG
>CAYYQW010000100.1:0-10549 GCA_964472505.1 uncultured Bacteroidaceae bacterium | reverse complement strand
GGACATACAACATCAGTTGGTATTACATGACGGGGCAACCATTTACATTAGCTACCGAGCATATTCCACTTGCGTGGGGCTATGCCGGGGCTTATGTCAGTCCTCACAGAAATAATATCAGAATGCCCGACTACCACAGAATGGATGTATATTTTGAACGGAAAGTAATTAAAGGCAAAAAACTTAAAACAGAACGGAAATTGAAATTAGGTGTTTACAATCTTTATTATCAAGATAATCCGCAGTATTATTATTGGTCATACATGTCATACTTCGGCGCTCCCAAAGAAGTATCTTTAGAATCGGAATCCTATTTTCCAATTATTCCTTTTGTTAGTTATTGCATAGAGTTTAAATAGTGTTATGCAGCATATTATTCAAAACACCCCTTTACAAACGACTTATTAACAAATACTTGCATTAATGAGACGCGCACGTCTCTTGCCGGTGAAAAAAATTGTATCTAATATTGTCAAAGAAAAGAAGTAAGATATAAGATGTAAGATGTAAGATGGCGTTCTACAATCTGTATGCAAGCTGATAGTATTCAGAAATTTAACACTTCGACTATGCTCAGTGCAAGTAATGAAACAATTTTGCAATTTAATAATTCAACCATGTAACAATTCAGCCACAAAAGCATGCCCCCGAAACGGTCGGCATGCAGGGAGTTTCACTTTTTGTCTCTCAACATCAAAAACAAAAAAAACCTTATCCCGACTACTCGCAAAAGATTTGGGATAAGGGAAAATTTCACGAATTTTATTAACATCAAATTTACACAAAAATGAGAACAAAACATTTAAGAAGAGTATTTATTTTAATGACAACTGTAATGGTGATATTTGTAGGTTGTGACAAGAATGAAATTGTTGAGCCTGAGATAAATGAACCTGTGGCTACAGACCAAATTACTACTCAGAGTAGTTGTATGTTTTTTATTGATGATGAAATTGCCACTGAACAGGAATACAATAACTTTACGGAAAAGTCTGATGATTTGTTAATTATACAGACAGCTCTTGACAGTAAAACGGCATTATACGCTTATACAACTGAGGAAGCCTATATTGCCTATGGTGAAAGAAAGGGAATTAATTTGAAAGGCGAATTGGAATTCAGCAAACACATGAAAGAATATGCCGAAAAATCCGGTGCAATTGCTGAGTATGAGAAAACCGGAAAGATTCCTAACCGGTATAATGAGTATGAAAAAAAGTATTATGAAAAAGTATTTGGGCTTGCAAAAAATGAGAAAGGATTAGGAAAACTATGCGACTATCATAACGCAGGAGGAGATTATATCCCATTTGTAAACGGAGCCACAACACCTGCTTTACCAAAGAATTGGAGAAACCGAATATCCTCTGTATTCAATGCTGTCGGTGTTGCCGTTTATACTGTTCCTTTATATGATAAAACTTGGTACCGTCAAAAGCTAACAACAGTTGTTGTAAGTCCTCTGCCCGGAGACAGAATACACAATCTTATTGGATATCGTGATAATGCCGCTGAATCATTTATTGTTTTTTAAACCATTAAGGATAAAGTAATGCAACATGGCATTACTTTATCCTTTTAAAATTTTCAATTATGAGAAAACTAATTGTTATATTGCTCATAGCCGCTGTAAATACATCTTTTGCACAGGTTTTTAAGAACTCTGAATATTCAAATCACCGTTTTGAAACAGAACTTATGCCCGGTGGTTTTTATTATTCAGCTAAAAACAGAATTACTTTCAATGAATCGCATATTTTTGCTTTTGATCTATATTTAACACAATACTTCCAACCCTTTAAAAATAAGGGATTTTATATTGGGGCAAAAGGATTGTACGGAATCTCAGGGAGTAATGATCTTAGGATTCCCGATGTATATGGCGTGGGACCTGCTGTAAAATATACCTTCCCTAAAACAATAAATCATAAATTTTTTAAACGCCTTCGATTATTTATGGGGGTGGATTATATGTTTAAAAATTATACGACTTCAGAAACTGAAGTATTCGAAGCCGATGAATTCTCAATCGAATTGGCCTTAGCTGACAAAAAAATGAAATATACCTATACCACTGCCATAGTAGGGCTAAAGTTAAATGCCTCCAAACATTTTAGCTTTAACATTAATGGTATGGCAGTATATCACAGAGAACAACATGATTTAGGAATGGGGTTGAGTATCTCATACGCTTTTAATAATTTTAAACAAAAAACTCGCCCGAAACAGAATGACAAAACACATACACCGGAAATAAAAACAAAAGAAGCCAATGATTTTTTCTTTAATCATTTTAAGGTCGGAACTTCCCTGACTTACATATACAACAGCAATAAAAATGATTATCCTCCGGGAGAACACTTATATGAAGAATATACATGGAATGTAAATTTTGCCGCATCAATTAATAAATACTTAGATGTCGGACTGCAATTCATGAATATTTTTACATCCGGAACACATGTTAATAATAACTACTATCAGATATACGGCACTTTTGCTCAGTATGATCTTTTGGCAAACAGAAGTCCGAGGTTTTCTTTATTTTTGGAAAGTTCGATAAACCGCGGTAATTATTGCACGGCCGGCCACTTGGATCCCTATGAGAAAAATAACCTTTGGTATGCCGGCTTAGGCGGAGGTTTTGAGTTGCCGGCAGATTTTCTTCTTTCCGGGCTTGGGATTGAGTTGTCCTTCTTTAATTATCAAATCATAAATCAAATTCAAACTAAGTACAATTTCACACAATATATTATTGGTCTGAACTACAAAGTAGGTAAATGAAAAAAATAAACCGGCAGTATGCTCTGAAATGGAATTTTTGTACGGCTATTGCCTGTTCTAAATTTTGGAAACAGTATAATTTTATATTGTAGAACTGTTTTTGCGAAATCGTAGCTTTTTTAAAATACAAAGCTGCGCCGGAACTGCATAAAACCGACAAAGAAATGGCCGTGGAATTTTTAACCGATTATTCTGCAAATACCGGAAATGCGCTTGTTTGCAAGTGGCAAGATTTTTATAAATATCTGTTTATGAAATACATGGACGGAAATATTAAATGACCCAATCCCGGATACCAAAATCCGCATGTAAAATATCCGGGCTACGGCGAAGATTATTACCGGAAAATTATTGAAGAAACCGGCGATCAGTTTAAAGTAAAAGACAGCTCGCATTAAAACAGTCAATTGTTACAAAACCGACGGGTTAACCCGTCGGTTGTCAATTATCGGACATTTATGATTTTATTCGTTGAATTATGGCCTTTTCGGAGTGCTTTCAGGTATTTTTAAAACCTTATTTTTAAAAGTTTCAATTTCAGTAGAAAAATAACTATAAATTGCTTTGTCCGTGTTTTCCTTTTTGTTCAAAAGGCTTTTTTCATAACTTTGGAATTTTATTTGACTAAATTCGACATTTTCCAAAAATCATAAAAAAGACGCGAGCAATATAATTTATAATAATTGAAGAACGAAAGATGGATATACTCTACTACAATGAATTGGACTACGGAAAGGTGGCAGATAAGTTTAAAAAAGTGGCAAAATTTTTGGCAAAGGGCGATTTCCAATCGGCGGATGTAAAAAAAATTCAGCAAACAGATTACTACCGTGCCCGTTTGGACAGAAGCAATCGTTTGCTCTTTAAATTTGCCAAATACGAAAACAAAACTTATCTGTTATTGCTCGAAGTTATTTTGAATCATGAATATGAAAAGTCAAAATTCTTGCGCGGAATTGCCGTGGATGAAAATAAATTTCAAGCCGTGGATGCACCGGAAAAAGCCGATGCGGCCGACCGCCACAGGATGCTGTATGTGAACCGGAAAAACCACAAATTTCACATTCTCGATAAATTTATTTCCTTTGATGAAGAGCAAGATGATATATATAATTTACCTACGCCGCTGATTATTATAGGTTCGGCAGGGAGCGGAAAAACCATCCTTACCCTTGAGAAACTTAAAACCCTGAACGGCAATGTGGCGTATATCTCGCTTTCGCCTTTTTTGGTGGAAAATGCACAGAACATATATTACTCGCATAATTATGATAACCCAAATCAGGAAATTGATTTTTTGTCGTTTAACGACTATCTCCAAAGTTTTCGCTTACCTAAAGGTACCGAAATTACCTACAAGAATTTTGAAGCCTGGTTTGTAAAACACATACAGCATTCGAAAATACGCGAACCCTACCGCTTGTTCGAAGAGTTTAAAGGCGTATTAACAGGCTCGGTGATTGATAAAGCCTATATAACCGAGGAAGAATATCTTGAACTTGGCATAAAGCAATCAATTTTCCCGGCCAATCAGCGTGCTGAGGTTTACAGCATTTTTAAAAAATATTTGAGATTTCTGGAAGAGACTAATTTTTACGACAGTAACATTTTATCCTACAACTATTTATCATTGGTAGAACCAAAATATGACTTCGTGGTGGTGGATGAGGTTCAGGACATCACAAATATTCAACTGAAATTGATTTTGAAATCCATTAAATCGCATCATAATTTTATATTTAGCGGCGATTCAAATCAAATTGTACACCCGAATTTCTTTTCATGGTCGAAAGTAAAAACCATGTTTTATAAGAGTAATCTGAATTACAGTTTATTCAAAATTTTAAAGACTAATTACAGAAATTCGGAACACGTGATTGAATTATCGAATACCTTGTTGAAAATCAAGAATACCCGATTTGGGTCTATTGACAAGGAAAGCACGTATATGGTCAATTCAGTTTCGGCGAATAAAGGCGAAGTTGTGCTGTATGAAGATAATAATAAATTGAAAAAGCAATTAAACAGCAAGACACAAAAATCGGCCAAATTTGCTGTATTGGTCATGAATGAACAGGATAAAGCGTATGCCCGAAGGTCCTTTAAAACACCTTTGATATTTTCGATACAGGAAGCCAAAGGATTGGAGTACGATAATATTATTCTGGTTAATTTTGTGAGTGCATATCAAGACGAGTTCAGAGAGATTGCCAAAGGTGTTACGCCCGATATGCTGAATGAGGAAATGCGCTACGCCCGCGCCCGAAACAAGGAAGATAAAGACCTTGAGGTGTATAAATTTTTTATAAATGCCTTATATGTGGCATTTACCCGTTCGGTGAAAAATATTTACATAATTGAGAAAACCAAAAAACACCCGCTTTATGAATTGCTTGGCCTGAAAGATGTATCGAACAAAGTGCAGGTGGAAGCGCAAAAATCGGATGATGAAGATTGGCTCGAAGAAGCCGGGCGGCTCGAAAAACAGGGAAAATTTGAGCAGGCACAACAAATTCGCGACCGCATTAGCGGTGTAAATTATATTTCGCCGGAGGATTTGGAAATTCTTAAAAAAGAGGCACTTGATCCTACCAAAACCGAACAGGAAGTAAAACGGCAGCGCAAGGATTTATACAGGATTGCCGTTGCCCGTAAATATATTGATTTGATAGAACAATTGGCTGATCTTGAGCTCCATCGTGCCGTACAATTTATGAAAGAGGTGAAGCAAGCGCGTAAAGAATATGCCAAAAACAGCAGATTGGATCGCACCGACAGCCTGCAAAAATATATCGATCAATACGGCGTGGATTTACGAATAGACGAAGACCAAATGACCGGGCTTATGCTGGCTTGTCGCTATGGTTCAATGAAGGTATTTGATTTATGTATAAAAAACGGTGCAAATAAAATCCTGACCAATAATAAAGGTCTCAATCCGCTTCAAGTCGCTTTGCGCAGTGTGTACCGGAGTGACGAGCCCGGCGTGCAACAATCAAATTATCTGAAACCGGAACATCTGAACAAAGTATATCCGATACTGAAAACACAAAACATCCGTTGCTTAGTCGATAATCACGTGATAAAAACGGGCAATCATTCAATGGAATATTTTTTGGTGAATTTTCTTAGTGCCGTGCAACTGTCTGACTATGTCGATGAGCCTGAAAATAAAGGGCTTTCAATGAATGAATTTATGAAATTCTTAGAGCAAATACCCGGAAATATTTTACCCGATTATCGCCGAAAACGACAATATGTAAATTCGATACTGGCTAATAACGAGGCAGACAGGATGTTTATTTATAACAAAAAATTGTTTAAACGGGTGGCACGCGGCACCTACACTTTAAACCCGGAAATGAAAATATTGCAGTAAATCAGGTATAAGTTGTAAGACGGCTTTTTACAAACTGCCTGCAAGCTGATAGGGTTCAGTAATTTAACACTTCGACTCCGCTCAGTGCAAGCAATGAAACAATTTAACAGTTTGCCGGGAAAAACTATCTATCCGGTTTTAACCTTCTTCCATCCGACAATCCAAATTAAACTTCTGTATTAATACGTTTTTTTATACTTTTGCAGAAATTTTGAAAAAATTAAAACAGTATAATATAATGGCAAAAGGAATTACAAAACGTTCGGACGATTATTCTAAATGGTATAACGATATTGTTCAAAAAGCCGACTTGGCCGAAAATTCAGGCGTAAGAGGGTGCATGGTTATAAAACCCTACGGATTTGCAATATGGGAAAAAATGAAAGAGCAGTTAGACAAAATGTTTAAAGAAACCGGCCACGAAAACGCCTATTTCCCGCTTTTCATACCCAAATCTTATTTTGCCAAAGAAGCTAGTCACGTGGATGGTTTTGCCAAAGAATGCGCCGTAGTTACGCACTACCGTCTTAAGGAAGACGGCAAAGGCGGAATCATAGTGGATGAAGACGCTAAATTGGAAGAAGAACTCATTGTACGTCCCACATCCGAAACCATTATTTGGAGCACTTACAAAAAGTGGATTCAATCCTACCGCGATTTGCCCATTTTGGTAAACCAATGGGCCAATGTGGTGCGTTGGGAAATGCGCACCCGCTTATTTTTAAGAACCGCGGAATTCCTTTGGCAGGAAGGCCACACGGCGCACGCTACAAAAAATGAGGCCGAAGCAGAAACCAAACAGATGATTGATATATATGCCCAATTTGCCGAAGAATGGATGGCCATGCCCGTAATAAAAGGCCACAAAACCGAAGGCGAACGCTTTGCCGGTGCATTGGATACACTCACCATAGAAGCCCTCATGCAAGACGGGAAAGCCTTGCAATCGGGTACTTCACATTTTTTGGGGCAAAATTTCGCCAAGGCTTTTGATGTGAAATTCACCGACAAAACCGGACAAGAAGAATACGTTTGGGCGACTTCATGGGGCGTTTCCACACGCCTGATGGGAGCACTCATAATGGCGCATTCCGATGACAACGGTTTGGTATTACCGCCCAAATTAGCGCCCATACAAGTAGTGATTGTTCCCATTTATAAAAAAGATGAGCAGTTGGAAGACATCCGTAAAGTGGTGAACCAACTTATGCAAAAGCTGCGTGCCAAAGGCATCAGCGTAAAATTTGACGACCGCGATACGCACCGTCCCGGGCATAAATTTGCCGAATACGAACTCAAAGGCGTTCCCCTGCGTTTTGCCATCGGCCCGCGTGATTTGGAGAAAGGCACCGTGGAAGTGGCTCGTCGCGATACTCTGGAAAAAGAATTTTATGATATAGAAGGCATAGAAAATAGGGTAGAGGGCTTGTTGGAAGATATTCAAAAAGGTATATATGATAAAGCCTTAAAATTCCGTGAAAGCAATACCTATAAAGCCGACAGCTACGAAGAATTTAAAGAACTAATTAAGAAAAATGCCGGTTTTGTTTTAGCCCATTACGACGGCACTACCGAAACCGAGCAACGCATAAGCGAAGAAACCAAGGCCACCGTGCGTTGCATACCCATGAAGCCCGAACCTGAAGAAGGCAAGTGCATGATTACCGGCAAACCGTCAAAACACCGTGTGATTTTTGCAAAGGCTTATTAAAATATTTGCGGCGGAATGTTAATCCCGTAACGCTGTCATTAACGTTTTTAATAAAGCCACAACAAAGCATTTGTTTGTAAATTTTAGTATACTAAAAATTGACCGATATGAATGACCTTTTTGCCGATTTTCATTATTGGATGTTTGTGGTTTTTTTGCAATTTGTACCCCTAAATGAAACCGACATCGGCCATCGTTATCATTATACAACAAATGATGAGACCGGCCGGATGGTTATTCAAGCCAAAGAGGTAAATTTTGAAAATCCGGATGATTTGCGGTGGGAATTTTCAGCACATATCGAAAACTCCTTATTTTACGCCGATACTTTCAGCACCGTCATCAGGCATACGCCAAAGGACGGACTGTTTTTTGAGCAGTTTTCAGACAATGGTTTTGAACTCATATCGGATACCGGTAGTGTATCAATTCCCGACATCACACAAGGCCTTCTGATTTCAGTTGAAGATAATAAGCAACTTATTCCGACAAAAACTAAATCAAAGGCGAAAATCAAGCTTGACGATGAAAAATTCGTCTGTCAAAAAACGATTTTTACCGGCGACCATCATGTAATAACCGTATATTACGATGAAATGTTTGGTTTGCTTAAAGCAGAATATTATTCTGAGTTACAGAATAATAGGTATAGCTTTGTGCGCGTAAAATCAAAAAAATAACAGATTCAAGTTGAAAATTCTCAGCTAAAATTGCTGAGCGCTAAACAGCAAGTATGAAACCGCACAATTTTTCATCGGTATTGATGTTTTATTTGCGAAAAATCCGACATCTCTCGGATCGGCATTTTGTGCTTTTTTTGAGTGTTATTGTCGGAGTGCTAGCGGGTTTAAGTGCCCTGGCGTTAAGAACCGGTGTTTTTTATCTCAGGGAGCTTCTGGTTATGGAGTCCGTTTTTACGGCAAAAAATATTTTTTTGCTTCTATATCCGGCCATAGGCATTGTGTTGGTAGTTCTTATGAACCGCTTTTTATACCGTGACAAATTCGGGCACAGCATTTCCTCATTGCTCTATTCCATTTCAAAACGAAACAGTTATTTGCCGCGTTACAAACCGTTTTCATCCTTAACCGGAGGTTTGCTGACGGCCGGTTTTGGCGGTTCGGTAGGATTGGAGTCGCCCATTATTTTAAGCGGAGCCGGTATTGGCTCAAACATGGCGCGTTTCTTCCGAATGGATTATAAAACCACAACGCTTTTGCTGGCTTGCGGTGCAGCCGGTGCTATTTCGGCAATTTTTAATACCCCCGTAGCCGGAGTAATTTTTGCACTTGAAGTACTGATGCTCGATTTAAGCCGTTTTTCCCTTATCCCTTTATTATCGGCATCGGTCAGCGGAACTGTTACAACCCATATTTTCTACAAAAGCGAAATCCTGTTTGAATTTAGCCTGCAGGAAGCGTTTGTTCCTGCTCAGACACCGCTGTTTATATTATTGGGGATTTTTGCCGGATTGTATTCTCGCTACTTTGCATTATTTTATTATAAAGTCAGTCGATTTTTTGACGGCTTCAAAAGCGCTCGAAAAAAAATATTTTTTGGGGCAGTCATTTCCGGATTATTATTGTTTTTGTTTCCCCCTTTATACGGTGAAGGTTTTGCATCGGTTAAAATTCTTTTCGACGGCAATGCAGAGCAATTAAGCGAAAACTCTCTATTTGCTTTCGTAGCCGATTATCCTTGGCTTTTGTTGGCTTTTTTGTTTGTACTGATGTTTGCCAAAGCTGTAGCCGCCTCATCCAATATAGCTGCCGGCGGGGTAGGCGGTGTGTTTGCTCCTGCATTGTTTGCCGGCGCATTGGTTGGTTTCATTTTTGCGCAGTCTGTTAATATGCTATTTCCGGCCGCCGAACTTTCCGAACAAAATTTTACGCTTACCGGCATGGCTGCCGTACTTGCCGGCGTAATTCATGCACCGCTCACCGGCATGTTTCTCATAGCCGAAGTAACCTCCGGTTATGAATTGATTATTCCCCTTATGATTAGTACAATATTTAGCTATATTACCGTAAAAATCTTTAATCGGGAATCCATTTTCACCCAAGAGCTGGATCGGCGCGGCGAACTCATTACGCATAATAAGGATAAAGCCGTATTGCGTTTTATGCGCTTGAGCAAACTGATAGAAAAAGATTTTATCCCGGTTCACCCGGAACAAACACTCGGTGAACTCACCAAAACTGTAGCCAAATCACCCCGTCATATTTTTCCGGTAACTGATTCCGAAAATAACTTTTTGGGTTACGTCAGCTTGGACGATATTCGCGAATTAATGTTCGACCGCAGCATGTATGATGTTATGAAAGTTACAAATTTGATGTCGGTACCCAAAGCCTTTATTGAAGCCGGTGATTCTCCGGAAACAGCTGTTTTAAAGTTTAAAAAATCCGGACACTGGAATCTGCCTGTTTTGGCAAAAGGAAAATACATTGGTTTTATTTCTAAATCGAGGCTTTTTGATGTTTACAGGAAACTTCTTACCGATATCAGCCTTGATTGACGGATTTTAATTCTTATTAAAGCACAAAAATTATAATTTTGTTGCTGTTCTAATACTTTTGATATGCCGAATACTTCAAAACAATACGACTCAGCCGCAGCTCAATGCCGCGAATTATTTATAAAAAAAATGAAAGATTACGGAACCGCTTGGCGTG
>CAYYQW010000099.1:0-10628 GCA_964472505.1 uncultured Bacteroidaceae bacterium | reverse complement strand
TGCATTTTTCAATGGTGAATTAATATGCCAAAATTGTTCTTATTATGAAATCTATAAAATTACAAAACAATGAAAATAATAATATTATTTCTTACATTTATTTATGTATCAATTCATTTGCAAGCGCAAAAAGTTGAAGATGCAACTCCGTTTCATATTCCGTTAAAAATTTGGACGGCTACCGGTGCATTTCCCGATGGGCTTTATGTTATTTGCTTGGAGACAGATAAAAAAATATTAACAAAACAAATAATAATAGAAAGATGATACTATTAAAAAATATCTTAATTCTCTGTGTTGTTATAATAACTTATTCTTCTTGTGAGAGAGGATACGATAGAGACACAACAATTCAGATATATAAATTTAAGCCCGGGAAAGATTATTCCACTAATGTTCCTGTTGAACTTTCACAAGATAATGAACAGATAACATCTGCTCCCGGAACAGTAAATACAAGATGGCCTACAGAATTAACCGATAATTACTATTTAAATGGTTCAATGGGTGTAAACTCGGGCTATTTATCATTAACAACAGAAGAATATAATTCATTAGACTCAAAACCGGGTGTTGACAGTTTATACAATTTACTGATTGAAAAAGAACCATATCTTGAATATTACCAACGTAATGACGACGGAACATTTTATAATGAAAGTGAAGCAAATGGTGTTGATACAGCTTTGATAAATAAGCTAATAAGAACAAACAGATTAGAAACCTGCTTTGAGAGATTAAAATAATAAGGCTTGCTAATTCGGTAGTCTGCCGGGTATTATGCTTCAAGAAACAAAAATTCCTTCAAAAAACTAAAGATGGTGAAAAATACACTATTAATACTTCTGATAAGTCTGTTTGTTACAGGCTGCAATTACAACTGCCCGGGTTTTGATAAAGACTTATTAGTATGGATGCCTTATGAAACAGGCGATGAATTAGTTTATACAAACCAACAGAATGATACACTCAAGTTTACAATAAACCAAAAAGAAATTTCAGAACCTTATGAAACTTCTCATAAAAACAGAAATCATTGTCACAGCTATATGTATTTTGAAATAGCTAAAATTTCTCAACAAACTACCAATATGATATTTAGGATAAATGAATTAGAGAGAAAAATCAGTATTGGGATAAACATTAAAAATTGAAAGCAATATAGGGTTTTCTTATATTGAAACCGAAAATTTGAATAATCACATTAAAAATCAAACAATTGCAAACAAGAACTATGAAACAATAACACTTGTAAATGATACAATCACAAACGATGACGAAATATGGAAAATAATTTTAGCAAAAAACTACGGAATTATACAATTTCATGACCGAGAAACAGAAGATGTTTGGACATTAAGACATGAACAGAGCCGATAAAGAATGACGGGTGAATGGCTAAAAGAGCATTCTGCACAAGATAAGATTCAATGTACTTTATTAACCCAATTCATCGGCTGATTGTATGTCTAAATAGTGTGGCCGGCGGTTTGGGTTCCCGAAATCTGCTTATAATGGCATTGAAGCACGTTTTGCTTGTCGCCGTGCCAATAGTGCATCCCGTTTCCTTGGCATTCGGAGTATTTTGAGCAGTCGGCACAGGCTCCCTTTTGGGTCCAAGAACGATCGCGAAAAGGCTTAAAACGGTTTTGCCAAAGCTCCCAAAAATCATCTTGGTAAATATTTCCCTGCGCAAAGCTTCGGTCGATATTCGGACAAGCCGAAACGGATCCGTCAATCAGCACAGAGCCGATATTGATGCCGGCTCGGCAAAAGAAAAAGCCGTCGCGCACTTTATTTTCGTATGCGCCTACATAGCCTTCGCAGCTGAATTTAACATCCATGCGCTTTTCTTTGCGCTTTTCAACAATAAAATCCATGAGTGAGCGCATTTGATTGTCGGCAAGAAATAATTCATCATAATTCTTGGCTCGGCCTATGGGCGTTATGGTGAAGAGTCGCCAGGCTTTTACGCCTTTATCAAGTAAAAAAGCATACAAAGCCTCCAACTCATCAAAATTCTTTTGATTTACACAAGTAACAATATCAAAATTCAGTCGTTTGGCCGATACGCCCAACTCAATGGCGCGTTCGGTTTTTCGGAATGCCGCCGGGGAGTTTCTCAGCCAATTGTGACTGTGTTCAAAACCGTCCAAACTAAAAGTAAGCGATCCCAAACCGGCATTCAACAGGGAATTATGACGTTTTTCGTCGTAGAAAATCCCGTTGGAAACCATGCCCCAACGAAAACCTCTTCGACGAATGGCTCGGCCGCATGCTTCAAGGTCTTTTCGCATCAAAGGTTCGCCGCCGGTAATTACCACGGTGAACAAATCCGAAGGTTTTGGAATACTGTCCAATACATTCAGGAAATCTTCTGCCGGCATATCGGGTATGCGGCTGTCGGCGGTGCAATCGCTGCCGCAATGCAAACAATTCAGATTACAGCGCAGTGTACATTCCCAAAACAAATAGTTTAAAGGATGTCGGTTTGTTTCGGCTTTTTTAAAGGCCTTAAAAAGACTTTTGTACAAAACATTCTTCATATTTCGGAACATGGACTACAATTTTTCGGCCTGCATATCCACTTTCAAAAAAATGCTGTCATCGGAATTCTCCAAAATTGTGTCCTTGCTTGCATAGCGTCCGTTTTCTTCTCCGTCAATATCACTAAAAGTGATTGCATAAACCGAGTCTTTAGCAATGTAAAAAGAAAACTCTCCGTTCTCATCGGTAAGGGCTGTTTGATAATTGCTGTCTGAAGCTACCTGAATACCCGAAAGGGGATCTCCGGTATCGGCCGAGACTACTTTTCCTTCAATGAGCACATCCAATCCAAAATCCTGCGGCGGGCCGTAACATGCCTGAAAAACAAAAAATGCCGTTGTCAGGCTTAAGCCGGCCAGCCAATTTCTAATTTTTAAATTTTTCATAACTAAAAATTTTTATGTATATACCATAAGACGCCTTTCGGCTGATTTTTACATAAATATACTGAATATTTTTGAGAATTGTTTTGCATTTTTTATGAAAACAAAAAAGGCGGTAAACAAAGTTAGCCGTTCGGATTGTTCCAAACGGCCAACTAAACTTCAGTTCTTAAAATTTGTTATTACTTTAATTTTACGGCTGTACCGTAAGCCAAAATCTCGGATGCACCCTGCATTACGGCAGATGTCATAAACCGAACATTTACCACGGCATCGGCACCGAGGCGCTCGGCATCTTGTGTCATACGCATCAATGCTTCCTCGCGGGCGTCGGCCATCAGTCGTGTATAACCGCCAATTTCTCCGCCGACCAAATTTTTGAGACCGGCAAAAATATCACGGCCTACATTACGGGCACGCACCGTACTCCCCCGAACTACATCTAAAGATTCTAAAATCTCGCGCCCGGCAATGGTTTCTGTGTTTACAATAATCATTTGTATCCTGTTTAGTTAATAATAAAAGTCGAACAAATACCTTTTGACCTCTTTAAGGCCTATGACAGAAAATTAGCAGCTTCTGCAAAAAATAGTTTTCTTAGTTCGGAATTTCAAAACTACAACAAAGCTTAAACGCCCAAATTATGCTTAAGTTGCTCCATTTGTTCTTCCCAAAGCTCTCGGATACTTTCTTTTTCGCCGTTTTCGGCAAAATCAATAATACGCAACCCAACATCTCCGGTTACTTCCTGCTGGACAATCTTTAATTCAAAAAAACTGTCATCGCCGTCGCTGTCTAACCATTTATATCTTACAAAGTCATTTTTACTTTTATCCAGAAGTTTAGCTTGTTGCTGTGTATTTTCCCATTCGAAAGTATAAATGCCTTTGTCGGCATTCACTTTGTCGGCAAACCATTCTTCTAAGCCGGCCGGGTTTAATATGCGATAATACAATATTTTAGGTGAAGTATTAACCGTAAATTCCATCTCAAATTTTTCCATAACTTCCAACATTGTTTTTCGCAAGATAAAAAAAAATGTAAAGAAAAAAAATAAAAAATTTGCTGCTTAGTAATTTTTTATTTTATCTTTGCAGTCGCAAAAACGGTGAGGTAGCTCAGTCGGTCAGAGCGTCGGATTCATAACCCGGAGGTCGAGAGTTCAATTCTCTCTCTCACCACCAGTTAGGTTGAAGGAATGTAGCACATTCTTTCAACCTTTTGTTTTTTAGGGCTTTGGAGTTTTGTGGTTTTAGGTTTAAAAGGCGAATTTTTCAATTTTTTGGCAAAATGTTTCACTTATGGTTCACTTAACTTTTAACATTTTGCTTATGAACACTGTTAAAATTTTATTAAGAACTGACCAGAAAAACAAAAACGGAACTCACAGCGTTTTAGCCAGAACTATGCTCGAAAAACGTAAACGAGATGTTTCTCTTCGGATTTATGTAAAAGCAAAGGATTGGAGCTTTTCAAAAAATATGGTCAAGAAATCTGATACGATGCAAATTCGAAAGAATATGCTTATCAGAAAGTATAAAAACAAAATTGAAGGTATTATTGATGATGCTTTCTTTAATGACCGAATATTGACTTATGATGATTTCAAACGTAAGTTGTTTAACAAGGAATACAATGATGCTTCTTTTTATGATTTTGTGGAGGATGAACTTAAAAAGAAACGGTTCTCTAATGAAACCGCCAAAACTTATAAATCACAAATAACGAAGATCAAGAAATTTAAAAAGAATTTGGCTTTTTCCGAGCTTAACAAGGTTTTTATTCTTCGCTATAAAGACTATATGTTAAGCGAGTTGGGTAATAATTTGAATACGGCTAATAAAAGTCTTTCGAGCCTGAAAACATTTATAAATTGGAGCATGGAAGAGGGCTTAATAAAGGATAATCCGTTTGCTAAAATAAAACTCAAAAAGATTAAGGGTAAACGAGAATATTTGACCATTTCTGAACTTGAAAAACTGGAAAAACTGTATGCTGATTTTAAACTTAATGCCCGGCAACTGAATGTTTTGAGGTATTTTCTGTTTGTGTGTTATACCGGATTGCGCTACACGGATTTGAAGGATTTGAGGTATCGGCATATCAACAAACGTTTTATTGACGGAAATGAAATTTTGTTTATTAACCTGAAAATGCATAAAACTCAACTGGATGTTTCGATTCCAATCATTAAAAAAGCGCATGAATTGATGCCCCGAAAGTTTTCACAAAGCCAGAAAGTTTTTCGAGTTTTATCTAATCAGAAAACAAATGAGTATTTAAAGGAGTTAATAAAAATTGCCGGTATTGATAAGAACATTACGTTTCATTGTGCCCGACATACACTGGCTACTACCGGCTTGGAAATGGGTATTCCTATTGAGGTTGTGTCTAAGATTTTGGGCCATACCGAAATTAAAATGACGCAGATTTATGCTAAGGTGAATGATAGTTTGAAGTATAAAGAAATGCTGAAATTGGATAAAAAAACGGTGTGAAACACCTTTTTTTTATAATCCGGTTTACATTAATGAAAATCAAGGCTTTATGATTTTTCGTTGTTTTTGACCTGTAATTTTGTGCCTGAAAAGGCAAAAAATTCACAAAAAAAGGCTTATTTATGTTTTTCCTAAATACAAAGTGGTTTTGTTTACAGTGTTACAAATTGTGTAACAATTTGGATATGTGATATTTGACTGTGTAAGATAGGGGCTTACAAAAATTACAAAATTTACACGATTGATTATAAGGAAATTAAAGCGATTTATTTTGTAAGTCTCTTATTTTTAATATTGTAAGTAATTGTAAACATAGTTTTACAGAGCTTTTGCATGAATGACAAGGGCTTTGTTTATTGTAAATATTGTGAGGGGTTTTGTAACACAAAGCGCAAAACTGTCAAAAAAATAACTTGCGGACGTTTTTGCATTTGCAAAGATAATAAAGAAACCTTATGTTTGTTACGCTAATAATAATAGTCTGACTAAAAAAGGCAGAGCCAAAAGAAACTATGCTTTGAGAATAAATTTAAATATTATAAAACTATGTGGAAACTAAAATCTAAAGTTATGATTCGTACAATTTTAATGATTTTCTTAATTACTTTAAGTATAAATTTGGTTAATGCTCAAAATGTATCAAAAGTTCTTTATACAAAGACACTATTCAAAGATAATTTCGGTACAGAATATAATGGTTTTCAAGGAAAACAATTTGAGATAACAATAAAAGCATTTTCTTCTACTAATTATTATATCACTATAAATGATAATTACAGGCAAGAAAGAAAAGAAATAAAACTGAACAAAGAACAATTAGAGAATTTTACAGCTGCACTTGAAACTTATATTAAATGGCATAAAATCGTTACAGAGAAAGGTGTGAATGTAGTGAAAAAAATTAACAGTATAAGTATTAATGACGATGACATGGTCAGCCAATATAGTCTGGCTAACATAATAAGTCCTTCATTAACACAAACACAGAACGAATATACTTATAAAAAAATTGTTTATGAGTTCAATAACGATAAGATGATAATTGACGTAATAGGCTACTATACAAGCGAATATAATCATGAAAGAAGATACGGAAGCATATTTACAATAGATATAAATGCTGCAAATGTACCGAAAATATATTCCAAATTGACGGGGCAAAGCTTTAAGAAAACCCGTGATGAAATAGAAGAAAAAATTGGGGTCTGGGATGAATTAAAAAGATAAACATGGAACTAAAAAATATTTGGAGTCAAATCAGGGGAATTTTACGGAAAGAATATTCGTTTTCAGAAATAAAAGAAATTGGAGGAAAAGCCGGGTTACCGGTGTTTGAAATTCACAAAATTCAACAGAAATACAAAGGCGGGAACTCAAAAGGGCAATTAATGGATGCGCTTGATGGGCTATTTGCAGAAGAAAATTCAGATTCTCAAAACAGAATTGTAAAAAATGTATTGAAGGAGATTTGCACGTCAAAACCGGAACTTAAAAAAGAAGTCGAACAAACTATACGAACAACCGGATGGGCAATAAGTGATAAATGTGAACCTTTTCCGCTAAGAATGCAGATCAGACTTTTAAAGCCTGAAAATGATATTGTATCTGAAGGCATAGAGAAGGCTATGGCAAGATATAGAGATGGAGATTTTCCGGGTGCAATAACTTCAATTTGTGGAATAATAGATAAACTAACAAAAGAAATTTTTGAAGCGAAAGATCTTGGAGATTGTATGTCTATACCATTTCAAGCCCGTGTTTCAAATTCTGTAAAAGTATATGATGCAGATTATAAGACCTTTATGAATAAAAATGGAATTTCAGACCAAAGCGAACAAACAAAAGTTTGGAACAATTATAAGAAGTCAATATCAAATTCCGCATATGTTTTAGGGGCTTTCAGAAGAGAATACTCTGATGCACACGGTAAGTTTAAACATGGAATAGATGCAAACATCATTATTAATGCATTAGATATTGCTAACTATATTTTTTCATCACTTATAAATCTAAAAGAAAAAAACTTTACATAGAATTATAAAGTCAATATACAGTTCCAAATTCTTTTAAATCAACTTTCCTGAATTTGGAGTAGTCGTTGTTGAATTCGCAGTCCGGGAGGAAGTTGGCTTGCATGAGTTGGAGTAGGCTTTGTTTTTGCTCTTCGGATTTTACATTGTACCACTTGTCGTATTGCATGTGGCGGTCTATGTAGTTTAGTATTTTGTCTGTTTTGTCCATGGGTTTTGTTTGGTTTAAAGACGAAACGCCGGCATTTAAAACGGACCCCTACCCCGGGAATACCAGCCTCGTTCTCGAGACAGACGGCAGGCTGTCTTTACGGGGTTGTTTAAAACGGAAGGTCTTCGGGTTCGGGGGCGTTGGTTTGGAAGGTTTTTAGTTCGTCGGGTGTTAAAAATTGTTCTGCTTTGAATACATAAGGGTGGCCGATGGCTGCTTTGTAATTTATTGCAAAGCTGTCTTCTCCGTTTTCAGTGACTGTTTGCTCTCAGAAGGGTATTTTGTATCGTTTGGTGGTTACTTTGCCTTTATCATTCATGTATTGCCGTACTTTTGGGAAGTCTTTTTTAAGGGTCCGGATAATGTAGTCGCTGTCGGTGCGGTAACTTTTCTCAAAAAAACGGTCTTTAATGTCTTTTACGCTAAGCATAATTTCTTCTTGTCCGAATTGCAGAAACATTTCGCGGAGGTTGTTTTCGAGTTCTCTTACAATTTTGGGCTTTGAGGCTTCTATGACTCTTTTGAGGGCTTCGGTTTTTATCAATGCCGGTCGGAACCATGCTCTGCTTTTATTTTCGGTGCTGAGTTTTCGCTTTTCGAGATAATCGAGAAAGGCGGGGATTTCATCGTGCATTTTGTCAAGTAAATCTGTGAATTCTGTTTCGGGCTTTTTTATTTCGCGTACCCAATACCGGATATCCTCATCGGTGGCACTGATAAAGTTATCAACATTGTTTGACAGGAGTACGATTTTACAAAAGAAATCAATTTCTACAATGTCTTTTCCTTTCCGGTTCATGGGCATGCTGTCGGCGGTGGCCAGATTTTTGATTTTCTCTATAATTACTTTTTTCTCTATAAAGCTTTCATCTATGGCAATTACAAGTTTTGAGCTAAGGTGTGCGTTAAAATCGTTGCTGATTTCGGCATTGCCGATAATCGTTACGTTATGGGTAAATATGCGCTGCAGCCATTTGGCAAAGGTGCTTTTGCCTGTTGAATTTTCTTTGGAAACTAAACAGAGAATCGGGAGTTTTTGTGTTGGTTTCTGAAACAACAATTGGAGGTAATCTAATCCGAGATCGTTTTGTTCCCGAAATATGTGCTCAATAAAATTGAGCGTATATTCGCAGCTGCCTTCTTCCGGATTGTGGTTGAACGGTGCGTAAGAATTATAGCAGTTGTGTATGACTCTTTGGTAATTGGTGTGGTCGGGTACGTTGACAAAATCTTTGTACTTCGCAACGAAATTTATGAAGTTGCGTCCGTAATCATCGGTTATTGTGCTTTTTAGGCGCGGTGCAATGACTTCTTCCAGGTCGTTGTGTTTGTTCGGACGCTGAAAGCGTTCGTAGTAGTCGTTGCCGATGCGAAAGTAGTTTTCGGCATTGGCCGGCATAACTACTTCAAGCTTGTTTTCGTAATCGTTGTGCTTGTATTTTGTACCGAGGTATATGAATTCGTTGGCGCCTATTTTTTGGCAGTGATATTCGTAAAAGCTTTCTACTTTGCTGATGTGGAGGTATCTTTGCAGGGCTTTTTGTGAATGGGTGATGTTGATTTTATGAAAGTATGTGCCTTTTTTGCTGAATGACCGGAGCTCGGAAATGATTGCTTTTTCGTGTCCTTCTCGAATGATAAGTAAATCATCCAATCCTTTGGGTTTTTCTTTTATTTCTTTGGTTTTGATGTGGGCGAAATAAAAATTTATGTCGTAGTCTTTCAATAAATCGTTGATGTTTCGAGCGGAAGCGAAGAAACCGTATGGCCTTTTGTATAAATCTTTTTCTTGTTCAATGGCTTTTTCTGAAATATCCAAACAATCACCATCATAGAGCATAATCAGGTTTTGAACGTTGCATGATTTTATTATTTTCAGAATGTCCGAATGCAGTTCTTTTGTTTTTTTGTCGCGATAATGTGTAATGGATGTGAGGCCAATGATATCTAAGCCATAGATTGCACCTTTAAAAGCTTTGAAGGCTCCTTCGGTAAGAACCAAGGTTTTGATTTTCTGCTTTTTCTCGTATTTGTCCATAACCGGCGGCGGAATGAACGGATAGGTTCCTTTACCTTTCGGAATGAGATATTTAGCTCCGCTGCTTCCTCCGGAGGTCATTTCGCCTTTTACATTGTCCGGATGCAAACGGGTAATGTAGTAATTTTGGGTTCTGTCGTTGTAAATGCTTGGCCGCTCGGGACTGGCTTTTGGGTGATCGTATTGAATAAGTTCGCGGTTTAATCGGTACATCAATATTCTGATGTTACCGTTTTTGTCTTCGGAAAATATTTCGTGTATGCTTTCAGTACCGGTTTGTGATTTTAAGCGGATTTGGTTCTGCTTGTCGGTTATCTTTAATTGTTGATGTATTCTGCTGTTGAAATAGGATTGCATGATTTATTATGTTTTGAGTTACAGAGCCCTCTCCTGCCCTTCCTATGAGGTGATTATGAGCCACCGGCTCATTTTTAAGACAGCCGCGGGCTGTCTTTACTTTTACAGAAGCCGGAATGAATTGCGAATAATCGCATCTCTATGGTACTGTGTCGAGGTAGCGGTTGAGTTCTTTTTGGGTGATTTTGTTGTCGGGGGTGGTTTGGATGGTACCGTTTATTGTAAGGTTTTTTACGGTGGTATGTGAAACGCCCAGGATTTTTGATACTTTGTTGATGCTGTAGAGTTTGGTTTGGCTTTGCTGTTCTGCTTTTTCTGTTTCGTATTCTTTCAAGGCTTTTACCATGATTTCTTTGATTGACTCGGGTGTGGAAAGGATGATTTGGTTTTGCATGATTGTTTGTTTATTTGTTGAGTTGTGGAGTTGTGGAGTTGTGGAGTTGTGGAGGTGTGGAGTTGTGGAGGTGTGGAGTGTTTATTTCATGAACCCACCCATAGCCCCTCGTAAGAGCTACTCTCTATACACATCTTTTTTTGTTTAAGATTTGGTATTTTATCAATTTA
>CAYYQW010000098.1:0-11904 GCA_964472505.1 uncultured Bacteroidaceae bacterium | reverse complement strand
AATGTATTTGAAAAGCTTATTTATTTGTGAAGATATACAAAAACTTAGAAGGCCAAGTATTTCCCAAAACCGCAGTAACCGTCGGTATATTCGACGGTTTGCACCGAGGGCATCAAGTGATACTTGATAAATTAAAAAATGAAGCCCAAAAATTGGAAGCCGAAACTTTGGTTTTTACTCTGCATCCGCATCCAAAAGCTGTTTTGGGAAAAGCTTCCGGTGATATAAGTTGCTTGATGACTCAAGATGAGAAAATTGCAGCTTTTCAAAATGCCGGCACAGAGCATTTGGTTATTTACCCTTTTAGTAAAGAATTTGCAGCATATACAGCTTTTGAGTTTATTGAGAAAATTCTTCATAAAAAACTGAATGCTCAGAAATTGGTTGTAGGCTATGATCATAAGTTCGGAAGTGATCAATTGGGTGATTTGAATATTTTGAACAGCTATGCGCAAAAATTTGATTTTTCGGCCGTTCAGGCACCAAAGCATCACGAAGACGGCCGCACAATAAGCTCTTCGCTGATTCGGCAATTACTGCTTGACGGAAAGCCCGAATTGGCAAACAAGTATTTGGGTTACCGGTACAGAATTTCAGGCGAAGTAGTAAGAGGCGACCAAATTGGCCGTGTCATTGGTTTTCCTACGGCCAACCTTCATGTGGATGCCAATAAATTGTTGCCTCAAAACGGCGTGTATGCCGTAAAAGTTTTTATTAACAATAAAGCGTATAAGGGCATGCTCAATATTGGTAATCGTCCGACAATAAATAAGCCGGACGATTTCAGAACCGAGGTTCATATTTTGGATTACAGTGGCGATTTGTACGGCAAGCAAATTAGTTTGGAAGTTCATTACCGTATCAGAGATGAAAAACGCTTTGCCGGCAAAGAGGCTTTGAAGGCTCAATTAGAATCCGATAAAAACAGGGCTAAGCAACTTTTGTAACTATTGGTGCTCGGGAAGCAGATAGTTGAGCATGTAGCTTATCAGGTCTTTGTGGATAAGCAAATAGTAAGCAATAAAGCCAAAAAATGCAATGAGAATTAACAAACGTAAGCTTGAATTACGTTGCTTTTTCTGAGCCGATTGCTCAAACTGCCGTTTAAATTCACCTTTTATTTTGGGTGTATATTCTGATTTTTTGGTTTCCTCCGCCTCTTTTTTACTTTTTTCGCGGCGTTCTTTTCGCTCATCATAAAAAATGGGCTGATAATTAAATACGTTGTGAGGTGTTCGTTTTAAAAACATGATGTATCAATTTTATAAAAAAGCATACCAACCGAAAGGCCGGTATGCTTATAAAGTGCTTTGTTACAGTTGAACTTGGATGCTTACTCCGCTTTGAGTAACTTGTACAATATTATCACATTCGGCATCTCCGTCTTGGTCAAAATCTATTTCAATAGGATCTGACTCCGCTTTGGTTATGGTAATGGAACCGGCTACCGGCCATTTGCAATCGCCTCTTCGTTCTACTTTGTTATATTGAGTTTCATAGGCTTCTCCTTCTCTGTTTATGCCTTGCCCGCTGCCATTGAGAATATATACATCGTCGGCCGGGTTGAAGAAAGTCAGAAAACCGGAGGTCATTTGGTATTCAATAAGGGAGTTCCATGAAACACTGCTTTCATCCGGAAAAATAAGGTTCATGTCGGAGGCTTCAACCGTAAAAATTCGGCCTTCTTCGCCGATGCTGCCGTATGTGGCGCTAAGATTTCCGCTTACTATGTTTCCGTCCACGCTGTAATTGTTAAAGCCGATACTCATCGTTACGCCTTGTCCCCATTCTCCGGAAAAGCTTACGCTAAAGCTTCCGTTTCTCAGGACTTCATTGTAAGTGCAGTTGTCAAAACTAATTGTTAAGGTATCGCGTGTTTCATTCCACGCGTGGGTCATGCATTCGGGATATTCGGAAAGCATTTTTTGCTCTGAGCTGTGCCCGTTTGAAACCGCAAAGGCATCGGAAATAACTAAGGCTGCTTTGCTTTGATCTTTAACGGTTTGAATATCCGGATCGGGTGTTTTTTCGCATCCGCTGAAGATGATTAAAAGAATAACTGCGAATCCGGTAACTGATTTTAAAATATTAGGTAACATTTTTCTATTTTTTAAGTTAAAAAAAAAATCGGCGAATAAATTTTTCGCTTGGCGTTTAAAACATAAGTCCGTAGTCGTGTTTGGGACCACAGAACAAAAAGTTAATTCCAAAATGGAGGTTAACACTTTTTGTGTTGTAAAGATGATCTCTCGTAAATTCTTTATCCCACATATACAAAGCCGGAGCTATATTGTCGGTGATGAAATACATTTGCAGGGGGCCAAGTTTGTAGGCTAAGCCGACTCCAATGTTATTATATGCACGGTTGGCTATGGCGTAATTTAGAGATACTGCCCATCCTTTCCAAAAATTGGCATTGGCCGAAACCGATAAGGATGAGTAAAGGTGTTTGTTTATAAGCATACCGTGGTAAAGAGCTCCAAAATCAAGCCAATCGGTTACATGAAATTCAGCACCTGCAAAAAATTTGCTGCTCATAAAACTTGTAAATGATTTGTTGGTCTGAGCCGGTAAAAATTCTTGCAGCAAGGTGTCGGTAAATTCTTGTAAAATGGTATCACCGAGGTTAATGTCCGATAAGTCGGATATATTTTCGAAATAATCGGCAATATCAATACCGGAAAACTCAAATTCACCTTTTTGGGTGATTTCTTTTGCGTTGGTTTTCCATTTTATGAAACCAAAATCTTTTACGCTTGCCGAAAGATTGAGCCAATCATACATTCTGTAGTTTACTCCGGCATCCAAACCCATACCAAAGTTTTTACTCATGGCTAAGCGTGCGGGTTTTGTTTTGTAGAATTCTTCATCGTATTCCAGTCCGGTCATTACACCGTTTTCGTCTTCGGTAATTTCCCAGTCGGGTATGGCTGCTGCCTGAATATTAACATCCGAAACCCAGCGCCACGGGTACATTTCTTCTTCTCCGGTGCCGGTATGCCATTGTATGTTCAGCTTGTTTGTGTTTACAAATGCATTTCCGCTGTACACATTCAAGCGTCCGCCTATGGTAAGGTTGTTGAGCATTTTATAGGAGTAGCCTAAGCTGTATTCGTTGTAGTTTATGAATCGTTCTTTAAGGTCAAATACAATCGGGCTTCCGTCGGTTTTGTAGTTGCCGTTTCGAATATCCAAAAGTTGATCGGAAAAGCTAAAAAATTGTTGTGTTTTATTTCGAACGGAGAATGTTATGTATTGGTTGCCTTCTAAGGAAAATCCAAACTCAATTATTGACAGATGGTTTTCAATACCGAGAAGGTTAGAATTTCCAAGCGCATCGGCAATATTATTCAAGTCAACACGGAAGCTGTCGTTTTGCGTGTTGGGGCTAATTATGTCGTTAAGACTTAGACCGGTGAACTGAACGTTGGTTCCTACGCTGTTGAGAGCCGGGAAGCCTATGTAAAGTTTGCAAGCGGGTTGTCGTGCCGGATTGTCGTAGCCGTATTGCGGAATATGTTTCATTCCGTACATAGTCGTAGTTTGGGCTTTCAGTGTCTGAAAAGCCGGAATGCCGATGATGGTGAGAATTAGAATGAATAGCGTTTTTTTCATAATGCTGTCGCTCTGTATGTTATTGTTTCGATTATTCATTTTGAATGGCAAAGTCTAATTTAACTGCAATTTTAAGTCCTAATTTATAGCTTGATAATAGTTTTACATAGCTTCCGGCTTCCGAGTTATAGGTATTAATTCTCGTGGAAACGATAAGTTTGGAAGCCTTTTGTTCTTGCAACTTGTTGAGGCGTTCTTTATCAAGGGTAACAATAAGAAAATTTTCGGTTCCGGTTGTTACAATGCCCTCCGAATCCGTTTGAGCCGATTCCAGAAGCCAGCCTTCGTTGGTGATTTCTTCGTTTTCGGTATCGGTAAAAAGTGAGTCGATGACTGTTCCGGCACCGCCGCTTTGGAGCGAATCGGCTATGTATATCTGAGTCATTGCACCGAGTGGTAATCCGTTGTTGAATTTAATTTTAAGGGATACACTCTCTATTCCTTCGTTTTCGCTCAGATCCATGAAATTCATGGTATCTTTTACTTGAAGATTTTCAATGCGCAGGTCGGTCGGAATGTCTATGTCTGCGGTAAGCGATATGGCTTCGTCTCCGGAGAGTTCGTAAGGCAGCGTTTGAACCTCCGGATTACCTATGGTAACGTGCAGTTTTAGATAAGAAGGTACGGGGAAAAAAGCATCGGGCAGACTCGGTACACGATTTTTGTCAATAAGGATTGAGTCTTCTGCAGTCTCACCCATGTTTTCCGGTGCTGATATGGGATAATTAGTGTATTCGTTGTGAAGTATGGGGTTATCATCTGAATCGCGCATTTCAAGCGTATCGAGTCTGTAGTATGTTACAATGGGTATTTCGTTGTTTAGAAGAATTGTTATGCGCGGATCGGCCAGATATACATTTCCGTCAAACATTTCATTATTAAACTCAAGATCAGTCATTTCAGCAACTACGTCAAAGCTGTCTATCTGTATTTCGGTGCCGCTTGCAAGCGGATAATCATAGAGCGGGAATATACTGCTAACCGGATGTGTGGCCAAATTTTCACCGGTCATTCTCAGGTGAATTAAGTTTTGGTCATCTACCTCAATCCAGAAGTTTGATGATTCATCCTCGGGTATAAATTTCAATAAAGATATTTCTGTGTCGATAAGCGGTGCTGCAAAACTGCCTTCAAAATTTTCAGAGAATTCGGTTTTATCCAATTCCGGGAAAAAATCATCGGGTTTTCTGCAAGCTTCAAATATACCGGCGCTTATAATAAGCAATGCCAACAAAATTGTAATTGTTTTCTTCATGGGTATCAAGCTTTATTTATTTGATCCAATACTGTGCTGATTGTATAATATAGCTTATAGACAGCTATATATTTGCAAAATCATTATGAGCAAAGTTAATTAAAAAAAAATTAAAAATCCATTTATCTGTAAAGTCTGTAACTAATTATTTTGGTAGAGTTATTGCCGGCAATTAATGAAAAATGATCATTTCCGCTGAATGTGCGGATAGAAAACGGGGTATTTCCGTACACCGGGAAGCCGTTTTGTATTTCTCCTTTATTATTAATTAAATATACTTTGTTGGCATCACCGGTAATTACTCCGAGTTGTATATCTGTGGATGAAAACCGGTAAGTATATAATCTGTGAGTGATTTCGTCGGGTAAATTAAGCTTGAAAACTTGCTCTTTATTTCTGTTGAATGCCGTAAGGGTTTTTTCATCGGCATAGATAAATTCCGGATAATCATCACCGCTTATATTTTCATACATAAAGTAGTGGCCGGCCGACCGGGCTTCGGTTTTCATACGTTTAACTTTTCCGTCAAGATACACAAAATAGACCGATCCGGCAGGGTCGGTCAGCACAAATCTCGGGAAAGAAGTTTCGGTTTTTTCTTCGAAGAATATTTCGGTGTTTTTCGCAATGGGAAAATCGGCATCCGGGCTTACGCGTATTTCTCCGCGACGGTTGGTAATGTAAAGCTTGTTGTTGTCGAAAAAGCAAATATAGTCGCGGCCTTCATATCGAAAATATTGAACGCTTTGTTTGACCGGATTTTCCGTTTTACCGAAATTCCAACCGTTTACCGTACTTCCGGTTTTGTCTAATAAATACACGCCCTGATTTTCGGCTGCAAAAAATATGCGATAATCTTTGTCATCGTCATAATCAAAAACTGAGATACCATTGGTGGCTTTATGTTTAAATTCTATGGGATAATCAGCTGTATTGTTTCCGTTGCGGTCAATGAGGTGGATGCTGTTTTTGGTGTTAAACAGAAGCTGCAGTTTATTGTTTTTGTAATAATCTATTTGGAACAGTTCGCTGATAATGGGAGCATCAATAATTTTTTTCCAGAGAATTTCTCCTTTATTATTAATCAAATAAACCGTATTGGATTGCGATTGTATGAAAATTTCATTTTCGCCGGTGTCATGGTTTTTTACAACAAAAGGTTTGCTTACAGGCGGTGAATCGAGGGAACACTCCCATTCCGATTGCAGTTTTCCGGAGCTTTTCATCTGCGGTTTTATTTTCAGAGTTGTGTATATGGGCTCTGAATCAGCCAGAAATTGAATTCCCGGGCCGCTAATTTTCCGCCAAAAATTTTTATCGGCAGTAATTTGTTCTTTACCGTGTTCGTTGAGATATTTTTTGTACACCGGATAACTTTTATAGATATCCGTATAAATAAAAATATTTGATTCGCGATTAAAACTTCTGCTGAAATCATTTTCCGAAATGGGGCTTTTCTTTACATAGTCCTTCATAAAGCTTTCCAGTACGGCGGCCGATTCCGCAAAAATGAGATAATCGTCGCTAACAGCTGCCGCTTTGGGTTCGGTTGCGCTGAATACCTCTCCGAATGCCGTTGCAAAAAAATGATTATTGTTGAACGGATAAGCTTTAAATTGCTTTGCTCCGGCGCTAATGGTATAGGCACTTGTATCATTGCTTAATGCATTGGCATTGAGAAATTCATTGCATTTTTGACGGTCGGATATTTCCGCGAAAATCAATTGCATATTATCTTGGTCGGAAGTTTTGGCTAAGCTTACCAGCGCCAGTTCTCCGCTTATGCATTCAAAGAAATCCGTGCTTTTCCCTTTTTGGTTGTTTTTATACCAATTGTTTAAATCCCTGCGGTATGACTTAAGTTTGTTAAAGTCTGATAAGTGGACTTCGTATTTGTTTTTAAAATCTTTACCGTCGCCTATATTCATTATAATGAAAGAGGATGTATAGTAAGGCAGACGATTTAGCAGATCGTTTTCTCCGGGTTTCTGTTTGTTGAAGATGTTTAGGTACTTGTTTTGATTTTTTGCCGTAGTGTAACCGTCCAGTTGAATTTCATTATTGTTGATATCAATTTCAAGTCCGGTTATACCGGCAAAGTTTTTTATAAAATCTATTGTACTTGTTTTGTTATGCAAATGTTTGGAAATTACTTTAGGCAGGTTTTCGTAATTGATGAATATTCGGTGCCCTGTTTTTCCGGTCAGGCGGCTCATTTCAATAAAATCTTCATTATTCTCCATAGATGCCGTTGATTTTAATGCTCTCAAACTTCTTTGCATTAAAACGTTGTTGAAGCTCATTATGAACATATCATTATAGTGGGAAATGAAGAATGCGTATTCCGGATTATTTTGTAAAACAAAGTTTACAATTGTAGCATCGTATTTTGTAATCTCTTTATTATTTGCTTCCGGATACAGCTCGTTTAAAACTTTTTTTAATTTGCCGTAATCGTTTTTTGTCATGGGACTTACAAAAAGTTTTGATGCTTCGTATTGTTGCGTTTGGTGTACGGAAATAATAAATTCTTTTCCTTTGAGAAGTTTTCTGAAGTCTTTATTCGTCTCGTATAAGTTTGCCGTATAATTAAATTCAGCAATCAGCCGATTCAAACTTTCGGATTTTTCGGCTTCGGAAAGCAATACATTATTGGCTTGTAAAACTTCTATGAATTCGCCTATGTCTTTGGTTTCGAATATTATACCGGCATTGTCGGGTATGGCTTCAATGGCTTTTGACAGTTTTTCCCCGGGTGTGTTATTGAAAATAGCTACTAACAGAATTAAACCCAGAATTACACCGGCTATAATTATCGGGAATTTTTTATTTTCAACCATCGTCTTTTGTTTTAGGATTATGAAAGTGCTTAATTAAGTTTCAAAGTTAAAGTTTTTTTTACATTTTATAAAAAATATCGTAACCGATGCCGGAATGTATAAACGGACTTACTAATAATTTAGCCCGTTTTTGGAAGAAGAAAAGAGTCTTTTCGGCACAAGTGAGTATGTTTACAGATGTAAATCACGCTTTACTTTTGAGGCTAAAAACTTGTTTCGTTTTTTTCAATTACGGGCAATAAAACATCTAAAATTGTTTGAGCCGATTCTTTGGGCGTTTGGTTTTCTGTAGAAACTGTTACATCCGGATTTTCGGGCGGGTCAAAAGGTGAATTAATACCCGTGAAGTTTTGTATCTCGCCCCTGCGCGCTTTGGCATAAAGGCCTTTAACATCTCTTGCTTCACAAACTTCCATAGGCGTGTTTATGAATACTTCCATGAGATCATCTTTTCCCAATATGTTTTCAACAAAATCGCGTGTTTCTTTTGTGGGATTTATGAAACAATTTATTGTAATTACGCCGCAGTTTAGGAAGAGTTTATTGACCTCGGCAATACGTCGAATGTTTTCTTCGCGGTCTTTTTCGGTAAAGCGCAGGTTTTTGTTAATACCGGAGCGAATATTATCGCCGTCCAGAATTTGGGTAAGGAAGCCTTTTTCGATTAACAGTTTTTCAAGCTCAATACCAATGGTTGTTTTTCCGGCGCCTGAAAGGCCTATCAACCAAACAGATATAGATTTTTGCTTCAGCAGACATTCTTTATGCTTTCTGCCGGCTATTTTATCAAATACGGTAAAAATGTTATTATTCTCTTCCATGGAAGTTTATTTTTATGAACGTAATTTTTTTGGAATGCTTATAAAATTCGCCGGCAAAAGTATAATAAATTTTTGGTTTGTAAGCGTTGAATGTTTAGGGATTTTATCTGTTTTTTACTGCTCCCGGGGAAAGGGGCAGGGCAGGTCTGCTGCATTTTGCAAAAGCTAATTTTCGTTTATGATTGGCTGATAGTTGGGTCGCAGTATTAATCGCTTGTTTATTGTTTTGCAAGTTCAGCTAATATTTTTGCCGTGCGTTGTGCTCCTTTCCCGTCAATCAGCGCTTTGGCATTTTTACCGATTCGGATTTTCAGCTCAGTATCATTTATAAATGCTGTAAATGCAGACAAAAACTCTTTTTGCGTCATATTTTTAAAGAGTCCGATATCTTTCAGGCAATGGTGTCGTATTTCTGCATTTTTACTTCCTGTCGCGTTTGCCTCTGCATGAGCCGTACTCAGAATCGGAATACCGGCGTGCATCAGTTCATAAGTTGAAACCCCAAAAGTTGCCAGTGCACAGCCGGCATCGGTAAATTCGTTTATGTCAAAATCAATGCATTTTATGGATGTCTGCAATTTTGGCAATAATTTTTCCAAAGCTTCTCGGTGTATGAAATTGCTTCCGATTAATGCCTTGATTTCATAATTACTGAAATCCTGCTTGTTCAATGCGTTTAAAATTCCAATCATCAGTCCTTCCGGATCGCTTCCGCCGGTTGTTATGCAAATTTTGTTTTCTTGTTTGGGAGTAATTCGTGCTTTTTTGGCCGTTTCTATTGCTGCCGGATTCAGAACTACATATTGAGGCCCGTAATAAAAATGCAGTTCCTTTACTTTTTGATAGTTATCAATAAGGGCTTGCGGACTGTGTGCCGAAGGCAGTATGAAAGCATCTGCACGGCTTGTTCCTTTACAATCGTTGTGAAACATTGCTGTTTTAAGCGTTTTTTTTAGTTCACCGATAAATTCGGCTGTATATGGGTATAGCTTGTCAATAAATAAAAGTTTAGCGTCGGTATCGCTTATGGCGCAGCGTATTTTTTCTTCTTCGCTGATTGAATGATTTAAAATTCGATATTCGAATGCATGTTTTTTAATTTCTTTTTCGGCAGTGCGGCTTTTTCCGATAATAAATACCGGATTTATATACGTTTTGTTCAATTCATCAGCTATAGCTAAGCTGCGGTACAGATGCCCGAGGCCGGTTTTTTGGTCGGCATCCAAGCGAATTAATATTGAATGGTTTGTCATTATTTTCGGATGTAAAACGGTTGGGATTTAATAATTATATTCCGCTGTCGTATGCAGATATGATTGCCGGATTTTTCTTGTTTGCAAAAGTAAATTTTTTGAATAAATACGGAACTATTTAGCGAGTTTTAGAAATTCCATTTAAGCCTTAAAAATAGTATGCTCAGTTGGCTTTGTTCGGCTTGGCCGGTAGTTATGCCGGGGAATTCGCCGGAAAAAGTTTGTCCCGTAAAGCTAAATTCAAAATTTTGCGCCATGGAGTATGCCACATTTGGGCCGATAAAGAACCCTTTGATTTCCGGATAATACATTGCGGAAATGCCGGCTGTAAAAAGTGGCGTAATGGGGTAGGTGACTCCCGCAAAAATATTGTATTCGGTAAAGGAAAGATTTTTCACATTGAGCGGTTCGGCATAGTATTGCATAAAATTCCGGATTCCGTTTTCGGCAGTTTGTTGGTTGTAAAGAAATTCGGCTTGCAGGCTCAATGAATTCGGAAACAGATAATCGGCCGAAATGCTCATTACGGAAAGTCCGCTTGTATCTGCCATATTGCTTTTGGGATGCAAATAGCTGTATTCGCCTCGCAAGGAAACTGAACCTACATACCCTTCAAAACCAAATCCGGCGGCCAAGTCATTTTCATTAAGCAAGCCGCCTATTACTTGCAGGTCGAAGTTTTTAAGGGTGAATTTATACAGAGCTGCCGCGCTTATTCTTTCGCTGCTGTCGGCCTTTACTGCCAGTTCAAGTTTGGATGAAGGCCCCGTATAATATTGCAGGCGCAGGGCATCAGCACCGGGCTTTTCGGGATAATCAAAATCAAAATATGAGTAAGTATTGAACAAATCGTTGGGATTCCACACAATGCTTCGTCCCCAATTAATTCTCTGCCGGCCGGCGGTAATATTCAAATTTCCTTTTTCAAAACTAAGATACAGGCGGTCAATCATACTGTTGAAAATAATGGACTTTTCGTTGATAAGATTGGTATTCATATCAATAAAACCGGCATCTTTTTCAATCATCTTGCCGTAGCCGGGCGTTATTTTTATTTGTTCGCCGGTGAAAATGCGTGAACGCAAATCCATTCGTAAGGTAAAATTTTCGTGAAGATACCCGTTCAATTTTAATCGGTTATGGATTAGATTGTCATTCATCCAATTGCCTTCAAAGTCCTCAAACATAATTGATTGCATATTGCTCAGGTAGCCTTGCAAAGCAAATTTGTCTTTGAATTTGCTTTCTTGGGCTTGAAGGCTGAAAACTGTGGAGAAGCACAGCAACAAGGGGAGTATCTTTTTTTTCGTAAAAATCATCTTAGTTTAGACTTTTGGAATTGTATTATTTGGTTTCATCGCTTTTTATCTGCCCGTCTTCGATGGTAATAATGCGTCTTGCTTTTTTTACCACGCGCGAGTCGTGGGTAGAAAAAACGAAAGTGATGTTCTCTTCGCGATTGAGTTTTTCCATAATGTCCAATAAATTTGCGGTGGATTCGCTGTCGAGATTGGCGGTAGGCTCATCGGCCAGAATGAATTTGGGTTTGGCTGCCAAAGCTCGGGCTACGGCTACGCGTTGTTGCTGCCCGCCGGATAGTTTACCGGGTCGGCTGTCGATGCGGTCACCCAGACCGACGGCTTCCAAAAGTTGTATGGCGCGCTCGTTGCGTTCTTTTTTGGAGCGGCCTTGCAGGTGCATCACAAATTCTACATTTTCTTTGGCGGTAAGCACGGGAATGAGGTTGTATGCCTGAAACACAAAACCGATGTTTCGCATTCTGAAATCGGTTTTTTCCGAACTGCTCAGGCTTGTGATGTCGGTATTGTCCACTATGACTGTTCCGGAAGTGGGATCGTCCAATCCGCCCACCATGTTGAGGAAGGTGGTTTTTCCGGAGCCCGACGGACCGACTACGGCGGCAAATTCGCCTTCTTCAAAACTCAGGTCAATGCCGCGTACGGCATGTACTTTCACTTCGCCTTCTTCAAAAGTTTTATGCAAGTTTTTTGTTTCTATTATTTTCATGATTCTGTGTTTTTTGTTTGTTCAAAAACTGTTATTCGTTCGTCATTCTATAAATATCGAATGCTGAATGTCGAATGTTGAAGCATTATATT
>CAYYQW010000097.1:0-12746 GCA_964472505.1 uncultured Bacteroidaceae bacterium | reverse complement strand
AAATTAAGAGATTCCTTACTATTTTTGTGGCTTGCAATTTTTTTTAACAGGCAAATAAGAGCTATGAGTCAGACATCGAAACATTACAAGCCCGCAGAAAACGAACAGAAATGGTACCAATATTGGTTGGATCATAACATGTTTAAATCCGAACCGGACGAGCGCGAACCCTTCACCATTGTAATTCCGCCGCCTAATGTTACGGGGGTTTTGCACATGGGCCATATTTTGAATAATACCATACAAGATATATTAATCAGGCGAGCTCGTATGCAGGGAAAAAATGCCTGCTGGGTTCCCGGTACCGATCATGCTTCTATAGCTACCGAAGCTAAAGTTGTGAAAAAACTAAAAGATAAAGGTATTTCTAAGTTTGAAATAGGACGGGAGAAATTTCTGGAGCATGCTTGGGAATGGACGCACGAATACGGAGGAATAATTCTTGATCAGCTCAAAAAACTCGGGGCTTCTTGCGACTGGAACCGAACAAAGTTCACTCTTGATGATGATATGTATGAGAGTGTGATAAAAGTATTTATTGATTTGTATGATAAAGGCTTAATCTACCGCGGTGTTCGTATGATTAATTGGGATCCTGAAGCCAAAACAGCCATTTCTGATGAAGAAGTAGAGTATAAAGATGAAGACTCAAAACTTTATTATGTAAATTATCCTTTAAAAGATTCCGACGATTCCATAACCATAGCTACTACACGCCCTGAAACAATTTTAGGCGATTCAGCTGTTTGCGTTCATCCCGATGATGAGCGTTTTAAACACCTGCACGGAAAAACAGCCATTATTCCGCTTATAAACAGAGAAGTACCAATTATAGCAGACGATTATATTGACCCCGAATTCGGAACCGGTGCGCTGAAAGTTACACCTGCCCATGATGAGAATGACTATATGCTCGGTCAAAAACATAACTTGCAGGTTTTTGATGTCTTCAACGATGACGGAACCATGAGTACGGATGCTTTGTTATACCTGGGAAGAGATCGCTTTGAAACCCGTAAGCAAATTGTAGAGGATTTGGAAGCAGAAGGCTACATGCAAAAAATTGAAGATTACACCAATCGTGTCGGATATTCACAACGCACTCATGTGCCTGTTGAGCCTAAACTTTCCATGCAATGGTTTCTGAAAATGGACGACTTAGTGAAACCGGCCGTAGAAAGCATAAAAACCGGCGATATTAAGTTTTCGCCAAAGCGCTTTAATAATACCTTTAAACACTGGACTGAAAATATTCGCGATTGGAACATTTCTCGACAATTGTGGTGGGGACACAGAATACCGGCCTATTACATTTCCGGAACTAATGATTTTGTAATTGCCGAAAATGAAGAAGAAGCTTTAAAAAAAGCCCGAAAAAAAACCGGTAATACCAATTTAAGTGCAAATGAATTACGACAGGATGAAGATGTTCTGGATACTTGGTTCTCTTCATGGTTATGGCCGATTTCAGTATTCGACGGTATTCGAAAACCTGATAATCCGGAAGTAAACTATTATTATCCGACCAATCTTTTGGTAACCGGACACGATATTATATTCTTTTGGGTGGCACGCATGATGTTTGCCGGTTATGAATACCGCAACGAGCGTCCTTTTGACGATGTTTACTTCACCGGAATGGTTCGCGATGAACAAAGGCGTAAAATGTCTAAGCAGCTCGGAAACTCTCCGGAACCTTTGCAAATGATTGAAAAATACGGTGCCGACGGAGTTCGTGTGGGAATGATGCTTTGCTCGGTTGCCGGAGGCGACTTGCTGTACGAGGACAGTTTGCCTGAGCAGGGAAGAAATTTTAGTAACAAAATCTGGAATGCTTACAGATTGCTTGAGGGATGGGAAACTTCCGACAAACTGCAACAACCGGAGCATGCTGCTAAAGCCCTTGAGTGGTTCGGGCATAAATTCCAAAAGGAATTACGAGTAATCAATAAAGGTTTTGATGAATACCGAATTTCAGAAGCCTTAATGGCGCTTTATCGTTTGTTTAAAGATGATTTTTCGTCTTGGCTCTTAGAGGCCGTCAAACCGGATTATGAGCAGCCAATTGATATAAAAAGCTACCGGGAAGCTAAAGCTTACTTTCTCCGCCTTTTGCAATTATTGCATCCGTTCATGCCTTTTATTACCGAAGAGGTTTGGCATCGTGCCGAAACACGTAAAGCGGGCGAAAGCATTATGTTTACCCGTATGCCTGAAGAAATTGATTATAATGAAACACTTACCGAACAATTTGAAAGAGCCAAAACTTTAATTACAGATTTGCGAAAAATACGCAATGAGAAAGGCATACCGCTAAAAAAGGAACTGAAGCTTTATAGGAAAACAAATGAAGCACAAAGCGACAATTATTTTGATGCGGTAGTACGCCGCTTGGCATCCGTTTCCGAAATTGCGGAAAGTGCCGATTCAATAGAAGCAGCCATTCAAATAATTATTAAAAAACAGGAGTATTTCCTGCCATTGGGCGATTTGGTGGATGCCGAAGAGGAAATCAATAAGTTACAAAAGGAATTAGACTATTATAAAGGCTTTTTGAAGGCTGTGATGAAAAAGCTTAATAACGAAAAATTTACGGCAAATGCTCCGGAAAAAGTGGTAGAAAAAGAGCGTGAAAAACAAGCCGATGCAGAAGCTAAAATAGCTGCTTTGGAAAAGCAAACAGCTGCTTTAAAATAAGAGCAGAAATAAAACATGTCCGTCTTTGAAAACAAGGACGGACATGAATAGCTTTTCTTCATATAAAATAAAAATTCTTAGTTTTCTTCTTTTGGGTAAAATCCCTTTTCAAACACCCCAAATTCATCTTTATTGTGTTGGTGTACTTTGATGTATGAAATTAAGAAGCCGAAACCGTATCCGAAAAGTTGGGTAAATGAGCTGAGTATTGCCATGCCGGCTACTTGCGGGTCTTCGGTTTTTATATAGGCATCAATAAATATGATCAGCGCATATATTATAATCGGAAACAAAAAACCCCCTTTTATAAAAGCTAACAACAGCAAAAGAATGGTGCCGAGCGTAAATACGGTGGGTGCCCAAAAATGCGGCTTAGCCGTTTCGGGATATAATTTGGATATGATGACTCGTGTTTTCCCGAATCTGAACACCTGATTATAGAAAGTACCCAAAGTATTGCGCCTTTTGTGATACACGAAAGCATCTTTTATAAGCTGCGTACTGAACCCTTGTTTGATAAGCTCCACACTGAAAACCATATCTTCGCCGGGGTGCATGCCGGTTACCGGAAATCCGCCTATTTTGTCGAAAGTTTCGCGCGAAACGCCCATATTAAAGCTTCTGGGATAGAATTTGCCCAATTTTTCGCCGCTGCCTCTCAGGCCGCCGGTGGTAAAAAAGGATGTCATTGAGTAGCTGACGGCTTTCTGCAATACATTGAAATCATCGCGGGCTGCATCCGGACCGCCGAAGGCATCGGTGCGGTTCTCATTTAGGGCTTGGTTCACGGTTTTAAAATAATCCGGCGGAATGATACAGTCGGAATCGAAAAAGATAAGATAATCGCCGTTGGCGCGCTTTGCCCCGTAGTTTCGGGCAATGGCGGGTTTTTCATTTTCTTTGAAATAATAATGTATGTCAAGCACATCGCTGTATGTGAGTACTACATCTTCGGCTTTTTCGCTTGAGCCGTCTTCCACCACAATAATTTCAAAGTTCTTTTCGCTCTGTTTTGTCAGGCTTTCCAAAAGCTCTTTAACCTCATCGGGACGATTATATACCGGAATAATAATGCTGAATTTCATGGTTTTTTATTTTGTTTTTATGGCTTTCAAAGTTACCGGTCATTTTTGTATTTATCAAATAATTATGACTGTTTTTTAGCCGGGGATGCACGAATGTATTTGAGAATGATTGTATCTTGTATTTTTTATTGGTGCATTAGTGGCTGTTTTTTGTGAAAAGATGACCAAGCCACGGATGCACGAATGTATTTGAGAATGATTGTATCTTGTATTTTTTATTGGTGCATTAGTGGCTGTTTTTTGTGAAAAGATGACCAAGCCACGGATGCACGAATGTATTTGAGAATGATTGTATCTTGTATTTTTTATTGGTGCATTAGTGGCTGTTTTTTGTGAAAAGATGACCAAGCCACGGATGCACGAATGGATTTTGGGATGGTAGTTATTTGAATTTTTTTATTAGTGCATTAGTGGCTTTTCTTGGAGAAGAAGATTTGCCACGGATGCACTAATAAAATTCGGACTTTTTGTTGCTTGTATTTTTTATTGGTGCATTAGTGGCTTCACTTACTAAAACACAAGGCGTTTATATTTCAACTTCAATTCACCAAAATTTACTAATAAAGCCAATTTTTTGCCCGATACTTTTAGGTAGTTTATAGATTGAGCAATATATTCATCGGATATCCCGCTTGCGGATTTTACTTCAAGAATTATTTTATCATAAACCACAAAATCGGCGAAAAAATAATGGGGTAAAATTGTACCTTTATAATTTACATCGTATCTTTTCTCTCGTTCAAAAGGAATTTTAGATTTACGAAATTCGTATTCCAAAGCATCTTTATAAACAATTTCCAGAAAACCTGAACCGAGATTATTATGAACTTCCATACATTTCCCGATTATGGAATATGATTCTTGTTTGTGTATTAAATTCGACATTTTTTCCGTAAATTTAGTCTTTTAGTAGAAAATCACAAATAGTTTGTTGATTAACGAAAGTTAATTTAGCCTCTGATGCACGAATAGACTTGAGAATGATTGTTGTCAGCCTTTTTATTCGTGCATTAGTGGCTGTTTTTTCGGAGAAGATAACCAAGCCACGGATGCACGAATGTATTTGAGAATGATCGTATCTTGTATTTTTTATTCGTGCATTAGTGGCTTTGTCTCAGAGAAGATAAACTAAGCCACGGATGCACGAATGTATTTGAGAATGATTGTTGTCAGCCTTTTTATTCGTGCATTAGTGGCTTTATCTTCAAAAAACCCGGGCAGATACTACGATGTTTTACCGTCTTTTAGGCTACTATACATAAGCCGAACTTTCCTTAGCAACAAGTTTTCGTGCGATTGCCTGTTCTTGATAGTATTCTCGTTTTATTTGCGCCATGGTTTCTTTTACCGATATGATTTCTTTGGCTTTATAGGCATTGCTTCCCGCAAAGGAAAAGCCTTTTTCAAAATTACCCTGCGCGGCATTGAACAGTGCATCGGCAATGCAGAACGGTACTTCTTTGTAGTTGCAGCTTTTCAGACATCGCCATGAGCAATTCACCGGTTTACGCTCGCCTCGATTTATGGCTTCGGTAAATTCATTGGAGATAACACGGCCGGGCAAGCCCACCGGGCTGTCTATAATGGTAACGTCTGCTTTCTCGGCTTTGATGTAATTTTGCTTAAAAGCGTCGGAAACATCGCATTCATGCGTAGTTACGAAACGTGTGCCGATTTTGACGGCTTTGGCGCCCGCGTCGGTGATTCGTTTCATATCTGCACCGGAATAAATACCGCCGCCGGCAATTACGGGAATTTCGCGTCCGTATTTTTGCTCATATTGTCGCAGAATATTTACGGTTTCCGGCACAAGTGTGTCAAGTGTGTTTTTGGGACTGTTGATTTTTTCTTTTTTAAAGCCGAGATGGCCGCCGGCAAGCGGGCCTTCTACCACCACTGCATCGGGCACACGATTATATTTTTCCGACCAGTATTTAAAGATAAGATTAGCTGCCCGAGCCGATGATACTTTCGGGACAAATTTTGTGTGCGAGCGTTCCATATCGGCCGGATTTTTCAGAAACAAGCCGGCGCCTATAAATGCTACGTCAATTTCTTCATCCACGGCTATTTTTAGAAGCTCGTCAAAATCACTTATGGCCATCATAATATTTACGCCTAATACGCCGTCGGTTTGTGCGCGTGCTTTTCGTATTTCTTTTCTCAGTGCTGTTTTATTGGCTTGTTTGAAGTGTTTTTTGTAATCGGGTTCGGTCATGCCTATGCCTACGGCCGATATAACGCCTATTCCGCCTTCATTGGCTACGGCCGATGCCAGTCCGGAGAGCGATACGGCAATGCCCATTCCGCCTTGTATAATGGGTACTCGTACTTTTAATCCGCCTATGTTTAGTGCTTTCATGGGTATAAATGTTTAGTGTGTTAAAAAATTTGTATTTAAACAGAGTTATTTTTCAAACTTGTAACACAAATTTAAGGCGAGCCGGCGGCGAAATCAATTATTAGGGATTTGCCGTATAAATTAGGGATAGAAAATATTTTTAGTGGCGAAAATCGGAAATGTGGGGGTGAAAAATTGTGTTTTTTTAGGAAACCTTTTTCCGGTGGCAAGAAAATATTTAAACCATCTGAAAGTTTTGCAGTATTTCTAACTACCCGGTTTTTGTTTTTCGGATGCTATAAGGCGGATTGTGTTCTATAGTCTTGAGAAGTTTTCTTTTAAAAATTGAGACGTTCTGTTTTCTCGGGTATTCTGCAAAATCACAATCAAATTAATTTTTTAAAATCATCAATATATTTTTGCGAAACGATGGCCGGAGCTTCAATGCCTTCAAAAAAAATGCGAAAGCCTTGCGAGCTGCCCTGAACCTCTTTTATGTGATGTACATTTACGATAAACGAACGGTGACATTTTATAATGAATTCGTAATCAGAAAGTAAGGTTTCAACTCTTCGCAGCGAGTTGCGGATGAGTTGGCGTTTGATTTCACCGGCTTTTTCAAAAAACACTTCGATATAATTATCGGCCGATTTTATCATAATTACCGAATTTGCTTTAATCATCAGGGTATTTTTTTTATAATCGGACTCGAAATTTATCAACTCATCCTTTTTGTCTTTGCCGGCCATGAGTTTTTCATTCATTTTTCGTGCCGATTCCAAATGGTTTCTCAGCAAGCGATTGTGGTTAATAATAATGAGTGCCGAAACCGGAATAAGCCCCAAGAAAATGATGCGGGCAATATCAAAACCGTCAATAATAATGAAATCGAAAATTACGGAATAGAACAGGTAGTACATGCCGGTTGTCGAAACCAAGGTCCAGGCATTCCATATAATTTCTCGTTTGATATTCCAACGCTTATTGCTGAATTGTTTGGGGAACAGGCCCGGAATAAACACCAGATTGGCGCTGAGAATAATAAAAGTAGAAGCCGCCGAACCCACCAACAGGTAGGTAATTTCTTTCACCGAAATGGTGTCCATATCTACCGGGCGCAGGAAAAATATGAATGCCAGCACGCCCAAGCTGATAAATATAATGACTTTAGTATTATATTTTAAGTCGTTACTGAACGGGTAGGGCTTATTTAAAAATTCAAGCATTATTGTGTGTTTCTGTTTGCTGATATATTACAAAGTAAATTGATTTTATCGGCTTTAAATAAATATATGGATAAATAATGATTTATTGATGTCAAAAGGGGATTTTTAACCGTTCTTTAAGTTTTTTTACAACTAATTTATCTATCGGAAGGCTTATATCTTCGGATTTCAGACGGTTTATATTTTCATAACGGAAACTTTGGTCGCCCGGCCCGAAATTTTTTTTGTCAAAAGGCCTGTCGGAGAGTTTGTCGGAAATGTCGCTCTTGAGTTTTACAAAATAATAAATACTGATGAGTTGGTATTCGGGTCTTGTGAGTGCCGGTTGATAAAAATCGGTAGTGTAAAAATGCTCACCGACTTCTATTTCAGCATTCAGTTCTTCCATAAATTCTCGCTGCAAAGTATCGCGCGTTCCTTCGCCCGGTTCCATTCCGCCGCCGGGCAGTTTGGTGAGTTTTCGTCCGAGTGCAAATTCATCGCTCAGCAGCAGTTCATCATTGTTGTTAATTACCAGGCCGTAAACTCGTACGGTATATTTTTGCGACATAATTATATTTTTGTATGAATGTAGTTCAGAATTTCTTCTTTCTCCGACGGATGAAACCAAGCCGCATCATCGTAGCGCTTAAACCATGTAATTTGGCGTTTGGCGTAGCGGCGGGTATTACGCTTTATCAGTTCTTTGGCACGTTTTAAACTGTGTTTGCCATTCAGGTAGGTGAATATTTCTTTATAGCCTACGGTATTCAATGCGTTGAGATGCGAAAACGACAACAAGTCTTTGGCTTCTTCCAACCAGCCTTGCTCAAACATAAGCTCGGTACGCTGATTTATGCGTTCGTAAAGTTCACTGCGCTCTCTGTCTAAAATAATATACAGACAATCGAAATCTCGCTCTTTATCATGCCCGGCACGTAAGTTGGAATACTTTTCCCCGGTTTGGTAAAACACTTCCAAGGCTTTCATTATGCGTTTGGGATTATTCAAATCTGCCAGTCGGTAGAACTCAGGGTCAATGCGTTTCAGCTCAAAGCGGATGCTTTCAATACCTTCCGTTTCATATTTATTTATTACTTTTTTCCGGATTTCAGCATCGGGTGCGGGAATTTTGTCAATGCCTTTACACAGGGCATCGATATACATTCCGGAGCCGCCGGTGAGCAGAACGGTAGAGTGTTTTTTGAATAATTCTTTCAGCAGATCAAGCGCTTCCAATTCATATTTTCCGGCGCTGAAATAATTATGAATGCTTTTGTTTTGGATAAAATGATGCTTTACGGCAGCGAGTTGTTCCGGCTCGGGCACGGCGGTTCCTATGCGCATTTCCTTGTAAACCTGCCGCGAGTCGGCCGATATAATTTCGGTTTGCAATGCTTTTGCCAATTCAATGCTCAAATCGGTTTTCCCGACAGCCGTGGGACCGGCCAATACGATTAGGGTTTGGCGCATGCTTTATTGTTTAAACATCTGCAGTTTGAGCATCGAACCGGAAATAAAGGCATTATTGTCGCTGTTATACAGCTTTGGTGATGATATTTTAACTTGAACAGGGCTAATGCCAATTCCCCTTACTTCCCATTTAAAGGATTGTTTACTAGCTTTGGCAATTCTTTCTAATACAAAATTCATAAATTGTTTGGTGTATTCAATTTGCTTTATTTGGGATTTTTTGCCTTTTTTTAGTTCAATCACAAATACATAAACTTTGTTTTTATTCGGACTTATCAGCACATAGTCAGCAATGGTCTTGAGATTTTTAATGTTATTTGAAAAAAAAGGGAATATTTCTTTTAGTTGCTCAAAATCGTAAAGTAAATATTGACCTTTGCCCTTAATTTTAATGCTCATATTTGTTTGAGCTTCACTCAGGCTTTCTTTTTCCTTACCGGTTATTTCACAATCTGAATGAATGGCTTCCTGAATGCAAGTTAGAATGCTACTCTTCATCGTCGGCTTGTTTTAGATAGTAATATAATTCTTGTGAACGTTGGTTTAATTTATCAATTTCACGGTTGATGGTTTCCACTTCAAATCCTTCTTCAGTAATTGGAAGTGATTTTACATTAACTTTAGATTTTCCTGCATAGTCGAAAAAATACGCACCCACATCATCTTTCTTCAGCAGTTCATCGGATTTGTATCCGTATTCTTTAATTAGCTCGGAAGGCTTTTCAATTTCCGACAACATTATAAGATTGTTCAGTTCTCGCAGAATATAGTCACTGTGAGTACTCACAAGCAATCGTATCCCTTTATTTATAAGTCTTGCAAAAATTCTTGCGATGAGTACTTGATTGTCCGGGTGCAAATTCATCTCCGGTTCATCAATGATTATCAAATCATTTTCTTCAACCAAATGTTTCAAATAGAAAATCAGGTTTGAAAGTGTCTTAACAAGTGAAGCTGATAAATGCACAGGCAGCTTCTTTGTTTTGGCCTTGTTGCTTGTGAACAATACTTCTCCGTCATCAGATACACTTATGGAGCCGTCTAATAATTCTTTTTCAATCTGAGTGGCAAATTCGTAAAAATCACCATGCTGTTTTTTTAAATTTACAAGGTCATTGGCTGTTTTAAGCCCGTTTCGAATAGGTAAAGGATAGCGAGTAGTTTTTTTAATTAGCTCTTCAATTTCACTTATTTTGTCTGCATCCTTAAAGGCTTGAATATCTTCAAATATATCATTTCTTTTGAGTGAAAGCTCTTTGCTGAAAGTATAGATTGAATTACGCTCGACCGGTAAAATATACAGACTGCCTATCGGGTAAATCGTATATAGCCTGAATATCATACGAGAGATTTCAAAATTAAGCGTTTCGGCTGTCAGGTTTGAGTTGCTTAGTGCTGAATTTTCGGTAATGAGATGAATTGTTAAGAATTTATTTTGTTTTGTTTTTTCAATTTTTATTTCAAAGTCAAAACCTGTAAGCTTGCTTTTTTTGTGCAATAAATAATTTTCAGGTACATCTGTTTGTGATGCTATATCAGAAAATTCAAAAATATCTGAAATGTTTTTTTCGGGAATACCGTATGTTTGTGAAAGGATTTTATTTGTTTCGAAAATCTTGTTTTCAAAAGTCTTAATTTTTGCAGAATCCGGTTTGTATTCTATTTTTTTTTCTGTTATCAACTTTTCAATTTGAGATGCGGATAATAAAAAATGTAGTGAATTTTCAAGTATCCTTGTGCATACCCCGTATATGGCATAAGCAATATACGTTTTGCCGGTATTATTTGGGCCTGTGAATACGGTAAGTTTTTTTGATAAGTCAACTTCTGCTTTCTTGACCGGGCCGATATTTTGAAAATGTATTTTCATGGCTTATAATTTTATTGCAAATTTAACAAAAATTCCAAAGTATCCCTGCCGTCGGCGTAATCATTTAAAGCGGGTTTTTGGCTGTGGCCGAAGGGGATGCTGCCGTTTATGAGACCGGGCCGAGAAACAAGGCACTGAATTTTTTCCGCATCAGCGGATAAGAAAGTTTTCAGCGTTTCCAAATCATCATAACGTTCATAATACACCACCGAAACCGGCGAAGCATAGCCTTGACTTTCTTTCAAAAGCATAAAGCCGTTGTCGAGAAATTTTTCGCTGTTCATCAGATACACGGCACGGTTATAATCGTAGTTATTGGCGTATTTGTTATGGTTTATTATGTCTTTTTTATGTATGAAGTTTTCAAATAGCCGGTTGGTATTAAAATCAGTCGGCACAAAAATTTTGGAAACATTTCGACAACCCAGTCCGAAATACAGAAAAATGTCATCGGCCAAAGCTTTCAGTTCATCGTCGCTTTCTTTGCCGGACAGAACGGCTGCCGAATTTCGGTTTTTGCGAATAATATGCGGATACTTTCCGAAATAAGCATCAAAGTAGCGCGCTGAATTATTGCTGCCGGTCGCTATTATTGCGTCAAAATCTGTCAGGCGTTCGTCTTCAAAACGGATATAGTCGGCAAATTCCGGCTCAATTTCCTTAAGCGATTGCGCGACAGCCGGAAGCAGGCGGTTGTTTTTAGATGATAATTTTCCAACAAAAATATGCCCGCTCAAAAGCACCGACATAAAATCATGGAAACCCACCAAAGGAATGTTCCCGGCGGTGATTACGCCCACTTTTCGAACCGCCTTTTTTTCTTTCAGGCCCGGATATGCTGCGCACCATCTTTCCAATTTTTCTTTTTGCAGTTCTTCCGTCCAAGTATCTGTGGCATAAGAAACATTATCTTCCGTAAACCACGGATTTGTTGCCAAGTCGATTAATTTGTCCTTGGTTTTAATTATTGCTTTGCCCAATTCTGCAAAGGCGTTTATGCGCTTTTTTAGTTTAATCATAAAAAGAATGAATTTTATATTGCAAAATAAAGTAATTTTGGCAGTATGACAAACAAATATGTGCTTCGCTTTTTGGAGCAGATAAGTTCAGTCTGAAAATCGACCAAATGAATCCAGACCTTAGAAAGTCACTGTCGGGATGTTTCCGAGTTTTTTGCTTATCTATAAGAACCGACAGCTTCTATCATACCCGTTGAAATTATAAACCAGCAACTCGAAAATATAGTTTTTCCTGTGTTTTGTTAATTAAAAAAGTATTATATTTGAAAGAAAATAATTATGGCAACATTAAAAATAAAACTCGATACCGGAAGCACCCGAGCAAAAGCACTGTTAAATTATTTGTTATCTTTATCAAAAGACGATAAAAGTATTCAAATAGAATGGATAGAAAAAAATAAAGAATTTAATGATGATACAATAGAATCCATTGAAGATGCTAAAAGCGGAAAAACAACAAAGTACAAAAACAGTGAAGAATTATTCAAAAAACTCGGAATCTAATGTATTCTATTGAAACAACTAAAAAATTTGAAAAAGATGCAGAGATTGCAAAAAAACGCAACTTTAATATGAATTTATTAAAAAACATAATTGAGTCCACTCCGAAAAGTACAAATAAAAACATGCGACATGTTTAAGCTGCTTATAAACAGATCGTTCCATAACCGACGGGTTAACCCGTCAGTTGCTGACTATCGGGCTTTGATAAAATGCCCTAAAACCATCGCTGAAAGTTGTTGTATGATAAAAAACAGAATATGAAACATTATTTTTTAATTTGGATTAGCTTGCTGTTGCTTAATTCTTCTGCTTTTGCGCAAAGCAATGAAGATAAATTGGCCTTCGTGCGCAAGCATTTTTACGCTACCGAAAATTCACTGAATGAATTAATAGAGAAGACCTATATTTATAAGCCTTATGAGTATCCGCCGTGGGGCTATTACAGTTTTTGGTTCAATGATAAGGGCGAATTACTGAAAGCCGAATATAGTTTTGGTGAAGAAGGTTTTGGAAGTCGCGAAAGCTGCTACTTTGACGAAGAAGGTGAGATGG
>CAYYQW010000096.1:0-12747 GCA_964472505.1 uncultured Bacteroidaceae bacterium | reverse complement strand
TCCTTCGGTATTTTCGGAGGCTGAGCCTGTCGAAGCCGGTGATAACTAAGTATGCATAATAAGCTAATAAGCAACAACTTAAAATACGAATAGGGGTAAATGCGGATATTCATAAAATATTAACTGCATTATGCTGTCGTTTTTTTTTAGTGCAGCATAATACATACATACACAAAAGCTTCGCAAAAATATTTTTATATATTTAATAACTTTTATATTTTGCAAGCCCTTAATTTTATAAAAAATCAGACATGAATTACAAAGAACTGCAAGATTTTATCAAAGCCGTAGCTAAAACCGGCGTGAGCGAAGTAAACGTTAAGACTGACGAAATAAAGTTAAACATCAAAGTACACTCAGACGAAAAACCCGCCAAACACACCGAAACAATCATTCAACAAGTACCCGTGGGAAGCCCGATGACCAACACAGGAGTAAGCCCTCAGCAACCGGTACAACAAACGCCGCCGGCCGGTGAAACCCAAAAAGAAGAAGAAGCAAAAGAAGAAGCTGCCGATGCTTCTAAATATATAGAAATAAAATCGCCCATGGTAGGAACCTTCTACAGAAAACCCGCACCCGACAAAGAAACATTTGTAAACGTTGGCGATACCGTAAAAGAAGACTCGGTAGTTTGCATCATCGAAGCCATGAAGCTCTTTAATGAAATTGAAGCTGAAGTTTCCGGCAAAATCGTGAAAATTCTGGTTGACGACTCTACACCTGTTGAATTTGAACAACCCTTGATGTTAGTTGAACCTGCATAAAACACAGATGCAGCAAAGTTTTTTATACTTCATTAACTAAACTCAAGATTATGTTCAAAAAAATACTCATAGCCAATCGAGCTGAAATAGCTTTAAGGATTATCCGGACTTGTAAGGAAATGGGAATCAAAACCACGGCCGTTTACTCAACAGCCGATAAAGACAGCCTGCATGTTCGATTTGCCGATGAAGCGGTTTGTATAGGACCGCCGCCAAGCAAGGAATCCTACCTGAATATACCGGCCATAATGGCCGCAGCCGAAATCACAAATTCCGATGCCATACATCCCGGATACGGTTTTTTGGCTGAAAGCGCTAAGTTTTCCAAAATATGCGCCGAGCACGACATTAAATTCATTGGCCCATCGCCCGAAATGATAGACGGCATGGGAGATAAAGCCAACGCACGAGCCAATATGATAAAAGCCGGCGTTCCCGTTGTGCCCGGTTCGGAAGGCACAATTGAATCTACCGACAAAGCCCTCGAAGCGGCTAAGAAAATTGATTTTCCGGTAATAGTAAAAGCCACAGCCGGAGGCGGCGGAAAAGGCATGCGCATCATCCGGTCGGAAGAAGAATTCCTGAAGCAATGGGACGATGCAAAAAAAGAAGCCGAAGCAGCTTTCGGAAACGGCGCCCTTTACGTGGAAAAATTTATTGAAAACCCGCGTCATATCGAAATTCAAGTGGTAGGCGACCGCCACGGAAATGCTTGTCACTTATCCGAGCGCGACTGCTCAATACAACGCCGACACCAAAAACTCCTCGAAGAAACCCCCTCACCTTTCATGACTGATGAGTTGAGAGAAAGAATGGGAGCAGCAGCCGTAAAAGCTACCAAAGCCATAAACTATGAGGGAGTTGGAACCGTAGAATTTTTAGTGGATGAAAATCGGAATTTTTATTTCATAGAAATGAATACCCGCATACAAGTTGAACATCCGATTACAGAAGAGGTAATTAACTTCGACCTAATCAAAGAGCAAATAAAAGTTGCGGCCGGCATTCCCATAAGCGGAAATGATTATTACCCGCAAATGCATGCTATTGAATGCCGCATAAATGCCGAAGATCCCTACAAAAACTACAGACCCTCGGCAGGCACCATTACCACTTGGCATCCGCCCGGAGGCCATGGCGTACGAGTAGATACACACGCTTATGCCGGTTACCGAATTCCGCCTCATTACGATTCATTAATTGCCAAACTCATAGTTACGGCACGCACACGCGAAGAGGCTGTTACTAAAATGAGGCGCGCTTTGGATGAATTTATTATTGAAGGAGTAGCCACAACCATTCCGCTCCATAAACAACTTATGGATAATGAAGACTTTAAACAAGGGAATTATACAACCAAATTTCTCGAAACTTTTAGTATAAAATAAATTTAATAATGTTCTCAAAAACAAAAAATAAAAAAATGAGCAAACCGGTCACAAATCCAAACGTAATCAATATTATTGGAAAAGGAACCTCAATCACAGGCGATATTAACTGTGACGGAGATATTCGAATCGACGGCACTTTAGACGGAAACATCAAAGCCGACGGCAAAATTTTGGTTAACAAAGGCGGCGTAATTAAAGGCAACCTGAGTTGTGAAAACTGCGAGATTTCAGGAACCGTAGAAGGCACTCTGGAAGTCAACGCACTATTATCCCTCAAAGAAACCTCCAAAATTGAAGGCGATATCGTAACCAAAAAATTAGGCGTTGAGCCGGGTTCAGCTTTTAACGGAACGTGTAAAATGGGAGGCGATAATGCATTCAAAAAAACCGGATTCACCCCCGAATCAAAAGAAAAAAAATAATGAAGCTCTGAAAAGCATTGCCAAATACGGCGGCATTGCTTTTCAGTTTGCCGGCTTAATTGCATTGGGTTTCTACGGAGGCCTTAAGCTTGATGAATACCTGAATAACGAAAAACCCGTATTTGCAGCCGTATTTTCAATAATTGGGCTATTATTAGCTTTATATATAGCTCTTAAAGATTTTATTAAAAAACCTTGAAACAAGAACTTAAAGATTTTTCACTGCGTTTACTTATCATAACGGCTGCATTGGCAGCGGTAGGTGCATTGCTGTTTATTTTTGTAATTCCCGAGTACTATTTTAAAGCCTTTCCTTTGTCCTTTATTGTCTTTTTTGCAGTTTCTTTCCTCTCCCACAGAAGTTTGTTGAAAGCATTGGAGAAATCCCAAGCGCAGTTTAATAATACCTTTATGCTTACTTTTCTGATTAAACTGTTTGCCTATACGGCATTTGCGGCAGTAGTTTTAATTTTTTCGGAAGAGAACAAAAAAGCATTTGCCGTTTGTCTGCTGATACTCTATACGGTTTACACGAGTTACGATATAAAGCATATTCTTTCGGCCATGCGCAAATCATAAACACCGGCTTGTACTTCTCCCTTAAAAATCATGTTTTCACTATTCAAAATCAAAATTCAAAGAAAGCTGAATCGGTAATTCCGACTTCTTTTTTTCTTCAAAATTAGCAACGCTTAAACCGAGTAATCGTACTGCCTGAGCTTTAAAATCAATCCCCTCAAGCAATTCAAAAGCCGTTTTGAGCAATTCTTCTTTAGTTAAAAACGAATACTCATTGGTCTTACTTCTTGTAATTTGCCTAAAGTCGATAAATTTAACTTTCAATGTCAAGGTTTTACCGAATTTTTGTTTCTTATTTATCCGCCCGATTAGGGTTTCTGCTATGTCGTCCAGCTTCTTTTTCATATCGGCTGTGTCATGCAGATTTTCCGAAAAGGTATTTTCGGCACCTACCGATTTCTGAATGCGCTCCGGATTCACCGGGCGGTTATCCGTGCCGCGAACCAAGTCGTAATAAAGCACACCGGCTTTACCGAAATATTGGCGCAAACGCTCTTTGGAACGTCCGCGCAAATCACGTCCGAAAAAAATACCCACCTCATGCATTTTCTCTGCCGTAACTTTCCCTATTCCAAAAAACTTTTTCACCGGCAATTTATCAAGAAATTCCTGTGCCTGATCGGGCTCAATCACAAACATGCCGTCCGGCTTATTATAGTCGGAAGCTATTTTTGCAAGAAATTTATTGTAGGAAACTCCGGCAGAAGCCGTAAGGCCGGTTTCTCTCAGAATATCGGCACGTATTTTTTTAGCGATTAAAGTAGCCGAAGGCAGGTTAATTTTATTTTCGCTTACATCCAAAAAAGCCTCATCGAGCGATAAAGGTTCTACCAAATCGGTATAAGACAAAAAAATATTCCGCACTTGAACAGAAACCTGTTTGTAAACATCAAAACGAGGATGTACGGCAATAACATGCGGACAAATTTTCTTAGCCTGAAAGGCCGGCATGGCCGAATGAATACCGTATTTTCGAGCTTCATAGCTGGCTGCCGACACGACTCCCCGCTTCGACACACCTCCTACTATTAAAGGCTTGCCGCGATACTCGGGATAATCTCTTTGCTCTACCGAAGCATAAAAAGCATCCATATCCACATGTATAATTTTCCTGAAGGGCATAAACCGCTTTTAATCCAAAAGTACAAAAGTAAGCCTAAAACTTAAGACAAAAAATCGTAAAAAAAATACTCAGTTTTGTATTGAGTATTCGATTTTTTCGTAAAAATAGCTATTTTTGCGAACAGAAGCTTTCAAAAATGAACTCTATGCTGTCTGATAAATTACAACTCTTAAAAACCATTTTGTTTTTCGCTTTGTTTCTTTCGCTTGGAACACTTCAGGCACAAGAACATCACCAAGCCGATAACGACCCGCACCAAGAAGCAGAAGAAATAAATGCCGGAGAACTGATTATGGATCATATCGGTGATGCTTACGAATGGCATATAGCCACTGTGGGTGAAACTCACATTTCCATTCCGCTTCCGATTATTCTTTACAGCGAACACAGCGGTTTTCATGTATTTATGTCAACTAAATTTCACCACGGACACAGTTCATACAAAAACTTTAAAATTGCAGAAAAAGGCAGCGAATTTGAGAAAAAAATTGTTGAAGAAGTAAACGGAGAAACCATACGCCCTTATGATTTCTCCATAACCAAAAATACCCTGGCGCTCTTTGCAAGTATAATTCTCTTAATTTGGATGTTTACATCCGTAGCCAACAGTTATAAAAAACGCAGAAATAAAGCACCCAAAGGCCTGCAATCACTGCTTGAACCCTTAATTATATTTGTCAGAGACGATATTGCCAAATCATCCATAGGAAAGAACTATGAAAAATTTATGCCTTTCCTGCTCACATTATTTTTCTTTATATTTATTAATAACTTACTGGGCTTAGTACCAATATTCCCGGGCGGAGCAAACCTTACGGGAAACATTACCATAACCATGGTTTTGGCAGTTTTTACTTTTGTAATGACTTCCGTTAACGGAAACAAAAATTACTGGAAACACATTGTAAACACCCCCGGTGTGCCTTGGTGGCTGAAAGCACCCATTCCGTTGATGCCCATTATCGAGATACTGAGCATGTTCACAAAACCCTTTGTTTTAATGATACGTCTGTTTGCGAACATCACAGCCGGACATATTATAGCTCTGGGATTTTTCAGTTTGATATTTGTTTTCGGAGAAATGGCTACCGTTGCCGGATATGGTGTATCGGTACTGACTATAGCATTTACGGTATTCCTGACATTTTTGGAATTTTTAGTAGCCCTTATACAAGCTTATGTTTTTACTTTATTGTCGGCCCTGTATTTTGGAATGGCAACCGAAGAAGAACATTAAACACGAATATTTTTTTAATTTTAAAACCCAAATACAATGGAATTTTTAATGGTTTTATTACAAGCAAGTCCTGATTACGCAACCATGGCAGCAGCATTCGGCGCAAGTATCGCCGTAATTGGTGCAGCTATCGGTATCGGACAAATCGGCGGAAAAGCAATGGACGCCATTGCAAGACAACCGGAAGCAGCCGGCGACATTCGTTCAAACATGATTGTTGCAGCCGCTTTGGTAGAAGGTGTTGCCTTCTTTGCCATCGTTGTGAACCTGTTGATTGTTTTTGTGTAATCACAAAGCAACCGAGGGAATTCAAGGATTGCTTGTTTTCCCTCTTTTCTAAAAGCTTTTATTAATTATTAATACACAATACTATGAGTTTAGTAAGTCCGGAAATTGGATTAATATTTTGGATGACCCTGTCGTTCCTCATCGTACTTTTTATACTGAAAAAATTTGCTTGGAAGCCTATTCTAAGTATGTTGAAAGAACGCGAACAATCCATAGAGGAAGCTCTGGAGCAAGCCGACCGCGCAAAAGAAAAAATGGCCGAAATACAAGCCGACAATGAAAAAATATTGAAAGAAGCACGCTTAGAACGTGAAAAAATTCTGGAACAAGCTGATGAAATGCGCTCAAAAATTATTTCAGAAGCGAAAGAAGATGCTGTAGCGGAAAGCAAAAAAATAATGGAAGCGGCAAAATCGGATATTCAAAAAGAAAAAGAATCGGCCGTAAAAGAAATTAAAACACAAGTAGTTAATATATCTGTTGACATAGCTGAGAAAATTCTCAAAAAGAACCTTTCGGAAGATAAAGCGCAAACCGATTATGCTCAGTCATTGCTCAAAGATATGGATCTAAACTAATAAGCCGCAGTATGGATTACAACAGAATTGCAGTAAGATATGCCAAGGCACTTCTTGAAGCTGCAAACGAAGAACAAAAAGCCGAAAATATTTATAATGATTTACAGGCAATAGCCGAATCGGCCGAGCAAGCCGACTTTAAAGCTATGCTGAATAATCCGGTGTATGCTTCTTCGGTAAAAAATAAAATTATTGAACGCTTATTTGCCGATAAAATTGAAGCTCTGAGCTTGCGTTTGCTTTTTCTTCTGATAAAGAAAAACAGAGAAAATCTGCTGTCGGCAGTTATCAGAAATTACGGACAACTGTACAGAAAACAACAAAATATCAGTCGTGTAGAGCTGACAACAGCTGGTGAAAACCAAGAAAGTTTCAATAAAGAAGTAAAAGAAATTATTGAAAAGAAATTCAATACAAGTGCCGAAATCACCTACAAGCACGATGAAGCACTTATTGGCGGTTTTATTATTGATATAGAAAACCAACAATTGGATGCAAGTATTCAAACGAAATTACAAAAAGTAAGAAAACGATTAACAGACTAATACGATTGAAATAAAAAATAAAATTATACGACCATGGCAGGAATAAACCCCGGAGAAGTATCTGAAATTATAAAAAAACAACTTCAGGAAATAGACACCGGTTCCGATTTTGAAGAAGTAGGAAGCGTACTTGAAGTCGGCGACGGAATTGCTCGTGTTTACGGGCTCGGCGGTGTGGGATATAACGAAATGATAGAGTTTGAAAACGGCATAAAAGGCATTGCCCTCAACTTAGAGGAAGACAATGTAGGCGTTGTATTATTTGGTCCTTCGCACGGTATAAAAGAAGGCGACAAAGTAAAACGGCTCAAACAAATAGCATCCATAGAAGCCGGAGAAGGCATGCTGGGACGTGTTATCAATACCATTGGCGAACCGATTGACGGAAAAGGAGAAATTTCCGGAGAACGTTATATTATGCCTTTGGAAAGAAAAGCACCCGGTGTAATTTTCAGACAACCGGTAAACGAACCGCTCCAAACCGGTATTAAAGCCATTGATTCCATGATACCCATAGGCCGCGGACAACGCGAGCTGATTATCGGCGACCGACAAACCGGAAAAACCGCCATTGCCGTTGATACCATCATCAACCAAAAAGAATATTACGATAAAGGCGAGCCGGTATATTGTATCTATGTAGCTATCGGGCAAAAAGGTTCTACCGTTGCCGGAATCGCCAAAACATTGGAAGAGAAAGGCGCCATGGATTACACAACCATTATTGCCGCCAATGCCTCGGATCCGGCAGCACTGCAATTTTATGCACCTTATGCCGGAGCTGCTCTCGGAGAATTTTTCAGAGATTCCGGACGCTCAGCTTTGATTATCTACGATGATCTCTCGAAACAAGCCGTTTCGTATCGGGAAGTTTCACTCTTATTAAGAAGGCCGCCCGGACGCGAAGCTTATCCCGGTGATGTTTTCTATCTGCACTCACGCCTGTTGGAACGTGCCGCCAAAATCATTAATAACGATGAGATAGCCGGCCAAATGAATGATGTGCCCGAGTCCATACGCCCAATGCTTAAAGGCGGCGGCTCATTAACGGCACTGCCCATTATTGAAACACAGGAAGGCGATGTATCAGCCTATATCCCCACCAATGTTATTTCTATTACAGACGGTCAAATATTTTTGGATACCTCCCTGTTTAACAACGGCATACGCCCGGCTATTAATGTTGGAATATCCGTATCGCGTGTAGGCGGAAGTGCGCAGGTTAAATCCATGAAAAAAGTTGCCGGAACATTAAAAATTGACCAAGCCCAATTCCGAGAATTGGAAGCTTTTGCAAAATTTGGTTCAGATTTGGACAAATCAACGCTGTCGGTTATTGAAAAAGGACGCCGTAATGTGGAAATTCTGAAACAACCGCAATACACACCTTATAAGATTGAAAACCAAATAGCTATTATTTTTGCAGGTACCAAAGGTTTATTGCGCGATGTTCCCACTGATAAAGTAGCCGATTTTGAGAAAAAATATTTACAACTTCTCAAAAATAACCATGCTGAAATGCTCGAAGAGCTCAAAAGCGGCAAACTCACTGATGAAGCCGTAGAAGTAATGACAAAAACAGCAAAAGAAATTGCATCACAATACAAAGAATTAAGCGAATAATGACTATAAACACATTTGAAGAAGCCGTAAAAGAATCGAAAAATTTAAACGAAAAGCCCGCTAATGATGTGCTTTTAAAACTGTATGCCTTATACAAACAAGCCACCGAAGGCGATGTGCAAGGCGAACGTCCCGGCGGCTTCGATTTTAAAGGCGCAGCCAAATACGATGCTTGGGAAAAACTAAAAGGAAAAGACAGCGAAACAGCCAAGCAGGAGTATATAGAATTTGTAAAAAAATTGCATGAAAAACAATAAGTAAAATGACAGATGCTAACGTCATAAAAGAACTGGAGAAAGAAATTAGAGTTCAACTAAAAAAAGTTGACGAAGTGGAGCGGCTTGAACGCAATACTTTCAAAACAAATAATTACCAAAAAGTTATAGCCCTTGATATTTCAGATAATACTCTTAGTAAAATACCTAAAAGCGTTTTAAAACTAAACAAACTAAAAACCCTTAATATAAACCAAAACCAAATAAAAGACATTACTCCTCTTCTTAGAATCAAAGGTTTAGAATATCTGTATTGTGAGGATAATCATGCGTTGGGTGAAAAAGAAATGATAGAATTTCTTACAGAGAGTAAAAACCTTAAAGTTTTTGACTATTTTTTGGGTCCGTTTTGGGAAATCATGCATAAAGAAGCTTTAAATCATAATTTATACTTGAACACAAGACATAGCAGAGATGAATTACCCTCCTCACTTAATATTGATAACTATGATGTTTATCCTCCTTTATCAATGGTGGAGTTAGGGTATCGCGATCCTCAACTCTACTACAAAAACTATCCTGATAATTACATTCAAGAATATATAGATACCGAAAGCAAATATGAAGCAAGCAAAAATAAAGCATCATATCTTGGTCAGGTAAAAGATAAAATAATACATACTCTCCTCCATAATTATTATTTTGATCATAGAAAGTTGAATACCTTGCCCTATGCCGTCAGAAGGTTGTCTGTCTATTATTATCAAGGTATAGAAGAACTGTTAATTGATAATATTGCCGGAAGTAACTCAAAACAAGAGATTTCAGACCCACACTGGATATTTGTAACCGGTGAAAACGGTTACGGAAAAACAAGCCTTTTGCAAGCTATTGTAATCGGCATGCACGGAAATGAAGACGGAAAGTCAATACTAAATAAATCAGCCGATATATTTATAGAATTAAAAAATAAAGACAAACATATTGCACAATATTGTTCCGAAATTTTAGAACCTTTTGAACATTTTGCCGCTTATGGACCGGCACGTCTTACAAAAAACCCAAAACCAATTAACGAAAATAAAACCAACAGCTTGTTTAACGTTTATGGTGAATTGCTGGACATTGAAGAACGTCTCATAGCTTGGGAAAAAGATCGAAAACAAAAAAGCTTCTACGAAAGTGCTAAAAATATTCTATTGAAATTGTTATCGCCTCAAATTAAGGATATTGTTATTAATCGAGAAGGAACCGATACACAAGTAAAATATATTGAGTTCGACAAAAATGATAAAAAAGACTTTTCGGAATTGGCATCCGGTTATCGAAGTATTATCACAATGGTAGGTGATATTATTATACGCCTCTCAAAATCGCAAAAAGAAATTAAAAACTTTGAAGAGCTTGCCGGTATTGTTGTTATAGATGAATTGGATCTGCATTTGCACCCCAAATGGCAAAAAGAATTGGTTAAACAGCTGACAAAATTGTTTCCAAAGATTCAATTTATTGCTTCTACTCACAGCCCAATTCCGATTCTCGGTGCACCAAAAAATTCAATAATTATTAATGTAAACAGAAATACAGAAGACGGCATTACAGCCGAAAAATTAGATGTTGATTTCTCACGTTTATTGCCCAATGCCATACTGTCATCTCCAATTTTTGATTTTGATGATTTTATTGCGGAAAGCAAATCAAAAGAAGAATTTTATCATCCTGAAAATAGTTTTGAAGAAATCAAAAATAAAACTCAAGTACAAAAACGATTAGAAAAATTTCTGACCAAAGACAAAGCCAATGAATTATTGAACATTTTAAACCCTGATGACAATGCGGAAGGTAAATAATGATTTCAATAATGCGCCCGCAGAACTTGTAAATTGTGCAAAAAAGCATGAACAAAATTTGCTGCAAAATCGGAATATTAATGCTGACTGCTACAAAAAATCAAGGGAACCGCTCGAAAAACAGTTTCATAATAAATGTGCATATTGCGAAAGCAGCTATGATGCCACTTCAGATACTTGGACAGAACATTACAGACCAAAGAAAGCTGTGGCAGAAGTGCCCAATCATCCCGGATACTATTGGTTAGCTTACGAATGGAGTAATTTGCTCCCAAGTTGCACTAAATGTAATCGCTCAAAAAGGAATCAATTCCCGTTGATAAATAATTTTAACCAAGTTAAAAAACCGGAAATCAAAGACAATCAATTAGTTATTGCCAAATGTAAAGCTGATCAATCACCGCTTATTGATGAAAAACCTTTTGTTTTGCACCCTAAGATTGATAATCCGGAAGAATTTCTTGACTTTAGAATAGATAATGAATTTAAAGGAATTATAATTACGGGAAAAGATACAATAAGTGATAACGAAAAATATTCCGGGCGCGGAGAAGCCACAATAAAAATTTGCAATTTAAACCGACCGGCTTTGAAACGAGAACGTTTCGAAAAGGTTATTTACGATTATTCACAAAAATTCATCCAAATATTGCAGATATTAAATGACTCAGGTACAGACATTACAAATTATTATTCCGCTTTCAAAGTCGTCTTTAATCAATTAAAGCAATTAACCGACGATGAAAAATTGGAACATACTTTGTTAAGAAGAGCGGTAATGAAGCCGGATAGTTTTAGAAAAATGATAATTCCGGTTTTTGAAAATAAACAGATAGGAAAAATAGTTTTTGCGGCGTTTAAGAAATACCTGCAAGAAACCGATAAATTATAATATATTTGTAAAAAAGCACATCCAATATGCCCAACTTAAAAGATATACGCAACCGAATTAGTTCCGTTGAATCTACCAAGCAAATAACCAATGCCATGAAAATGGTATCGGCGGCCAAATTGCGCAAAGCTCAAAAAGCCGTGCAGCAATTACGCCCTTATGCCAACAAACTTCAGGAAATTTTAACTCACATAAGCGCCTCGGAATCGGAAAATACATACAGCCCCTATACTGAAGAGCGTGAAGAAGAAAAAATTATACTGCTGGCAATAAGTTCCAACAAAGGCTTATGCGGCCCTTTTAATACCAATGTGGCCAAAAGCGTTATGGAGCTTTGCAACTACAAATACTCGGAACAATACAAAAAAGGAAATCTAAAAATAATAACTGCCGGAAAAAAAGTTGCGGAAATTCTGAAAAACAAAGGCTACGAATCAAGTGAACAATACGATGATATTTTTGAAGACTTGAGCTTTGAAAATGTATCGGAATTTGCTCAAAAGTTGATGGAACGCTTTACAAACGAAGAATTTGACAAGCTTGAAATTATTTATAACTATTTTAAAAATGCCGCTGTTCAGGAGCTTATAACCGAACAGTTTTTGCCTGTAGAAGAAGCTAAACAAGACGAGGAAGATACATTCTTCAGCGATTACATTTATGAACCGAGCGAAGAGTATATCATGGCTAATCTAATTCCGGATTCAATAAAAATACAAGCCTATAAAGCTTTTCTGGATTCATCGGCATCGGAACACGGGGCGCGCATGACAGCCATGCACATGGCCACCGATAATGCCACGGATATGATTAAAGATCTCAAACTGACATACAACAAAGCTCGCCAGGCAACCATTACCAAAGAAATTAACGAAATTACCGCCGGCGCCGAAGCTTTGAAAGCTTAGATTCATTATACGCATAAAGAAAAAGACGATAAAAAGTAACATTCTCTTTTATCGTCTTTTTTTGTACTTGGGGGCAATAAACTAATCCGGCAATTGAATATGAGTTTTGCCCGAAACAAGTTCTACATGGCATCCGTCATGCTTAATTAAATAATTTTCCTGCACAATACGCCTGCTGTCTTTAAAAACATTCAGCTGAAATTCCTTGCCTTCCTCATCGGTCTTGTTCATTTGATTATCGGTAAAAATCACTATTTCTTCCGAAAAATCATCATTAACCCCTAACTCTTCGATTTTTTAGGGAATAGTTTTAGAAAAGCATTGAATCA
>CAYYQW010000095.1:0-12981 GCA_964472505.1 uncultured Bacteroidaceae bacterium | reverse complement strand
GATTGGCAAGCCCATTTTTCGGGCAGAAATGCCAAAGATTTGGCTTTTACCGAAACCGATATTTATGTAGCCTGCGAGCAAATGATTTTCCGCTACGATTACTCCCAAATTCGAGATATTAAAACTAAAATAGACGGGCTTAGCGACAGCGACATAAAACTCATCGAGTATATTCCCGAATATGACCGATTTTTTGTAATCTATGAAAATTCAAACATCGATATTTTGGAGGGCAGCCGAATTTACAACTTCCCGGCCATAAAAACCAAGCAAATATCCGGAGATAAAAGCATTTACGATATTAAAATTCTGAATAAACAAGTATGGCTGGCCACCGGCTTCGGCATTGTATTGTTTGATTTGGAAAGAGATGAATTTTCCGACACCTATTATATAGGCAGCGAAGGAAATTTTGTAAGTGTCCGGCAAATAGCGTTCAAAGACGGCTATGTGTATGCCGCTACTTCGGAAGGCTTAAAGCGTGCATCGCTTGAATCCGGCGCCCTGTACAATTTTCAAAACTGGGAAACCCTTACACTTCCCGTCCAAGAAGCGGTAACAGCCGTATGTGCGGATGAAAATACAATCTATGTCAATACAGAAAGCGGAAAGCTGTATTGGCTGAATCAAGGCAATTGGGAAATATTTGAAGAAACTTACACCGAAATACAAAGCATCCGCAGCTCAGAGAACTATATATTTTTTATAGAAGAAGAAAGAATCAATATCCACACAAAAGACGGCCTGCTGTATCTGCAAAAAAGCACATACCCCGATGCGCCGCTTAAAAAAGGAGTCCGAATTAATACGGCTGCTGAAGGTAAAGACGGAAATATATACTACGCCGACAAGCATTATTCTTTAGTTCAGGAACGAGGCGAAGAAAAACACAAATTTATTGCTCCGGAAGGGCCTTATACCAATCCGGTGATGCAATTAAAATTTATTAACAACAAACTCACGGGAACCGCCGGCGGACACAAAACAAACCTGAACCCGGCCGCACGTGAAGCTTCGCTTTTCAAATACAACATGAGCGACAAAACTTACGAACACATCGTATTTACGGGCCACCGGGATTTTTATTCCATAGCCTCGCCGGAAAATGACGATAATCGGCTTTTCATAGGCATGTGGGACAGAGGTTTATTCGAAATTACCGACGGCAAACCCGTTCAAATTTACAATGAAACCAACAGCAGCCTGCAAAGCATATTACCCAACTATCGCTCGGTAAGAATAGGCGCCATACTCACGGACGAAAACAAAAATATGCTGATGACCAATTCCAATGTCGGCCAACCGGTCTCCATATTTGGTTCCGACGGCAGTTGGCAAAGTTTTGCCCACTCGGAAGCAGTAAGAAACAAACGCTGGTTTCGTATGTTGCGCGCCAAAGACGGCAACTATTGGTTAGGCGCCGCACGTTCAGGCGGGATTTATGTATTCAATACCAACGAAACCCTTACGGACATTTCCGACGATAAGCACAACTTTTTCATACCCAAAACAGCCGACGGCGAAGAAAGCTCATCGGATATTCGCAGCTTAGAACAAGACAAAGACGGAACCATATGGGTAGGCACCGGAGAAGGCATTTTTGTGTATTACTTTCCCGAAGATGTTTTCAATAATCCCGTATATGCCGACAGAATTCAGCTCACAAGCGTAGGCGCCGATACATCGGAACAATACCTGCTGAAAACTGAAATGGTAACGGCCATAAAAACCGACGGAGCCAATCGCAAATGGATCGGCACACAAAATTCCGGCGCCTTTCTGGTATCACCCAACGGTAAAAACCAAATTTATGCCTTTAATACCAACAACAGTCCAATGGTTTCCAACACAGTGAACGATATAGCCATTGAGCCCGGGAGCGGCCGCGTATTTTTCGCCACATCCAAAGGCTTGATGTCATTTAGAGCCGAAGCAACCGAAGGTGCCGAAACTTTTGAGAATGTGTATGTTTTTCCGAACCCGGTAAGACCCGGCTATGAAGGTAAAATTACCGTTACCGGGCTTACGGAAGAAAGCCTTATTAAAATTACGGATGTTGCCGGAAATTTAGTTTACGAAACCAATTCACTGGGCGGACAAGCCATCTGGAACGGACGAGACTTAAGAGGCAGAAAAGTAAATACCGGTGTTTACCTGATATTCTGCAGCAACAAAGACGGCAGCCAAACCCATGTGGACAAATTACTTTTTATAAACTGATTTGTCATGCTGAAAAAAACGAAAGGCATTGTCTTAAGGCGCTTCAGCTACGGCGACAACAGCAAAATAGCTCATATATATACGCGCGAATTCGGCAAACAATCGTATCTGATTTTCGGCGGGAAAAGTCGAAAGAATAAGACCGACCGGCTTTTGCAACCCATGTATGTACTCGACATGCAAACCTACCACAAAGAAAACCGGGAGTTACACAAGATTAAAGAAATAGGTCCCGAATTTTCACTAAAAAGCATTCCCTTTGAATTTGAAAAAACAGCCATTTGTCAATTTCTGGCCGAACTCATAAACAAAACCCAACGCGATAACGAATCCGATGAGCTTCTCTTTGATTTTTTGCAAAGCACAGTGGAATTATTAGACGACAGCTCGGAAAAAACAGCCAATTTTAGCCCGGCATTCATGGTAAAATACAGCAAGTTTTTAGGTTTATTGCCGGCTAATAATTTTTCCGAAAGCCAAAATACGCTTGACCTGCAATCGGGACGTTTCATAACCGGACGTCCTCAACATAAAAACTTCCTTTCGGGCGAAGCGGCTTACATTACAAACGAACTCACAAATCTGCCTTTTACCGATTTCTCGGAAATTTCGATAAAAAAAACGATTCGCTCGCAAATAATTACGGGTTTTATCAATTATTTCAACTTTCACCTCAACCGGCCAGGAAAAATTAACAGCCTCGAGATTTTAACCGATGTTTTTTCGTAAATTAAAACACAAAATTTTGCAACACATTAGAAATAATAGTTCGTTATGCTTTTTCATCAAACTGAAAATGAGAACTTTGGCAAAGTTTAACGAACCATTGAGAAACAAAATAAACTAAAAGAAATGAAAGCTTTAATCAGTCTGTTTTTTGGAATTATTACAGCAGTAAGTCTTCAAGCTCAAGACTTTGAAACAAAATCGGAAAATCCCGATTTGGAGTATTCAACCAACGAATTCGGGGCACATATAGGCGCCACCACCGGAATGGGTTTATCGTATCGGCATTGGTTCGATAATACCGGAGTCCAAATTACTTTTCTTCCTTTCAAGTCTAATTATGAAGAGCTGTACAGTATCGGTTTAAGCGGATTGTATTCCGTGAATCGATCAAAGTACGTGCATGTTTTTGGCTACCTCGGTTCTCACCTGTTAGCTTTTGACGGCGAGCTCAATTTCAATGTGGGCGCAGGCCCCGGCTTTGCTTTCGGAAAAACCGTTACCTTTAACTTGCAAGTCGGCTACGGTTTGTATTTCAGTGAGGAGGATTACCAAATTTTGCCAACCGGTGAAATTGGCCTATACTATCGGTTCCGAAATTAACTTTTCCGATTCATAATTTTTTTTGCGAAATCACTTAAAACCGTTTTCCGGGCTTCCGGTACACTTACATTTTCAAGAGCGGAGAGAGCTTTTTGATAGTGCCCGTTCATGCGCTCCGACACATGATTTGCAAGTTGATATTTATCGTACAAACTTCTTACTTTGGATATTTTATCTTCTCGCTGTATCATTTCATCGGCAAATAAAGATGTAAACTGCTCACAGTCAGACTCATTAAGTTTTCGCAAAGCTTCTAAGTATAAAATAGTTTTCTTTCCTTCGGCAATATCGCCGCCAACCGGTTTGCCAAAGGCTTTTTCATCGGCATATACATCCAACAAATCATCTTGCAACTGGAATGCCAGGCCCAACTCAATGCCAAATTCATACAGTCTGTCGGCATCTGCCAAAGCGGCACCGCCAATAACAGCTCCGGCCTTGAGGCAAGCAGCCAAAAGAACGGCCGTTTTCAATCGTATCATTTTCATGTATTCCGGTATTTGGACTGCATCGATGCTTTCAAAATTAATGTCGTATTGCTGGCCTTCGCAAACCTCAAGTGCTGTTTGGTTAAATATATCCAAGACCGGTTTCAGCGTTTTATCCGGGCTTTGAGCTATCAGCCGGTAAGCTTCTGTCATCATGGCATCACCGGAAAGTATGGCGCGGTTCGAATCCCATTTTTTATGCACTGTTAAACGATTGCGCCGCTTATCGGAATTATCCATAATATCATCATGTATTAATGTAAAATTATGGAAGACCTCAAAACCCAGCGCCGGTTTTACGGCCGGCTCCGTATCGTCCGAAAACAGATTACAAGCAGCCAATACCAATGCCGGGCGAATGCGCTTGCCGCCGGAATGCAGCGTATAGGCTATGGGCTCATACAATTCTCGGGGTTCTTTTTCAAAGCTTAAATGCTTTATTCGATTGCTAACTAAATCCTGAAGTTCTTCTAATCGGTACATATTAAACAGATATAAGGTTTTGGTAAAACGACCGGATAAAAATATAAATATTTTACCGGATATAAGATTTTAGGCAAAAGATATGAGTCATCATTTATTAATGACCCCATAAACCCCGGAAATTCGCCATAAACAATAGAAAAAAAACATATACACAACATAGAAACTAAAAAATACGTTATATAACTGAAAAATAAGTTGCATTATTGAAAAATACGTTGTATGTTTGTAATGTAAATATGAAAAACTAAGTATCATGGAAACATTAACCCCGCGTGAAGAGCAAATTATGCAGATAATCTGGAAGCTGAAAAAAGCATTTGTAAAAGAAATCATTGCAGAAATGAAAGACGAAAACCCGCCATACAATACCATTTCATCAGTTGTGCGTATTTTGGCCGGGAAAGGCTTTGTGGATTATAATCAATACGGGAATACCTATCAGTATTATCCGACCATAAGTAAGGCGAGTTATAAAAAGTTTATGTTCTCACGTCTGCTTCAGGATTATTTCGATAATTCGTACAAAAAGGTCGTATCTTTTATGGTAGAAGACAGCGAGCCCAATGAAAAGCAAATTGCCGAGTTTGAAAAAATAATAAAAGAAGGCAAAAAGAATGCTGACAAATAAATAATACCGGATGAAAACACTTTTGATATATCTGACGGAATCGGCACTGTGCATGACTGCCCTGCTCATGTTCTACCGGTATCTCTATCTCAAAATGGCCTATTTTGAATGGAGCCGCTTCTTTCTGCTGTTTGCGGTCGGCATCAGCATACTGATTCCTCTTTTGCCGGTTCCGGAAATATTCAAACCCGCCGAGAAAGCTTTGCGTTTGGTTTATACGGATGCTTATGTTTTACAATTTTCCGAAACTGAAAAACCAAACATCTCAGAGTATTTTGAAATTATAATCAAAGGGCTTTTTGTAATTTGGCTTATCGGTGCAATAATATACGGAATTAGTTTTGTCAAAAGCATAAGGAATATCAGCAAACTAAAAAAGCAATCAAACAGAACAAGCGATGGCAATTTTGATATTTACCACAACAGTGAAACGAATATTCCGGCCTTCAGCTTTTTCAAAAATATTTTTACCGGTAAAAAGTTTTCCAAACTTAAGGCTTCGGAACAAGCCAAGATCACAGCACACGAAAAACAGCACGGGCACTTATGGCATACTGCCGACAGAATCGTATTTGAAGTGTACCGCATTTTCTTTTGGTTTAATCCGTTTTCAAAAACACTCTTAAACAGCCTGAAAGAAGTGCATGAGTTTAGTGCAGACCGGAGAGTAACAAACAACCGATTTAGCGAAAATTATTCATTGCTGCTGCTGCGTTTGGCATCAAACAATTTATTGTATCCGGCAGGAACGGAATTTTCGGCATCGGAACAATTAAAACATCGCCTGCAGCTCATTGCCGACCCGGAGCCGGATAAGATACGAAAACAGCGATTTACGGTTTCAATACCGGTACTTGCTGTCACAATTTTTGCGCTGTGGTTTAGCCTGAGTAATGTAAACGCCCTAATCATAGACCAAACCCGCAAACCGGGAACGGCACCGCTTGCCGGAAACTCGTTTCAGGCAAAATTACCGTATTTTGAAAGCATGAATGCCGAAGATGTATTTACAAATGAAAATTTATTTGAGAATGAAAACATAGCGCTCTCGCACCAACAAATTGATTACAAAACAAACGGGCAAGTCGAAATTTTTGCCGTAGGAAACGGCCGAATAATTTCTGCCGACACAAATGATTTTCAAGGCTTGACGGAAATAACTTTAGAGCTTGTATTGGATAATGGGCCAAAATGTATTTACGAAAACTTGGCCGAAATTGCAGTTAAGGAAAACGAAACAGTTTCAAAAGGTCAAGTGATAGCCTTTACCGGCGATTCATCTTTATATCCGATTTTTACTTTTAAAATGTTGAAAAAAAAGCAATTCATAAATCCCGAATCGTATTTCAAATATTAAATATGAAAATCCGGTTTTGCATAACTCTCATATAAAAAAGACAATGAACAAGAAAAGCGACAAAGCAAATTTAGAAAAAAGCAAAGGCCTGTTTTTGGGCACCGGATTCGCCGTTGTGTTGCTGCTCGCACTGATTATTATTGAACATAAAGTACCGGTGAATAATCCGCAACAAGCATCAAGCTTTATGGGAGAACCGGAGTTTATCAGCCGCTTAGTTATACTTGAACAAGACATTGAAGTTCCTGAACCTAAAAATATATCAGACAATAATTTAGACCAAAGAAAAAACGACGAAGAAGTAAATAAAAGTTTACAAAATTCAACAAAAAAAGACTTGCCGAAAAACGGTGAATTCACCGGTGAATCGGCGGAAAGTAAGTTTTCAAAAAAACTGAGTATAGCCGAACAAAAAGCTGAGTTTCCGGGCGGAGAAAACGCATTTAATCATTACATCAAAACGCATTTAAAATATCCGGAAAAAGCAAAATTAAATAAAATACAAGGCCGGGTTTATATAAAATTTACCGTTGAAAAAGACGGAACAATCAGCCAAGAAAAAATTGTCAACAGTTCAAATAATTTGCTCAATCAAGAAGCGCTCAGATTGATAAGAGCCATGCCCAAATGGCAGACCGCAGTTGTAAACGGAAAAACTGTGGCATCAACACGCATTGTTTCCGTAGTTTTCAAATTATAATTTCAGATAAAAACAAAAGCTATGAATACGAAAAAAAATCCGAATATCGATCCCGAAAAACACCGATTATCTTTCTTCCTTATAGGACTTGTAAGCATAATTGGCCTTTTATTGATTGTCTTTAATTGGCGAACGCCCATTTCTGCTTCAGAATCATTCGCGTCAACTGCCGATTTTGCGGAAAACGAATTGGCAGAAATTACTCGCCCCAAAGAACCGCCGCCCCCGCCGAAAAAAATTCCCGAAAAGCAAATAGCTCCGGAAATTATACAGTTGTTAGGAAATGACGATATATTTGAAGACACCTTTATGATAGACCTTGGTGCCGGTGAAGGAACAGTTTTCGAATTTAACGAAACACCCGAACCCATTGATTCGAGTAGCATAATTTTTACATCAGTCAGCAAAATGCCCGAATACCCGGGCGGCATAAAAAAATTGATGCGCGACATTGCCAACAAAACGGAATATCCGCGCACAGCAGCCGAAAACGGGATACAGGGAACCGTAACCGTACGCATCGTTATAAACGCCCGAGGAAAAATAACGCAGCCCACAATTATTCGCGGCGCCGATCCTTTATTAAACGAAGAAGCATTACGGGTCATCGGCAAACTGTCAGACTTTACGCCCGGCGAGCAAAACGGACGAAAAGTATCGGTACAGCTGAGCATACCCATTAAATTTGAACTGAATTGACAAATACAAATTTCACAAATTAAAAAAGGAGGTGTTAAAAAGCCTGTGTAATAAGCATATTGATAATAAAGTCTGTTAAAAAATTGGATTGATTCCAAAGCACTGTGTATATTTGCCGCTCAATATACATTATGGAAAACAAGAAGAATCCCAAAGTTGATTTAGAGCGGTACAAGGGGCTGTTTTTTACAACAGCACTTACGATGGTTCTTCTGTTGGTGTTTTTAGTTATCAATTATAAAAAAGAAAACACAATCAACTCCAAATTATACAGCGTATCGCAATCGGAATTCCCGGCAGAATTTGAACCCGAAATTGGCTTGGCTGTTAAACAAAAAGTGAAGCCCAAAGCCGAGAAAATAGTTCAGGTAAAAGATGAAACCGAAATTCCGGATACAAGTAAAACAGAAGTTCCCGACGAAAACACAGGCACACAACAACAAAATACAGGAAAAAGTTCTAAACATGACCCATTACGCAGTGCAGAAATAATGCCCGAATATCCGGGCGGAATTGCAGCACTAAAAAGAGATTTGGCAAAAGCCATACGACTGCCGGATGAAATCAGCAGCGGAAAAATTTCAGGTACCGTTTACGTACAATTTGTGGTAACCAATCAAGGAGAAGTGGATGAATTGGAAATAAAAAAATCGCTTCACCGAGAATTGGATCAAGAAGTAATAAACGCCCTGAGTTCCGTTAAAAAATTCAAGCCGGCCTCGCAAAACGGTAAGCCCGTTGCAGTCTATTTTATTTTGCCTCTAAGTTTTAATTTGTAATTATTTTTAATTCCCAAAATTATCTCTATCTTTACCCGATGAGATAATCGGATATTCTAAAGACTAAAAAATCATAAAACGTTTAAATTCAAAAAGATGGAAACCAAAAAAAACCCAAAAGTCGATCTCGAAAAATACAAATCAGCTTTTACATTAATAGGGTTTGCTGTAGTATTAGGAATAATTCTCGTAGCATTCAACTGGAAAGTTCAGTTGGGTGAAGACGAAGGATTCGGCGCTCGACAAGTTGAAGGCGAAGACGAAATGGTAGAAATTACCAGACAAGACATTGAACCGCCCAAACCGGAACCCGAACCCGAACAACAGCAAACACCCGAAATCATTAACATCGTTGATGACTCCGAAGATTTTGAAAGTGATTTTGACTTCGACCTCGAAGCTGAAGAAGACATGGAATTTGACATCGTTGAAACCGAAGAAGATGAAGAAGAAGAAAGTCAGGTTTTTGTAATTGTAGAAAAAATGCCCGAATTTCCGGGAGGCCAAGTGGCTCTGCGAAGATACATTGCCGAAAATATGAACTACCCCGTAGTAGCACAGGAAAATGACATACAAGGAACCGTATATTTACGCTTTGTTGTTCTGAAAGACGGACGTGTAGGCGAAGTACAAGTACAACGCGGTGTTGACCCCTTATTGGACGACGAAGCCGTACGAGTAATCAAAACTTTACCCAAATTCACACCCGGACGCCAAGGCGGAAAAAGAGTAAACGTATGGTTCTCGGTGCCGGTTAGGTTTAAACTTAACTAAACACGAACTCCGTTACAAAAAGCATATATTTATGGCCGACGGAGCCTTAATCAAATACTCAAAAAGCCCGTATTAACGGGCTTTTTTAAAATATAAATATTTCAAGCGAATGCCATAATGATAAAAAAGACGAAAGATGCCGAAAAGGCAGTTCTAATTGCCCTGATTACCCAACAACAACCGGAAGAAAAAACCCAAGAATATCTGGATGAATTAGCTTTTCTGGCTGAAACAGCCGGAGCACATACCGTAAAACGCTTCACACAAAAAGTAAACAAACCCGACATACGCACTTTTGTAGGAAAAGGAAAATTTGAAGAAATCAGCGAGTTTGTTAAAAAAAATGATATTGACACCGTTATTTTTGATGATGATCTTTCACCCTCACAAATTCAAAACATTCAAAAAGGCTTTAAATGCAAAGTATTAGACAGAACCGATTTGATTCTTGATATTTTTGCAAGCCGCGCCAAAACAGCTCACGCCAAAGCTCAGGTAGAACTGGCTCAATACCAATACATTCTGCCGCGGCTAAAAGGTATGTGGACTCACTTAGAGCGCCAACGAGGAGGTATAGGCATGCGCGGCCCGGGTGAAAAAGAAATTGAAACCGACCGACGTATCATTCGTGATAAAATTACCCGACTCGAAAATGAGCTAAAAAAAATTGACAAGCAAAAGCATGCTCAGCGAAAAAACCGCGGTAAAAAAGTGCGCGTAGCCATGGTGGGCTATACCAACGCCGGAAAATCTACTTTAACCAATTTATTAACAAAATCGGATATTTTTGCCGAAGATAAACTCTTTGCGACACTGGAAACCACCGTACGCAAAATGGTTATCGGCAATTTGCCCTTTCTTATAACCGACACCGTAGGGTTCATCCGAAAACTGCCGCATCACTTGGTGGAATCCTTCAAATCAACACTCGATGAGGTCAGAGAAGCCGACCTTTTGGTGCATGTAGCAGACATCACCCACCCCAATGTGGAAGAACACATACAGGTAGTAAACGAAACACTGGCCGAACTCGGTGCCGCCGACACCAAAACCATCCTTGTTTTTAACAAGACCGACAAATATGTTCACGAAGAAAAAGAAGCCGATGATTTAACGCCCACAGAAAGGAAAAACTACAGTTTGGATGATCTGAAAAAAATCTATTTCACCAAAAGTGAAAACACCGTTTTTATTTCGGCTTTAAAGCAACTAAATATTGATACATTAAAAGAAACCTTGTACCGGGAAGTAAAGAAAATTCATACACAGCGCTATCCTTACGATGATTTCCTGTATTAAAAAAACACATTATATATATGGCCTATAAATCTTTGAGAGAATTTTGCGAAATTTTAGAAAAAAAAGGCGAACTCATTAGAGTTTCCGAAAAAGCAGATACCCGGCTTGAAATATCCGAAATTGCCGACCGTATGTCAAAATCAGAAGGCGGAGGCAAAGCCTTGCTTTTTGAGAATACCGGCTACGATTTCCCGGTACTGATAAACATGCTCGGTTCACACAAACGCATGCTTGCGGCTTTGAATGTTGAATCTTACGACCTGAAAGCCGATGAAATAAGCAGTCTTTTCAAAAAAATGTCCGGTCCGCAAAAAAGTCTCAAAGACAAACTTTCCCTACTGCCCGAATTATCACGCATAGCATCTTTCATGCCCGGAAAACAAAGACGAAAAGCTGCCTGCAAAGAAATAATTTCCTTAGAGCCCGACCTTAACAAATTCCCGATTCTTACAACCTGGCCCAACGATGCCGCCCCCTTCATAACATTGCCGCAAGTCATTACCAAAGACCCCGATACGGGAACTCGCAATGTAGGCATGTACCGTATGCAAGTAATTGACGGACAAACAACCGGCATGCATTGGCACAAGCACAAAGTAGGCGCCCGGCATTACAATGCCTACAAAAAAAGAGGCGAGCGCATGCCTGTTGCCGTTGCCCTCGGAGGCGACCCCTTACTTACTTTTTCGGCCGTAGCTCCCTTGCCCGATAATATTGACGAATACATGCTGGCCGGTTTTCTGCGTAAGAAAAAAGTGAAAATGGTAAAAGCCGAAACCCAAAATATTGAAGTGCCGGCTGATGCAGATATAATTATTGAAGGCTATATCGACCCGGAAGAAGAGCTCTTTTGGGAAGGCCCTTTCGGGGATCATACCGGATTTTACTCTTTGGCCGATTGGTACCCGAAATTTCATATAACGGCCATAAGCCACCGAAAAGATGCCATCTTTCCCGCCACAACGGTTGGGATTCCGCCCATGGAAGACGCTTATATTTCCAAAGCCATCGAGCGCATCTTTCTGGCTCCCATTCAACTCACCATGCTGCCGGAAATGAGCGATATGGACATTCCGGTGGTCGGAGTTTCGCATAATCTTACCATTGCCGCCATTGAGAAAAGCTTTTCCGGCCATGCCCATAAAGTAAGCAATGCCCTGCGCGGCGCCGGACAAATGATGTTTAATAAAATACTGGTGGTAACCGACAAAGACGCTCCCATTCATAATTACAAAACGCTGGCAAGGGAGCTTTCGCAGAAAATTGACCCCGAGCAACACATAAGTTTCAGCAAAGGCCCCTTGGATGTTCTTGACCATTCATCAGCTAAATTTGCTTTCGGCAGCAAAATGACCATTGACGGCACCACAAAATATGAGGATGAAATTATCAATCCTTTCGAACAAACGAATTGGAAAAAAGCCACGGAAAGCATTCGAGAAAACTCGAAAAAACACCCGGAAATAAAACAAGTCAATACAAAACTGTTGGAAGAAGGTATATCCGCAATCATTATTTCAGCAGAAAAAACCAAGGCATTTGATTTTCGAGCTTTTGCCGATAAATTAAGCCGAGAAGAAGGTTTCAATGCCGTTAAACTGATACTGCTGATTGAGCATCCGGCTGATGCCGAAGATATTGAATTGGCAAGCTGGCTGGCAGCCAACAATATAGAGCCTTTACGCGACTGTTATGTTCTAAAAAAGACCGACCGTAATAAAACGTCTCAAATTTTTATAGACGGCACACGGAAAACCAAACAAAGCGATAATTTTACGCGCGACTGGCCAAATGTGGTTACCATGGACGAAGCAACTATTAAGAAAGTAAATGAAAAATGGAATTTATACGATATCGGGCCGTTCAAGGCCTCACCATCGCTCAAGTATATGCCGCTGAAGCTAAATGATGATGCCGTAGCTGATAAAAATGAATTGAATTAGGCGTATGAATACGACAAATTTTAAAATTACAGCACACCGGTATTTTACGGATTCCCCCTTGGCGAAGTGCCTGTTCCGATTATTTCGGAAGGGCAAGGGGGATTGATAAGATCAAAATGCGGGAAAAATCTTATTTTGTAGCCTGCATTCTTAATCAGAGAGACATTTTGCAAATTATAGCCTTTTTAATGACTGTGAATCAGAATAATGCAAATATTAGCAAAGTGCCTAATTCAAAAAATGAATAAAATTCTTATTCGGGTCTATAATTTTAGACCC
>CAYYQW010000094.1:0-13026 GCA_964472505.1 uncultured Bacteroidaceae bacterium | reverse complement strand
AACCGCTTATCGAAGTCGTTGATTATTATCTTGGGTAGCATACGGATAATCATATAAAAACAGTTTCCGCCCTTGCAGGTGTCCTCACCTGCAATTTTTAATTTACCAATAATTTCCCTCTGCTATATGCTCCAAGAAACCAAACTTATCAATACCCGTTTCATAAAATCTTGCCGATGAGTATTCATAATCTTCAGGAAATTCTGCCATCGACCATTTTTCCTGCAGAGGATTATTATGAATGTAAGCCATTTTTTGCATAATTACATCCCTGCTAAACAATTCTATATACTTTGACCTATCTTGCCAAAATCTATAGTTTCGGTCTTTACTCTTCACCTCAAATTTTGCTAATGCGGCAGGATAATTTTTTAGATACTTTTTGAATGCATGCCCTGTAAATTTCAATAATGCCGCAAAAGGCGATTCTTTAGTTTGCTCATCTTCCATACTTATTGCAGCTATTGTGTGTATATGATTTGGCATAATTACAAATGCATAAACTGTTATTCTTTTTTCCCGGACAAGATACCGAAGACTTGAAATAACTATTTGTTTTGTATCATCTTTCGCCAATAGATTATACCATTTGTATATAGTTGCTGTATAAAAAAAAAGATTTGTCTCCATAGTGTCATAATTTACTTACTCACAATTAATTGTAGGTATGAACACTTGCAAAACTGTGAAAAGCCATGAATCATGGTTCAGACAACTTAAATCCTTGCGGGTGGGGACACCCGCAAGGGCATGAAAGCTGTGAGGACGCTCGCAAGGGCATAGGGATTCAAAGCATTTTCCGCCATTGCAGGTGTCCTCACCTGCAATTTTGTATCCTACTTACTTGCAACTTCCAATTCTGCTACTGCAGTTATTATCATCTACAAGGGCATAAGGGACTTACTTCAAAATATTTTTTGAAATAACCAGACGCTGAATTTGGTTTGTACCTTCATAAATCTGGCACAGTTTGGCATCACGCATCATTTTCTCCACACCAAAGCTTTTGGTGTATCCGTCGCCGCCCATCATTTGTACGGCATCGGTGGTTACTTCCATGGCTATGTCTGAAGCATAATATTTTGCCATGGCCGAATAGGTTCCGGGAGCTTTAAGCCCTTGCTCATAGTACCAGGCAGCTTTCCAAGTCATCAGGCGCGCTAACTCTATTTTTGTAGCCATATCAGCTAAAGTAAAACTGACTCCCTGATTTACGGTAACGGGTTTGCCAAACTGTATGCGATTTTTAGTCCAATGCAAAGCTTTTTCATAAGCTGCACGTGCTATTCCGACACTCAAAGCAGCTACACCGGTACGGGTACGGTCAAAGGTTTTCATACCGATAACAAAACCCAGACCTTCTTGCCCGAGCAAGTTTTCAGCGGGCACTTCCACATCGTGGTATTTAATTTCGTTTTGAACCGAGCCGCGTTGTCCCATTTTATCCAATCTGGAAACAATCTCAACACCGGGCAAATCCACAGGAACTACAAAAGCGCTGAGGCTTCTGGCACCGCGCTCCGGATCAGCTTGAGCAAAAACGGTATGATAAGTTGCTACTTCACCGTTGGTAATGAAACGTTTATGACCGTTGAGTATGTATTTATCGCCTTTCTTGATAGCCGTGGATTTAATTCCGGCTACATCCGAGCCGGCATTGGGCTCTGTCAAGCAGTAGGCTGCAGCACCTTTTTCCTCATTGAGCCGACCCATAAAACGTTTCATCTGCTCGTCCGAAGCGGCTACTACCCAAGGCGTAAGGGCTAACATGTTGGCATCAATACTGATTCCGATTCCGGCACAGGCAGCACCTAATTCTTCGGAACCTAATTGGCTGTCGAAAATATTGAGCCCTTCCCCACCCAACGCTTTGGGTATTTGGGAATTCATCAAATTTTCATCATAAGCCTTTTTAACAACTTCCCAGGGAAATTCTCCGGATTCATCGTATTTTTCGCGCACGGGAATAATTTCACGCTCGGCAAAATCGCGATATTTCTCTATAATTGCCTGTTGTTCTTTAGTTAATGAAAAATCAATCATAATTTTTGAATTTATTTAGTTTAGAATTGTTTACTTCGGAAAAAATGGCTTCTGACATATTTTCTTATCCGGATTATCTTGTTCCAAATATAAATAAAAAAAATTATTATGCAAGCATAGTTTAAATTGGATTATGTCGCGGAAAAATAAAATACGCATTCTTAAAAACTTAGGGTTTGCATTTGTCGAGTTTTTATATAAATTTGTGAAGAACAAGCTACAAACGATGGCAAATACCGACAAATCAAATGCAATAAGCGAAGATTGGGACGAAAAAATTGAAGGGTATAAAGATTTTATAATTTTGGAAAAATCTTTGTCCGAAAATTCGGTATCGGCTTACATCAATGATCTATCCAAGCTTGCCGGCTTTAGTTCAAGAAAAGCCGACTCCCTTCTTTTGCCCGATTTAGAAGAATTTTTAAATGCCTTGGATGAAGCAGGTTTGGGAAAGCGCTCGCAAGCTCGGGTAGTTTCTTCGCTGAAAAGTTTTTATAAGTACATGGCTTTAGAGCATGATTTGGAAAAAAATCCGGCATCGCTTTTAGAAAGCCCGCAGCTGCCAAAAAAATTGCCTGAAGTTTTAAGCATTGATGAAATAGACCAAATGCTTGCGGCGGTGGATCTCAGCAGCTCCGAAGGCCACCGAAACAAAGCCATAATTGAAACCCTCTACAGTTGCGGGCTGCGTGTTACAGAATTAATTAATTTGCGAACGGAAGATTTATTTTTTGATGAAGGCTTTATACGCGTAATCGGAAAAGGACAAAAGCAACGTTTGGTTCCCATTGGTGAAAAAGCAATTAACGAAATTAGCCTGTACACCGACAATTATCGGCGCCACATTAGCCCTAAACCGGAGTCGGAAGACATTCTTTTCCTGAACCGGCGAGGAAACAAACTAAGCCGCGTAATGATATTCACGATTGTAAAAAATTTAGCTCATCAAGCAGAAATCAATAAAACCGTCAGTCCGCATACTTTCCGACATTCATTTGCCACACACCTAATTGAGGGTGGAGCCGACTTACGAGCCGTACAAGAAATGCTCGGACATGAATCCATTCTTACCACCGAAATATACACGCACATCGACAGGCATTTTCTTCAGCAAACTGTTAATGACTATCATCCGCGCTCCGACAGAAGAAGCCCGGATAATTTCAAAAAATAATACCGCTTTTTTTCTTGTTTTACACACTCTAAAATACAATCTTTGCAGCTTTATTTTATTTAGCCAATAAGTTAGCAAAATCCTTATGAACAAGTTTTTACAAATCATACAAAACAGAAATGTTATATTACTGACGGCGCTGGCGCTCGGGCTGAGCCTACCAAAACCTGCCGTTTTTCTGAAAGACAGCCTGATATGGGTACTTGCCCTTGTCATGCTTTTTTCCGTAAGCGGCATTAACTTTAAACAGTTACGAAACATAAAACAAGCTGCCGGTATCAGTGCACGCTCCATATTCATGAATTACTTTATTTTTGGTGCCATACTGTTGTCTATGAGTTTCTTGCTGTTTGACGACGAAAGCATTCAAACCGGTTTTATTGTTATTGCAGCCACTCCGCCCGGTGTTGCCGTAATTCCTTTTACGGCTATTTTTAAAGGAAATATGAAATTTGCCTTAATCGGTATTTTAGGCAGTTATCTCGCTGCCATAATTTTAAGTCCTTTGATTATTACAATTTTTACCGATGCAAAATCGGCTGACCCAACGCGAATACTCGAGACCATAGCCATTGTAGTAGTAGTGCCTTTAATTTTGTCAAGGCTGTTGCGGCTAAAAAAAGTATATCCGACAACAGAAAAAATTCGAGGAAAAATAACAGACATAGGTTTTGCTCTAATTATTTATACAAGTATAGGCCTTAATCGCGACTTGCTTTTTAGTGATTTCAGAATTTTATTATATTCATCATTAATTTTTATTGTCAGCATGTTTCTTACCGGTCTGCTTTACAGTTTTTATTTTTCAAACAAAATCAGCAAAGCTGCCAACATAAGCCACAATTTAATGCTCACCATAAAAAGTTCCGGTTTTGCCGCTGCAACGGCTATAACCTTATTTGATGTAAAAGCAGCCATTCCTGCGGCCATTTTGAGTGTGTTTGTTTTGCTGTATCTGCTTTTTGCCGACTTATGGATTCCTAAACAATCACCTTTTAACAAGTTGATTTTCAGACGTTATAAAAAATTATCTTTTCGCTAAAAGAAAAAAACTTTTTGCAAACAGGGAATAATTTATACTTTTATCTACAAATAAAAATAAATACATATTTGATATGAAAAATGTTAAAGAAACGCTTATTGAAAACGGGATAAAAGACCCGAAAAAGATTTATCACAACTTGTCTTACGATGAACTTTATAAGCACGAAACGGATCCGAATTTGGAAGGTTTTGAAGCCGGCTTTGAAACCAACACCGGAGCCGTTGCCGTTGACACCGGCATTTTTACCGGCCGTTCTCCCAAAGACAAATACATTGTGGAAGAAGAAACGAGCAAAGACAACATCTGGTGGAGAAATGAAAATCGTCCGGCATCGGACAATAAGCCCATTTCTCCTAAAATATGGAGCGAGCTGCGAGAGAATTCGCTCAAACAATTATCCGGAAAAGACCTGTATGTAACCGACGGATATGCCGGTGCCAATCCGGAAACTCGACTAAAAGTTCGTTTTATAACAGAGGTAGCATGGCAAGCGCATTTTGTAAAAAATATGTTTATCCGTCCTTCAGAGGAAGAACTAAAAAACTTTGAGCCGGATTTTGTTGTTTATAATGCATCTAAAACCACAAATCCAAACTGGAAAAAACAAGGGTTGCACAGTGAAGTTTATGCAGCCTTTAATTTGAAAGAACAGGAGGCTGTTATAGGCGGATCTTGGTACGGCGGAGAAATGAAAAAAGGTATTTTCTCAATCATGAATTATTATCTGCCGCTCAAAAATATAGCAGCCATGCACTGCTCTGCCAATGTGGGTAAAAATGATGATGTTGCCATTTTCTTCGGCCTCTCCGGAACCGGTAAAACCACACTTTCGGCCGATCCCAATCGGGCATTGATAGGCGATGACGAACACGGCTGGGACGATGACGGTGTTTTCAACTTCGAAGGCGGCTGTTATGCCAAAACCATTGACTTGGATCCCGAAAAAGAGCCTGACATATACAATGCCATAAAACGCGATGCGCTGCTGGAAAATGTAGTTTATGATGAGAAAACCGGAGAGATTGATTTCTCCGATACCTCTAAAACACAAAACACGCGGGTTTCCTACCCCATTTATCATATTGACAACATTGTAAAACCCGTATCAAAAGCCGGACACGCCAAAAATGTCATATTCCTTACGGCCGATGCTTTTGGTGTTTTACCGCCGGTAGCCAAGCTTACGCCGGACCAAACCAAATACCATTTTATAAGCGGCTACACGGCCAAAGTAGCCGGAACCGAACGTGGTATAAAAGAACCCGTTCCCTCATTCTCGGCTTGTTTTGGAGCGGCATTTCTGTTATTGGATCCTACCAAATACGCCAATGAACTTATCCGCAAAATGGAAAAGCAGGGTGCCAATGCTTATCTGGTCAATACCGGTTGGATTGGCGGAGCTTACGGAGCCGGAGAACGTATTTCGCTGAAAGCCACACGTGCCATTATTGATGCCATTCTTGACGGCTCCATTGAAAAAGCAGAATTTGAAAACCTTTCCGTTTTCAACCTGTCTATTCCAAAATCACTGCCAAATGTGGACTCTAAACTTCTTAATCCGAGGAATTTATGGATAGAACCGGAAAATTGGGATAAACAGGCAAAAGTCTTAGCCAATAAATTTATTGAAAACTTCAACTATTTTACCGACCACCCGGAAGCTGAACAGCTCATAAAAGCAGGTCCTCAGATATAGACATTGGTTTAGCACGAATAAATATCATAAAGCCGTTGATTCTTCAGCGGCTTTTTTTTAGTCCTGCATGAGCCAATTTAAAATCGTTTTTATCTAAGGCTGTTTAAAGCTTTTAATTTGATTTTTATAATTCCTTTATGTATTTTTGAAGAAAGAAAATAAAAGGGTGAATAACAATACCGATTCATTACAAACAAAAAACAGCGAATTAGAAAAGGAGCTGAAAACACTAAAGCAATATAACAGCTTCTTGGAATCTTTATATACAAAAAGTCTGTTCCTTATTCTTGACAGTAAAAGCACTCAAATTAAAAAAAGCTTTGGACAAAACGTTCTCAATACAATGCACGGTTTAAGTATAGGTGCCGTTTTTAAAGAACAAATTTTGAATAATGAGGCCTATGAACTGTTCGACAGCCGACTTGCGCAAAGCCTCCAAAATAAAACCGAAACTGTTTTTGAAATAGAGCTAAAAGCTATAGGAAATACAATAATAAACCTTTCGCCGGGAGCTGAAGATAATGAAGTATTACTTAAGCTTATAAAGAGTGATTATCAGCAATCCGTTTCCAAATTGCCCGATGACATTAATTACAAGAAAATAACGGAAAATGCTCCGGACATTATTCTTATTGGAAACAACAAAGGAGAAATAATAGGTGCTAATAACAATTTTAGCAAAATAAGCGAATACAGCTTCAGTGAAGTTGAAGGCAAGTCAATTTCTTTCATTTTGTCGGATGCATCCGTTAATAAAAAACCGCTAAGGTTTGACCTGCTTGATGCCGGCGAAGCCATTATGAACGAACGCCAAATCCTGACCAAAGGCGGGAAAAGCGTTGATATAGAAATGCACTCAAGGCGTATTGATAATTTTCGCTATCTCTCGATTATCAGAGATAACAGCGAAAGAAAATCCATGCAAAAAGCTCTCTTGGAGAATGAAGAGCGCTACAATAAACTGCTGAAAAACTCACCGCTGGGCATACTCTATTGCAACCAAGAAGGTGAGATTATCCAAATAAACAATGCTTTTCTTAATATTTTAGAAACTGACTCAAAAGAAAAGGCAATGAAAATAAATCTTTTGAGACATGACCCGCTTGTAAAAAACGGATTTTCCGATATGCTGCAAGGATGCTTTGAAACCGGCAAACAAATCACGCAAGAATATGAATATCACAACCAAAACAGAAACCGTAAATTTCTGAAAAGCTATTGCATCCCCCTCAAAGATTCAAACGCAAATTACACCGGAGCATTTATAATTGCCGAAAACATTACGGAACAAAAAGATTTCATATTCAAACTTAAGCAGGCAAAAGAAAAAGCACTGGAAAGCGACCGCTTAAAATCTGCTTTTCTGGCTAACATATCGCATGAAATTCGCACACCGCTTAATGCCGTTTTAGGTTTTGCACAACTTTTTGATTGCAATGAATATTCCAACGAAGAACTTATGCGATTTAAAAGCAGCATTATAAAAGGCAGCAACACATTACTTGCACTTATTGAAGGTATTATTAAACTTTCTGAATTACAATCGGGAAATATCAAGATTAATAATGAAAAAATATCAATCGACTTTCTTATGAAAAAATTGATTGATTACGGTAAGGATGAAATTAATTCCGTAAATAAAGAAATTCAATTACTTTATGAATATTCCACCTTACAAAAATATATATACAGCGACGAAACCCTTTTCACGCGCGTAATGAAACATTTGGTCAATAATGCCGTAAAATTTACTGACAGCGGTTTTATAAAAATTGGTATTTATAATAAACAAGACCGGCTAATTTTTTCCGTCCAAGATTCGGGAATTGGCATTTCCGACAGACAAAAAAAGTATATATTTGATAAATTCAGACAAGCCGAAAGTCAGGAGACTGAAATGTACAGAGGCGTTGGAATGGGGCTGGCTTTATCTAAAGAAATTATTAATAAACTCAACGGTAAAATAACGGTGCATTCCGAAATTGGCAAGGGAAGCACTTTTGAAGTGGAATTACCGATACAATGAATTATATTATGGCTACTAAAATTCTGGTCGTTGAAGACGATCCCATAAATTTGGACTATATTCTTATTGTCCTAAAATCGCAGAAAAAATTCTCGATAAGCTCGGCTACAAACGGGACAGCCGCTCTTGAAATTTTCGATAAAGAAAAACCTGATATTCTTTTGTTGGATATCCGCTTGCCGGATATTGACGGCATTCAGGTTATGAAAAAAATAAAAGAAAAAAGTCCGGAAACCATCATTATAGCCCAAACAGCTCATGCGCTGCAAAATGACGAACGCATTATTTTGCAATCGGGCTTTGACGATTTTATAGCCAAGCCCATGCGGCCCGCAACCATTATTAACACCATAAATAAATATTTGTAAACCACTTTAATAATAATGTCTAAAAGTAGCCAAACTCCCCTTGATATTGTATCGGATTTATATACAAAAACATTCCAATCTAAACCAAAAGAAATTAAACAACTGCCCCCCTCGGGTTCTCCCAGATTATATTTTCGTATAGAAGATTCCGGTCGGACTGTAATTGGAACATACAACGAAAATACCCGCGAAAATGAAGCCTTCACCTACATCAGTAAACATCTGAAGAATAAGAATATTCCCGTTCCGAAAATTCTCGCCGAAAATCTCGAAAAACATTGCTATCTTCAGGAAGATTTAGGAGAGAACACGCTCTACGAATATTTACAAAAAACCAAAAGCCTTCCGGATTTTGAAAACCGGCGTAAGCAGTTATACAAAAAAGTATTGGAGCATCTCATCCGCATTCAAACCGAAGGAGCTAAAGGCTTAGATTTTTCAAAATGCTTTCCGCGCGAAAAATTCGATGAGCAATCCATAAAATGGGATTTAAACTATTTTAAATACTCATTCCTCATGCCTGCCGGAATTGATTTTGACGAGCAAGCTCTGGAAGACGATTTCCACAACTTTACAAATTTTTTACTCAAAGCAGATTCCGATTTTTTTATGTTTCGCGATTTTCAATCAAGAAACATTATGTACAATGAGCAGGAACTCAGTTTTATTGATTACCAAGGCGGGCGTAAAGGCGCTTTACAATACGACCCGGCCTCACTGCTCTACGATGCCAAAGCCGAACTACCCGAAAAATTGCGCTCTGAACTGATTGAACTCTACGCCGATTTGACCGAAAAACATACCGGAATTTCAAAAAATACATTTTTTAAATACTATCGCCCTTTTGTTGTTCTGAGAATCATGCAAGCCATGGGAGCTTATGGCTTTAGAGGCTTGGTTGAAAACAAAAAACACTTTATTCTAAGTATAGCTCCGGCTCAAAAAAATCTAAATGCCTTATTGAAGAATGCCGACTTTCTAAGCAATTTTCCGGAACTCAAAAAAGTATTACATAAAATTGCCGAATCACACAAACTGACAAAACTTTCGGAGTCGGCAAAGCTTACGGTCAGTATTTCAAGTTTCTCATATAAAAGAGCCGTTCCTTATGATGCCTCCGGAAACGGTGGCGGCTTTGTTTTCGATTGCCGCTTTTTGAATAATCCCGGAAGGTATGAAAAATATAAAACACTCACCGGCAAGAATCCCAAAGTTATCCGATTTCTCAAAGAGAACAGCCAAGCAGATACTTTTGCACAAAATTGTTTACAACTGATAAAGCCGGCTGTAGAAAACTATATTCAACGCGAATTTGCCAATCTTACTATTGCATTCGGATGTACCGGCGGACAACATCGGTCGGTTTATCTTAGTGAAGAAATTGCCAAATACTTAAAAAACAGCTATGATATCAACATCACTGTACGCCATTTAGAGCTTGACAAAATCTACAATACAGCCACACAATGAAAGCCTTAATTTTTGCAGCCGGACTCGGCACCAGACTTGCACCCCTAACCGACAACACACCCAAAGCTTTGGTGAAAGTAGCCGGAAAACCCATGCTGCAAATGCTTATAGAAAAGCTCAAAAATCAGAATATCAATGAGTTTGTGATAAACATACACCATTTTGGCGAACAAATTATTGAATTTCTGAAAGCGAATAACAATTTTAACTGCCAAATTGAAATTTCCGATGAGCGCGATAAGCTTTTAGATACCGGTGGCGGACTTAAAAAAGCTGAGAAATTCCTTAAAGAAGAACCCTATTTTCTGGTTCATAATGCTGATATTTATTCCGAACTTTCAATTGCCGAAATGGAAACCGGGCACCGCGTTTCCGACGCATTGGCTACTTTGGCCGTAAAAAACCGAAAATCATCACGCAAGCTCGGTTTTAATAAAAACAAGCAGCTAAGTGCCTGGAAAAACAATTCAACCGGCGAAGAAATAGTTTCCCGAAAGCCGGAAGAAAGTATAGACTATTTAGCTTTCAGCGGTATTCATATTATCCGTTCGGATATTTTCAAATACCTTACAGCCGAAAAAAAATACTCAATTACTCCGGAATACCTGAAACTCTCGGCCAAACATAAAATTATTAGCTTCGAACACTGCGAACCCGTTTTTGATTTAGGAACTCCGGAGCGCATTGCCGAATTTGAAAAATATATGAGTTTATAAAGCAACTTTTTTCCCGTTCCGCTTATCTTTGATACATGATACAAGCAAAATTACAATTCATAAAATACGGCTTTTCAGCTTTATGCCTGATTTTCATATCAATACATGCAGAAGCTCAGGAAAATACAAAAATCAGCCGCCGGCTTGCACACGAAATTCATACAAAACAAGAGCAAACATACTCCGTTTGGATATATTTTTCGGACAAAGGCGCACATGCTGCAGAAGAAGTTAAAACATTCGAAAAACAACTGCCTCAAAAAACCATAAACCGACGAAAAAAAAACATGCTGCCCGGCAACATCTGTAATTTCCGAGATTTGCCGCTTAATAAGCAATACATTGAAACAATTTCTCCCTTTCTTACAAAAAACCGCCGCGAATCAAGGTGGTTAAACGCCCTTTCGGCAGAAGTCAGCTCACAAAACATCCGGCGAATTGCAAAGTTTCCTTTTGTGAACAAAATTGATTTGGTACTAAAATCAAAAAAGAACTACTCTAACACACAAAGCACTATAAATCAAATTTTTAATAATTCAAAAAATAATAAATTCAACTATGGTGCTTCATACAAACAAAACGAATTAATAAACATACCCGCTGCTCACAACTTGGGCTACACCGGTGCCGACATACTAATTTGCATGGCCGATGCCGGCTTTAATAATTTAAGCCACCCGGCTTTTTCCAATTTGAATATCATTGCCGCCTACGATTTTGTTAACAATGACGAAAACGTGGGAGATGAAGATGATTTGGGAAGCGGAAGCCACGGAACAAAAACCCTAAGTATTATAGCCGGATTTGATGAAGGACAACTCATTGGCCCGGCTTTTGGGGCAAGCTATATTTTGGTAAAAACCGAAAATACGGAATCCGAAACACCCGTGGAAGAAGATAACTGGATTGCCGCTGTGGAATGGGCCGAATACAACTACGGGCCGGATATCGTATCTACATCGCTCGGATATCACGATTGGTACGAAGCAAAAGATATGGACGGAAATACTGCCGCCATAACCCGTGCCGCCGATATTGCCGCCGGATACGGCATATTAATTGTGAACTCGGCCGGGAATTCGGGTAACGGCACCACCACCATTTCCGCTCCGGCCGACGGAGACAGTGTTCTTTGTGTAGGTGCTGTGGACAGTTTGGGCTTCAGAGCAAGTTTCAGCGCGGTAGGCCCCACAGCCGACAGCCGCATAAAACCCGATGTAATGGCTATGGGAGCCGGCGTAACAACGGCATTGCCAAACGATAACGGATATTCTGCCGGCGGCGGCACTTCCTATTCCTGTCCGCTAACGGCCGGCGGAGCTGCTCTGCTTATGGAAATGTTTCCCGAAGCTTCTAATATGCAAATTTTTGAAGCGCTCAAAATGAGTGCCGACAAAAGTGAAAAGCCGGATAATTACTACGGTTGGGGTATTGTTGATATTATGGCTGCCGCCGATTACCTGCGCCGACCGCACATTTTTCACCAAAAACATAAAGATACCGAAAATCTTAACGGGCCTTACGGCACAGAAGCTCAAATTACATCCTGCTCAATGCTGTCGGAAGGCTCTCCCACCCTGTTTTACAAACTGCCGGAACAAAACCTGCAAGCCGTTCAAATGCAGCAAAATGAAACCGGAAACTACACGGCAGAAATCCCCGCAACGGGCGAACCGACTGTTTACAAATATTATATTGAAGCTGAAAATTCAGACACCATCACAAAACTTCCTCCGTCAGCACCGGATATTTTTTTTGAATTTACTGCCGGGACTGACATAAGTGCACCTAACATAACTCACAAAGCAATAAATGAATATTGTCTTCAACTTTGGGAGCAAGCCCGCATTACTTGCCGTTTGGAAGACAACCTGGCAATAGACTTATTAAACAGTTATACGGAATGGAAAATTAACGGCATTCCGCAGGCGAATTTACAATTCTATAAAGACGATAATGATGTATATTCGGCAAAATTCAATACACAGAATGTGCAAATCGGCGATTTGATTGAATACCGAATAGTGGCAAATGATTTGGCCGAAAGCCCCAATACAAGTTACTTTCCCGAATCAGGCTTTAAAAGTTTTCATATTAAAAACGAAATTGGTTTTGAAGCAAATGCTTTCTCACATAACTGGGAGCTTTTGGGCGACAGTCATTGGGAAATTATAAATTCCGGAGCTCAAAATTCCAATTATTCCGCAGTTTCGGGTGAATTACAAAAAGGACAAGTCAGCGACTTAAGCATAATTACCGATTTGCAGACGGAACAGGAAGTCTTTTTCTTCAAAAAAACATCCGATGAGAGCAACTCAAATTATCTGCGCCTGTATTTAGACAATAAACTACTTGCCCAATGGAACGGAACAAGCGATTGGACGCAGGAAAGCATAAATCTTCCTTCCGGCAAACATAGCTTAAAATGGAGTTACCAAAAATATGCCGAAACCGCCGACAAAGCTTTTGCGCAAATTGATAATATCCG
>CAYYQW010000093.1:0-13324 GCA_964472505.1 uncultured Bacteroidaceae bacterium | reverse complement strand
CATTATGAGTCAAAGCCTTAAAGTAGGCACTAAAAAACAAATGCCAACGGTAATTCATAATTTCTTTTTTGTGTACCGAATAAAATCTTTCAGCATAATCTACAGCTTTGTCATACATTTTATTAGCCGTTAAGGTCATGGTATAAAAAGCGGCAAAGCCAATTTTGTAATAGTAATTTCCGGTATTCTTAAGCTCACCGATTGAGTTACGCATGATTTCAAGAGCTTCGTTATTCTTATTTCTTTTTAGTAAAACGCTGCATAAATTTAACAGATAAAAGATATAATCGGCATTACGATGCTGTATCGACAGATACCCGTATTTTTCGGCATCATCCGGTTCGCCCAGTTTAGAATGCATCATGGCTCGGTTTGCATAATAATTTGCCAGTATGCGTTTTGAATAAAACACTTGAGTTTTCAGGTGTTTATCAAGATAATCGTACACCGAGCGCAAATTTTTAAATTCTCGATAATTATAATACATGTAGGTTAAGCGCACAGCCGCTCGGTAACGCGTGTAGCCGTCTATTTCTTCGCTGTATAAAACAGACTTTAAAAAGTCATCCCATTGCATAGATTCATAGCCGCTTTGGGCGTGTTGATGGACTATATCCAAGGTGGCCTGATTGATTTGTTCGTTTAACTCAACCACTTTCAGGTATTGCTCTGAATGCATTTCCAGATAATCCGATATAGCTGCATAATTCTCATTCGGGCCTCTGACCAACAGATAGTCTCTGTAATGCTTCAATAATTCATAGAATTTAATGAAATAATAATGGGTTGTGCCCGTACTTTTTGCACACTGAATGATTTTTTTTTCTTCTTGAGGCAGAATACCGTCCGTCATTACTTTTTTTTCCATTTTATTAAGCCCTTCAAAATAGATGTCCACATCAACGGCACTTAATTTCTCTTCTATCCATTTTTTTATATAACTGTATCGCCTTTTATCAATACTTATATCGTATGGAATCCGGTTTTTGGGGTTATTGGAATTATAAAAAATCAAATTCAGAACTTTTATGTTATCCGGATGATCAAACTGTTGTATCTCTAACAAATAAACCAGTTCATGCGGATAAAGCGAATTGGCAAATCGGGTGAATTTTGAGAGTTTCCCTTGGACAGTCCCTTTCTTCATACAAGTGATTTTTAAATTAAAACGGTATTTGGCGGATAATTTTCAAAATTTTGTCAAAGGTAGCAAAAAAGAACATTACATACATAAAATCAGCAATTTATGTTTTAAGAAAATATGTTTTAAGCTAAAAGTCAAGCTCTGAAAACTGTTCGTCGGTTAAGATTTATGTTTTAAGAATTGCAGTTTTGTTTACGATATCATACAGAAAATGAAATTATATATTCTTTTTACTTAAAAGTACCGTTCGATTTTTAAATAACTTAAAAAATAAATACATGAAAGAAGCAGTAATAGTATCAGCCGTACGAACAGCCATCGGGAATTACGGAGGCGGCTTAGCCAAGTTTTCAGCCGTTGATTTAGGCGTGGCGGCAGCTAAAGAAGCCATTAAACGCGCCGGAATAAACCCTGCGGAAATCAATGAAAGCATTATCGGAAATATTCTTTCCGCCGGAGAAGGGCAAAACATAGCCCGTCAGGTTTCGGTAAATGCCGGTGTGCCGGAAACAGCTCCCGCCATGACCATTAATAAGCTTTGCGGAAGCGGATTGAGAGCCGTTTCCATGGCTGCTCAATTTATTATGTTGGGAGATGCTGATGTGGTATTGGCCGGCGGTACCGAAAGTATGTCTAATGCTCCTTATTTATTGGAAAAAGCTCGTTTTGGTTACAAAATGGGACACAATCAGCTGGTTGACAGCATGATAAAAGACGGCCTTACGGATGCCTTCAACAATTATCACATGGGCCTTACAGCAGAAAACATAGCCGAGCAATGGGGCATAAGCCGCGAAGAACAAGATGAATTTGCTTTCAAAAGTCAACAGAAAACCGAAGCAGCTCAAAAAAACGGCCGATTCAAAGATGAAATCGTGCCCATTGAAATTCCGCAACGCAAAGGAGACCCGGTGATTTTTGATACCGATGAATTTCCGAAAAACGGCGTAAGCTTAGATAAACTGGCCAAATTACGTCCCGCATTTAAAAAAGACGGTACGGTAACCGCCGGAAATGCGTCCGGAATCAACGACGGAGCTTCCTTGCTCATCATTATGTCTGCCGAAAAAGCCAAAGAACTCGGGGTGAAACCCATGGCCAAAATTGTTTCTTATGCCAATGCGGCTTTAGACCCTAAAATTATGGGTTACGGTCCCGTGCCGGCTACCAAAGCTGCATTGCACAAAGCTAATCTCGGCATTGAAGATATGGACTTAATAGAAGCCAACGAAGCTTTCGCAGCTCAGTCGCTTGCTGTAGCCAAAGACTTGAATTTTAATCCGGAAATTGTGAACGTCAATGGCGGTGCCATTGCTTTAGGGCATCCCATTGGAGCATCCGGCGCGCGCGTATTGACTACATTACTTTACGAAATGAAAAAACGAAACGCTCAAAAAGGGCTGGCAACACTCTGTATCGGAGGCGGCCAAGGTATTTCACTCATTGTAGAAAATTGTTAAAAATTTAAAACCAATAAAATTTATAATTATGACCAATCTAAAAAATAAAGTCGCTGTTATCACAGGCGGAGCATCAGGAATCGGGAAAGCAGGCGCCCTTCGCTTTGCAAAAGAAGAAGCCGCAGTTGTTATCTGGGATATGAATGATGAAGCCGGAAAACAAGTCGTTGAAGAAATTAAGCAATCAGGCGGTAAAGCTGCATTTTTCAAAGTGAACACCGCAGATTTTGCCGAAGTGGAAAAAGCTACTCAAGCAGTAAAAGACCAATTCGGAACCATTGACATCCTGATTAACAATGCCGGAATCACCCGTGACGCCAGCTTCAAAAAAATGACTCCGGAGCAATGGCAGCAAGTGATTGATGTCAATTTAACCGGTGTATTCAACTGTACTAAGTGTGTAAGCCCCATAATGACTGAAGCCGGCTACGGCCGAATCGTAAATACATCATCCGTTGTGGCCTTGTACGGAAATTTCGGACAAACCAACTATGTAGCCACTAAAGCCGGCGTTATCGGCATGACAAAAACCTGGGCCAAAGAATTTGGGCGTAAAGGTATAACCGTAAATGCCGTAGCTCCCGGATTTATTGCTACCGATATGGTAAAAAACATGCCCGAAAAAGTGATAAAATTCATGGAAGAAAAAGTACCTTCGGGACGCCTTGGCGAGCCTTCGGAAATTGCTTCCGTCTATGCTTATTTATCTTCCGATGAAGCCGCATACATTAACGGAGCCGTAATTAGCGTTGACGGCGGAATTACAATTTAAAGATTTCTTTAAAACAACAACATGACAAGCTCACAACAGATATTAGGCACTTGGATATTACTTATAATATATGCAGGAATTGTATTATATTTTGTTGTCAGAGGTGCGCTCAAGACGAGAAGCATGAACGACTATGCCGTTGGGAATATAAATTTCTCACCGGCATTTGTCGGCTTATCATTGGCCGTATCCATGACCAGTGCAGCCACATTCGTTATAAACCCCGGCCTGATTGCCGTTTACGGATTCAGCGGGGTTATTTCGTTTGGCATAGTTTTCCCTTTAGCATCTCTGATTTCCTTGGTTATTCTCACCAAAAGTTTCCGTAAATACGGGCAGTCCATCAAGGCTACCACCTTGGCTCAATGGATTGGAGGGCGGTACAAAAGCCCCGGCTATTCACTTTTCGTTGCCTTTCTTTCCGTACTGCTCATCACATTTATTGTATTGATTTTGGTGGCCATTACGAAAGTCATTTCAAAGGCGCTTAATGTGGACGAAATTGCTACGCTGGCCGTAATTATTGTGTTCGTTTTCGGATACATGATGTTCGGCGGCGCCAATTCTCTGGTCTATACCAATACCATACAAGCCGTTATCATGCTTATCGTGGCGGTTATTATGTTAGCTTCCGGCTATGAACATCTCAAAGACGGAGTTGACACATTTTTTGAAAAACTGTCGGCCATTAACCCGATATTGTCAAAACCCCTAAACCCCGAAAGCCTGCTGTTTAGAGATTATTTTGAGATTATTTTTGCCCAATTTGTGGTAGGCACGGCAGTAGTCTGTCAGCCGCATATTATTACAAAATCTTTGTTTCTGAAAGAAGAAAAAGATGTTAACCGATTTTTAGTAACAGCCGTAGTTGCAGAAATACTCTTTTTCTCCGTTATTGTGGTGGGTTTATATGCGCGCTTAAGCTTCCCTGACCTTACTATGGACGGTTATCCCCTCAAAACCGACGGAATCATTCCCGGCTATATCGTTCGCGTGTTTTCCGGCGGCTGGCTTGCTGTTTCAATCGGGTTTATTGTTATTTTAGGTATGATAAGTGCCGGGCTTTCAACCCTCGAGGGTCTGATACAGTCCTTGGCAACCACCATTACCTCGGATATTATAAAGCCCCTTTTCGGGGAACAAATTAAATCGGAAAAAACTTATATTCATTTGAATAAAATAGCCATTGTTTTGCTGGCTGTTGTATCATTTTATATTGCTTATGACCAATTGGTAAATCCGAAATTAAGTGTGGCCATTTTAGCTCAAAACGGCGTGTATGCATATTTCTCAATCGCCTTTATGCCCATTGTTTTGGGTATTTTTTCTAAAAAAGTTAATTATAAAGCGGCATTAGCAGCATCGCTAACTGCTTTTACGGTACACTTCGGAATGTACTATTTGATGCCGTATCTGGTAGAGAATTATGATGTTTCCATCGGATTTCTCAGCAAATACATGAAAGGCGAAGTAAGAAACCCGGCCATAGCCTCCTCATTGGCTATTGTCAGCTCAACGATTGTAGGGCTTTTGTTACACGGCTTAGATATTTATAAAAATAAAAAACATGAAAGACATCAAGCAAATTTATCAGTCTAAACTGATTACGGCTGAAGAGGCCGCAATGAAAATGAAAAGCAACACGGATGTGATTGTGGCTCAGTGTGCTTCTGAACCGCAAGGCTGCATGGATAAATTTCATTTGGCCAAAGATAAGGTGGAGAATGTCCAAGTATTTTCAGTACTCACTTTAAAGCCGTATGAATTTTATATCAAACCCGAAATGAAAGGGCACTTTGAACTTTGCAGTTGGTTTCATGCCGCGGGCTCACGACAAGCCATAAAAGAAAAAGTCGGAACGGTAAGCTATGTTCCGAATATGTTGCATCGTGCAGCTTCTGACCGGCTAAAAGTACGCAAACCGCACATGTTCTTCGGAACCTGCACACCACCGGATAACAAAGGATTTGTGTCTTTATCATTGGGAATAACCTACGAAAAAGATATTCTTGAACAAGCCGAAATCACCGTTCTGGAAGTCAATGACCAACTTCCGCGCACATTGGGTGATACCCAAGTGCATGTTTCCGATGTGGATTTTTTTGTGGAGCATTCGCAACTGCCGCCCGTTTTACCGGGTTCCGAACCGGATGAGACAGCCATGAAAATAGGCGAAAACATAGCCGAACTGGTGGAAGACGGTTCAACCATACAATTGGGAATCGGCGAGATACCCAATGCCGCTGCACTTTCTTTGGAAGGCAAAAAAGATTTGGGCGTTCATACCGAAATGTTTGTAGATTCCATGGTGAAATTGTATGAAAAAGGAGTTATTACCAACAAGCAAAAAGCGCTGCACAAAGGAAAATCTGTCTGCACTTTTGCCATGGGCTCTAAAAAAATGTACGAGTGGTTGGATAATAATCCTTCGGTAGAATTTTTACGCGGACGATACGTCAACGACCCTTGTGTGGTCAGCCAAAATTCAAAAATGGTTTCCATCAACACCTGCATGATGATTGATTTTACCGGCCAGGTTGCCAGCGAATCCATTGGTATTAACCAGTACTCGGGTACCGGCGGCCAAACCGATACGGCCGTGGGGGCCATTGAAGGCTTTGACGGAAAAGGAAAATCTATTATTGCCTGTCGTTCAACAGCCAAACGAGATACGGTATCCACCATAGTACCTGTATTGCCGGAAGGAACGGCCGTTACACTGCATCGCAGTCATACCGATTATGTGGTTACGGAACACGGTTCGGCACGACTCACCGGACTCACCGTAAAAGAACGTACAAAAGCATTAATCAGCATTGCGCATCCTAATTTCAGAGCCCAATTAACCGAACAAGCCCGAAAAATGGCTTATATTGACTAAAAAAATAATTTATGCTACCCGTAGAAATCACAGGAACCGGCGTTTATGCCCCGGGCAAAGCCATCAGTAATTTAGAATTGAAAGCGCTGGCGGGAATTGAGTTTGACCATGAACGTACCGAAGAAAAACTCGGAATAAAACAACGACACATAGCGCATTTGCGCGGTATAGACGAAACTACAGCCGATTTTGCAACAAAAGCAGCTCAAAATGCCCTCAAAGCAGCCGATACAGACGCAGAAGATGTCGGTCTTATAATCGTGGGCACCGATACGCCGGAATTTATTACGCCGGCTACCTCCATCTTGGTGCAGGGGCGTTTGCAAAAAAAGGAACAATGGACTTCCACCTTTGATGTGGCAGCTTCTTGCGCAAGCTTTTCCATTGCGCTTGATAATGCAGCCCGAATCATGGCCACCGACGAAACCATTCAGTATGCGCTTGTTATCGGCGTTTATAATATGCCGGCCTATGTGCGTGAAGGGGATGCATTCGGTTATTCAATTTTTGCCGACGGTGCCGGTGCAGTAGTACTCAAACGCAATGAAGCGGCACAATACATCAATAGTCAGCTGCTTACCGACGGCACGCAATGGGATTACATCGGAGTTTATGCCGGCGGAACACGCAATCCCGTTACCGAAAAAGTTCTTAAAGAAGAAAAACAGGGACTGCTTAATTTACAACGCTTACCCGGCGACAGAAATATACGCCTTTGGCCGATGGTAGTCAATAAATTGGTTGAAAAGGCGGGTATGGAACTCAATCAAATCGACCATTTTATTTTTACGCAAATCAATAAGTCAGTAATTAAAGAAGTAATGCAGGTTTTGGAACAGCCGGAAGAAAAAACCCACTTCATTATGGACCGATACGGATACACCGGCTCCGGCTGCGTACCCATGACTTTTCATCACGGTGTGAGCGAAGGAAAAATCAAAAAAGGCGATACGGTCTTATTTATGGCTTCAGGTGCGGGATTGGCCGTGGGAAGCAATTTGTTTAAATTTTAAATGGAATAAATGTCAGGAAAAAATACACAAATCGGAATCGTAGGAACGGGAATTTATATCCCGCAACAAAAAATATCGGCCGCAAAGATAGCCGAAGCTACAGGTAATGTCTGGTCTGAAGAGGCCGTAAAAGAAAAACTCGGCATCATTGAAAAACCCGTTCCCGAGCCCGAAGACGGAACGCAGGAAATGGGCGTAAAAGCCGCTTTGGATGCCTTGAAAAACACCGGCATTAAACCTGCCGAAATCGACTTGCTGCTCTGCATAGGCGAGGAATGGAAAGAGTATCCTTTAACTACTTCCGGAATCTATATTCAGGAAAAAATTGGCGCACATAATGCTTGGGCTATAGATTTACAACAGCGTTGCGGCTCCACCGTGGCGGCCATGAAAATAGCCAAAGACATGATGATTGCCGATGAAGAAATAAATACCGTTATGATTGTCGGAGGATACCGAAACGGTGATTTTATTGATTACACGGACAAATCGGTTTCGTTTATGTATAACTTATCGGCCGGCGGGGGTGCTTTGATTATGAAGAAAAATTACGGCAAGAACATTCTGCTGGGTACACACATTATGACCGACGGAAGCCTGTCGAGAGACGTAGGTGTGGAATTTGGCGGAACAGTCAAACCCATCACCAAAGAAAATTTAGATAAGGCTTACAAATCCCTTCGTGTATTTGATGAAAAGCACATGAAAGACCGCCTGAATGAGGTATCTATGGATAACTGGATGCATTGCATTCACAAGGCTTTTGAAAAATCAGGTATTGAGCAATCTGCTTTGGAATATTTAGCTGTCCTGCACTTTAAGCGTTCCATGTATGAATACATGCTTGAAGAATTGGGGCTTACCAAAGAACAGAGTACCTATTTGGAACATTACGGCCACTTGGGGCAAATAGACCAAATATTATCGCTTCATCTCGGATTAGAAGCCGGAAAAATACAAAACGGCACCGTAATTTCAATGATTGCAGCCGGAATTGGCTATGCTTGGGCAGCCAATGTCATTCATTGGGGAGAAATGAAGTAAACACGTCCAACCCTTTGAATTGTTTTATTACATTCTGATATTCAGTAATTTAACTTCAAATAGAGACCTTTCATATTAAAAAGTCAAGCCCCGAAAAATGCAATTGAATACACATAAAATATACAAAACAGTAAATTTGAATTAATAATAACATTTAAAACTAATATGCTTTATGAAATCTAAAATTAATATTGTAATTGCAGTACTTTTTGCCGCTGTAATTGGCTTTTCATCTTGTAGTGAAGAAGCCGAAAACCAAGCCCCGATGTTTGAAAGTATAACCGTCGGCGCAGACAATGAAACGGTTACGCTGAAATTCTCCGAAGCTGTCTATGCCAAGGCAGACGCTACCGGAAATCTTAGCAATGAAAACTTAAGTGTAAGCATCGAAGGTGTTGAATTTACCTATGAAGTTGTGCATACGGCAGGCGAAAGCAGCTTAACTATCAATCTGGATATTACTTCAATAACTGAAGGAACCGAGGCTGTTGTAGTAAAACCCGTTGCTGCTTCCCCTATTTATGATGCAGAAGGTAAAGCCATGAGCGAAAGTGAATCCCTCACTTCGGACGCTCTTGAGCAAAATCTCGGTATTATTGATGAGTGGTATTCTTCAGGCGATAATGTAGCCCCTCTTTTGGTAACTTATTTTCAAGTAGATTCCATTTATGCCCGATTTAATGCAGATATGACTTATTACGTGGAACAATACAATATTGGTAATGCCACGACTACTCCCGACTTGATATTCACCGGCAGTTTTACCATGGAAAAAAGTGATGTCGGTGAAATTTGGACCATTGATTTGGTACAAGAAGATCCTTATGCAGCGAACTCAAGCGGAATCTATGAAATAAAAACCGACCCCGAAGTATTGTGGTATGAAGTTGTGCAAACTTCCGGAACGGAAAACACACCACCCACACCCGAAGAAGGCTTCGGAAGCACAAACGGCGGTACTCTGGGAGACAGTAATATCCAAAAATACATTCGTTTATAATCTTCATACAAGAAATTACGGAATGGCAATTGTCATTCCGTAATTTTATCTTAGGTGCGTTCTGCAAAATCAAAAAATCTAAAACAAAAAACGCATGAAAAAAATATTTATAGTTTTCGCGCTCACTATTTTTTTCTTTCCCGGCTTTTCTCAAGAAACAGAACCGGAGAAAACAGATTTATTTAAAAATGATCTGCCCTATACGGCTAAAGCCAATAAAGAATTTCAGTTTTTGGCCTTTTTTATTAATCAATCAGTGGCCTCAAACTTCTATCCCGAAAGCAGTTTGTTTAACGGACAACTCGTAGGCCGACTTTTCGGACAAAACTCTTCCAATGCTTCCGATACAGTATTGGCAGCATACAGCGAACAACGTTTAATCCCTTTTTTCATTCTTCAGCCCAAGCTCTTTAACGGAAAAGCAATTCTGAGAGCCTCCTTTGAAATTGACTGGACATGGGGCGACCAAGCATACGGTTTGAGCGGGAACAAAGGCTCCGCAATCAATGCCGACCAAGTAAATTTACAAACCCAAAACTTGGAGCTGGAATTAATCCCTTTCAAAAACTGGTCAATCAACCTCGGTTTGCAGCGCTTATACGATACGCCTTTCAATCCTTACCGTACGATGTTTGATAAAATGACCCTTACGGGCTATCGGCTGGCTTACTGGGGAACCGATGCCGTAGGTATATCGGTAAGGCACAACGGAGATTTCAATAAACTGAAAGCAGGATTTTATAAACTCTATGAAAACAATGCACAGCTCAATGATGATGTAAGCTTATTTACAAGCATGTATCGTCGAAAGTTGAATTTAGAATGGAGCGCCGGTTTGTCGCTCTATCATGTCAGAGACCGCGCCAAAGGACAAGGTGGGGTATCTGTTTTCGGACAAGGACTCAACAGTACTTTGGTGAATTACAACGGCGGTTTCAATTTCAATCTGCCTACCAATGATTATAAGGCGGATGTCAGTTGGTTGGGGCTGTTTTTTAGCCGAAATTCTGACTTTTGGTTAGACCGCTATCAATTATCCGGCTTTTTAAATTATAATCTCGGTAAAGTGGACATAAATACCGGTACCGACTATGAGCGTGCAGCCGATATCGGCGGAATGGCGATAAATCTGCGTGCAGTTTATCGGTATGCACAAACCACCAACGATTACGTATCGTTGGATATGCTATACACTACCGGTGACGGAAATGGGATTGAAAACGGAAACTATTCCGGCGTTATCACAGGAAATACGTGGGGAATGCCTTCTTCAATCTTTATCAGCAGCGGATCGTATTTGCTTTTTCCGCATGCCAATGTGGTTAATCGTTTTACGCCTCTGGTGTCGGATATATCCAATATGGGATACGGCATCCAGGGCGGCACCGTAAACCTGTCGCGCGATTTTGTTCCCAATAAAATACAAGCCAAAATAGGCGGTGCCATGGCCATGAGTGCCGTTAAACCGCAAAACGGCGGCAATTATATGGGGCATGAAATCAATGCAATGACCGGATATACTTTCGGGCCGTTCATGTCGCTGGAATTGCACGGCGCTTATATGTGGTTGGGCGATTTTTACGACAGTAATGATACAAGCCACGGAACGGATATCAACGGTGTATTTAATGATGATCGCCCGGCCAATCCCTGGACTGTGTTTTTAGTTTATAAATGGCTGATATTTTAATGCTTAGCCGCCGGATTTCGGTCCGTTTTTATAATAAAATTTGTCAATCGACTAAATACTTGCACATGAAAATCAAAACAATTGCTATACTTACGGTAAGCCTCATGTTTATTATTTCCTGCACCCCTTATAAACAACTTAGCCAACCTGAAACAATGCGTGATTTAGATTACGGCACGGATGTAAACTACATCCGACTGTCCGAAGATGTGGAACTGGCTTACACCGATGAAGGCTCCGGAGAAACCACCATTATTTTCATTCACGGCTTGGGCAGCTATTTGCCGGCTTGGAAGAAAAATGTTTCCGTACTGAAGGAGCATTACCGCTGTATTGCCGTGGATCTTCCCGGTTACGGAAAATCTTCAAAAAATCCGCACAGCGGCATGATGACTTATTATGCCGATATTATTTTACAATTCATTGATAAAATGGAGCTTGAACATGTAGTGGCGGCAGGGCACTCCATGGGCGGCCAGATAGCCATGATAGCTGCGCTCACGGCGCCCGAAAAAATTGGAAAACTCATATTGACGGATCCGGCGGGCTTTGAAGACTTTCATCCGGGTCAGCGCCGATGGTTTAAAGAAATAATGACACCCAACTTGGTGCGTCTGACTAAGGCTGAAGCCATAGAAAACAATCTGGCCGTAAATTTCTACGAGATGCCCGAAGATGCCCTTTTTATGATTGAAGACCGTATTGCCATGCGATCAGCGGCGGATTTTGAGCACTATTGCTATGCCGTCAGTCAATCGGTAGCGGGAATGGTGGACGAACCCGTGATTTCAAAATTGGAACAAATAAAACAACCTACGCTGATATTTTTCGGAGAAAATGATAATTTGATTCCCAATCGCTATCTGAATCCGGGCAGCACTTATGAAATTGCAAAATCCGGTGCGGATAAAATCCCAAACAGCAAACTCGTCATGGTGCCCAAATGCGGTCACTTTATGATGTTTGAAAAAGCAGATGTGTTTAACGAAGAAGTAAAAGCTTTTTTGAAATAAACGCATCGTCTTTTATAACCCCAAATAAAAAACAGCAGCCCGAGAGCTGCTGTTTTTTTATGAAGGCTCTGCCGGGGTTAGTGTTGGCAGACTCATATAAGCCAATGTGAACGATTGCAGTCCTCAAGCTTATTCAAAACAGAATACAGACTTGTAGAAAACCAGCCGGCAAAAATCTTTTTATCTATGGGTTTACTTTTTAGATTATTATTCTCAAAAAAATCATTTATTTATTGCTAACAGAAGTAGCCGAAATTGCTAAAAGCTATATCTATAATTTTATCATCATGTTCGTAAAGCACTTTTTCTAATTCGTAGGTTTCGGTGTCCCAAATAAGTGTTTTTCCCGATTTGTCTCCGCTTGCCAATAAATAACCTTCACTTCTGAAATTCAAGAATGTTACAGCTTCGCTGTGTCCGCTCAAGGTTTTATGTTTTTTTATAAACTCTCCGACTTAAAAAGTTCGGGTAAAAATTTTCTGTAACTTATATTTAGTCCTCTGCAATAACTCATTAATTCAGCAAGAGTTGCCCTGTATTTATTTGTCTCAATCAATAGAATTGTGTTTTCATCTAATCCGGTTTGAGTTATTTTGTATTGAATTGATGTTGTTGGCTTTTCCGGTTTCGATAATTGTTTCAATTCGTTTAATGATAAATTTTGAATTTCTAAATCGGTTTCTGAATATTCTTCTTCGTTTTCTGTTCCGGCTTTTCCAACCATTATTGATTGTCCGATAATGCGGGATTTTATATCCGCAACGTTTAACGATTGTATAAAATCGTCTTGCTGTTCCGCTGTTTTGTATGTAAAGTTATTAGTTTTCATCACTTTCGCTAAATGCTGTTATTACAATAATATTGTCTTGAATATCAGTTCTAAACACAACGGATAAATGCTCCGATTTGTTTCGTAAATTGTCATTTTTTTGAACAGGAACAAATCCGGAAATTATAAAACTGTCTTTAAATGGCGCTTTGCTTTCAAATAATTCATATTCAGCCTCTCTAAAAAGATAATTGATTGCCAAAAAAGATATATTTCTCTGTTTTAATACAATATTTTCAGCTATATGATTCAGATGTTTTGGTAACCACCTAAAATTAAGTTGTTTTAAAGCCCTTTTTATTTCTGTCATTTTATTCTTTTATTAATAAAATTTTAGTACTCTACAAATTTAATTCTTTTCTGAAAATAATCAGTAATCTTTCTTGTATTTTTTTCAAATTGACCATATCGTATGTACTAACAACACCCCCGCATCGCCAATCTAACTTATATGGTATGCGACTTTAACGGTAAAATT
>CAYYQW010000092.1:0-14266 GCA_964472505.1 uncultured Bacteroidaceae bacterium | reverse complement strand
CATTTTCCAGTTACTTTTTGTTTAGCGTATTTTTTTTTACTGGGGACTATAATGTAAATGTTTTTGGCAATATGATACACATAAGCAGCCGGTTTTCCATAGAAAAAGGGAGCATCCCTCAAGTGTACTATCCGTCACTTAAAAACTTCTATTCTTTGGTTATGAAAAAACACAACGAACAAATCGTACTTAAGAAAGAAAACTAAACATACAATAAATAAAAGCTGCCGCTCTGATTGCGGAACGGCAGCTCTTTTCAAGCTTTCATAAAACAACTTTTCTCAGATGGCAGATAATTCAACGCCCAGCTCTCAAATGAATTTCATTCGGATTCCGAAATAAAAGTTTCGCGGTTCGCCCGAATAATAATAACGCGGCCGGCTTCCGCCGAATGAAGGCGCATTAATGAGCAACATGTTACTAATATTCCTCACTTACACATTCAACAGCTCGATGTATTCAAGATTTTATATATTCTTTATACCACATTACAAGCCGTTTCAAACAAAAAACAAGACAGATGATGTTTGTATTTTATCTGCTTAGTTATTTCAATTCAAAACTAAACAAAAAATCTTCGATCTCTTTCGGGGTAGAAGCTCGGTCGGTTCGCAGTATTGCAATTTGATATAATCTGTTATCCACCAAATAGTCAATTACTTCGGAATAGTATCCGGGACCGCCGGATGCTTTAAAGTACAGACCGGGATAGCCTTTATGCGACACACTTTCTTCATGCGTAACTGAGAGATTCATGTTTCCGACATAGCCGTTTTTTGTACTTTGTAAAAGCTGTCCGGAACTTGAACCTGAAATGTATTGTTTGGGGTAATCAGACAATGCCACCATGTATATCAACTCATTATTTTTTTCATACATATAAGTTGTCATATCGATAGTTCCTATTGCTGTTTCTACCGGCTTCACACTTTTTGAAGGTTGTATCCCAAAAAAGTTTATTCTAAAATCCGGATCATCCGTGAAATAATCGTATGTCTTTTTGTTTTTCAGGCGAAGGCTGTAAATAAAGTCATTAATTTCTTTTTCGGAAGGCGCTCGGTCGGAACGCAAAATTCCTATCTGAATCAATGTATTATCAATCAGATAATCGGCCATAGCCGCATAATAGCCTTGTCCGCCCGAAGCACGAAAAAAGATACCGGGATAGCCGCCTAAGGATATGTTTTTTTGCATCTCGGAAGTAACTCCAAGCTGATTACAAAAACCGGATTTCGCATTAGCCAACAAAGTTTGCGTATCGGAATTTTGTAATTTTTTTTCAGGATACTCCGAAGTAGCTACCATATATACCTCCGATGCAGTTTTCTCATACATATAAGAAGTCATGGTTACTTTTCCTAAATCTGTATCGACAGGCGTAACGGATTTTATCGGCGAACCGCCCATAAAATATACGTCGAATAAGGGATCATCCGTAAAAAGATCGGTACGGGCATTATCATTGGTTTTACCTGCTGTGGATGAAGGCACTTGAGGTTCTTGGCCGTAAAGCGTTCCAAAAACAAACATAAAGACGATGAAGCTGTGTAAATATTTCATGAGTGAAAAGTTTATAAGTTAAATGAAAAATCAGCAGGCCTTAACGAATCAAGAAGAACCTGTTTTTGTACATAAATAAGATGCAAATTTTATCAATATTCAATAATTAAAATGCTATTTTTATCAAAAATATACTGCAATTTACGAAAAAAGCAGCTTTCTGAATGTTTTTTTTTATTAATGAAACACTTTACATGATGAGATTCAAATTAACACTTGCTTTCATTTTAATCTTCGGCATTTCACAAGCACAAAAAGACACGGAAATCGGAATTGTGGGAGGGCTGAACTTCAGCACCTATACATACACCGATGATGCAGTGGAAGGCCTAATGAGTGGATACCGCAAAATAAAAACCGGTACGCAAGCCGGTATATTTATTATACACGAGCTCAATCCCATGTTGGCTTTATCCTCCGAAATCATATACAGCAGAAAAGGTTTAAGTTATGAGCAAGCCGGAATTCGCGAAGGCGTAAATAAATTTAATTATTTGCAGTGGGCCTCTGCCGGAAACTACGCATTAATAAATAAACGTGAAAGAAATCTGCTATTCGGATTGGGATTCTATACCGCATTTTGGATAAACGGCAGTTTCACACATAGCTCACTGCAAACCGGTGAATATTTTAGCGAACCGGTCGTTTTTGTTAGCCCGGATTATGAATACAACCGTTGGGATGTAGGTATAAAAACTCAAATTATTGCTCGAAATCCTCAAAAACCTTGGGTGTTTTCCTTAGGCTACGAACACGGCATGCTTGAAAGCTCTAAAAAAGCTGCGGACAGTTTTCGTAACCGATTACTTTTTGTTACGCTTGCTTACAGTTTTATCCGAAAGTAATTTATCTTTGCCTGCGTAAAACAAACCATTAATAAAAAAACTAAATATCATGAAAAAAATTATTTTTACAGCATTATCAATCCTATTGGCCGGATCTGTCTGTGCTCAAACCGCAGGTATAAATGTCGGCGGAACACTCTCGGACTATAGCCGCAATTACGATACCCATGAAAATCAAGGCCCGACAGCAGGCTTACAGATAAGTCTAAGCGGCCAATACCCGGTAACCAAAAAAATTGGCATACGCGCCGATTTAAGCTTTGTGCAAAAAGGCGACCAAGTTAAAGATCCGGATTCGGACTATTTGAAAAAATTTAGAGTCAATTACGGTGAATTTTTTGCGGGGCCGGTAATTAGCTTAGGCAGCGCTTATGTATTTGCCGGGCCCTATATTGCCACAGCACTCAGCGGCGAAGAAACCACCAACTATTCCGACGGAACTTCCCGAACCGTTGATGTATTCAATACCGAAACTAATCCTTTATTAGGCGGATATTCCGATATGCTGAATAAGTTTGATGCCGGTTTAAATATTGGTTTAGGCTATGAAATAAATAATTTTACCATAGAAGCAAAAGGCGGCTTGGGTTTAAGCAATTTTTATAATACGGAAAGCGATTGGTACGAAACCCAAAAATTCTTGGGTGTGTACAGAGTGGACGACGAACCCATTGAAAACGATGTGCGAGTTAAAAATATTCATGCAGGACTGACCATTGGTTATCGCATCAGCTTATAATGCGGGCTGAAATAATAAAATTAGCCAATACATCAAAATAACTTGTATTAAAAAAAAATATTTATATTTTTGAACATATCTTAACAATAAATATTTTAAATTATGAAAAAATTACTCGTTTTATCACTCGCATTATTTTTTGCATTCAGCCTTAGTGCTCAACGCTACGGACTCCGTCTCGGCGGCAATTTTGCCGGCATGATGTCCACTGTAGAATCAAAAGGCACAAAAATAGCTCCCGGACTTAATATCGGTTTGGTTGCCGAATTTGGCCCGAAAATGATTTCGGCCCACGTGGAAGCCAACTATGCTCAAAAAGGTTTTAATCAAGAAACCGAGAAAGGAACGGATGACGGAACCATGACAGTAGCCTCAAAAATCAATTTCGACTACTTGGAAGTTCCGGTATTGCTAAAAGTAAAACTACCCGCAAATCCTTTGTATTTCTATGCAGGCCCATATTTTGGTTTAGCTCTTAACGGAGAAAGAGTCAGCGAATATTCTTTGGAAGGAGAAAGCTTAACAGATGAACAATTAGACGCTTTTGACTTAATAACAAATAAGGATTTATTTAAACCTGAAGGAGAGTACAAAGAACCTATTTACAAAAAAACTGACTTTGGTATAGCCGGCGGTCTGGGTGCTCAATTTGGTTTAGGTCCGATAAATGCTTTTGTTGAAGGCCGTGCCACACTTGGCCTCAGCAATTTGTATGACACAGAAAGCGATGCTTTCCAAGCAAAAGTAGATAATGAGCTTGACTTTACGGATACAGAGCATTTGAAAAATATGGTCTATACCCTTGGCATAGGAATCTTATTCGGAAAATAAACCGCAATACTTCTTAATTCATAAAAAAACTGCTGTATTATTTCAAATAGTACAGCAGTTTTTTTCTGTGGGTAATCAGGCCGGTTCGGCCAGGCGCTTAATCATACCGCGAAACACAATGCCGTGAAAAAGAAATACGGAATACCAATACAATCTGCCCCACAAGCCTTTCGGGCGAAATGTAGCTGTCTGCACCAATTGATTTTCTTCAATCTTGAATTCTAACCAAGCCTCACCGGGCAATTTCATTTCAGCGAAAAGTAATAACCTTCCCTGTATATTATCAACATATAAAACGCGCCAAAAATCTAAAGCATCACCGGGCTGAATCAAGCTTTTATTGGTTCTTCCTCGGCGCAGACCCACTCCGCCAAACAGTTTATCGATAAATCCGCGAAAACGCCAAAGAAAATTCGCATAATACCAACCATTAGTGCCGCCAATTTGCATCAACTTATTCACAGTTACGGCCTTATCTTCCAACAATCGAGTTCTTTCATCTTTAAAGCAACCGTGAGTAGGCACATTTATAAAATCGGAAACTTGAAAATTCATGCGCCCGCTTACCAACGAATCTTGCCAACCGGAAACTACGGCATTACTCTCAATTTTATCAAATGCCCTTTTTAAAGACTCTTCATAAGTTTTGGGCTGAATATCAAGTATTTCATTGATTCGGCAATCGCGACAAACCACTTCAACTTTCATGCTGTCAACCAAAGCCGCGGCCAATTTATAAGAGGTAGAAGTAACAAAGTATAACCAATAGGAAGACAAGCGCGGAGTCATAACCGGCACGGTATAAATGGCTCGTTTCAGGTTTCTGACTTTTGCATAGCCGTAAAGCATTTCCTTGTATGTAAGGACATCCGGTCCGCCAATGTCAAAGTCGGCATTGTAACAGGCTTCATTAAAAAGCGCAGCAGACAAAAACCGAATAACATCTTTTACACCAATTGGTTGACACTTAGTATTAAGCCACTTAGGTGTAATCATTATCGGCAATTTTTCCACCAAATCCCTTATGATTTCAAAAGATGCACTGCCCGAGCCTATTATTATACCGGCACGTAAAGCCGTAAAAGCATATTCTCCTTTTGCCAATTCATCTTCCACGGCTTTTCTGGAGCTCAAATGGTCAGACAGCTTATCTTCATTTACAATGCCGCTGAGGTATATGACATGTTTGGCATCTGTAGCGCTGACAGCATTACGAAAATTTAAAGCTGATTTTTTCTCCAAATCAGCATAATCTTTAGAGGCCGACATGGAATGCACCAAATAATAAGCAGCATCAATATCTTTTGGAATATTTTGCAAAGATTGTGCTTCCAACAAATCAATTTCGATAATCCGGATATGAGGCCTTAACGATTCAGGCGGGTCAAAACGCGACTCATCTCTTACGCCGCATACTACCTCATGCCCGTTGGCTACAAGTATCGGAAGCAGGCGTTTTCCTATATAGCCGGTTGCGCCGGTCAGTAATATTTTCATAAAGCACAATTTTTTATTTACAAATGTTCAAACTTAGACAATATGTCATAAAAAGCATCGAAAGAATCTAAAAACCTAACGTGCTCCGGAAATTTCACATCCTGAACGGTATATTGATAACCGGAAACATACACTTTTTTATCCGAAAATGCGTTTGCAAGCGCTTGTGTATAATCCTGCAAATCAATATGCGGCAGAGCAGAATTCACGGAAGTAAGCAAACAATCAAACCGAACAGAATCGGCATATTCCTTCAAATCATCCAAAGGTACGGACGCGCCCAGATAAACGGTTTTATATCTGCGCTCTTTTAGTATCAGATGACTAAAAAGTAAACCCAATTCATGCCACTGCTTATCGGGTAAAAAAAGCAAAAAGACCGGTTTAGAACTATCCGGTGAGGGGAAATTTCTTTTTTCAAGTTCAAAAATCAGCTTGTTCCGTATCAAATTAGATACAAAATGCTCATAAGGTGATGTAATGGATTTTGATTGCCACAACAAACCAATTCTTTTAAAAAAGGAGCTTAAAAATTCCCGAAAAAAATGTTCAAACCCAAATTCATCAATCAGTTTTTCACATTGCAAATTAAAAGCCGCTTCATCAGACTCTATACTTGCCGTCAGCAGCATATCAGCGGCAAAAGTATAATCGGTCTCAGCCTCTCCCGCCTCAAGCAGTTTTTCACCTAAAGCCTCTTCCGACAAGCTTGCTAATTTTGAAATTTTTAAACCTTTTCGATTCAAAAAGGCAAGTTTCAATATTTTCTTAAGGTCATCTTCCGAATACAGCCTGTAATTTGCAGCGGTTCGTTTGGGTTGCAAAATACCATATCGACGTTCCCAGATACGTATGGTATGCGCTTTCAAACCTGAAAACTTCTCTAAATCTTTTATGGAATAAAAGCTTTGCATCAATTATAGTTAAAAATTTCATGTCGGTCATATTTCTGCCAATACTCCAACGCTAAACGCTCAATATAAGCCCAATATGAATCTGTAAGCAAACCGTAGGTTTTTACACCGTATTGTATTTGTTCCTGCATTTCATGAGCAATGTTTTGTTTTAGAGAAATACTTACTGTTCGTCCGTTGAAGCTGAACACGGCCGAAGGAATTTGCGAAACACTATCCGAAACCGTGATAAGACCCTGCCCAATAGTAGCACCGGAGCTTATTTGCAGACCGTCGTTAAAACAACTCAAAGGCGGCCGATAGCCGGCAAAACTCAATACTTCAAGATTATTAACCCCTACATTAAAATACTCCATGGCACGAATGCCCATTTTGGCTCCAATTATTGAATAAATCCCGGTGTGGCCGTGTATTTCGTTAGTCAGGCTTATGGCTTTCCACTCAATAAGGCCGTAAGCTTGGGTAGTTGATTCTAAAATTTTGGCATAAGCCGGTTTATATAATGCAGTATCTAAAGGAAATGTTTCGAACACCCGATTATTAGCCGTTGTGGCTGATATTAATAAGTCGCAAATGACCTCGTACACCAGTTCCGGCGACAAACCGGGATTCAACTCTACCAAACGAAGCCCATCGGCTTGTTTGGTTTCAAATAAAATCGGTAAGCTCATGTATAAAGGCACCAAGTCATCCCACAAATGCAGGTGTTCTTTTTTGATTTTTTTTTGGACAAGCTTATTGGTATGCACGCTCGCTATTTGCTCTGCATAAATAGCCGGACATTGCTTTAAATGCTTCAAAAAAGTATTGTTTACCAATAGATTCTTGCTGCGATTTTCCACAATTTCCAAAGAAATGCCGGTTTTTTTTATATAATGAAAACTTTCCGGTGAAATCTTATAATTAAAACCTTTTTCAACATCATGAGCATTATACCAAATAATTCGCTGAATTTTTTGAGCCGACTCAGGCTCCTTTTTCAGCCATTCGGCATAAGTTTTCAATGAGCCCAAAGCAATAAGGGTGATTTTTTCCTTATAATTTTTGCTTAAATCAGTCAAAAGCTCAGAGGCGGTTTGTTCATTGTGTTCGGGAAGTTCATCGACAGAATTGCCCCAATCAATTTGCCGAGCAAAAGCGGCCCAAGCAGGCAAAGGAAAATCAAATGCTTCGGCAGCAGCCGTCGGAATGCCCTCGTGGTGAAAAGCAGACAGCAAAGCGCGCACTTTAAACCGGACGGTGCCGGGTTTCAGATTTCCTTGCGAACAAGTTATTCCCAATACCCGAATATCATTTCCGGACAAAAACATTGTAACTGCCCGCATATCATCGGCAGCTCCGTCGGTATCTATAATTACATGGTATTTTGGATTGCCGGAATGGGCAAATATCTGTCCGTAAAACAGGCTAAAAACCAACAGCTGTATAAGTAATATTCTTAAAATCATTTTTCTGTATTTTACAACAAAAATAACGATTTATTATTAAGCTAAGAAAAATACTGTCCAAACCCTTAGTACTAAAGCGGATATTAAACTGATAATTAATTCGAAAAATACACTAATTACTCAGGACGCAAAAGCTTTACACGGGGAAAGTTTGCCAAAACACTGCTTATTTTGTCAGTCAATTGCGATTGTATCTGCATTTTTGTCACAAAAAACCGGACGGCACGGGGTTTGAACAGTCTCTGCGAACCATAGAATTTAATTATTACAATTATAAAAAATGACAAAAGATATGCAAAAGGGAAAAATTAATGTTACCAGTGAAAACATCTTTCCGATTATAAAAAAATTCCTGTATTCGGATCATGAAATATTTTTGAGAGAGCTTATCTCCAATGCCGTAGATGCCACGCAAAAACTCAGCACCATGGCATCAAAAGGCGACTATAAAGGCGAATTGGGCGATACCACCATTCGGATTAATTTGGATAAAGAAGCCAAAACCATTACGGTATCGGATGCCGGAATTGGTATGACTGCCGAAGAGATTGAGAAATACATCAATCAAATAGCTTTTTCGAGCGCCGAAGAGTTTCTGGAAAAATATAAAGATGATAAGAGCGCCATTATCGGGCATTTCGGACTCGGATTTTACTCGGCTTTTATGGTAGCCAAAAAAGTGGAAATCCGAACCCTTTCATATAAAGATGATGCACAAGCCGTGCGCTGGGAATGCGACGGAAGCCCTGAGTTTATGATTGAAGACATTGAAAAAGAAAAACGCGGAACCGATGTAATTTTGCACATAGCGGAAGGTGAAGATGATTTCTTGAAAGAATCCGAAATCAATCGACTTCTTGACCGTTATTCAAAATTCTTGCCCGTGCCCATTGCTTTTGGTAAGAAAAAAGACTATAAAGAGGGGAAAGAAGTGGAAACCGATGAAGATAACATCATCAACAATACCGAACCGGCATGGACGAAAACTCCGGCCGATTTGGAAGAAAAAGACTATAAAGCTTTCTACCGAGAACTTTACCCGGCATCGCATGAGGAACCTCTGTTTAACATTCACCTGAATGTTGATTTCCCCTTTGAACTTACGGGTATTCTGTATTTTCCAAAAATACACAACAAAATTGAGGTCCAAAGAAACAAAATTCAACTTTATCAGCATCAGGTATTTGTAACCGACCAAGTAGAAGGTATCGTACCGGAATTCCTTACATTGCTGCACGGGGTGCTCGATTCGCCGGATATTCCTTTGAATGTTTCCAGAAGTTATTTGCAAAGCGACCGAAACGTTAAAAAAATCGCCAATCACATCACAAAAAAAGTAGCCGACAAATTGGCCGAATTGTTGAAAGATGATCGTGAGAATTTTGAGAAGAAATGGGATGATCTGAAATTATTCGTAGAATACGGCATGCTTACCGATGAAAAATTCTATGAAAGAGCCACTAAGTTTTTCTTATTCAAAAATACCGAAGGAAAATATTTCACACTCGAAGAATATGAAAACTTAGTGAAAGAAAATCAAACTGACAAAGACGATAACATCACTTTTATCTACACCAATGATGCCAATGCGCAATACAGTTTCATAAACGCTGCCAAAGATAAAGGCTATGATGTGTTAATTTTCGACGGCCAACTAAGCGCCCACTTTGTAAATCATTTAGAGAGTAAATTGGAAAATCGCAAATTTGTACGTGTAGATGCTGATATTGCCGAGAAACTCATTCCGAAAGATGAAGAAAAAGAATCGAAGTTAAACGATGAAGAGCAAGAAGTTTTGCGCACGGTATTCCAAAGCCAAACGCCACAGGAAGCCATGTTTATGGTAGATTTTGAAGCTATGGATGAAAATGCCAATCCGGCGCTTATCACACAAAATGAGTTTATGCGACGTATGAAAGATATGTCGAAAATGAGCGGCGACGCAACATACAGCAATTTCCCCGACAGCCTTAATCTGGTTGTGAATGCTAATCACCCATTGATACTCAGCATTAAGGATAAAGTGTATGAAAAATTTGGTGATGATTTGAAAACCAAAAAAGAAGAAACCGAAAAAACGGAAAAGGAAATAGAAGCCCTCAACAAACTGCACGAAGGCAAGAAAGACGAAGAAATTTCTACCGAAGAGAAAGACAAAAAACAAGAACTCAACAGCGAGCTTAACAAGATTAATGCTCAAAAAGACGAGATGCTCAGCAATTACGGGAAAGAAAATGATTTGGTAAAACAAATCATTGATTTGGCTCTTCTGGCCAACAACATGCTTACCGGCAAAGATCTAAGCGCATTTGTAAAACGAAGCGCCGAACTGATCAAAGCTTAGTAAGGAACGGATACGAAATAATCTATAACGGTTTGCTTGTTCTTTTGCCCTTTAACTTCCTTGAAAAAGTTCTTAAATAGCTGTGCTATTCGCAAATTTTTCAAGTTGTTAAAGAACAAAATAACTTCGCCAACTATTATATCTTATCTCATAACCGTTCCTAAGCTCCCATATATACCGCCTCAGAGGCGGCCGTCAGAAATTCAACAGCCCAAAACTCCGGATTTTGGGCTGTTTTTTCATATCGGTATTTTAACTGTTTATAAGTTATTATTATCTTGCAAAATAAAAATCAAACGAATGAAACACATACTAATCATTCTGAGCATACTTGCTCTGTCGGCCTTTTGGGCTTGCAACAATCCCGAATCGCAACAAAAGGAAGAAACGCCCAAAGCAAGTCCCGGAAAACAAGAAATACAAAACGAACGAAAGCGTTTGGACAGCCTGTTTGCCGATACGCTGCAAAGCCCGCTTAAACTTGAGGATTTGAAAGATTTTGATTCCTTAAATTATTTTCCGCCGAATGAAAACTATAAAGTTCAGGCAAAATTCGTGCGAACACCCAACAGCCAAGCTTTTGGGATGCCTACCAATACCGAACGCCGCCCGGTTTATGAAAAATACGGTGAAGCACATTTTCAGCTTAAAGGAGAAAACTTAGTCCTCAACATTTATCAAAATCACGAGCTGAGAGAAAAGCCGGAATATAAAGATTATCTCTTTTTACCCTTTGCCGATGCCACCAACGGGCATGAAAGCTACTCCGGCGGAAGGTATATGGATATGAGCATTCCGGAAGGCGACAGCGTAATTATTGATTTCAATAAAGCCTACAACCCGTATTGTGCCTACAATGAAAAATACTCTTGCCCGCTTATTCCCAAAGAAAACACTTTGGATATTCGTATTGAAGCCGGTGTTAAAAAATATAAATACCACTAATTTTTAATTTAAAAGCAATTAATTAAAATGATAAAGCATTACGATATAGAAGTTTACGGGAAAGTACAGGGCGTGGGATTTCGCTACAGTTGCATGCAGGAAGCCCGTGAAATAGGTTTGAAAGGTTTTGTAAAAAATCGTCCGGACGGCTCGGTATATATCGAAGCCGAAGGCGAAGACTTTCTGTTGGAGCGCCTGATACAATGGTGCAAAGACGGATCGTCGCATGCAAAAGTAAGCCGCGTGGAAAAAAACGAAAGCAAACTTGAAAATTACTCGGAGTTCAAAATATGGCGCATGTAATACTGCCGGATTTATACTTGTAAGCTGCCGAGCTGCTTAATTATCTTTTGGACAATTTTGAATGAAAATCCGGTAGATTTTGTATGCTGCGTTTTTGTAAATGAATTGCGACTGTAAAGCCCAAGTCTTCAGGCAAGTTTCGCTGCCTACACGCTCAACAAGCTCTTTCTGACAAAGGCATAGGGGAGTTTATCAAAAGTGTCTTATTCCGATGTATTAAACTCGCTAATGTATTCTTTCGGACTGAAAACTTGTAAACCGGAATTTTTGAAATCCCTCCGGTCTCTTGTGATTATAATATCAATATCATTGCAGATTGCAGTTTCAGTTTGAACGGCATCTTCAAAGTCTATCATTTCTGAACTTAAGGCATCTGTGATTATTTGTTCATCTACTCCAATTTCTTTTGTTAATTTGATAAAGCTTTTAAGAAACTCTATTGCATTTATATGCCCTTTTTCTTTTCGCAAAACATAATAAATATCTGTAATAGATGATGCCGTAAAGTATGACTTTATTCGATTCTTTGCTATAAACATTATTAACGATTTGGCATCAACTCCAAATTCACGGCGTTGTAGGGCTATATCCAATACTATATTTGTGTCAATTAATATCTTCTTCATTTATCTTTCCCTATTATTGCATTATACCTCGCATCATCTGTATCTATTTCCGAAAAAAAACCAAACCACTTATCCAGAAACTCTTTAGTTTCTTGTTCTTTTGACTTCTCTTCAATTTCCGGCTTAAAGAGTAAAACGACTTCTACTTTTTTATTTTTTATTTTTTGAAATTTAGGAACTTTTATTGTGCCGTTTTCCGTTATTGTAGTTTCAAATTTGTAGGCTTCCATAACTTTTTTGATCTATTTTGTTATAAAGATAACAAAAATAATGACAGAAATCAAGTTTATTTGCATCACTTCGGTGCGTCTAAAAACGAACTGAGAGTGGTTAAAAAATATACCTGCTTAACCACAACAGTCCAATCCTCAGTTTTTGTTATTTATATCTGATAAAGCCGGCACACGGCAGTTTCAAATTCATCGTTTGCTTTGCTTTTTCAAAATAAAGACGTATATTTGTTTATGAAGAATACTAAATAATTAAAACACAACATAGTATGATATATTTGACAGAACGCATCACGCTTGATGAAGGTTTGTGCAACGGCAAACCAACAATACGCGGTTTGCGCATAGCTGTACAATCAGTATTGGAATACCTATCGACAGGCAACAGCAAGGAAGAAATCTTGATGCAATTTCCTGATTTGGTACCCGAAGATATTGAAGCGTGTTTATCTTACGCATCGCAACTCATGAGTAAAAAATATGTTGTGAAAATAATTGCGGCATGACAGTTAAATATCTGATTGACGTAAATTTACCCTACTTTTTTAGTCATTGGAAGTCGGACGAATACGTTCATCAACGGGACATTGATGCCTGTATGTCTGATACGGAAATTTGGAACTATGCCAAAACAAACCGGCTGACAATTGTAACGAAAGATACCGATTTTTCTGACCGACTTATCAATCAATCCCCGCCTCCGAGAGTTATACACTTTAAAATCGGAAACATGAAACTACAGTCGTTTCATGATTTTATCGAAAAAAATTGGGGTACTATCACAGAACTAAGCTCTAAATTCAAATTATTCAGTGTTTATTCAATAAAATCTGCCGGATTTCTACTTGTAAGTTACCGAACTGCTCAATTATCCTTTGGACAATTTTGAATGAAAATCCGGCAGATTTGGCCAATGTCGAGCTGCAACTTGCACCAACTCTCGGCACATTTCAAAAATGCGCCGAGAGCAGCTTAATACTAATTACTCTTTTTCGTTTAATTCATTTGGTTTTCGGTATTCATTATACAACTGCCGGCTGCCGGTGCTTTCAATGGCTTTCATTACAATATCTTTGGCGTTGTTTTCGGCTTTGTCGGCCGTGTTTTTCATTGATTTGACTTGATTTTCCAAATCCTTAATTTTTTCCTGCAAGCTTTCAATGGTTCTGTCTTTCAGTTTCAGTTCGCCTTCGGTTTCTGTCTTTGTTATTTGAATTTTAAATTCAAATTCGGCATCTAACTTATTTTTCAAAGCTTTTTCTGCCTGAGCAACCGCTTTTTCAAGCTCTTTCGGGAAATTTTCGGATTCTTTTCTTAAAGCTTCAAGTTCAGCTTCATTTTCTGCAACAGCCTGCTCGCGTTCTTTTATTTCTTTTTCAAAAGCCGCACGTTTTTCGGCAATTTCTTTTTCTTGCTTGGCTTTTTTCTCATCGTAAAGGTCTTGCTCTTTTTTACGTGCCAGTTTAACGGTATAATTATACTCATCCTGCTCTCGTTTACGCTCTTTTTCCTTAGCTTCTTTTTCCTCGGCAAGCTTGTTTAAAAAACTTTCGCGTTCTTTACGGGCATTTTCTTTTTGTTCGGCTATCTCATCTTCAATTTTGGCTTTTTTCTCGGCCATTTCAGCTTCAAACTCTTCTTTTTTCTGCTTTTGCGCCTGTATAATTGCAGCTAAGGATTCGGTTTCTTTACTCAACTGATAAGTATCCTGCAAATTCTGTTCTTCGATATTTATAGCTTCACGTATTTCAGTAAGACGCTTAAATTCAGCCGATAAGTCGTCTCCTATTTTATCCAAAGATTTACTCAAATTCAGTTTTACCGAGGCAATATTTTCAACAATTCCGTCTGCCGAATTGTCCACGGCACTTTCAATGGTCTTCTTTTTCTTTTCCTGCTGTTTTTCATGTTTAGGATCCTCGCTTTTTTCCTGCTGTATTTTTTCTATAAGTTCTTCATAAGCAGCGAGTATTTCTTTTTTGGT
>CAYYQW010000091.1:0-14315 GCA_964472505.1 uncultured Bacteroidaceae bacterium | reverse complement strand
TATACTAAAAAATAAGCATAGCTGATTCGCGGTACTGCTTGTTGCGGTGCCGCGGATCGATTGGGAATATGTGAATGAGAGCAAAAAAACCGCTTCGTACGAAGCGGTTTTATGTGTTTTATCGGATGCTTAATTTTCGTTTAATCAGCCGCTTTATTTGCTTTTCATCTTTGTAGCCGACACTTTTAAAATAGTCATCAGAATTTGGTTCAATAAAAATTAGAGTCGGCAGATACTTAATGCCGAAAAGTTTGGATAAGCCTTTTTCTATGTCGTCATTAATTTTATAGATTTGTATTTTACCGTTGTTTTTTTTTTGAATATTGTCCAAAAACGGCGCCATCAGTCTGCACGGGCGGCACCAATCGGCCGTGAAATCAAGTATTATCGGCATATCGCCTTCATATTTGAAATCTTCGTTGGCTTCAAAATTCCAGACGGTATCCTTAAAGTCAGCTTCCGACAAATAAGGTATTTCCTGAGAAATAATTGGCTGCAAACTGAATATTAACAATAGCGATGTAATGAATAGGTGCTTCATGCCTGTGATTCATTTATCCGGGTTCTTCTACCGAGAGTACTTCTTTTATTATACGTTTAAAATCTTCTTTGGAGCGGGCTCCGAGCGCCATTTGCGGATCATCCTCAAGCGGAATGAACAGCAGTGCGGGTATGCTTTTTATTTGGAAAATAGCTGCTAACTCTTGTTGCACTTGCGTATCAACTTTGTAGATATCCAAATGGCCGTCGTATTCCTGTTGCAATTCTTCCATTATGGGAGCAATACGTTTGCAGGGACCGCACCAGTCTGCATAAAAGTCAATAATTACGGGTTTGTCGCCCTTAAATTCGAAAGTTTGTGTTTCTTCATAATTCCAAACTTTATTTTTGAAGCTGTCTTTTGTAAGTGATATAACCGATTGAGCCGATGCTGAAAGGCTAATCCCGATTATCATTACGGATAAAATTAGGTTCTTCATGAATTCCTGCTTTTTTAGTATATGTAAAAATAACGCAAAAACATTTTTTATGTTATTCTTATATGTATATTTATGAATAAGTTGCTTTAAAAAAATATTGATCTTTTATTTTTTTGTAAAGTTTGTTGTATAAAAAAACTGCTGACAAACGCAGGTTTTCAATCCGAATATAAATCAAGCGTAAAGCTTAAGTTTATTATTCGATACGATTGGCAAAATGCGTTTGAAAACAGTTTCTGTGCTTGTTTCCTTACGCTTGAGTAGGATCATCCACTTTCAAAACATCCTTAATGGCTTGTTTGAAAGTTTCTTTGGGTAATGCGCCTACGGCCATTTGCGGTTGTCCTTCAACAGGAACAAAAAGCAATGAAGGAATACTTTGAATACCGAACATTCCGGCCAATTGTTTTTGGTCTTCGGTATCTATTTTATAGATGTTGATTTTTCCGTCATATTCTTCCTGAAGTTCTTCCAAAATGGGAGCTACCATTTTGCAAGGCTGACACCAGTCGGCGTAGAAATCAATCATACAAGGTTTGTCGCCTTCAAATTTCCAGTCTTTATTTTCTTCGAAATTGAAAATTTTTTCTTTAAAACTCTCTTGTGTTAAAAATTGTACTTTAGACATGTTTGTTCTTTTAAGATTAAAAAATTTACTGTTTCTTTGTCAAATCTTATGCCGATTTGCGAAATCGGACAAAATGCATGCAAAAATTTAGATATGTTGAAATATTGTCATAATTAGCATGCCGAATTGACAAAAGTGATTAACTAACAATCTGATGCAAAAATACCTTAAAGATTCGATATTCCAAACATTATCCGAAATTGCTTCGGAAAACCATATAAAAGCATTTCTTATTGGCGGCTATGTGAGAGATTTGTTGCTCGAAAGGCCGTCCAACGATATTGACATAGTAGTGGAAGGCGATGGTATTCGTTTTGCCGAATTATTGGGAGCAAAATTGCCCGGAAAAAACAAAGTTACGGTCTTTAAGCGATACGGTACAGCCATGCTCAGGTACAAAGATATTGAACTGGAATTTGTGGGAGCCCGAAAAGAATCTTATACGCCCGATTCGCGCAAACCTTCGGTAAAAAAAGGCACGCTTGAAGATGATCAGAATCGCAGAGATTTTACAATCAATGCTTTGGCCATAAGCCTAAATAAAGAAAACTTCGGAGAGCTCGTTGACCCTTTTGGCGGTTTGGCCGATTTGAAAAATAAACTTATTCGTACGCCGCTGGAACCCGCGCGTACATTTTCCGATGACCCTTTGCGCATGATGCGTGCCGTGCGCTTTGCGGCACAGCTCAATTTTACTATTCACCCGCATACATTTGAGGGAATCAAAGCCAATGCCGAACGCATAGAGATTGTATCCAATGAACGTATTGCCCTTGAGCTGAATAAAATTTTGAAATCGGGTAAGCCTTCCGCAGGATTTAAATATTTGGATGAATCCGGTTTGTTGGAATTGGTGTTGCCGGAAATTTATAATCTAAAAGGCGTGGAAAAGCGCAAGGGCATTGATCATAAAGATAATTTTTATCATACCATACAAGTGGTGGATAATGTGGCAGAAAATTCCGATAATCTTTGGTTGCGCTGGTCTGCGCTTCTACACGATGTGGCAAAACCGGTTACCAAGCGTTTTACCGGCACAGCTTGGACTTTTCACGGGCACGAATATCTCGGTTATAAAATGGTACCGATTATTTTTAGGCGCTTGCGTTTGCCTATGACCCAAAAAATGGAATTTGTGCGAAAAATGGTGCGCCTGCATTTGCGCCCGGTGGCTTTAGTGAGCGAACCCATTACCGATTCGGCCGTGCGCCGTCTGCTGTTTGAAGCCGGAGATGATATTGATGAGCTGATGACGCTTTGCGAGGCTGATATCACTTCAAAAAATGACAAAAAAGTGGAGCTGTTTAAGCGCAATTTTAAAATTCTCAGACAGCGCCTGAAAGAAGTAGAAGATAGTGATCGACTGAGAAACTGGCAACCGCCGGTTTCCGGTGAAGAGATAATGGAAGCTTTTGACATAAAACCGTCTAAAACCGTCGGTATTATCAAAGATGCCATTCGTGAAGCCATTCTTGACGGTGAAATCAAAAATGATAAAGAAGAAGCCTTTCAGTTTATGATTAAAAAGGGAAAGGAATTAGGCTTGGAGCCGGAATAATTTTTTTTAAATACCGGCTTATCATAAAGTAAAGATTTATTAACTTTGTCAAAAACTTATAAGTTATGAAAAAACCCCTGGTCAAAGTAGGATATCTCGGATTAATTGTTATTTTTTTTATGTTTGTTTTGCAACTGACTTTTTATCTAATTGCCGGAGAAATTAATTCGGCCATTTTACTTTTTGAGTTTGCCAAAACGCCGGCAGATGTTCTCAATATATTTTATGAAGGCGGTTTTGACCACCAATTAGTAAAAGCCGTTGGTGCAGCCAATGCAGTTGACTTTTTGTTTTTTACTGCTTATACTTTATTTTTACTGAGCTTCCTTTATAAGCTATACAGACTAAGCGGGCAATCAATTTTTTACTATGCTCTTTTGCTGCCGGTTGTCATATTTATTACCGACTTTCTTGAAAACATTCAGATGTATATTATTTCCGACCGAATGGTTGACGGAGGATTTGAAAACAATTTGATTTTTCTTCAAATATTTACTTATATAAAATGGTTGAGCTTAGCTGCAGTTATTCTTGTCATTGCTTGGTTTATTTTTCAAACTGAGAAATTGTCCGGATACATTTTGTCGGCATTGTTGGTATTACCTTTTGTTTTTGGCCTCATGGCTCTTGTAAGTGCCAATATCAATTTGGAAATGCTTTTTGCCAACAGCATTATTCTGTCATTCGGCATTCTGATTGCTTATTGCTTTTTGTACGAAGAAACTGTATAAGACAGCTATAAAGTTTATTATCCGTGTCTAAACCGAATGCTTCACTTAAAGTGAAATTTTCGGTCAGCATGATGAAGCTGTTTCTGTCTAAGTTTATTCCTAATTTGCAACCGTTTGCGTAAATATTTTGTACACTTATTTCCATAATATCAATACTTTTATGTAATTTCGTCAGCGCAAAAAAGGAACGGTTTTTTTGCTTAGATTTTTTAAAATCTGAAACGAAATATATTTACAAATCAAACCCGCTATTAAGAATACGGGGAATAAAATTTTTAATTATGAAAATAAAAGCCATTAAAGCCATTGAAGTATTGGATTCACGCGGAAACCCCACGGTAGAAGTCGAAATAACCCTTGAGAACGGAGTAAAAGCATCGGCTATTGTCCCTTCCGGAGCATCCACCGGTGAAAAAGAAGCCGTAGAATTGCGCGACGGTGATAAAAAGCGTTATCTTGGTAAAGGCGTTTTGAAAGCCGTAGCCAATGTGAACGAAAAAATTGCGCCTGCTTTGCAAGGTATGTGCATCTCCAATCAGCGCGAAATTGATTTGGCCATGATAGAACTTGACGGTACACCCAACAAAGCCAAACTTGGCGCCAATGCTATTTTGGGCGTATCCATGGCGGCTGCTCATACGGCTGCCAAAGCGCTTGGAATGCCTTTGTACCGTTATCTCGGCGGCGCAAATGCTTCGGTTCTTCCCGTGCCGTCCATGAATGTAATTAACGGCGGATCGCATGCAGCCAATAATGTAGATTTTCAAGAATTTATGATTGTGCCGCATAATGCACCCGATTTCAAAACAGCCGTAAGAATGGGCGCCGAAACTTTCCACGCACTCGGCAAAGTCTTGAAAGCCAAAGGCTACAGCACCGGCGTAGGCGATGAAGGCGGATATGCCCCCGAGCTTAAATCCAACGAAGAAGCCATTGAAGTAATTTTGCAAGCCATTAAAGATGCCGGATACAAACCCGGTGATGACATTTCAATAGCCCTTGACCCGGCTACCAGCGAAATGTACGAAAAAGGCAAATATGTTTTCTTCAAATCCGACAAATCGGAAAAATCAAGCGATGAAATGATTGCCATTTGGGAAGATTGGGTTAATAAATATCCGATTATTTCCATTGAAGACGGCATGGATGAAAACGACTGGGAAGGTTGGCAAAAACTTAACCAACGCATCGGTGATAAAATTGAATTGGTAGGCGATGATTTGCTTTGCACCAACAAAGCCATTTTGCAGGAATCCATTGACAAAGGAGCAGCCAACTCCATTCTTATCAAAGTAAATCAAATAGGAACCATTACCGAAACATTGGAAACCATTGAATTGGCCGGACAAAACAATTACAACTGTTTTGTATCCCACCGTTCGGGCGAAACTGAGGACACTACCATTGCCGATTTGGCTGTGGCTGTGGCATCCGGAAAAATCAAAACCGGATCGGCTTCACGCAGCGAGCGCATTGCCAAATTCAACCGTCTGATTCGTATTGAAGAAGAACTGGGAAGCGTAGCCCGTTTTGCCGGTATCAAAGCCTTCAAAATCGGATAATAATTCAACTTTTTTATTGAGAATTTCTTATACACTTTGCCAAAGATTAAGACTTTGGCAAAGTTTTTTGTTGCCATTAATCGTTACAAATATCTATTGGTGTAAAATATTTGCACAACTAATATTTCGGCCTTATTTTTGATGTATTGACTTAGAAATTCTTCTATGAGAAGCTTTTTTGACTATTTTTTACCTACAGGGCGGAAGCTCGACTATTTAACTCTTCTGAGAGGAAGGGTTTTAATTGTCGTAAATCTGTTGTTGGCTTTTTTTTCTTCATTATATTGTTTTCTTATTTTATTGCTCAGTAAAACTCCGGATTCTGCAAACAATTATTCGGCACTTATATATTTGGCTTTGGCATTTATCATCTTCGGGCTTTTAAAATATGCTTCGGTCAGTATTGCGGCTAATGCATTAGTTACTGCGCTGATTATTACCGAGAGTATTCTGGCGGTTACCGATTCAAGCGTAGCTTATTCTTTGGGCGTGTACATGGATGAGTTCTATTTTTTTCTTTTGTTTTTGGCAGCAGGCAGTGTATTTGGGAGCCGATTGTTTTTGTTAATCAATGCCGGGGTGATTTCAGCCGTGGCCTTTTTTGTATATTACACAACTGTAAATGGTGCGTATGATTATTCGGAAAATTTAAGCCCGCTTTTGGCTTTGGTGAATTTTCAATTTGCTTTGTTTGGTTTAGTATTTATTCTTTTGAGTATTCAATATATTACTAAAAAAGCCATTGCTTGTTCGGAGCGCAAAGCCGTTGAGTCCAAAGATAAAACCCGGGAGTTGACAGAGTTGATCGATACTTTTGAAGAAACATCGGAAAAAATAATGACACATACCGATTCATTGTACAGTTCAGCTTTTGAATTGAATGAGAGCAGCACTAATCAGGCTATGTATATCAGTGATATGACTAAGGCTATAAAATCGTTAACCGTTTCTATTACCGATAATGCAGAAATGGCAAAAAGTCAAGGATCTGAAGCTGAAAAGAGTAAGGAAAATGTCAGTAAAACAGTAGAGGCACTTAAAAAGATTACAGATTCGGTGGGAGAGCTTCGCAGCCGAATTGATTCGATTGATTATATCAGCTTTCAGTCAAATATTTTATCATTGAATGCGGCCATACAGGCATCTAAATTTGGAAAAGCCGGTAAAGGGTTCGCAGCTATTGCCGAGGAAGTACGGTATTTGTCCGAAAACAGTAAAGAGGCTAACAAAACCATTGCCGAAATATCCGAAAGAAACACCCAAAATGCCGATGAAGCCGCAAAAGTGGTGGGAGAATTGGAAAAAGTTATTACCGGAAGCATCAGCGGCAACCGTGTAATTTTTGAAAAAATTTCCGATCAGAAATATGCACTGGATACATTAAATAATTTTGCAGAAGAAATAAATAAGTATGCACAAACAAATGCCGGAATATCCGATAAATTTAATAAAAGTGCCAAAAACCTTATAAAAAGTCTGCGGCGATTAAATAAGCTGATTTTCAAAACTCGTATGGAGGCTGATTAGTTAGATTTGCCGGTTTGCCAAAGGCTAAGATTTGTTAAAGTGCAGTTCTTGATTTTTCCTCACATAAATTCCGGTAGAACTATATTTTGTTCAACAATTAAATTCGGAGTGGGCTCAATTCGGCATTGATAAAAGATTTGTGCAATTTATTTTTGAATTATATTTGCGGGTTTTTTTTATATAAATAAATCTTGACAAATGAAGGGTCTATTCACCATTGCTTTATTAATTTTGTCTAATACATTTATGACGCTAGCTTGGTACGGGCATTTGAAGTTTTCGGAATGGAATTGGTTTCAAAAATCCGGTTTGGCAGCTATAATCCTTATCAGTTGGGGCATAGCTTTGTTTGAGTATGTGTTTCAGGTGCCGGCGAACCGCTTGGGTTATTCCGGCAACGGAGGCCCTTTTACTTTGATGCAATTAAAAGTGATACAGGAAGTTATCAGTTTATTGGTATTTACGGTCTTTGCTTTGACTATATTTAAAACCGAAAGTTTCCGGTTAAACCATTTAATTGGTTTTCTGTTTTTAGTTTTGGCTGTATATTTCATTTTCAAAAAATAAGATGCTTCATGCGCTTTCGCTCCATGAGTGCTTACAGTCCGGATTTATACATTGGTAGTGGTGCTCTACTTCCGTATCGGCGGCCGGGGTGTAAATATTGCCGTGAATCTGGTCGGTATATTCTAATTTGCCGGTATATTGTTTGCACTTCGGGCATTTGAAGCCTTTAATTGTCTGTTTGTCTTTTGGGTTTTCTTCCATATTGCTAAAGTTTGTCATTGCAATTTACTGCTTATTTTTTTAATTATTATCTCTGCTACGGCGGTTTGTTTTACGGCAAAAAGTTACTATTATGCTCTTCTGTTTTGCGACTTCGCCGGAAGGTTGCATGGTTCCTGTCTTGCAACCCGCCGGCAAAATCGTCTTATATCTTACATCTTATATCTTACATCTTACATCTAACTTCTAATATCTAAGAAACAAAATCAGGATATAAAGAATTATACTGCGAAACTTGAGCTGCTTAGATTATGCCGCCGCCGCTCGGTCCGCCCTGATTCTCCATATCTTCTCGGCGTTGCTTGTAATTGTTAATTTTATAGCTGAGTGAGAAAATTACCACCGGATACTCCATATTGAAGTTAAAATCGGTACGCATGTTTTCTGTTTCCGAGTAGAACTCAAATTTCATGGTGTTTAGTATATTGCGGCCGCTAATGGTGGCTGTGAGTTTATTGTCAAAAAAGTTTTGATTAATCGCAGCATTCATTCCGAATATTTCGCTTCTGAGGCCTTGTGAAGTTATGGTAGGAGCATTGTAAAATCCGGTGAGCTGAATGCGTGTATTTTGTTTTACGGTAAAAGTAGTGTTGAGTCTGAAATCGGTTTTCAGGCTGCTTACATCGGCCGTCGGGCTTAAGATTTCACCTTCTATTGAATAATTATACACATTGGCACTTGCATATATATTCAACCATTTTTTGTATCTGAAATTTCCGGAAAGTTCGGCTCCGTAGGCGTAAGTATTCGCTAAATTTTCCGTGGTAACAAGGATAATACCTTCATCGTTTAATCGAATGGTTTGATCGTGGCTGTCCGTGGTTTGACGGTAGTATGCTTCCACGGCCACAAAACCGATTTGTGAGCGTTTCATATAATTCAGCTCATACGAATTCGTGAATTCAGGAAGCAAATACGGATTTCCTTTTTGCATGACGTAGCTGTCCGAAAATATCGGGAAAGGATTCAGATTCCAGATTTCAGGTCGATTTACGCGGCGGCTGTAGCTTGCCTGAATTTGTTGCAACTTAGGCAGTTCACGAGAAATGTGCACCGAAGGAAATAGTTCAAAACTTTGCATATCAAAATCATCTTCGGTGGTGATTTGTTTTAACAGGCGGTCGGTATATTCGCCGCGCAGGCCTATTTGGTATTGAAAGCCGGCCAGCTCATTGCCGTAAGTTCCGTACAAAGCATGAATGCTTCTTACAAATTTCATCGTGTTGGTATATTGCGGGTTGTTTTCCCAGAGCTCATCCAAATTGTCATAGTTTTCAAATCGGTAACTGCCGTCTTCATCTTTCTTTCGCAGTTGATAACCGGTTTCCAATTTCCCGTTTTCACCCAAAGGTATGGTATAATCCGATTTAGCTCTGATTTCATAGTTTTCGCTCGCCTGATTGCCCCGATATTTGTCGAGTTTTATCAGATTCCATTGAGAGTCGGTGATTCGTTCGTCGGTGAGACTTTTTGAGCCGCCGTTCCATTTTGAGACATAAAGCGTATTAGTCCAGCTGTGTTTTTCTCCGAATTTGCTGTCAAAAGTAAGCGTTCCGTTAATGTATTCGCCCCCGGTGCTTAAGTTTGTAATGGTATTTTTGTAAACCGTTTCTGATTCCGGTTGGGTTGTTTCCGTAACTTTGGCGTCCATATCCAAACCAAATCCCCAGTGCCCGTATGCCCCCGATAAGCTCAGTGTATGCTTGTCCGAGAGATAAAAATCGCTGCCGGCTTTTACATTGTACGGATTTTGATACTGCATGCGGTCGGCATCTTGAATGACATGAAAAATGGTATCGTTATAGTTTGTATGTGCATCAATTATGGTAGTCGGGTAAGATTTAAAGTCGCGGTAGCTTGACGATACAAAATAATTCGCTTTATCGGTTCTGTAATTGAATGTAAAATCGCCGGAGTTTTTCCATTGCGTTCCTACGGATGCATTAACAATTCCGTTCAGACCGGTTTGGTATTCTTTTTTCATGATAATATTAATAATGCCGGCGGTTCCGTCCGGGTCGTATTTAGCCGAGGGGTTGGTGATGATTTCGACATTTTCCACGGCTGTTGCCGGAATTTGCTTCAGAGCATCCGAACCGCTCAGAGCAGTAGGTTTACCGTCGATAAGCACAGTGAAATTTGAGCTGCCGCGCAGCGTTAGATTGCCTTCGGCATCGGTTTGTATGGAGGGTACATTTTCCAGCGCATCGGTGAGTGAACTCCCTGTTGCACTCAGGTTTTTAGATACATGCACCACTTTTTTGTCAATTTTATATTGAACGGCATTGCGTTCGGCGGTAATTTCGACTTCATCAAGTGCTTGTGTGGCTTTGGATAGCTTTACCGTTCCCAAATCAATTTTGCGTTTTCCTTTTATTACAGTAAGATCTGAAATTATTTGTTTAGAGTAACCGATAAAATTTATGACAAGGTAGTAATTGCCGTCATCGACGTCATCCAAAGAAAAGCGGCCTTCGTCATCGGTAGCCGTACCGGTAATAAATGTTGAATCCGGTTTAGAGTATAGAGCAACGGTAGCATAAGGTATGCTGATATCATCGCCGGCATCCAACACGCGGCCGGTTATTTTTCCGTCGGCAGTCGGATTGTCCGATGCGAATGTGAAACTTGAAAGTGATAGAATCAGCAGCAGAGAAAAAGTGCTGATTAAAAAACGTCTTGAAAGATTTTTGTAAAACATGGTTTGTATCTTTAAATTATTAAATTAGTGTATTATTTTACTACTACACTGCAAACGTAAGGCAAAATTTTCATACATGCAAATTTTTTTTACTTTTTTTTAAAAATGTTACTTTCTGCCTTTATGCAGCGGGACAAATCATCGGAATTCGTTTTTTTTAGAACAATGATTTTCGGGATCGTCCGGTTTATATCATGATAAGTGCACTTGTTGTTATAGCCTTTATTTGTACAACGATTTATGCCCGAAAAAAGTTACAGCTTCTAAAAGAATACTTATCAGGGGGGCAGTATTGATAATTTTACATATTATCAGATTTTCAAATACTTTTCTTATATTTACTTAGTTTTAATGGATATAAAAATGCCCGGTATCAACGGGTATGAAGCGCAAAGCAGATAAAAGCTTTCAGGCCGAAGCTGCCAATTATAGCGCAATCGGCCTATGCTTTGGAACAAGAAATTGAAAAGTACGGCGGAATATTCGATGATTATTTGACCAAACCTATAGACGAAGATTTATTAATTGACAAAGTCAATAAATTCCTCAAAATCACAGATTGAGCATAATGCAAAAAAACGGAACTCTTATGAATAAAATTAAATACAGCTTGGCATTATTCCCGTTGCTCTTGTATTCATGCAGCTATCTGCCGGATGATGTCAGTTATGACGAAACTCTCAAGCTTGTTGAAACGACAGAGTATATTAAACTGACACCAAAAACCGGAACCGTTTCAAACGCTTTAATTTTTGTTCCCGGCGGCTTGGTGGATCCGCATGCTTATATTTCTTTGATGCAAAGAATTGCCGGCAGCGGTATACAGGTTTATATTCTGAAAATGTCGGCAAATTTAGCCATTTTGGAAATCAATAAAGCAATGAAAATTAAAGAACAGTCAGATCCAAACGCTGATAATTGGTACATTGCCGGCCATTCTCTGGGTGGAATTTCGGCGCAGGCCGTAGTTTACAATAATCCCGAAAGTTTCGACGGACTGATTCTTTTGGGCGCCTACCCGGCCGAAAATTACAGCCTTTCTGATTGGCAAGGAAATGTGCTGTCGGTTTATGCCGAAAATGATAAACTTTCAAGCGTTGAGGAAATTGAAGACGGCAAAATTCATCTGCCGCCGGCCAATTCCCTCGATAGTCTCAACCAACCGGAAACACTTAGCTTCGAACAGCCGACTGCGATTTATTATATGATAGAAGGCGGAAACCATTCTCAATTTGGTGCTTACGGCTTTCAGAAAGGCGACGGAGAAGCCGATATTTCCCGAGATGAGCAGCACCGACAAATAACTGAAGCAATCACAAAATTTATTGACTACGATGCGAATAAATAACATCGGTGCACGATTTCTTATGCTTTTAACCGGCTTGCTTTTGCTGTTCAACTCGCAGCTAAAGGCGCAGAAATTTCATACGGGAATAAATTACCTGCAAGGCTTTCATTATAATTCGCATTGGTCTTTTTTTAAGGGCGGAACTGAGTTGTCGGCAAGTTTACTTTTCCCGGGAGAGTTGATAAGTTTCGGAGCCGGAATTGATCTCAGAACGGTGCAATGGGGAAACCAAATAAGCGCCGCTGTCAGCCTAAACAGAGTATTAAGTAATGAGTCGGAAGCCGTGTTTGAACTTCAAAACGGTCTTGCGCTATTTCACGGCAACAGCTTGTACACCTTAGGACTTGGTTTGAAGGCCAATTATATCTTTATAAAAAAAACAAAAGTACAGGCGGGTATATCTGCGGGGCTACGTTTTTTATCTTGCCCCGGCTATGCTGATTATAGTGTAATATACAATCTTTGGGAAATACCGGCAGGGATTTTTTTTAGATTTTAGCTGTTAATACCCCTTTTGGGGCTTTGATAAAATTATTACTTTTGCATCTATCGTGCCGATAACATAATGAGTACAACAAATCATGCATAAAAAATGGCATAATTTAATATAGAGCCGGAAGTTGCTATGAATAATTCATCTAATCATAAACAAAGTCAGAGTTCACAAATAACTCATCGCAAAGCCTTTGCTTTAGGTATCGGGCTTAATATAGCTTTTGTAATTGTAGAGATTATCTACGGTTTAGCAGCAAATTCGTCCGCTTTATTGGCCGATGCCGGACATAATGCAAGCGATGTATTGGGTCTTGCCTTTGCATGGGCTGCTGCTTGGATGGCAACAATAAAACCTAAAGGCAGATATACCTATGGTTTTCGAAAAACAACCATTTTGGTTTCTATTCTCAATGCTTTTTTGCTTTTGGGTGCAATCGCATTTATTGCGTGGGATGCCATAGAAAAGCTTAAGAACCCGGAGCCTGTTTTGGGCTCTCAAATAATGATTGTTGCCGGAATAGGGGTTGTTATTAATACGTTTACCGCCCTTCTGTTTATCAAAGGACAAAAAAAGGATCTTAATATCAAAGGTGCATTTCTTCACATGGCAGCTGATGCGGCTGTATCAGTCGGAGTTCTTATTGCCGGTTTATTGATTAATATAACCGGCAAGCTGTGGATTGATCCGGTGACAAGCTTTATAGTGATTGCGGTTGTATTGTGGGGCACATGGCGGCTGCTGGTCGATTCTGTTGATCTTGCGCTGGATGCTGTTCCCAAAGGTGTTGATATTCAAAAGGTGGAGAGCTATTTTCTTGATAAAGAAGGAGTTAGAAGTATTCACGATTTGCATGTTTGGGCTTTAAGTACCTCTCTGACGGCATTATCTGCTCATCTTGTTATGCCCGACGGAACAAATGATGAATTTCTATCAGAATTGCAGAAAGAGCTTGAGCAAAAATTTGGAATACAACATGCAACCATACAAATAGAAAATGAGCAAATTGATTGTGCAACTGACATTTAAAGTCAATATTAAAAAATAGCAGCACCGCGGCAGGAAAAAGTTTAAAAAATGGAAAAAGTAAATCTTCAGGAGAAATTCTCGTTATTTTCGGAATATTGGTCGCCCAAAATCGCAGGTGAACTTAACGGGCAGCATATAAAACTTGCTAAACTAAAAGGAGAATTTGTTTGGCACAAACACAAGGATGAGGATGAGCTGTTTTATACGGTAAAAGGAAGTTTTAAAATGGAGTTTCGCGACAAAAGCTTAACTGTAAACGAAGGCGAGTTTTTGATTGTGCCAAAGGGGGTTGAACATCGGCCGGTTGCAAAAGAGGAAGCATGGGTTATGCTTTTTGAACCCTTTTCAACACTAAATACGGGCAATACCGATAACAAACTTACCAAACACCGACCCGAAAGGATATAGAAAACGAAAGTTTTGGCGGTCTGCTATTGTCCGGGATACACGTTTTTTATAATGAAAAACAGAATTTTATTTATTCAAAATATTGCAAAACGACAACACATTTAGATTTCAGAATTGCTATCGGTTTTTGTTGACAGCCATAAAAAAAAACAATAAAGGGCACAAAGCACACATAGTTCCGCTTTACGATATTAATACAAAAACAAGCTCTGAAAGAGCGTCATATATCAGCAATGTAACCGCCCATGCCTAAAGCCCGGAAAGGGCGAATTTTTTTTTTTCAAGCTAATAATCAACTTATTGTAACTCCGTAAAGTAATACCAGTAAGCAGGTATAGCGATTGCATTATTTAACCCATTATTTTACGGCTCATTTTACAAAAATTCAAAAAAAAAGAAGCTGCCTTAGGCAACTTCTTTTTTCGTTCTTAACAAAATACTTTTGTTATTGCTTTGTAATTGTGTTGCCCTCTAACACTACTGCTGTTTGAGCCAACACTTTACCGTTCATTGATGCATCCGTTTGGAAAGTAACCCCGGTCATAGACCTACTCTCTATACACA
>CAYYQW010000090.1:0-14386 GCA_964472505.1 uncultured Bacteroidaceae bacterium | reverse complement strand
TCACTTTTATCAAAAAATTCCTTAATTATTACTTGCATAATCGGGGTTAATACAGTTGATTATCATGGTGTTATTTTTCTACTGAGGTTAAAACTTCAAAAATAAGGTTTTAAAAGACCTTATTCATTGGGTTTAACCTCAGTAGAAAACAGTTTGATTACATAATTTTACCTTATTACCCTATTTGTCGATGACGCCGGTCTCCGAACAATTCAGGTTAACTATTTGATAATCTGCCTTTAGAACAAATTTATGATTTTTTTTAATACCTGATTATAGATAGTGTAATAACTGTTTCACAAAGCAGACTGAAAGTTTCTCATAGATATAAAGGCAGAAACAGCTTCAACACTTCAAAATAATATTTAGCCGTTTTCTTTAAATTCTGAAACAATTGCTCCGCCTAAATCAAAGATATTATTCAAATTTTCCGTACTTTTGCCGTTCTCTGTAAAATTTAACACAAAATTATGACGGATTATTTCACTGTATTGCCTTTGCGCAAATTGCTACGCATATCATTAAATGCAATTAATGAAAAAGATAATTATCTCGGATTGCGAAAAGAATTATTTTTTTCGTCCAAACCGGGCGATGCTTTTCGGATGAAGCGTTACGGGCAGATATTGGAAAGTCCGCTCGGAGTAGCTGCCGGGCCGCATACGCAACTGAGCCAAAATATTGTGGGCGCATGGCTTGCGGGTGCGCGTTTTATGGAGCTGAAAACCGTTCAAACTTTAGATGAAATAGAAGTCAGCAAGCCTTGCATTGATATGCAGGACGAAGGCTATAATTGCGAATGGTCGCAGGAGCTTAAATTGCAGGAATCTTTTGAGCAATATTTGGATGCTTGGATTGTACTTCACATCCTGCGTGATGCTTTGGGGTATGATATTGCCGCCGGCTCGGGTTTTATATTCAATATGAGCGTGGGTTATGATTTAAAAGGCATTATGAATGATAATGTGCAATGGTTTTTGGATAAAATGACCAATGCCGAACCGGAACTTCAGAAAAAAAATGAAGAAATAAAAGATATATACCCGCGCGTCAGTGATTTAATAATTCCTTCGCAAATTAGTGATAATGTTACACTGTCCACCATGCACGGCTGTCCGCCGCATGAGATAAGGCAAATTGCCGATTATCTGATTACCGAGCACGCTTTGCATACGGCCGTTAAGCTAAATCCCACACTTTTGGGTAAAGACGATTTGCATAACATATTGGCTGATTCCGGTTTTGAAACTCATGTGCCCGACCAAGCATTTGAACACGACTTAAAATATCCGGACGCGCTCGAAATTATCCGTTATTTGCAAAAAGCTGCCAAGAAAAAAGGCGTGGAATTTGGCCTGAAACTGACCAACACGCTGGAGTCGCAAAACAATAAAGATGTATTCGGCGAAAAAATTGATATGATGTACGGAAGCGGAAAAATGTTGCATCCGATATCGGTAAATACGGCGCGTAAACTGCAAAACGAGTTTAAAGGCACATTGGATATTTCCTTTTCCGGCGGTGCCGATGCCTTTAATACAGCTGATTTGCTGAAAAGCGGCCTGATGCCGGTTACCGTTAGTTCTGATTTATTGAAACCCGGCGGTTATGGCCGTTTGGCTCAATACATTGAAAATATTTCGAATGAGAATTGGAAGCCGGAATTTTGGAACCCTAAAGTAAATACCGAAGAAAAATTAGCTTATCTAAACCAATATGCCGACCAAGTTCTTATTGATAAAAAATATAAACGCAGCGGATTTTCCGCGCCAAGCATAAAAACCGAAACGCCTTTGGGCATTTTCGACTGTGCTTTTGCTCCTTGCGAAACCACTTGTCCCACCAATCAGGATATTCCGTCTTACATGTACCATACGGCGCGCGGTGAGTTTGATAAGGCTTTTGAAGTCATCAAACGTACCAATCCGTTTCCGAATACCACCGGCATGGTTTGCGACCATTTGTGTGAAACGAAATGCACCCGCATCAATTACGACAGTCCTCTAAAAATCAGAGAAATAAAACGGTTTGTTACCGAAAGTCAAAATCCGTCCGAATTGAATTCGGAATTTTGCGCCGCAGATGCACATCGCGAAGCAAAAGATAAAAAAGTGGCCGTAATCGGTGCCGGACCGGCGGGCTTGAGCTTTGCCTATTTTATGAATAAAGCCGGTTTTGAAACCGTAGTTTACGAACACAAAGAACGTGCGGGCGGAATGCCGGCAAGTGTCATTCCCAAATTCCGACTTACGGATGAAGCCATGGATATTGACATTGCTTCCATTGCGGATGAAGGCGTGAAAATTAAATACGGGCAAACGCTTGATGCTGTGGATTTCAAAAAAATACGAGAAGATAACGATTATGTGTTCATAGGCGTGGGGGCGCGCAAAGCACGATTTTTGTCTATTCTGGGTGCCAATGCACAGACCGTTACAGACCCGCTTGTTTTTCTGGAAAAAGTAAAAAGCGACCCGAATTATTCCGCCGGAAAACAGATAGCCGTTATCGGCGGAGGAAACACCGCCATGGATGCGGCTCGCACAGCCAAACGGTTGGTGGGAGATAAAGGCGAAGTGCATATTTTGTATCGTCGTACCAAGGATCAAATGCCGGCCGATGTGGATGAAATATTAGACGCAATAAAGGAAGGCGTGAAACTTACTGAATTGGTTTCGCCCGTAAAAATTGAAAAAGCCGAAAAAAACCAAAAAGCCTTGTTTCTGCGAAAAATGCGCTTGGGCGAAAAAGGCGGCGACGGACGGCGAAGACCGGTTCCGATTCCCGATTCGGAATTTTCAATGACTTTCGATACCATCATTCCGGCCGTAGGGCAGGATTTGGATATTGATTTTGCCGATGCAAAAGATTTGGAAAGCAGTCCCGGCAGTTATCAAACCAAACTGCCCAATGTATTCATCGGCGGCGATGCCATGCGTGGCGCGTCATCACTAATTAAGGCCGTGGGCGACGGAAGAAAAGCCGCTCAAATCATTATTGACCGGGAAGACAAAGATTTCGATACCCGAAACAAACAAGCACGCGAAGCGCAACCCATCGACGAGCTGATACTGAAAAAGGCCAAAAGAATGCCGGCCGAAAACGCTTCCGAAACTCAATTTAAAGGCTTGAATTTCGAGCTTTTGGAAGAAAGCATGAGCGAAGAAGCTGCTCAAAAAGAAGCCCGGCGCTGTTTGCTTTGCGATGAACTTTGTAATGTGTGTACCACGGTTTGCCCGAATTTTGCTTTGCAGGCTTATGCCGCGAAGCCGACAGAATATTTTCTTGAAAAAGTGGAAAACGGGAAAATCATTACCGACAAAAAAATCGGTATCACACAAAATCAGCAGATTATTCATATAGCCGATTGGTGCAATCAGTGCGGCAACTGCAATACCTTTTGTCCCACTAAAGAGGCACCCTACAAAGTAAAACCGCATTTGTATTTGGACAGTTCAGAATTTGAAAAAGCCGATACCGGTTATTATTACGATGTCCAAACGGAAACTTTACATTCCAAAATAGGCGGCTTTGAGTACCAAATGTCTGAAAATGAAACCGGTTTGTCCTTTTTAAGTGATGATACGAAAGTAGAATTCGAAAAAGATACCTTCAGAATTAAAGAATATACCGGCGTGCAAAATGCCGTATTTGAAAAAGCTTTGGAGATGAAACACATACTCTCGGCCGCAAAAGAAATATCAATAAGTTAAGCTTTTAGATTTGCCATTAGTTTCTTGAGCTTGTCAACTGCTTTACTAATGTTTCGCAGGTACTCAAGCCCTTATATCGTGGCTTTTGATAAGCTATAATTCTATGGTAGTTGTACTGTAATATGTTGTTTGTTAGAACGTTATATGAGTGACTCCCAAAACAGAGTTTTTCGTTTCGAAGCTTATCGGTTATGTATCTAAAAAACATTATCCGGGTGTTCCTTCGCTACTTTTTTAAACCACATAGAACACAAAGGAACACAAAGAGTTTTTTACTCCCTATTCCCTAAATTGTGATAATAAAATTGTAAAGTAGTTCCAATTGGGTTTTAAGGGCTTATCAATCGACAGTGTATAAACCCAATTTTTAGATATTCCAAATCTCAAAGATTTGGAATATCTTTTAAAACCTTCAAAGAACTATTTTGCCCTTTCAGAGCTTGTTTTTGTTTTAAGATCGTAAAGTAGAACTATGTGTATCTTTGTGTCCTTTGTGGTTTATTGATAAACTACGGTGAGCAATTCGAATTATGTGCTGATGAGGTATGAGTATTTGACTAAGAAAATATCACGAGAATTGAGTCGGAACAGGCCGTCTAAACTTTCGCCCATGCTCAAGCTGCCGTCGGCGAGCGATCCGGTTCTGTCTTGCGACCAAACCAAATAAAATTGTGAGCCGGGACGATATTCCCAGCGAAATACAAAATTGGAACGAAACTGCTTAAAATTAAAATCCGGATTTCCGAATGAAAAACCATTGCTTTGATCGGCATTTACAATATACTCATCGTTAATGCTTTCATACAGCAACTGTTCGGAACCGAATTCGGCGTATCGTTGGTAATAATTCTGTGCCGTGCCGTCGGTAATTCTTTTGAAATCGGAATACAGCGCACTGCTTACAAAAGGCGCTCCGTAATATTGTAAAGAAATATCGGGGCTGATATTAAAAGCAACATTCAAATTAAAAGAAAAAGTTCTTTGTTCAATTTCGCCAAATAAATATAAGGACTCATCGTGTTGCTCAAAAGCGGAAATATATTGCATGGCATTATTGGAAACATTATAGCGACCGTCAATGCTTATGTTTATCCGCGGATTGGGTTGTATCTTTAGATCTGACCTAAGTTGTCGATAACTAAAATTATCTTCCGTGCCGTCCTTACGATAAGCGGCTACGGAAGCATAAATCATTTTGGTAGGGTCGGTACGTAAACGCAAGAAATTACTGTTGGTCGGAGGAATTAAAAAAGCGGGGCCGCCCCTTAGCATCTCATTCGAGCGGCTTTGGCCTTCACGTCCGTGATTACCATAGAAAGACCACTTATTGAGAAACTGCATGTTGGCCGCCAATTGTTGTCCGCTTATGGTTTTGTTGCCGCCAAGATCCCAACCGACCCATTGGTTAAGAGTGAAGTCCAATGTCTGAAAAACAAAAAAAGCATCGGTGATTTTATAACCGGACCACAAATATTGATAAGCCGCATCGGCAGAACGCAGATAACCGATATCATTGAGTTCTAAGCCCGGGGAACGATAAGTCAGATTAAATCTGAAACGCCAACCTTTGGAAGCGTCTTTGCCGGCTTCTAAAGTAGCCCCGGAGCCGGAAAGGCTGTTACGGTCGGGCTCATAAGTCAAGTGATTAGCATCCGGGCGCTGAAAATAACGCACGGAAGACAGTTGCAAATTATCAATGGCTTCCGTATCTCCGTTTACCGTACTTGCTATGAATTTCCCGGAAACATAATATTTAAAATCATCGAAATATTGTTTAAAATCAAGCCCGCCGGTATATGCGCTTTGCGGCAGTACATTTAAAGCATTGTTTTGAATGTCTCGATTTACGGCAGTAATCATACCGCCTATTTGCGTAGTTCCTTTGTTGATGTCTTTTTGCACTCTTGCCGCAAAATAGTTGGTAAAAGGCTCTACACTTTCTTTTCGTATTTCACCGGCCGAATCAATTTTGGCATAAGTACGAGCCGTTACGGCATCAATTATCCCAACGGACCAACCGTTTTTGGTTTTTCCGGTAAGCTTGGTCGCAAAGGGTATTTTAATGTAATTGGGAATTTTATAATATTCGCCGTCCGAAACCACAGGGGCAAATCGAGGGCTTCTGCCTATTCTTCTCGAATACAGCAAGTTGTCGCGCGTCCATGAGTGGCCGCTGCCGGTAATACGGTAATCGGTTATGCTTTTGCCTTCAATAAAAAACGGGCGTTTTTCCGAAAAATAGCTTTCGTGCGCACTCAAATTTACTTCGGAAGGGTCGGCTTCAACCTGTCCGAAATCCGGATTTACGGCAAAATCCAAAATCATGTTATTGGTAATTCCAATTTTCCCGTTTACTCCGGCATTTACGGACGGATCAGCTCCGCCGGAAAAAGGGTTTTCGGCATCGGCCTCATATACATCTAATTTACCGGATATATAGGGTGTAACTTGAATTTGCTTTTTTTGTGAAATATCAGTTATTCCGTGTAATTCACCGAAATTAGCGGCCCAACCGGCTTCATCCTGCGGAATGTGTTGCCATAAGGCATATTCATTGTTTCGGTAAATATAACGTGCGGCCTGAAGCCCCCATACCGAACGTTCTTTTTCGGGAAAGCGTAATTCAGTCATGGGAATTCGCATCTCGGCCGACCAACCGTAATCGGTAAGTGCTGTTTTTGCGTACCAAATCGGATCCCAATTCATATCGGCTTGTTCCGAATTGCCGGAGGCTATGCCGTCGTTTTTGACTCCGCCGGCTGTTACGCCAAACATAAAAGCGGTTTGTTTATCGTAATAACTGTCAATATAAATTACTACGGCATCACCGCCCCAAGTATCGCGACGTGAAATGCGCCGGTCAATTTTTTCTTTCTCATCATCATACAAGCGGAAAGCTATATATATGAACTTATCATCGTACACAATGCTGAATTCGGTATTTTGTGAAGCTTTTGCTCCCTCGTTTGGGTTACGCTGAGTAAAGCCGGATTTCCAACCCGAATCGCTCCAAAAATCTTCATCGGGCAGGCCGTTTATTTCCGGTTTTTTGTTATTTAATCGGTAAGTCTTATAAACTTTATTATCTTCGGGGGTTTTCAGGCCTTTGTCAGCATATAAGCTTTCAGAAAACAACAGGCTAAAAAAAAAGTACGCTGTGAGTGTTAATATGTTTTTTGCTGTGGGTTTTATTCTCATTTTTGTATTTGTATTTAATATGCAAAGATACATTTGTACATTAATACTCCGGTATTTATTCAACAGCAGTAAGTTTTTAATCATCAAACAATTGATAGCTCTAAACAAAAGCAGTTAATCATTAAAAACATGAATTATATGGAGTGTTAATCTTTGTTGGTTATATTCTGAAACAGGTTTTCGCAAAATACCCTATGTTTGCAAGTGTATTTCTGAAAATTTTTGTATGTCGAAAATTTCATCCTATCTGAAAAATTTGAATTATACCCGAATAGGCTATCACGTTCTGTTCTGGATTATAATTACTGTTTTTTATGACGGTTTAAGCGCGGTAACATCCGAACGCCAATTCAGCGAAACCCTCTTGCTGGATTTGTTGTTCTATACTCCTACGGATATGTTGGGCGTATATTTTACCATTTATTTTTTAATGCCGCGTTTTTTGTATAACAAAAAATACCTGCGTTTTACCCTTTGGTTTTTAGTGTTTTTTGCAGTCATGCTCATATTTGTAGCCATGCCTTTGGAGTATCTGGGTTGGAACGTTTTTCTGTCCGATTCGTTTGCCGAAAAGGGCAAAGACTTTCCGGAATATTGGCAGTTTTTCAAACGAAATATTGTTTGGGCCATTACCGTAAAACTCATGATTATCGGTTTGGTTTCGTCCATAAAATTCTTAAAAATATGGGTGCGCTCACAGAAACACGAACAAAAACTGATGCAGGAAAAATTAGAAACCGAATTAAAACTTAAAGAAGCCGAACTTAAGTATCTGAAATCGCAAATAAACCCGCATTTCTTATTCAATGCACTGAATAATTTATACAGCTTAACACTTGAGAAGTCTGACTTGGCTCCCAAAATAGTACTGAAAATATCATCCCTTCTCGATTATATGCTTTACGAATGCAACGAGCCGCTAACCGATTTGGAGAAAGAAGCTGAAAGTATTCGCAATTATGTGGATTTGCAACAAATACGTTACGGCAATAAAGTAGATGTGCAACTCAAAATTTCCGAAGACTTGGAAGAGGAGAAAATTGCTCCTCTGCTTCTGCTTCCTTTTGTTGAGAACGCTTTTAAACACGGGCTTGATCAAAACGTAGGTAATGGCTTTGTTCATATTGAGATGTACACTGAAAACGATTGTTTTTTCTTCAATACAAAGAATTCAGTGAGCAATGTACCAAAAGAAGGGAATTCGGGAATCGGCTTGAAAAATGTAAAAAAACGTTTAGATTTGCAATATGCCGGGAATTACAGTCTAAATATTGAAGAAACTGAAAATGAGTACTTTGTTGATCTGAATATTAATTTGAATTCAAATTCAAATTCAAAAAATTAGCTAAGCTGCTCTCAAAAATAATTTTCAAAACAAACCACTTTGCCATATGACAACACGATGCCTCATTGTAGATGACGAACCTTTGGCCAGGAATGTACTGAAATCCTATGTAAAAGATTTTAACGGCATTGAGCTGGCCGGAGAATGCGAAAACGCTATCCAAGCTAACGAAGTCTTGCGAAAAGAAAAAGTTGACTTGATGTTTTTGGATATTGAAATGCCTAAAATATCGGGCTTTGAGTTTTTGAAATCTCTAAAAAATCCGCCCAAAATAATAATCGTAACCGCTTATCGTAATTATGCGCTAAAAAGTTATGAGTACGATGTGGTAGATTATCTGCTAAAACCGGTATCGTTCGAGCGTTTCTACAAAGCGGTGAATCGCTACTTTAAACAAGCCGAACAATCGGATTTGCAGGTAATGACGGCGGAAGACAAAAGCTCTGATGCCGGTATGTTTATTTATCTTAACGAAGACAAAACGATTCATAAATTTTTCTTGAAAGATATTACTCATATCGAAAGTTACCGCGAGTACATCAAAGTACATACGCCCGAGAAAGCAGTTATGACTAAAATGTCCATCAGTAAAATTGAAGAACAACTGAAAGATTACGGCTTCATGCGCATACATAAATCCTTTGTGGTATCGGCCGCAAAAATTACGGCTTTTAATGCACGTACCATATTTGTGAATGAATTGGAATTGCCCATTGGGCGAACCTATAAAAATGAAGTGATGAAAACTTTGAAATATGACCCGGATTTGTTGTAAATTTGCTCCCCAATGGAACAAAATTTCACAGCAAATAATATTGATGCATACGACCTGTTCGGAACACGCCATATTGAAGGTGTGAATAAAGCCGTTCAAATATCCGAGAGCAAAATAATATTATTTATTGACGAGAACTTTACGGCTGAATCCGTTCGCATCCACCGTATTTTTTATAATCCGGAGAAAAACTCAAAGCCGTTCGATAAAAAGAAATTACAGGGGTTTTCGGCGGAACATAAAAAAAACCGAATTATACTCACCGGTGATTTCAGTTTGGATTATAATTACCGAGTAAAAATAAACGAGCACCGCATTCCGGTCATTTTAAATCCGGAACCGGGCGGGATTCTGGATACCGTTTTTGCACCGCCCGAAGATGAAGTCTTAGGTGCTGAAATCGGTGATGACGAAACCGTATTCAAACTATGGTCTCCGCCCGCATTGCGCATTAAACTTCTTCTTTTTGATAAAGATGCCGAAACCCTAATTTCGGACAAGTTTGACTTAGACAAAAAACAAAACGGCCTGCACGAATTACACTTGAAACCGGAAGATGTCGGTTTAGAAAGTTTGGAAGGCTGCTATTATCAATACCGGGTTTTTGCCTACCAAAGACAATACACGGCTTTGGATCCCTATGCAAAATCCATGGCGCCTTTTGACCCGGAAAAGGATAAAATCGGGAAAGCTGCTATTATAAAGATTAAGGCTTTTGAAAACAGAGATAACTTCCGAAACTCACAACACATACAAAGTCCCACGGATGTTATTGCTTATGAAATGCACGTTCGCGATTTTAGTTCCGAACCCGGCTTTATTGATACCGATATTGCCGGAAGCTATACGGCAATTGGCAAGCATGCCGATTATTTTAATAAACTCGGGATATCTCACTTACAATTAATGCCGGTGCATAAGTGCCACACCCAAAAAGATACCGACAAGCGCCTTTCTCTCGAGAAATCAGAGATTGATAATTACAATTGGGGCTACGACCCTTTAAACTATTTCAGTTTGGAAGGGCGTTATGCCACAGAACCCGAAAAACCGGAAGCACGCATACACGAGTTTCAAAAAATGGCGGAAGCTCTGCACAAAAACCATACGGGACTGATTTTGGATGTGGTCTTTAATCATATTTATTCTGCCGAAACCTTTGAAAATATTGCTCCCGGTTGTTATTTAAGATTTGATAAAAACAATGAAATTTCAGTTAAAACCGGCGCCGGCCCTTCGCTCGAAAGCCGACATGCCGCCGTTCGCAAACTCATTATTGATGTACTCATATATTATGTAAAAGTACTCGGTGCCGATGGTTTTCGATTTGATTTGATGGAATTTACCGACGCGGAAACTTTGGCAAAAGTACGCGAAAAAGTCGGCTTGGCTTATAATGAAAAAGACAAAAACGATTTACTGCTTTGGGGCGAAGCTTGGGATTTTAAAGACATTGATTATTTAGAGTCTTTCACCAAACTGCATCGGCCTAAAGGGCTGAATGTCGGTATGTTCAACGATGTAATGCGCGATGCGGCTTTGGGCCATGTTACCGAAGGCGGATTTTTCCAAGGACGCACCGAAAGTGTTGCACGCTTAGCCTCGGCCATTGCAGGCGGTATAAAAACTTATGACGCCGGCAATTTCCCCTTTGGGCGAACCGATTTTTTTCATCCGTATCATTTGTTTGCCGATACGCCCGGCGAATGCCTGAATTTTATAAGCATTCACGACGGACTTACGCTGTGGGATAAAATAAATCTAACAACGGAAGATGCCCAAGGACATAAACGCCTGCGAATTGCCAAACAGGCACTTACGGCTTTATTTACCGCACAGGGCTCGGTGATAATACACGGCGGTTCCGAAATGCTTCGGAGCAAACCCGTATGTAAAAGTGAACAAAAAAATCCGCGTGCCGTTACTTCTGCAATTGTGAACAAAGAAGGAACACGATATTTTCACGATAATTCTTATCAATCACCGGATTTTACCAACATGCTTCGGCATTCGCGCTTGAGTGATGAGTATGCACCCTTGGCAAACTCTATGTTCAATTATCTGAAAGGTCTTACGGAATTACGTAAACACATTCCGGCTTTTCGAATGACTGAAGCCGACGCAATTAACCAATCATTAGAATTTTTATACAACCATACGGAAGAAATTCCGGAAGACTGCCACCCGGTTCATTCGTTTAAGAGCCACAAACTGAAAGAGCTTCATATTGAATTTATAAACGGCCCGAAAAATGATATTCTCTTTTTGACAGGCGAAATACACCCACACGAAGCCAATCCGGAGAAAAGGCCGCTGCCCGTTAAATTTGACAAAAAAGGTAAAGCATTGGTATCACTTTCTCGTAAAGATATTGATAAGTTTGATTTGAATAAATGGCAAGCCTATCAAATGCTCAATATCAAGCTGGTTAAAACGCCCGGCGAATGGGATATTCCCAAGGAGTTTTACAGCTCAGCCGGGAGCAATGCACTCAGCCCTTGCGATATTGATGAGGATTTTCACATCAAAGTGGATCTCTCTGTTAAAGATTATAATACATCTAAAGAAAAACCCAAAGAGCTGAAAAAAACATATTTGGCTTACAAAATACTAAACCAAAATCCGAAGGACGATAATAGTGCCGCTTCGGCAGATTGTTTTTTTATTTTACATAATGTCTCGGATGAAAATCTAATTTTTAAACATCCCGATTTGCAAAAATACAGCAAACATACCGTTTATGCAGATACGCTGCAATCTAAGGCCGAAGGTTTGAAGTTTGACCCGAAACGTTCCGCAGAATCCGGATTTACAAATATTCAACCCGAAGGGGACCAAATAAATTTACCGGCGCACAGCTCGGTTATTATCGGCAGTTTCAAATAAGTTTTTTGAATCAGGCGTATGAATACGACAAATTTTAAAATTACAGCACACCGGCAATTTTCGGATTCCCCCTTGGAGAAGTGCCTGTTCCGATTGTTTCGGAAGGGCAGGGGGATTGATAGAATATAAATACGAAAAAAATCATATTTTGTAGCCTGCATGCTTAATCACAGAAACATTTTTTGCAAATTATAGCTTTCGTAAAGCCTGTGAATCAAAATAATGAAAATATTAATAAAATGCCTAATTCAATAAGTTTTTAATTATTAAACTCATAAAGCATTGTGCCATGAAAACTATTATTTCTGTTCTTCTTATTTCGCTTCTTAGCATAAGCGTTTTTGCTCAGGAAAGAACCCTTACGGGAAAGGTTCGTCAAATGGGCGGCAACGAAATACCCGGCGCTAAAGTTACGGCTTATGAAGCGCCTTCCATTACCACCTTAACCGATGCAAAAGGCGAATACCGCATTATGGTTCCGCCGGAAGTGGAGAGTCTTGAAGTAAGCTACAGCGGTATGGAAACTAAAACAGTAAAAATCGGGGCTTTTGATATTGTAAATGTAATGCTGATTCCGGCCAATTACAAAAAATGGCGTTTCGGCGCCGGTTTTAGCTTAGGCGGTTCGGGTTTTACGGCATCTGCCATTCCTGAAATACACAATACCGACACTTCTCAAACAGTCAATATCAGAAATCTGTCTTTGCACCTGAGTTTACTTTATAATCACAGTAAAAAGCTTTCGGTTCAAGCCATTTTTGAAGAAGACATAAATACATTTACTTATACCAACGAAGACGATGAATCTCGAAAAGGCGCACTTTTCAGAAGCGTTTTTACTTTACCCGTAAATTATAATCAAGTCATTGGGAAATCCGGCAATTATTCAATCTACTTAGGCGGCGGCCCGCAAATAAACCATTTGAGTTATTTCAATAAGATTTCAGCCGGACTGCGCCTGCAAGTCGGAGCAAGCATTAACAACTACGGCTTTAATTCGCGCTTTTATTTGGCTTATGATTATACCGGCGGCAAAGTATCGGTTGACGATGATTACGAACCGGTTGATTTCAATTATAACAGCCTAAGACTCGGTGCTGTTTTTTATTTTTAATCTGTAAATTTATCTTGTAAAAAAATACCATTCATGCAAAATACTCTTATAGCTCCCTCAATGCTGTCGGCCGATTTCGGACAATTGGATAAAGCCGTAGAAACACTGAATAACAGTTCGGCCGATTGGTTTCATCTGGATATCATGGACGGAAATTTTGTACCGAATATTTCTTTTGGTTTTCCCATAATAAAAGCCATAAAAGCAAAAGCCCAAAAGCCCTTAGACGTTCACCTGATGATTGAACAGCCGGAGCGCTACATAAAAGATTTTAAAGCGGCCGGAGCCGATCTTTTGACCGTGCAATACGAAGCTTGCACCCACCTGCACCGTACACTTCAAAACATAAAGCAGGAAGGCATGCAAACCGGCGTGGCGCTTAATCCGCACAGTCCCGTAAGTTGGTTGGAGAACATCATAGGCGAAATTGATTTACTGTTGATTATGTCGGTAAACCCCGGTTTTGGCGGCCAAAGTTTTATAGGCGAAAGCATTTCAAAAATACAAGCCGCCCGCCGATTGATAAAAGAAAAAAATGCCCCGACAAAAATATCGGTTGACGGCGGTGTGGACAACAACAATGCGGCACAACTCATAAATGCCGGAGCCGATGTATTGGTCTCGGGAAGCTACATTTTTAAAGCCCCGGATTTTGAACAAGCCGTTTTAAGCCTGAAACAAGCGAAATAACTGCAAGTATTTCAGCTGCTTTTAAACTATTCCGTAAAAAAATGATTTTTTTTATGGAATATTTATGCTTTTTGTATCTGATGAGTAAATAGTAAAAAACGATTGTGATGGAAATTTACTCTCAAAAATCAGAAGAACACAAGGAAAATATTCGCAATTTTTTCAAAGGAGCCGGAATAGGTATCATTACGGTGCTGATTATCTTGCTCCTTTTTTCATTAACTGTGGGAAACCCCATTTAAACACTTGAAAACTTACCCTTAGATTCGCTATATATACTATCAACAAAAGCTCCGCAGTCCTGTTTTTTCATCAGTTTAACAGGTTGCCGGGGCTTTTTTTGTGTGATAAAAAACGGAAAACAGCAGGCTTATCTTAATTATAGCTCAAACTCTTGATTTTAAAGACAAAGACTAATTATGCATTTTCTTTTGGGTTTCCTTTTGAAAAGGCATATTTTTAACAGAGAAAAACACGAACTATATTGGGAATAAATACCGGTTGTTTATGCAAATGTTGTGCTTCATGCAAGAAAAGTCCTTGCGTTTAAAAAAAGATATTAAAAAGTTAGAATAATTCTTGGTTTTATGTAACGAATTCGTTACGTTTGTAAAATGAGAGAAGTTGACATTACAGAAAAATGCTTAAATTTCATCGATGCTCAA